>JBBINW010000031.1:0-51269 GCA_037443665.1 Betaproteobacteria bacterium
CAACCCCGCCGCCAGCGCTCGCGGCACCAGGGTAACTGCTGTTTTTAGGTTCAACACATCGGGGTTGCATGCCAACGGGCACCTCGGGCAGTGGAGAGGAAAGGGGATTGCGGCACCATGCAATCCGTGGCGACTTGCACGGACGATGCGCAACGACGGAGGCGAACCGGTCCGGTCAGCCCAATTCGCGCGGGTCGAATCATGCCGGCCCGCGCAGCGCGGCCATGTCCGCTTCGGCAATTCGCAGGCCTTGAATGCCGCCCTCGACGTGGGCGAGTGCGGCTACAGGTATCGGGGCCTGGGCAAGCGTCTCGGCAGCTGGCACACCCTCCACACGCTCCACACGGGCATGCACCGCGGGTTCGAAGCCGCTGTCCTCGATCGCGCGCCGACGACACGCCAGGCCCTTGGCGCCGCAATCGAAGTTCAGGGGCAGAGCATCGAGCAGTGCACCGCCGCCCGGTGAGCACCGCCATGGTGGAAAATCCACCAATGGAAACCCCCGGCAATCTATTCTGCGTCGCCGCGCCCAGCGGCACCGGCAAGTCCAGCCTGGTCAAGGCGCTGCTCGAACTCGATTCGCGCCTGGCGGTTTCGGTCTCGCACACCACCCGCAAACCGCGCGGCCAGGAGGTGCACGGCCGCGAGTACTGGTTTGTCGACGAGCCGACCTTCCGCACGATGATCGAGCGCCAGGAGTTCTTCGAGCATGCCGAGGTCCACGGCCACCTCTACGGCACCAGCCGCAAGGCGATCGAGGAGCGGCTCGCGCACGGCGACGACGTGGTGCTGGAGATCGACTGGCAGGGTGCGCTCCAGATCAAGCAGCTCTTTCCGCACGCCGTGCTGATCTTCATCCTGCCGCCGAGCTGGGACGAACTGGCGCAGCGCCTGAACCGCCGCGGCGAGGACCCCCCCGGGGTCATCGCCACCCGTCTGACCAACGCCCGCGCCGAGGTGGCCCAGGCCCGGCACTTCGACTTTGTTATCATTAACAGCTTGTTCGAGACGGCGCTCTTCGACCTCAAGACGGTCGTCCACTCCCAGCGCCTGAAGTACGTCGCCCAGGCGCGCAACCGTTCGCAGGTTTTTGCCGCGCTCGGCCTGATCTGAACCCGGCGCCCCGCCGCACTGTCAACCCGAAGGCACCCATGGCCCGCATCACCGTCGAAGACTGCCTCGTCAAGATCCCCAACCGGTTCCAGCTCGTGCTCGCCGCCACCTACCGCGCGCGCATGCTCAGCCAGGGCCATGCGCCCAAGATCGAGACCAAGAACAAGCCGGGCGTCACCGCGCTGCGCGAGATCGCCGCCGGCGAAATCGGGCTGGAGATGCTGCGCAAGGTGCCGATCTGACACCGGCTTGAAGCTTGTTGCCCGCGGGCGCCCGGTCGCGAGACCGGGCGCCCGTTTGCTTTGGACCGGCCCCCTGGCAGCGACCGCCGCGCACTGCCTTTTCTGCCGCCGCACCGAGACGGCGCACAAAGCGCGCTAAATTCGGCCCATGAGCCTGCGCTCGCTCGCCGCCGAACTTCTGCCCTCCGCCCTGCAGGGGCTGCATCGTGCATCGCCCGTGAAGGTGGAGCCGCAGGCGCCCGAGGCATCGTCGTTCGCCGCTCTGACCGACAAGCTGTCGTACTTGTCCAAGGCCGACCTGAAGCTGATCCGCGAAGCCTACAAGTTCTCCGATGCCGCGCACCTGGGGCAGTTCCGCGCCAGCGGCGAGCCCTACATCACGCACCCGATCGCGGTGGCCGGCCTGTGTGCCGACTGGCGGCTCGACGCCCAGGCGATCATGGCCGCGCTGATGCACGACACGATCGAGGACCAGGGCGTGACCAAGGCCCAGTTGATCGAGAAGTTCGGCATGCCCACGGCCGAGCTCGTCGATGGACTGACCAAGCTCGACAAGCTGCACTTCAGCACGCGCGAGGAGACCCAGGCCGAGAGCTTCCGCAAGATGCTGCTGGCGATGGCGCGCGACGTGCGAGTCATCCTCATCAAGCTCGCCGACCGCCTTCACAACATGCGCACGATGCAGGCAATGGCGGCCGACAAGCGGCAGCGCATCGCGCGCGAGACGCTGGAAATCTACGCTCCGATCGCGCACCGCCTGGGCCTGAACCAGACCTACCGCGAACTGCAGGAGCTGTGCTTCGAGTTCCTGTACCCGTGGCGCTTCGGCGCGCTCGCCAAGGCCGTCAAGCGCGCACGCGGCCACCGCCGCGACATCGTCGAGCGGGTGCAGCAGGACGTCGAGCGTGCATTCGCGGAGCACAAGATCAAGGTCGCGGTCAGCGGGCGCGAGAAGACGATCTATTCGATCTACCACAAGATGCGCGAGAAGCACGCGGGCTTCGCGCAGGTCAGCGACATCTTCGGCTTCCGCGTCGTCGTGGCCTCGCTCAGCGAGTGCTACGTCGCCTTGGGCGTGCTGCACCAGCTCTACAAGCCGGTGCCGGGGCGCTTCAAGGACTACATCGCGATACCCAAGGCCAACGGTTACCAGAGCCTGCACACGACGCTGGTGAGCCCCCTGGGCACGCCGGTCGAGTTCCAGATCCGCACCGAAGCCATGCACGCGGTGGCCGAGAAGGGCATTGCCGCGCACTGGATCTACAAGGTCGGTGACAAGTCCAGCGCAGCGGCCGACGCCCAGCGCCTTTCGGCAATCTGGCTGCAGAGCCTGCTCGACATCCAGGACGAGACCCGCGACTCGGCCGAGTTCCTCGAACACGTCAAGATCGACCTCCATCCCGACGCGGTCTACGTGTTCACGCCGCGCAGCAAGATCCTGGCCCTGCCCCGCGGCGCGACGCCGGTGGACTTCGCCTACGCCATCCACTCCGACGTCGGCCAGCACATGGTCGCGGCCAAGGTCAACGGCGAGCCGGTGGCTCTTCGCACCGAACTCAAGAGCGGCGACGTGGTCGAGATCATCACCGCCCCCGGCGCGCGGCCGAATCCGGGCTGGCTGAGCATGGTGCGCACCGGCCGCGCGCGCTCCAAGATCCGCCACCACCTCAAGACGATGGAGAGCGAGGAATCGCGTGCCCTCGGCGAACGCCTGCTGACGCAGGCGCTGCGCGCCGAGGGCCTGCAGACGCCCTCGTCCGACCCCGCCGACGCCACCGCGGCGGCACTGTGGCAGCAGCTCACACGCTGGAGCGGCAATCGCAACCGCGGCGAACTGATGGTCGACATCGGCCTCGGCCGCAAGATCGCCACCATCGTGGCCAAGCGGCTGGCGCAGCTGATGGGCGAGCGCGGCATCAAGCCCGACGCCGTCACCCTCACGCTGGGCCGCTACGCGCACGACGACAGCACGCCGACCCAAGGGGTGGTGTTCGTCGATGGCGGCGAAGGCGCATCGATCCAGTTCGCGCCCTGCTGCCGGCCGATACCGGGCGACGCCATCGTCGGCTACCTCGGGCGTGGCGAAGGCCTGGTCATTCACACCGCCGAGTGCCCCACCGGCAAACGCCTGTTCGAGCGCGACAGCGAGCGCTGGATGCAGGTCGAGTGGGCCGACGAGTTGACTCGCACCTTCGAGACCAGCCTGTCGGTGCTGGTGCGCAACGGCAAGGGCGTGCTGGCCCAGGTGGCCTCGGCGATCAGCCTGGCCGAGGCCGACATCACGCACCTCGACATGGACGCCGAACCGGTCGAGGAGACCAGCGAGCTGCGGCTGTTGATCAGCGTGCGTGACCGCGTGCACTATGCCGACGTGCTGCGCGCGCTGCGCCGCGCGCCCGTGGTGATGCGGGTCTCGCGCTACCGCATGGGGTGACGGTCGGCGGAGCCGCGACTCAGGCGCTTGGATCGAGATCTGCCGTCGCCGGATACGCGACCCGCATTATCTCGATCTTCTCCACCCCGAGCGGCGTCACCAGCGACACCTCGTCGCCAACGCGCCCCTTCAGCAGCGCGCGGGCGATCGGCGAGATCCAGCTCACCTCGCCCTGCAGGCTGTCGGCCTCGTCGATGCCCTTGATGGTGACGGTGCGCTCTCCCCCGCGCGCCGTCGCGTAGGTCACGCTGGCGCCGAAGAAGATCTGGTCGCTGCCATGATGCACCGAGGGGTCTGCGACCTCCGCAATGTCCAGCCGCTTGGTCAGGAAGCGGATCCGGCGGTCGATCTCGCGCAGCCCCTTCTTGCCGTAGAGGTAATCGCCGTTCTCCGATCGATCGCCGTTCTTGGCCGCCCACGACACGGTCTCGACCATCTTCGGGCGCTCGACGTCGAGCAGGGTCATCAGCTCGACGCGCAATCGCCGGTAGCCGGCCGGCGTGATGTAGTTGCGGCTGCCCGCGGGCAGTGGCGGCAGGCCTGGGGCTTCGTCGTCTTCGTCGTCGCCTTCGGCCTCCTTGACGAAGGCCTTGTTCACCTGACGATCTCGACCTTGGCCAGCGCCGCGCCGTAGCTCTCGTCACAAGCACCGGTGGCCGGGCAGATCGGGCGCCCGGCCAGCGCCGGCGCCGGGCCCGGGTTCTTCGCCGCCAGCATCGCGGCCTCGGCCCCGGTGGGATAGACGGTCAAGATGCCGTCCTTGTGCGGATGCAGCGCGCTGTGGTCGCGCTTGACCGGCGAGACCATCACCAGCACCTCCTCCGGGCCCGGCGGATCGGTCGTCTGCCAGTATTCCTGCGTGCCGCGCGGCAGCGTCACCATCTGGCCGCGGACGACGCGCAGCGGACCCGAGTTGTCGTTCGGATAGAGCTGCGTCAGTGTCTTGTCGGCCCCATAGACGAAGGCGTAGAGGTAGCCGCCTCGATCGGCCACGACCGTGAAGCGCAACTCGTCCTTGCCGATGCGGTAGGTCTGGTGGTTGGTCCGCAGTTGCACGTTGAAACCGCTGGCCTGGCCGCGGACCAGGCGGTCGAACTCCTCGCTGACGTCGTAGTGATCGGGAGCCGCTGCGGGCAGGGGCACCGGCGCCGGCGCCACGGTCACCGGTGCAGGGGCCGGCGCCGGCGTCGGGGCCATGACGACAGGCCCAGCTGGCGCGGCGGGCAGCGATGTGGCGGGCCGCGGCGCCGGCGCCAGCCAGCGGTAGGCGCCGAAACCCAGGGCGCCGAGAACGACCAGCCCGACGCCCACCCCCACCAGCGCGCCGTTGCCCTTGCCCGCGGCGGGGGGCGCGGGCCGAGCGGCCGCCGTCGCCGCCGGGGCGTGTGGCGCCGGTGCGGGCACCGGCGCCGGCGACGGGAAGATCGCGGTGGGGCGCAGGCTGGCCGGTCCCGGCGTCGGCGCGAAACTGGGCGCGGGCGTCTCGGCGCCCAAGGGCGCGGGCCGCGTGGTGTTGACCTCGACACTGACCTCGGCCAGCCCCAGGTCGTGGCGCAACTCGCCGATGCTCTGCGTGCGCTGCTCCGGGCGCACCGCCAGGGCGCGGTCGATGGCGGCGAGAAAGCCCGCGCTGTAGCGGCCGGCCGCGGCCTGCGCCAGCGGCACATAGGTGTCGTTGAGCAGCCGGCCCACCGAGGGCGGCGGCGTGCGGCCGGTGATCGCGAAATAGACCACCGCGGCCAGCGCATAGACGTCCGTCCACGGGCCCTGCTTCATGCCGGGGATCTCGGCGTACTGCTCCACCGGGGCGTAGCCCGGCTTGAGGATCACGGTCAGCGCCTGCGTCATGTCGCCGATGACGCGCCGCGCGGCGCCGAAGTCCAGCAGCAGCCAGCGGTTGCTGCCGGGCAGCAGCATCACGTTGTCGGGCGCGATGTCGCGGTGGTAGCACTGCTCGGCGTGGATCACCAGCAGCGCCTCGGTCAGCGGCCCCAGCACCGAGCGCATCCAGGCTTCGTCGGGCGGCTTGGCACGCTGGCGCAGCACGTCCTTCAGCGTCGTGCCCTCGAGGAAGGGCATCACCATGTACGCGGTGCCGTTGGCCTCCCAGAAACGGTACACCCTGACCAGCGAAGGGTGGTCGAAGCTGGCCAGCAGCCGCGCTTCGTTGATGAAGCTGTTCAGCCCGGCCTGGAAGGTCTCGCGGTGGCGCTCGGACTTGACCTGGACCTGGCTGCCACCGGCGCGCGCGGCCAGCGACGAAGGCATGTACTCCTTGAGCGCGACGCGGCGCCGCAACGAATGGTCTTGCGCGAGGTACACGATGCCGAAACCGCCCTCGCCGACCAGCGACAGGATCTCGAACTCGCCCAGCCGCGTGCCCACCGGCAGGTTGCCACCCGTCGCGTCCTGCGCCAGTGGCGGCGCCGGCGCAGCGGCCAGCCGCGTCGTCTCAGCGCTCGGCGAAGAGGCGCCGGCGTTCGCATCGGACCACTCGGTCCGCTGGAAGCCTGCGGCCTGCGTCGTGCCGGCTGGCCGGATGACGGTGCGATCGTCGTCTTTGGCGTCGGGTGTCATGACGAGGTTCGGGCGATTGGGAGACCGGTAGCGGCGCGGGCTTGCAATCTCAGATTGTCGCAGCGACACCGAGCAGGCGCGACATGGACACCGCCGCGGGCAGACCGCGTGAGACCAGCAGCCGCGCCGGGCCCTCGTCGGGGCGGGCGAACCAGAACGCCCGTCCGCGCGCCTGCTCGGCCCAGGCGCGCTGGGCCGCACCGTCGATCAGCGCCGACACGTCCAGCCGCGCGTCGGCAGCGACCTCGGCGATTCCGCCGGCACCATCGGGCACGTCGAGGCTCGGCCCGGCGGCGGGCCCGGCCGGCCCGCCGATCCCGGGGCGCGCCATGCGCGCAAGTTCTTCTTCCAGTCGCTCTGCGCTCCAGTCTTCGTACAGCGCATCGCGCGCCAGTTCATCGAGCCGGCCCAGCCACTGCCACAGGCTGGCCATCTGCGGCGCCGAGGCCGGCCCGTCGCCGAGCGGCCTGGCCAGCGTCAGCGGAAAGTAGCGGCCGACGCGGTCCACCGAGGGCATCAGCACGCCAGCCCAGCCCTGCCCTGACGCCGCGCCCGGGAGCACGCCCGGCATCAGCAGGAAGCGCCAGCTCGGCGAGGCCAGGTAGGCCGCCAGCCAGGCCTCGGGTTGCGCCTCGCGCAGCGCATGCAGGCCGGCGGCGAGCCAGCCGTCCCAGGGTTCGACGAATTCGGCGTCGAGCCGGCGCGAGGCAAAGTCGCCCAGCGACGGCAGCTTGCCGTGCCAACCGGGCGGGCCGAGCGCGAGGGTCATTCAGCCCCCACGTCGGCGCGCGCCGCCCTCCCGAGGGGCCGCGAGCGCCATCGGGGCGGCCGTGCGGCGCTCACAGCGCCGCCGGGCAACGGAACTGCTTGATCTCGATCATCTGGAACGGGTTGAAGACGCTGGCCGCCAGCACGTCCAGCCGCGCGCGCTTGCCGTCGAGGTTGAGGATGAGGCTGAACTTCTCGGGCACTGCCGAGGGCTGGAGCTGGAAGCGGTCGAACAGGCGGAACAGCGCCCAGGGGCCCTCGGTGCTGACCTGCGGGCCCGCGCTGCCCAGGCCGGTGCTGAGGTGGATCACCGAGGCCACGCGCTGGCTCGGCCAGTCGACCGTGATCGACGGGCCGCCGGGGATGAGCTTCTGCACCTGACCGTCGATGTCGATGTCGAGCTCCTTCAGGCTGGCATCCAGTTCGGCGAGCTTCATCTCGAGCCGCATCGACGGCACCTTGCCGCCATTGCGGAAGAACACATCTCGGATGCGCTGTGCGCGCTGGAACTCGGCCAACGCCGCCGGTGCCACCGGGCGCGAGCCGTCGGTCAGCGGCTTGTAGGTCCAGGTCGGCGCGGAAACATCGACCAGCGCGGCCAGCCGGCGCTGGAAGAAATCGTCGAGCAGGCCGCCGGCGCCGAACATCTGGCCGAAGTCCTCGGGCAGCACGTCGGCCTTGGCGCCGCTGGCGAACGGGTAGCGGCCCGTGATCGAGCGGTTGCAGATGTCGGTGATCGGCTTGAGCTCGGCGCTCAGGCCCTGCAGTTCGGCGCCACGGCTCTGGCCCAGGGTGGCGTCGGCGAGCTGCTCGAGCATCGCGCGAACCGCCTCGGGCTGCTGCGCCGCGGCCACCTTCACCTGCTCGGCCGCGCCGGCCGGCGGCGGCGGCGACTGGCTCTTCTTGGCCGCATCGACCGCGGCCAGTTGCGCGTAGAGCTGGCCGAAGAGCTTGAGCGTGTCGTTGATCGGCGGCGGGTCGCCGGTGACGAGTCGCTGGATGCTCGCGAAGTGGTCGTCGACCATCCGTTCCAGCGGGCCCCCGCTGCCGCCGGCGGCAGCCGGGGCTGCGCCCGCGAGTTGGGCCGCACTGGCCTTGGCCTGGCCCAGTGCCTTGTCGATCGCCCCGGGCGCCTGCACCAGGTGGGTCTGCTCGGCCACGCCCCGCAGGTAGCTGGCCAGCGGCGAATCCACCGCCGACAGCAGCCGCGAGACGGCCATCGCCCGCGCCGGGTCGTTCAGCCGCACGAGCCGCACGTCGGCGAGGTACTTGTCCCAGGTCTTGATGTAGTCCTCGAAGTACAGGCGCCGCACCTTGTCGGTGATCGCGCTGCCGAGCGTGGCGTCGCGCAGCCGGGCCGGGTCGGACTTCAGGCCCAGCACCCACGACTCCTCGGCGGCCAGCACAGGCGTCGTCTTCTGCACCGCGGGCAACACGATCTTGCGGTAGCCGTCGCGCGTGAAAAGGCCCGGGATGCCCTGCGTCAGCGGCTCGCCGCTGGCGCGCTCGAAGACCTGGGCCGCGCTCGGGCCGGCGGCACCCGCGGCCGTGAAGTCGGGCACCTCGCCAGGCCTGTACTGCCGCTTGATGCGGCTGTAGACGCGATACTCGAGCGGATAGGCGGCGAGCATGTCGCGCACGCTGGCCACCAGTGTGTCGTCGCGCGGCAGGGTGGCGCGCGGCGGTCCCAGCGCCAGCATCGCGTCCAGATGCGCATCGAGTTGTGCCCGCTGCTCAGGCGCCATGCGCGCGTAGTTCGCATCCCAGTCGATCGCGATCCAGGCCTTGAGCGCCTCGACGTCGAAATGCTCCGGCTCGTGCAGCATCAGGTAGGCCTTGAGCGCCTCATAGGCGTTCTCGAGGTTGTCCGAGGTCGCAGCGCGCAGCCGCTCCTCCAGCCGGCGCGCCACGCGCGGCGCGAGGGCCTTTTGGAGCAGGCGCTGGTAGGCGATCTGGGCCGCGGCGTCGAGCTTGTCGCCCTGGTACAGGCCGAGCGAATTCAGCAGCGGCGGGTTGGCGATGTCAAAGCTCGCAACCTTGGCCGCGTCGCGCACCTGGGCCAGCGGCTGCGGCAGCGCCGAGACATCGGCCGTCGTCGGCGGCGGCAGGCTGTCCACCGCCTGGCGCAGCGCTGGCAGACGCTCGGCCACCTGCGCCGCCTGGTCGAGGTTGCGCGCGCGGCTGATCGCCCAGCCAACGACGAGCACGACCGAGGCGACGACCATCGCCGCCATCGCCGAGGCGCGCAGCGCGCGGCGCCGGCGCACGGCCACCGGGTTGGTCGCACCCAGACCGCGTTCGGCGAAGACCACGTCCTTGAGCAACCGGTGCAGGAAGAAGCTCTTGCCGCGACCGGGCGCAATCGCCGCGGCTCGCGGGTCGATGCCGAACGAGCGACCGAGCGCACCCATCACGCGGTCGATCGGCGAGCCCTCCTGCGTGCCGCTGGTGAAATAGACGCCACGCACCCGCGGCGCCTGCTCCAGCGTGCCGCCGCCCGAGAACACCAGGCGCAGGAAGTCGCCCAGCACCGGCTGCAGCGCCGCGAACTCCTGCGGGAAGGCGAAGATCGCGCTGCGCCTGAGCACGTCGCGCTCCCCTTCGAGCCGATCGACGAGTTGCTGCACCAGTCGCTGCTGCAACTGCTGGTAGAGGGCGCCGAAGTCCGCCATCGGGTCTTCTCCGGCCGGCCGCTCGGGCGCGAACGTGAAGCCCCAGACCTGGTCGCGGTCGTCCTTGGCCAGCGATTCGAAGGTCTCGTTGAAGCCGCCGATCAGATCGGCCTTTGTCACCATGACATAGACCGGGGCGCGCACACCGAGCTTGCTGCTCAACTCCTGCAGCCGCGCGCGCAGCTTGGCGGCGTGGTCCTGACGCTCGGCGGCGCCCTGCTGCAGCAGATCCTGGACGTTGACGGTGAGGAGGACGCCGTTGATCGGCTGCCGCGGCCGCGTCTTCTTCAGCAGCGCGAGGAAGTTGTCCCAGGCGCTGGCATCGACGTCCTTGTCGCTCTCCTGCGTCGCGTAGCGGCCGGCGGTGTCGATCAGCACCGCGTCCTGAGTGAACCACCACTCGCAGTTGCGCGTGCCGCCCACGCCCTGCACCGAACCGGCCGCGTCGCCGAGCAGGAACTGCAAGCCGGCGTTGCGCAGCGCGGTGGTCTTGCCGGAGCCGGGTGCGCCGACGAACACGTACCAAGGCAGCTCGTAGAGATACTGCGCACCGCCGCTCAGGCTCGCGAGCCACGAGCGCCCGCGCACTGCCTTCAGGCGCTGCACCGCCTCGTCGAAGCGCTTGGCCAGCACCTGTGCTTCCTTGGTCGCAGCCGATGGCCCGGCACCCAGGCCCTGCAGCAGCGCGGCGTTGGTGCGCCGGCGCTTGTAGGCCCGCCAGGCCAGGTGACCGATCCAGGCCAGCCACAGCAGCGCCAGCACGAGCACACGGATCCAAACCGGACCCAGCGGCCGCGACGCGCCGATCGCGATCAGCGGCCCGACCCACCACACCAGGGCCGACAGCGCGAGCAGCCCCAGGGTGCCGATCACCGCCGGGCTGAGCAACCATTGGAAGAAGCGCTTCATGGCCTGGGCGCCGCGACGAGCAGCGTGATCTCGACCCGCCGGTTCCGCGCCCGGCCCTCGGGCGAGCCGTTGTCGGCCACCGGCTCGGTGTCGGCGCGACCTTCGGCGGTCATGCGCTCTGGCTTGACGAAGGCCGCGAGCAGCGCCTTCACGTTGTCCGCGCGCGCCTTGGACAAGTGCCAGTTGGACGGGAAGCGCAGGCTGCGGATCGGTTGGTTGTCGGTGTGGCCGGCGATGACCACGGTGCCCGGCACCTGCGCCAGCGCGGCGCCGATGTGCTCGAACAGCGGCAGCGCTCGCGAGGCCACGTCGGCGCTGCCGGCGTCGAAGATGCCGTCGCCGCGCAACGTGATGATCGAACGGTCCGCCAGGTCGCTGACCGCCACCGCGCCGGAAAGAATGTCGCTCCTGAGGAGCGCGGCCAGGCGCGGCGGCGGCGCCTGCGCCGGCGCCGGTGGCGGCGGCAGCGGCGCGGCCGCCTTGGTGTCGAGCGACTGCAGCGCGGTGAACGTCGCGTCGGTCTGGGCGTTGAGCGTCAGCCGCAGGACCAGGAAAACGCCCGCCAGCAGCAAGGCCAGCCCGGCGGCGACAACCCACAGCGGCACGCCATCGCCCAGCCGCGCCGGCGCGGCCGCCACGCCCTGCCACTGCGTCGAGAGCGAGCGGTCCACCGGGCCGGCGAGCTCGCGCAGCTTGTTGGCCAACCGCTCGCGCAGGCTGTCGAGTTGCGCGCGGCCATTGTCCATCACCTTGTAGCGGCCTTCGAAGCCGAGCGACAGCGCGGCGTACACCAGCTCGAGCAAATTGCGGTGCTGGGCCGGGTTCTCTGCCAGCCGGGTCAGCAGCTGAAAGACCTTCTCGCCGCCCCAGGCCTCGTTGTGGAAGTGGACGAGCAGGCTTTGCGACGACCACGCGCCCGAACCGCCCCAGGGCGTGCTCGACGCCGATTCGTCGAGCAGGGTGCACAGGATGTAGCGCGCTGCCACCACCTGATCGTTGGGCAGTCCCTGCGCACGGGCGCTGGCCTCGAATCGCTTGACCGATTCGACCAGCTGCGCGTGCAGCGCTGCCGGGTTGGGATGGCGCAGGGTCGCGCGCAGGCGCGGCGCCGCGCTCAGCAACGGCGCCGCTGCCTGGACAAGCGGATTCAAGCTGGCGTGCGCCGGCAGGTCGGGCAGAGGAGCCTCGCTCGCCTGCGGCCGCCCGGTCGCTGCCGCAGGCGCAGCGCCTGCCGCAGGCGCGCCGGGCCGTGCGGCGCGGCCGGCGCTGGGTTTGATCACCGTGCGATCGGATTCAAAGGCCGCGAAGGGATCCGGCGGGGGGTCGTTCTCGCTCATCGCTGCAGGCTCCTGTGGTTCGACCGCGGACGATCAGCCACGGATTGCCCAGAACTCGAGTGCCAGCCCCGGAAACTCGCCGGCGATGTGCATCGCCAGCAGGCCCGAGACTGCGAGCTGCTTCCAGAGGTCGTTGCCGCGCGTCTCGAGCTCGAAATACGTGAAACCGGCGTGGTACGGGATCTGCCTGGGCGCCACCGGCATCGCGCGCAAGCCGACCCCCGGCAGCTGCAGCTGGACGAGGTCGCCGATGCGCTCGGCCGGCCCGATCTTGACCTGGGTCGGGAATCGCATGCGCAGTGCCTCGCCGGGCATCTGCGCGTTCACGGCGAGCACGAACAGCGCGCTGCGCAGCAGTTCCTGGTCGGCGATCTTGGCCACCCGGATGCCATGCTTGCGCTCCTGCAGTTCGATCGGGATCGCGGTCTGCTCGAGCACCATCGACAGCGATTGCCTCAGATCTCCCATCACGACGCGAAAGCAGCCGGCCAGATCGTCGTGCCGGTATTCGGGGTAGGGCGGCGGCCGACGCTGTTCGCGAAACGTGCACAACTCGCCGGCCAGCCCCAAGCACAGATCGTAGAAGCGCTCGGGGTGCAGCACCGGCAGGCGCTGAAGGTGGGCGAACAGCGGCTCGAAGCGGTTGATCAACTGCAGGAGCAGGAAGTCGACGATCTCGCCGGTGCCGGCGCGCCCAGGCTGGGCCAGCCGCGCGCCCAGCGCCTCACCGCGCTGATGCAGCATGCCATGGACTTCGCGCAGGTAGCCGTCGAGCACCGGCTGCGCAGGCGCGTGCAGCACAGGCGGCACGTACTGGCTGTCGAGCACGACCCGGCCGTCGGCCCTGCGCTCGACCAGGCGCACCGCGCCCAGCACCGTGTAGCCCTCGTTGGCGTCGCGCTCCAGCAGCAGCCGCAGGTTGAGGCGGCCGATCTGCAGCGGCGCCTCGCGCAGGCTGCTGGCGTGGATGTCGGCGACATCGACGTCGGCGACGCGAAACCGCGGCGGCATCGATCCCTCGGCGGCCTCGACGTCGCTGTCGGCCACGCCAGCGCGCGACTGCGGAACCGCCAGCACGATGAGTTGGTCGCGCGCATCGGCCGGCACCTCGAAGGCCGGCGGCGCGGGGTCGTCGTTGGGGATCGCAAAGGCCAGCCCGTCGGGCAGCACGCCGCGGGCGGCGGTGACCATGATGCGTCCCTGGAGCAGCGCGGCGTCGTCGATCTGCAGCGCCACGAAGCCCCAGGGCCAGGCGACGGTGGCGGCGACACGGCTGTCAAGCTGGCGCGCGGCGAAACGATCCTGCTGCTGGAAGTGCTGCGGCTGGAGGAACATGCCCTCTGTCCACATCACCTTGTTATGCCAAGTCATCTGGGGCTGCGATGGGGTCGTCTTGATGAGGCGTCGCGGGCCGCCGCGCACGGCGCAGCCGCATGCGAAGGCGGAGCCGAACGATACACGGCCGGGCTTCGGCAGTCACTCGGGATCGATCCGATCATCGGCAGCCGTCACGCAGGCCGATCTTCCTCGCCGACGCATTGCCCCAGAAGTCGCGGTCAAGGTCATTGACCTCGTCGGCATCGTGCAGCATCGACCGCGCGGTCAGGGAATCTGATGCGTCATCTGTCCAGGCATGTTGATACTGATCACGCCGGCCCAGATGCACATCAGCTTGGAGCTGTCGTTGAGTGCGGGCATGCCCGTGACCAGCACGGTCGGAGAGCCGGGGACCCAAGGCGCCGGTGTGTTCGGTATGCACGGCATCGGAGTGAGCACGCCCAGCGCCGCGGCAGTGGCAGCGGCCACCATCGGGTTGGCCGGGCTCATGCACATGCCGAACGGCGGGATGTTGACGATCGGGACGTGATCCATGATGTTGGCGGCAATCATGTTGCTCGTCATCACCGTCTTCGGCGTCGGCACCAGACTGCTCGGCGCCATGCCCTGCGTGCACTGCATCATGGCTCCCATGCAAACCTGCATTCCCATCGTCGGCTCCTTCGGCCAGTTCGGCGCTCGGGGATCAACCCCCGGCCGCGGCGCGCGTCCAGACGGTCAGCGCGCTGAAGTTGTCGTGGCTGGTCTTGTGGCCGGCGGCGCGGCGCACTTCGACGGCCAATTCGCCGATCCACGCACCGGGGTTGGTGGCTGCGGCGAGCGTGCTTTCGAGCACCGCGTCGTCCAGGTATTCCCACAGACCATCGGTGCACAGCAGGAAGGCATCGCCCGGCTGCACCTCGTCGCTGCCCTCGGCGGCGCTGACCTCGAGCACGTCGGGCGCAATCCCGAGCGCCGAGCGCAGCTCGCTGCGCTTGGGGTGCTTGCGCAGCTGGTCGGGTGAGAGCAGCCCCGAATCGACCAGACCCTGGACCAGGCTGTGGTCGTGCGTTCGCCGCAGCACGCGGCTGTCGCGGAACCAGTACATGCGCGAGTCGCCCGCGTGCGCCCAATGCGCACGGTGGGCGACGAAGTCGATGACCAGGCAGACCACGGTGCTGTGCATGTCCTGGCGCGAGGTCCCGGGCACGCGCTGGCCGATCAGGATCTCGTTGGTCACGCGCAGCAGGCGGTCGAGTTCGGCTGCATCGGCCGACGGATTCTCGGAGAAGCGGCCGATCAGCTCCTGAACAGCCAGGCGCGAGGCGATGTCGCCGCCGCCATGGCCACCCGCACCGTCGGCGATCACGCAGCACAGGTGTTGCTTCGAATGCCAATGGCCGCAGGCATCCTCGTTGTACTTGCGGCCACCACGGTCGGAGAGCAGGGCAACTTCCAGCGCGAGCATGGCGGCCTCCTCGGTTGGCGCCTAGCGCGGCCCCGGCTCGCGCTGCAGGCGGTCGAGCTGGTCTTCGTAGGCGCGCAAGAAGGCCTTGCCGAAGAGCTCGTCGAAGTCGTCCTGGGCTTCGGACTGCAGCTGCGAGAACAGATCCTGGAACAGCTCCCACAGGCGCGCCTTTCGCGTGGCCGGAATCAGGCTCGCGATGGCCGACTTGCGCGTCAGCTTGGCCTCCAGCTGCTGCGGGTCAAAGCGCTGCAGCACGCCCTCGAGCGCAGCCCGCATGCCGGCCATCACGCCCATCTGGTGGGCGCGGAGATCGTCGAAGGCGTCGCGGACCGCAGGTGCCGCCGGCATGAAACCCGGCGTCGGCGGTCCGAGCAGGTGCTGCAGCGCCACCTCGACGTTGGGCGAGAACTTCAGCGGGTTGTTCTCGCGCGCGGCGATCATGGTCATCTCGGCGCGCATCTCGCGCTTGAGCGCCGCCCGCGCGACCAGCAACTCGACCGCGCCACGCAGCGATTCGCGCAGCAGCTGGCCGACGAGGTTCAGCGTCTCTGGGGTGAGTTCGGACAGGCGCAGGCCAGGCGCGCCCAGACCTTCGATCAGCGCGGCCAGGAGTTCGTTGTCGGCCCGAGGTGCCGCCGCAGACACTGGCGCGGCCCACGGCCGGGCCTCTGTCGTCGTCGACGGCGCAGTGGCCGGCGCGGTGCCGGACGAGGCCATGCCGACGGCGTCGGATTCGACCCGGCGCAAACCTGGCAAGGTCACGACACGCCCGTCACGTGGCGGGTCGTCCCACGAGAACACTGCGCCGGCGGGGAACTGCGCCGCTGGCGCGGCCGGCGCCGTCGCTGGCGCCGGCCGAAGCCCCAGCGACATCGGCGTGTTCAGCTCCGAGGCGTGGTCGCTGCGGCTGGCCGGGATCACGGTGGCGATCCGGCCCAGCGACCGCAAAGCATCCGCGTGACTGGCCATGTTCGGCTGCGCCAACTGCTCGGGTGCGGCCCCCAGCGGGTCGCCCGCCGGAAGCCCGGAGGACAGACCGAAGAGGTCGTCCAGCGAGTCAGGTGCGCGAGGCTTCAAGTCGGCGAAGGCATCGCCGGCGGGCACGGCGGGCAGCGCGCCACCGACCGCCGGGGCCGGCGCGAAAGGATCCCAGTCGTCCGGGAGATGCCCTTGGGCCATCGGTGGCGGCGGCGCTGGCGCGGCCGCCGGCGGCGGCACCGCGGCAGGCCAGGGCGCAGCGCCGCCGCTTGGTGACGACGCGGGCACGGCCAGGCCCGAAGGCACGTCGCCAAAGAGATCGGCGAAGGGGTCGTCACTGTGCGCGGCCTGCGGCGCCGCGGCGGCGGCGATGACGTAGCCACCGATCTGGACCTGGTCGCCCGGCTTCAGGGGCTGTTCGCGCCCGGCGCCCAGCGCCTGGCCGTTGACGCTGATCGGATTGCTGCCGTTGTCCACGATCGCGTAGCCGCCGGCGCGGCAAACGACGCGGGCGTGCACACGCGAGATGGTCCGCTCGGGGTCGGGCAGGACCAACTGGTTGGCGTCGGCGCGGCCGATCGTGCCGCCCAGTTCGTCGAACTGGGCGGCCGGCCCGTCGGCTGGCGCACCGTTGTAGCTGAGCACCCTCAGCACGATCATGCGCAGGCTCCGTCAAAGTCGATGGTCGACAGCATAGCCCCGCACCACGCAACGTTGCCGCCGGCCTGGCCCGATTCAGCGCAGGGCATAGAAGCGGCCCTCGATCACGGCCAGCCGAAGCGGCCACCGCGCACGGCCGCCGCCGGCCAGCGCGCTCTGCAGCACCGGCTCGCCGGCGGGGTTCAGGCATTCGAGCAGGCGGCCTCCGCCGAGCGGGCGCAGCCTGAGGGTATCCGCGGTGGGCATGACCGGTGCCAGCGGCGCCTTGGCGTGCCATTGCTGCACCTGCAGACGGAACCGACCGACATCGTCGGCAAGCGCCCTCTGGTAGGCCTGCGCCATTTCTTCGAAGCGCAGCCTGGCGGCCTGCACCAGCGGTTCGGGGTCGCCGCGCAACAGCCCCAACGCCAGGCCCTGGACGAAGGCAACGGCGGGCGAAAGGAGTTCCTGCGGCGTCGTCGATACCGGCGCGTCGAACCAGCGCCAGCGTGGAAAGGCGATCTTCAGGTCGACCGTCTGTCGCAGCGTCGCCGGCACCTCCGTGACATCGCCGGCCAGCGGCGCCCAGTCGATCTGGGCCAGCGTGCGCGCGTTCTCCGGATGCGCGGCCTGGCCGACACGCGGCAGCAGCAGGCGCAGGCTGGCACCGCGTCGGCCGTCGCTGAGCAACGGTTGCGGCGCGCCTTCCTGCATCGGCGGCGGCGGCTCGATGACCAGCGCCAGCTCGTTGGCACCGGCGAGCGTGTATTCGTGGATCGGCAGCGTCAGCGCCGGCGCGTCGGCAGCCGTGCGCGCCAGCGGCACGCCGTTCAGCCACGCCTCGGCGGCCACACCCAGACTCTGCAGCCGCAGCACGAGCAGCCGCTCCATCAGACGAGCCTCCAGTCGAGCAAGGCACGCGCTGGCCACAGGGGCTGCACCATGTCTTGCGCACCGAGCACCGGGTCGACGATCGCCAGCGGCAGCAGCAAGGGTTCCAGGCGCAGGCTGGCGAACCATTCGAAGCCACTGCCGCCCGCGGTGCGCGGCCGCAGACCGGCTTCGCCGACGAGGGCGCCTCTGCACGGCCCGGCCGCCTGAAGCAAGGCGCCATGATCGGTGGCCAGCGGCGTCACCTCGGCGAGGAAAGGCAGCCTGAATTGAACCTGCGCCGGCTGCATCACCGGCAGCAGTGGCGGCTCGGCCTGCTCGCGGCGCACCTGCAGTTCGAGCGGCGCGGCGGCCACGCAGCGCAGGACCACGCGCGCGCGCGCACCGGCCAGCGCGAGGTCGCCTTCGAACTGCAGATCGGCTCTCGCCGCCTGCATGTCGATCGCCCCGACCAGCCGCAGGAACGCGCGCCCGTCCATGCCGCCGGCCCCCAGGTGCCAGCCCCAGGTGAACGCGGCGCGCCCGACGAGCAGGGCCAACGTGCCTTCCAGGCGTGGCGCAGACAAGCCCTCGACCGCGGTCCAGCCCTCCAGCAGCGCCTGCAAGGCCGCGGCCGTGGCGCCGTCCAGGCCTCGTTCGAATGCAGAGCGCATCGGCGCCGCGTCCGCAGCGACGCCGTCGCTTTCGACCCGGCAACGCGTGCTGCCGCGCAAGGCCGGCGGCTTGTCGGCTAGCACCGGCTGCACGGCAGCCGCCTGACGCTCGACCTCGACCCACCATTGCGCGGCAGGCCAGACCCACAGCCAGGTGGACAGCGGCCCGATCGGATCGCCCTCGTCGCGCAGGCCGCAGGTCTGCAATTCCAGCGGAAACACGTCGGGCGAGGTCTCCTCGGCAATGGCGGTGCCCGGCCCGGCCGTCGGGCCGGGTTGCGCCAAGGCAGCCAGCGGCCAACTCGCGCTGCGTGTCTCGTGGCCGTGCCAGTCCCAGCGCCCGTGCGATCCCGAGAACGCGAGCCCCGGATGCACCCCGGCATCGCACACGGCATGCGAGCGAGCGCGCATCTGCACGCGCGCCTGCGGCCGCGCGCCCGGCGGGTGCGACAACGCCGCCACCAACGGCGGGAGCGGGCGCGCGGCATCGACGCGAAGCGGCGGCGGCAGCGCCAGCGTCGTGCGCTGCCACTGGCCGCCAGCCAGTCCGTATTCGTCGGTGACCGCCAGTTCCAGCAGGCGCAACTCCACGGCTTCCAGATCGCAGGCGCGGCGCGGCAGCGTTGGCGGCTCCGTCGGGCGCATCGCACCGCGGCGGCCCAGCGAGCCGAATGCATCGATCAGGCCTTCGTCGGCCGCCGCCAGCACGGCGGGCGCTATCCGCGTCTCGGGTAGCCGCTCCAACTCCTTCATCGAACGCTGGACGAGCTGATGCACGGTGCCCCATGCACGCTCGCGAGGCGCTGCCAGCAGCGCCAGGGCCCATTCGAAGCCCGGTTTGTCGTGGAACGACGGCCCCCAGACGAAACACAGGTTCACGTACCGTGCCACGGCCGCTGCCCCGTCCAGGCCGCGCTTGTCGGCCTGCGCCACCGCATGCTCGACGAAGGCGTCGTAGCGATCGCCCAGGCGCTCGGGCATGGCGGGCCACTGGGCCGCCAGGTGGGCGGCCAGCCGGGCCACGAACGCAGCCCAGTGCGCCTGCTCTATGGCCTCGGTATCCGGGCGTTGCATCGGCGGCTCAGCGGTGCTTGCCGTCCAACGGATCCTTGAGGGCGTCGGGGTCGGTGGGTGGGTCGGGGGCCGTCGGAGCGACGGGGCTGGCGCCGGCCCCGCTGCCGGCACCTCCGCCAGAATTGATCATGACCATCGGCGAGCCGGTGATCGTCACGCCGGCGGGACCGATCACGACCGAATTGCCGCCGGCCTTGAGGGTGAGCATGACACCCGCTTCGATCACCACGTTGACGCCGCCCTTGAGATGAACGTTGGTGCCGCCGACGATGCCCACGTTCATCCCTGCCTTGACCTGCAGGTCGGTGCCGGCGTCGATCGAATATGCGGTGCCGGACTTCGACGTGATGTCCTGCGCCGCCTTCAGGCTGTGCAGCCCGCCGGTGTCGAGCAGGATATTCTCGGCCACCTTCAGGTTGAACTTGCCACCGAGCTTCTGCTTGACGTCCTTGGCCACGCTCAGGTGGAACTCGCCTTCGACCTTTTCCTTGCGATCGGCCTTGACCGTGAGCAATTGGTCTTTGCGGATCTCCGTGTTGACGGTCTCCTTGACGAGCTCGAACTTGTCCTTCTGCGCCTGCAGGAACACGTATTCGCTGCCCGGCTTGTCCTCGAAGCGCATCTCGTTGAAGTCGGTCGTGCCGCCATTCTTGCTCCGGCTCTTGATCGTGCTGACAGTGGCGTTGTCGGGCAGCAGGTAAGGCGGCTTTTGCATTGCGTTGTAGACGCGGCCCGTGATCAGCGGCTGATCGGGGTCGCCCTCGAGAAAGTCGACCACCACCTCCTGCCCCAGCCGCGGCAGCGAGATCATTCCCCAGCCGTCGCCGGCCCAGGGCGTGGCCACCCGCACCCAGCAAGAACTGTTGCTGTCCTTCTTGCCCAGGCGGTCCCAGAAGAACTGCACCTTGACGCGCGAGTATTCGTCGGTCTCGATGTCGCCGTCACTGCCGCCACCAACCACCACCGCCGTCTGCGGCCCCTGCACCGCGGGCTTGCGCGTGATCCGCTGCGGCCGGAACGGCTCGGCGTACTTCTGCGCCGTGAAGCGGCACAGGAACAGGGTCTGGTCGTTGCCCGATTCATAGGCCGCCAGCTTCATGTCGATCTGCGTCGCCAGCACGACGTAGTCGGTGTTCTGGTCGTCGCGCTTGTGCCCGGCCAGTGTGAACTTGCAGCCGGCGAGCAGACCCGGCGTGTTGCCCTGGCCGGTGAAACGACCGAAGCGGCTCTCGGCCTCTTCCAGCCGCACCGTGGCGCGGGTGCTGCCATCGGCAACGACACCATACAGGCCCGGGTAGTCGTAGACCTCGTGTGCCGCCTCGGCATGGCTGCGGTTGGCGGTGGCCGGGTTCGAGATGAGGTCGGTGGACGGGGTCTTGAAGTTGTAGTCGCGCAAGGTCATCTTGCCGCTCTGGATCTCGTGCCGCATCCGCCATTCGCTGATCCCCGGTGTATCGACTTCCTGGTCGTCCCCGGCGTTGAAGGGCACGGTCTCGAAGCCGGCAAAGGCCGTGTTCGAGCTCGACTTGTCGGCCAGCACGAGCTGGTGCTTGTCCTGGCTGTGGCGGAAAAAGTAGAAGATGCCCTCTTCCTCGAGCAGGCGGCTGACGAAATTGAAATCGGTCTCGCGGTATTGCACGCAGTACTCGCGCGAGGCGTAGCTGCCCGTGAGTTCGTCGACGACCTCGCCCGGGTAGGCCGACAACACCGCCTTGACGATGTCGGGCGCCGACTTGGCCTGGAAGATGCGGATGTTGGCGGATCGGGTCGCCAGCCACAGCCACGGGCGCGCCGTGATGCGGTAGCTGTGGTAGCGACCATCGCCGCCTTCGATCCCGAACGAGGCGACGATGCCATGGAACCAGCGCAGGCTGCCGTCGGCCACCGCCAGCGAGACCGCCACCGGCTTGCCCAGCAGGTCGTCGGCGAGAACGCTTGCATCGTCGGAGCTGGCAGTGATCTGGTACTCGAACAGGCGCGAGACCTCTTCATGGGCAGACATCGACCTGAAATTGAGCTTCTTGTCAGGGCTCGTGACGAGCGCCATCTGCAGCGCTGAAGGATCGGGCATGGGTTCTTCTCGCGGGGTTCGGGGGCTTCAGCCGGGTGGGGCCGCGCGCCCGCAGACCACCCACCCGGCCACTGGCTTCTCCGCTTCCATGCGCAGGATGGCCGGCTGCACGTCGACGGGGCGCAGGCCCGCCGCGAGCAAAGTGGTCTCGACATAGTCGCGCCGGTGACTATAGCGGCCGTGCGCCTGCAGCCTGAACTCGGGTGACGCGGGTTCGTCGGCCTCGGCTTCGACGGTGAAGACCAGCAGGCCGCCATCGCGCAGCGCGCCGCGCGCAGCGGCGGCGAAGGCCTCGAGGCGGCCGAAGTAGCACAGCGTGTCGGCCGAGACGAGCAGGTCGCAGCACGCCGGACGACCGGCCAGGAAGGCCACCAGTTCGTCCTGCGCGAGTTCGTCGTAGACCTCGCGCGCCTTCGCCCTTTGGAGCATGCCGGCGGACAGGTCGACGCCTACCAGGCAACTGGCGTACGGCGCGAGCAGCGGCCCGCACAGGCCGGTGCCGCAGCCCGCATCGAGCACCGCCAGCTCCTTCGCCGGTGCCGCCGCGTGGCGGGCGACGGCTTCAGCCACCAGTGCCGGCGCCCGGTACGACAGCTGGGCGAGCTTGGCATCAAAGCTGTCGGCAAAGGCGTCGAAGGTCGTTGTGACGAAGGCGTCGGGCGCCCGGTCCGGGACGCCTTGGCCGCTGCAGGCGCTGAGCATGTACTTCGCCTCCACGCTGTCGGGCTCGCTTTCGAGCCAGGTGCGGTACAGAGCGGTCGCCTCGTCGATGCGCCCCAGGGCGACGTAGAGCCGGCCCAAAAGGTGACGCAGCGTACGGCTGCGCGGTGCGACGAGCAGGCCCTCGAGGCACTGGCCCAGCGCCTCGGGAACGCGACCAGCACGCAGGTAATGGTTGGCCAGGTTCTGCCGCGCGTCGCTGAACTTCGGCGCCAGCTCGGCCGCCCGCTTGAGCAACTGCTCGCCATCGTCGCGACGCTTGGTCAGGCTGAGCAACACCCCCAGGTTGTTGAGCACGTCCACGCGCAGCGGGGCCAGCATCTGGGCCTGGCGGTAGCAGGCCTCGGCGTCCTCGACGCAGCCGCGCTCCATCCAGACATTGCCCAGGTTGTTGTGGAACATCGCCTCCTGTGGCAGCAGGGCGATCGCCTGACCGATGAGCCGGGCGGCCTGCTTGTGGTTGCCACGTTGCGCCTCGAGCACGCCGAGCAGGTGCAGGGCGTCGGGACTGTCCGGCTCGACCGCCAGCGCCTGCTCGTAAAGATGCTCGGCAGCGTCGAGCCGGCCAGCCTCGTGCTCCTGCATCGCCCGGCCCAGGATCTCGGCTATCGTCGGGGTGGGCAAGTCGGGGGCGGTTGGCATATTTCACGGATTTGCGTCAGACCCCGACTCTGATGCAAAGTGGAGCAGGCGACAAGCCGCAATGCCCTCGATAGGCGGGCCGGAAAGTCGGCCCGCAGGAGCCAGCGATGCCAGGACGAATGGAGTTCAAGCTCGATCTCGGTTCAGTCCCCGGCGTGCCCGCGGGCGCGCGCCGGCCGGGCGGGCCGATGCGGTTGCTGGTGATGGGTGACTTCAGCGGCCGGCCAGCCGGCGTCAGGCCGGCGCTGGCAAGCCGGCCGACCCACCGTGTCGACCTGGACAATCTGGACGACGTGATTGTTCGTCTGATGCCGCAGTTGCAGCTGCCGACGGGCGAGATCCGCTTCGAGCAGATCGACGACTTCCACCCCGATGCACTCTATTCGCGCTTCGAACTCTTCGACGCGCTGCGCCAGGCGCGCGCCAGACCCCCTGCGGCCGCCGGCGACCTGCTCGGCTCGCTGCTCGGCAAGCCGGTGTCCCCCGGCGCGTCCGCGAGCGCGGCGCCAGCCGCAGGAATTGACGCCTTCATCCACGGCATCGTCGCGCCGCACATCGTGGCCGACGCCTCGGCACAGACGAAGCCTTATCTGGCCGCGGTCGACGCGGCGATCGCCGAGCAGATGCGCAAGCTTCTGCACGACCCGGCATTCCAACGCCTGGAGTCGGCCTGGCGCGGCGTGCAATGGCTGATCTCGAGCCTGGAACTCGACGAGAACCTGCAACTGCACCTGTTCGACGTGACGCGCGACGAACTGCTCGCCGACGTGGTGGCCGCCAAGGGGCAACTCGCGCAGACCGGCCTGTACCATGCGCTGGCCGACCGCTGGCGCAACGTGCCGGGCGGCGAGCGCTGGTCGGCCCTGGTGGGGCTGTTCAGTTTCGGGCCCGGCGACACCGACATCGGCCTGCTCGCCGCGCTGGGCCTGCTCGCGGCGCAGGCCGGCGGGCCGCTGCTGGCCACTGGCGACCTGGCCTTGGCAGGCGACGACAAGTCCCGGCTTGCGAGCTGGCAGGCCTTGCGCCGCAGCGAAGCAGCGCCCTGGATCGGCCTGGCGGCGCCACGCGCGCTGCTGCGCCTGCCCTACGGCAAGGCCAGCGACCCGATCGCCGCGTTCGCGTTCGAGGAATTCGTCGGCACGCCGACGCACGAGGAGTTTCTCTGGGGCCATCCGGGGCTGGCGGTGGCACTGCTGATCGGCCGGGCGTTCGCGGCCAAGGGCTGGGACTTCGAGCCGGGCGACGAACGGGAGATCGGCGATCTGCCGGCGTACGCGTTCTTGCAGGACGGCGAGCAGGAATTGCAAGCTTGTGCGGAGAGCTACATCGGCGAACAGGGTGGGCAAGCGCTGCTCGAAGCCGGGCTGATGCCGCTGATGAGCCACCGGCATCGCAATGCGGTGACGGTGATGCGGTTTCAGTCGGTGGCGGAGCCGGCGCGGGCGCTGGCCGGATTGACGGATCGCGCCAGATGACGGCCAGGGCATTGACGAAACAAGCCCCGTGAAGGACGTCGTCCATGACTTCGAAATGCTGACGATTCGTCGCGAGCAGATGTTCGCCATCCGGTGGCCGATGAGTTGCTGTGCGAGGCAGACAGGCTCGCCCATCGTGGCAGCCGGCACAGCTCAGCCCGTTCTTTCACGGCCGGTGGTTCGCCGGTCGAACAGGGTCTTTCTGGCCGCAGGTCCGGGCTCAGGGCAGGCACAAATCGGATGGCACCGACTGCACTTCACCGAGCCACAAATCGGGCCTCGGTAGCCATCGGCCATCGTCCTCGTTCCAGCCCGTGATCCGGCTGGTCCATCGAATGGCGAGTTGGTAGCAGCCGGCCTCGAGCCTGGGCACGCTGAACCAGCCCCAATGGAACCCGTAGCCGCCGCCGGGCAGCTTCTCGAAGGCCCCTTCACCCGCGTCAATCGAAGCATTCGGCGCCAGATGGACAAAGAGATCGCGATGCGGGATGTTGTCGAACTTGCTCGTCATTCGACCGTCGATCGTCGCCACCTCGTCGCCGCCCTTCTTGCGCAGCAGCGGCATCGTCGGCTGGAGGTCGCCAACGAGCAGCCACTGACCGCGTGAGGATCGGTTGCGGAGCATTGCGGTCACGCGCGGCCCGGCTTCCACATCAAGCACGACCGTGAATGGCGCCGGCGGCGAACGGCCGCTCGTCGGCCCGGCGAGCAGCCATGCGGGCGCGCAAGCCAGCAGTGGAAGCAGGCGTGCGGTCGACATCGAGGTCAAAGGGTCTCGTACGACCGGAAGCGCGCATCGCGCCGGTCGTGCTCGATGAAGCGGAACCCCGATCCGCTGCGCCAGACGCCGAGATAGACACGGCCTTTGTCCGACACGACTTGCGGCAAGTAGCGCGCCTGCCCCTTGACGAATGGCACCCAGGTGCCTGCCGGGTCGATGTAGTGCGTCGCGCCATCGTCGGCGACGACCAGCATGTCGACGCGTCCGCGCGGGTCCGCATCGAAGGCAACCTCGGTCAATAGACGGGCGTCCGATGGCATCTCGATGCGCCGCTCGGCCTGAACATCCATCGACGGACCGACGACCAGCGCATGGGCCACGCGCCCAGGCGACCCATCCCGAAAGAGCAGCCTCAGTCGACCGCTGCGCGCGTCCAGCGTTGCCTCGTGCAGGGGCTCCGAGCCAGGCCGCGGACATGCCTGGCGGTCCAGCAAGCGGCCGGTCTTGTCCAGCCGCAACCAGGCGACCTGCCGGCTGCAGGTGACGACGTGGACTTCGCCGTCGACCAGATCGACGGCACATGGCTCGTCCCCAACATCGCAAGTCAACAGCGCTTCGAGCTGGTTTGCTCCGAGGCGACGAATGCCGAACTCGGATCCACGCGCGAGGGCGAGCCACAATTCACCGTCGAGTCGATGCGCTGCCCACCCGAGCCACCGCCAGCCGGCCGGCAATGGCGCGCTTCGCACAGGCCCGGTCGCGATGCCGCTGCTCAGCGTGCAGGCGTGAAGCAGGCCGTCCCGAAGCCAGACCGCGTGGCGGTCGATGAAGGCATCGGCGACCGGCGCCTCGACGAAGTCGCCGACGCTCGCAGTGAAGGCATCGGCCCCTCGCGCCGGCTCGACTTCGGTCGCGAACCAGGTGGCCAGCGGTCGCAGCCTCGTGTGTTGGCGAACGTAGTGGTGCCGCTCGCCCCCAGCGCCGGCAGCAGCCAGATGCAGGATCAACGCGTCGATGAGCGACGGCTCGGCGGCGATCGCCACGGACGCCGGTATCGAATCGAACACCTCGATGGCGTGCGATCCGGAAACGAGGTCGACGTCTTCGTCGGCATGGCTCAACCGGGCCTGGATCAAGAATCGGCCGGCGGGCAACAGATAGTGGAGCGTGCCAAGGTCGCGTTCCACGATCCACTCGTCGCCAGCGGCAAGTTCGAGCAGGGCAGGCCGCGGATCGACGCGCGCATGGCCCAGCATCGACTGACCGGTCATGCCGTTCATGATCCTCGCGCGGCCGCCCGTCTCGCGCGCCGCCAGGACACTGACCGCGTCGGAGCTGTCGTCGAGGTAGGGGAGGCGGCGGGCCGCCGGCCCGAGATTGCGCAGGCGCAGCACGACACGCAAGCTCTCGTGCGTGCTCAGGCGTGCCTTGGCAAGGTCGAGTCGGAGTTCGAGCGACATCGGCGATCACAGTTCAGGAGTGGGCGGGCATGGTGGCGCCGAGAATGTCCCAGCCCCGCAACTTCAGGTTGCACTTGCCGCACAGGTGCGGCGTGTAGATGCCCTCGCGCTGGTGGGCGGGCGCCGGCGCCGCGGCGGAGTAGCTCATCAGGCAGTTGTGGTCCGCGGTGTCGTGATCGGCCGCATGCGGCGAGTCGCCCGCGTTTTCATGATGGAGCAGGAACAGGTTGTGC
The DNA here is from genome assembly GCA_037443665.1 of Betaproteobacteria bacterium. Classification (GTDB taxonomy): domain Bacteria; phylum Pseudomonadota; class Gammaproteobacteria; order Burkholderiales; family Burkholderiaceae_C; genus Rubrivivax. The sequence goes on from JBBINW010000031.1 coordinate 26,395, forward strand.
CCCATCTCGTGGGCATAGACGTAGTAGACCTTGTCCGGATCCTTCATGTCGCACATGATGGTTGAGTCGGCAAGGCCGCGCGATCCACCCCAGGTGATGTACGCCGCATTGACGACCGTGTTGTTGGCAGGCGGAGCGGCCAGGACGTTCACCGGCTCGTGCATGAACACGTTGACGAAGATGAAGCCCACCGGATCGGTCGCCCGAATCTTCTTTGCGATCAGCGCACCGACCGCGTCGAAGTTCAGTTTCGCGTAGTTCGTATAGACCGCGGCCCTGAGAATGTTCCGGTACGCCGCGGCCGCCTGGTTCCCCTGCGCCGGCAGCGTGCGCCCGAAGTACTTCGTCGCACTGAGGGTATGAGCCGGCGCGGCTCCGACGCCGCCGGTCGCCGCCGCGGTGGCGAATTCGGCCGGCGTGATCAGACCGGTGATCGCCTTGCTGACGAAGCCGCCCGTATCGAGTTCGATGTGCGACTTCGCGAATTCTGCGGCGATCAGGCCCAGTTGCAATGAAGCGGGTCCCCCGGGCCGGGCCGGCCAGTCGACCACGGCGGCAAGCCGTCCGCGCCGCACGACGCGGAACGTGCCGGTCTCGGCCTTGATGCGCTTCTTGGGATCGCTGGTTCCGTGCGCCGCCTCCAGCGCGGCCTGGTTGGGCAAGCCCGTGAAGTCGATCTCGAAGCTCAGTTTGTAGTCGTCGCCCGCGACGTACGAAGGTCGAAAGTACAGGCCCGCCTTGCCGACGCGCTTCGGGAAGGTCTTGTCGACACAGGCCTTCGTGAAGACGACCTTCTGCCCGGCATCGGCGGCGCTGACGTAGGGCTTGTAGAAGTCGCCTAGCAGGAAGCACTGGTCGAAATCGAGCCCCGGACCCTTGCGGATGCCGTTCAGCGTGTCGGGGCAGTTGTCGCCGTTGTCGGCGCTGCGTCCCGACACCAGCTTCTCGGCCAACTCGATGTAGGCCTTGGTCCGCGTCGGTTCGGTCGCGGTGTTGGGGAACTGGGAAGACAGATCCTCGTTCGGATCATGCACGCGGACGCTGATGCGGCACTCGCCGACCGCCTCTGGCGCCAGCTTCTTGTTGCCGGCCTTGTCCTTGACGAAGAGGGTTGCCTCGATCGGCAACAGCGGCCGATTGATGCGCTTCTTTTCGAGCGGAATCTTGTCGGTGCCGAACTCGCTGCCGCCGCCAGCAAGCTTCTCATAGGTGATGGCATCGACATACAGCTTGGACGTGGCCGCGGCGCTGGTGATCGCATTGGCGGTGATGAAGGCACGCTTGTTGTCACCTGCATTCAGCGCGGCGCGCAGCGCGTCGGTGATGGTGTCGTTCTGGACGGCGAAGAACTCCTGCCACAGGGCCTTGTGATTCTGCTTGTAGCGGATGATCGCCTTCTTGAGGTAGTCCTCAGTGTCCTTGCCGACCGGGCCACCCCAGTAGCCGAGGTCGTTGAGTTGAAAGGCAACCCGCTCCTTGTCCTTGGCAGCCGGCGGGACGGCCTCGTCGGGCGTCCATGGCCCCTGCGCCAGTTCCAGCGAGTGGTACAGCACCTTGAACGGCTTCTCGTCCTTGAGCACGTTGAACTTGTCGGCGTCCTCGTGGGCCAGCGTGACCTTGAACGGCGCCATCAGCGGGTTGATGAAGCCGTCCTTCAGCGCCCCGACCTCGATCTTGCCTGTGAAGGCGATCAAGTTGTTCTCGCCATCGGCCGACTCACCCTCACCCAGGTCGCGCTGAACGACGATCTTGCCGGCGTAGTTCTCGGCCTCGATCGTGAGCACGACCTTGCGCTTGGCCAGCCCCTTGATCGCGAACCGGATGTCCAGGGTTTCGACCGAGGGCGCGAAGTGGTCGTCGATCTTGACGATCTGCAGCTTGACTTCCTCGAGCTGCATCGGTACCTGCTTCACCTCGCCGACCGAGAGGATGGCCGTGCTCTCCGCGGGCTCGAACTTGATCGGCGCCGGCGCCGCTTGCTGCAGACGCGTGAAGAACGGCTTGCTCGTCGGCGCGCCCTTCTGCCCGGCCAGGATCGCGAGCGGCTTGACGACGGGCTGTGGACCGAACTGCGAGATCCCTGCGCCGTTCGTGGGGACCGCGGGTCCGCCATCCACTTTCACCGGCACCTTGGCCAGGGCCTTGAGCTGCTTGTCGCGCACCAGAACGCTCAGGAAGCCGACCGGCGGCGTCATCACGAAGGTGAAGTCGCTGCCGTCCGGACCGGGGGCGACGACCGCCGTGTCGTTCGCCGGCCCGGTCGTGAAGGGGTTGCCGCCGACGCGTCCCATGCCGCCGGCCTCGCAGGTGATGCTCCAGGTGCCGGGCGTCAGCTTGTCGAAGTTGACGCTGCCCTTGCTATTCGTCACCCCCTGGCGGGTCTCGATGTCGCCACGCTTGAGCGTGATCACAGCCTGACCGATGCCGAAGGCATCGGGGCGCAGAACGAGCACGAGCAGCGAGCCCGGCTCGAACGGGCTCGGGCTTGCCGGTGCCTGCTGTGGTCCGTCGCTCATGGGTTGCTCGGCCCTCCGGTCAGGGCGCCGGTGACTCGGCGTCTGCCGGTGGCGCGGCCTGCACCTTGTCACCCTGACCCTTGCCGCTGCCCGGTGAAGCCGGCGGCGGCGTTCGCACCACCGGGTTGCATTCGTCGTTGACTTCGCGCAGCGCATCGCGCGTGGCCGCGTCGAGCTTTCCGCTCGCGGTCATGGCCGGGAACCGGCCCGCATGATCCTGCTGGAACGCGCGCACGTCGTCTTGCGGCAGCGGCCGCCCTTCGTAACCCAGGTTGTGCAAGCGCCGCAGCGCCGCCGCATCGTCGTCGCCCTCGATGTCGACATGGACGTCCATCTCGAAGGTCTTGCTGCTGTCGCCGGCCGGACTCCATTGCACGTGCACGTCGGCCGGCACCTTGATGTCGCGCACCGTGAGGAAAGCCTGGTCGTCGGCCTGGCCCTTGACCGTGCGCTTGCCGTCGGTCAGCGTGAACGTCGCACGCGGCAGCGGGTTGGCGAACTTGTCGAACAGGCGCACGCGATAGACCTCGAGAATCTGCTCGCAGGGCGAAGCACCCGCGATGCGGTCGTAGAAGCGGCAGGCGAAGGTCTCGTCGTTGGGGCCCTTGTGGCTCTTGCGCTCGGGGCCGGGCGCCAAGCGAAGCTGGGCGTTGGCGAAGAAGCGCTTGTGGCATGCAGCCGCGCCTTCGGTGGCGCGCGGACAGGGCCAGTTGCCGACATCCAGGATGATCTCGGGTCGGAACAGGAAGACCACCACGCGGCGGTCGACCACGTTGATCGAATTGCGCTTCGGCTTGCTCAACGTCGCCTGTTCGTCGGCCGACAGGAGCAGCAGCGGGTTGAATTCGCCGCAGCCCTGGAAGTCGGCCTTGCCGCCGGCGTCGGCGCCACGGCCGAGGAAATCAGCCGGCTCCAGCGGCTGCGGACACATCGCCTGCATCATCGCCAGGAATACGTCCTTGCGCGGGGTCGACGCCGGCAGGCCCAGCGTTTCGGCCTGGCCGGCCACGCTCATCTTCCTGGCCCAATCGTCGCCGCCGAAGGGGTGCCTGAAAAGATCGTCCCAGATCGCCGGCTTGTGCGTCAGCAGTCCGTACACCGCCTTGGCGCGCCGGCCGGACAGTGCCTTGTTGTAGTCGTCGCTGCCACTCGGATCGGCATGGCCGAAGATGCTGACCAGGGGCAAGGCGCCCTTGGCACCGGGCTTCTTCTGGCGCAGCGCGGGCAGTTGCGACAGGATCCTGCCAGCCGGCTCGAGGACCACCGACGAGTCGAATTCGAAGTTCACATCGCCCAGGTTCAGGCAGGCGATCGGGACGACGTCCAGCGAGAGCGCGTTCTTCTTGTCCGCCGTCGTCGGCGATGCGAAGAACGGCCGCGCCGCCTGCGGCGCGTGCTCGGCGACGACCCCGGAGTCGTCGGCCTCGAAGACCTGGCCTGCGCCGCTGTCGGGCTTGCCCATCGTCAGCTGCCGTGGCCCTCTTCGATCTTGGCCAGAGTCGCGCCATCGGCGCGGCCGGTGACGGCGATGCCATGGTCGCACTGGAATTCCTCGATCGCCCAGGCCCAGCGCTTGGCGCTGCCTTCGTCGTCGTCGTCGATGCCGCCGCGGTAGTAGCCGAGGTTGATCAAGCGCGCGCGCCAACCACTGTCGGTGTCCACCGGGTCGAGCTCGCCGATCGAGATCGGCAGCTCGAGGGCCAGTGCGTCGACCGAGAGATGGGCCTTGCGGGCACTGCGCGGGACCGCCTGCTCGACCACGCCGGCGCCGTCGGACACGAGGTCGAAGCGCGCGCCCTCGACTGTCAGCACGGTGGCCGCGCCGGCGACCGGCTTGCGGTCGAAGTCGAGCAAGGTCAGACGCAGCTTCAGGGTCTCGCCCTTGGCCACGAAGACATGCTTCTTCCCGGTGGCGCAGTCGACCTTCTTCGGCCACTTGTCGGGGATGAACAAACGGTCCCCGGGGCTGAGCACAGCCGGGTTCTTGCGCTTGCGGCGGAGCTCTGCGTTGCCGCCGTCGTCCCAGATCGTGGCGGCGTCGCGGAAGCCCTCGCGGTCGGCGATCTGGGACAGGTGCTCGCCTGGCTTCACCACGATCGTGACCATGATTGCTGGCTCCTGCGATTGCCCACTCGGCCTCGTGCGGCGCACTTCAGCCCGCCGCCATAGCCGCGACCAGGGCGGGTCCGCGAAAATGACGGTTTGATCTTAGTGCAGTTGCGGTTCCGAGCAAGCGCAGCAAGAATCGTCCGATGGGAAAGGCACCCGCCAACGAAGATTCACGCCCGCGCGCCTGTCGTGGCGAAAGGCCCCTCGGATGAGCCGCGGCCTTGGCATGACCATCGACTGCCCCGCCGAGCAACTGCAAGTGTGCAGCGGGTCGGAGGACTGCCTTTGCGCAGGCGAGGAACGCCAGGGCACGCCCGTTCTCTTCGGCAGTGCCGCCGAGGTGGCATTGCGGCTGCAAGCGTTTCGCAGCGATGCCATGGCTATCGCCCGGCTGCGTCAATCGGTGGCCGACGCCGATTCGACGGCCTTGCCCGGGCTCGACGACGACGAGGTGATCGAGGCCGCAGCTGCGCTGGTCGAGCGCGGCCGGATCAGGGTCGTCGACTGCCGGCCGGCGAAGCTGCTGCCGCTGGCCACCCTGCCGGCCGCAGACTCAGCGGCCGCTGCATCCGCCGCCGTGACGCCGAGCCGGCTGCGCCCGAGAGATCGGCAAGACGAAGTCGAACTCGACTGGATCGAGATCCAGCTCGTGGACGGCGAGTCAAAGCCTCTCGCCGGCGAACGTTACCGGATCAAGCTGCCCGACGGCTCGGTGCGCAGTGGCAGTCTGGACAAGAACGGTTCAGCCCGCTTCGACGGCATCCCTGGCGGGCAGTGCGAGGTCGGGTTCCCCGAGATTGACGGCCGGGAATGGAAGCTGCAATGAGACCGTCGACTCGCTGCGTGCGCGGCGAAGTTCAGTGGTGGAGCCCGCTCCGTTCATGCTCGCTGCACAGGGGTCGTACTTCCAGGGCATCTCGGCACCGGCCTTCTGCCGTACCTGCGCCGGCGCCGGCGTCAACAATCGGCCCACGATCAACCCGCGGGGAGCGTTAGGTGGCAGTCTGGGCCTACGAATGCCGCCCCTGTGGCGACGGCGGCGGCACCTGGTGGGTGGCACGCGTCCTCGTCGACGCGCTGCCGACCGAGGTGAGCGTGCTGCGCGTGAAGGTGGGCGCCGACTGGCGCTGCGCGACCGTCGACCGCAGCCGGCCGACTGCGGTCGAGGCCCAACTGCTGCGCCAGGCCGTAACGTCTGACCTGCAGGACTGCCCGGAATGCGCAGCACGAAATCAGGCCCCGCCTGAAGCAGCCCACGAGGCGGCAGCGGCGGCGGCGCCGCAGTAGTTGCAGGCGGCAGCGATCTCGATCGCCGGCCGACGCATGCTGGTCGTGCCGGTTGGCCTGGGCCTGGTGCGCAGCCCCGGCGAGGCCGGGATGCTGGTCGCCGACCTGCGCGCGCGCTTCAGTGGCATCGACGTCGTGCTGATGGGGCAGGACGACGAGGGTGCGCCTCATTACCACGGCGAAGCTGCACTGGTGGATCTGCTGGCGGAGGTGCCGGTGGAGCAGATGCCGTGGAAGGAATATACCCAGGAATATAAGCTAGATTAACAGTATTTAGATCTGACCCACCGCCCTAACCGTGCCGCAGGCGGGGAAGTGGCTGGAAGACCCTAGCCCCTATAACGTGGTTCGGGAAGATTTCCGTAACCCGGAGCGGACGGGACATTTCGCGTTTGCGATCGACGACGACGATGGCAGTATCGGCAGTCTGTTGATAGGTCTCCTTTTCGCGAACCATGGTCGGCTTCTTAAAGGCATGAGACTTCTTCTTAAGGACGTAATAGCCGACGGTCGCGTTTTCCTGCAAATAGAAGGACCAGTTCCCGCCGGCGTCCCGAATACCCATTACGCAGGCCCACGGTCTCACGTCTTCTATCTCGAGCTGGCCGATCGTGGTGTTCTCCAACCAGGCCTTGTACCTCTGGGCAGCCTCCGTCGAATACTCTCCCTTTTGATCACGGACCGCGCTGTTCTTGATGTAGTCCTCCTTATTGATCTCCCAGATCGCGCTCGGATCGAGACGCGCGACCAGGTCGCGCCAAAACTTGGCCTGAGCGGCAGGTCCGTTCTGACCGGTGTCACCTCCAGCGTGGTAGACAGTCGGATTCTGCGCATTGCCGTCGATGAAGATCGAGCATCCGTTGATGGCCGCGGTGAAGAAGCGGTCTGGGTCGGACTGCCCCGCCAAGCGGGATCCCTTGACCGGAATCTTGAGCTTTACGATGGCACCGGTCATATCCCACGGCAGCCAGTAGACCGGGACGCCCGGGCTCGCGTCGACGTAGGAGGCCTTGCCGTACAGAGTGTCCCCGCCTTCATTGCCCGTATACCTTTGCTGAGCCGGCGCCGTCCGCACAAAATGCAACCTTGCGACCTTGCGCCCCCCCATGCTGGCTAGGCGAATATCTGTGCCGCTGTCGTGGGAGATGGTGCCCTTGTCCTTTCCCCTTGTCCTGTCCGCGGACCCGGATGCGTCATCGGGTGGGTGCAAAGAGTACATGTTCAACAGTCTCCTCGCCGAATCCGGCGATTCCGCCAGCCAACGGTCGTACAAGGAAGTCGCGATTGGTGGTGTCGAAAAAACATCTGCCACTGTGACGTCTCCTTCAAGGAAATGAAACATTCAATGCGCTACGCGGCAGATGGGAGTCATGGCAGATCGGAGGCAGCTCTTACCTCGTGCCGCGGCTGAAACTCTGAAGTTGCCGGTTCGATGCATCCACGCGAAAAAACAAACCCTAGACTCTTGTGCGGCGCGCCGTGCGTTGCCTATGTCGGCCAAATGGTGTAAAGACAAGACCTGACCCCGCGCGCCCTGCGAACGCGCTTCGGTATCAGGCGCTCTTCACCTTCTACTGGATCAGTATTGCGATCCTGACCACGAACCCGCTCTACTTTCGCAGGACGCGCTCGCCGAGCGTTCCCACTGTTACGTTGTCCTATTTCTTGTGCGCAAACGAGAGCAGCGGATACGGGGTCTTGTAGTACTTCTTCGCCTCGGCCAACTCCGCACTAGCGAGGGCGTCGTTGTAATCCTTGCGCACGCCCTCCCCCAGCTCCTGCGCCACTGGCGTCTCGTGGGTGTTGATATTGTCGTTCTCGAGTTCGAGCTTCGCGTTGTCGTCTCCGCCTTGCGCAGCATTGGCTTTCGAAACATACCAGGCACGTTTCTCGATCCACTGAACGCCATGCCCGATCTCGTGAAGTAGCGCCAGCGCCGGACTTTGGTAGGTGCATTGCGCGCCCGCCCTCGCACTGATCAGGCCCACTGGATCCCACACAATGACCGACCCTGTAAACCCGAACTGCGACGACATCTCATGGTGGCAATACATAGGAAAGCAGTCCTTCGCCACCAAGAGCAATGTGTCTACATTATGCTTATTGACGATCTCAATGAGCCCCTTTGCCTTCGCGCTCTTGTTGAGATAAGTGATGGCGTTATCGTAATACTCTTTGGCCTTGAGATCCTGTTCGAAACCCAACGCACTCGTATCCCCTGTCATCAGTTTGATTGCCATTTGGGTAGTCCTTTAGATGTGCTGATGAATTGACCCTGAACGACTATAACGTGCCCAGGTACCCGGATTCAGCCTGTTCAATTGCGCCCGCAGGATCGTCTAACACGGACCTACATGCGCACCAATGCACGACCGCCCCACCGGGCATCGCCCTAGCCAACGCCACCATCAAGGCCGAAAGACTCAGCCACGGTTCGCCGGGCAATTTGGCGCCGGTCACCAGTTTTCCCCCGCCTTTTATGCACAGAATGTCACCGTCGGCGAGATTGGTGTTCACAAGCCCCGTACCCTTATAGGGGACCTCAATCTCTTTCATGTCATTGATGTGCCGAAAGGTTCTCATCTTTCCCGGTCTCGTTAGGCAGTGCTCATCGAACGCACCACCTCCGGCGATGGTCGTGACTTCCCAATTGCCAACCCCCCTCTTGTTGGGGCAATTGGCGACGTTTCCGTTAGCCTTGACGATTTCACCTTCCCAACTGCTGTCGAACATCTGCCCCCGCTTGCAGTAGAACTTCAATTGGAAATTCGCTGGTACCTTGAGTACCGCATCGGGCAGTGCCTTCATTTCGTAACCATGGCCGGTTATGTACAAGTTCATTCTCGATCCTCTGTGTTACGTCCAAGAGGCCTTAAGACGAAGGACAGTCACTGCGCCGTCGCGACGAGCAGCCGTTGACTGGATGCCGTGGCTGCACGGGCCGAATGGGGTTGGACCTCGCCTCTCCGCTCTGCAGTGGCGAAACGAAACAGCGCATCGAGTCAGAGCGCATCGTTGAAATCGTAGGTAAAGCCGGCATCCGCCACGTCAACCCTCACCCGGTCGATGCCCTTGCCCTCCATCATCCGCGTCAGAAATTCCTTGCTGATATCCGGCAACATCGTGTTCGTCAAAATCGCGTCGATCATCCGCCCGCCCGATTCGCTCTCGGTGCAGCGCGAAACGACGAGCTTCACCACATCGTCGGAATACACGAATGGAATCTTGTACCTCGCCTCGACCCGCTTCTTGATCCGGTTGAGTTGCAGCTTGACAATCTTGCCCAGCATCTCGTCGCTCAGCGGGTAATACGGAATCGTCACGAGCCGCCCGAGCAGCGCCGGCGGGAAGACCTTCAGCAGCGGCTCTCGCAGCGCCTTGGCCATGCCCTCGGCGTCGGGCATCAGGTCGGGGTCCTTGCACAAGCTGGCGATGAGGTCGGTGCCGGCATTCGTGGTGAGCAGGATCAGGGTGTTCTTGAAGTCGATGAAGCGCCCCTCGCCGTCTTCCATGTAGCCCTTGTCGAAAACCTGGAAGAACATCTCGTGCACGTCGGTGTGGGCCTTCTCCACCTCGTCGAGCAGCACCACGCTGTAGGGCTTGCGGCGCACGGCCTCGGTCAGCACGCCGCCTTCGCCGTAGCCGACGTAGCCCGGAGGCGCACCCTTCAGCGTGCTGACGGTGTGCGCCTCCTGGTACTCGCTCATGTTGATCGTGATCAGGTTCTGCTCGCCGCCATACAGCGCCTCGGCCAGCGCGAGCGCGGTCTCGGTCTTGCCGACGCCCGAGGTGCCGGCGAGCATGAACACGCCGATCGGCTTGCTCGGGTTGTCCAGCCCGGCGCGGCTGGTTTGGATGCGCTTGGCGATCATCTCCATCGCGTGGTCCTGACCGATGACGCGCTGCGCCAGCGCGTCGGCCACCTTGAGGATGGTCTCGATCTCGTTGCGCGCCATGCGCCCGACCGGGATGCCGGTCCAGTCGCCGACCACCGCGGCCACCGCCTGGTAGTCCACCGTGGGCAGGATCAGCGGGTTCTCGCCCTGCAACGCCACGAGCTTCTCCTGCACGGTCTGCAACTGCGCCAGGTCGGCCAGCCGCTGGGCTTCGATATCCCCCTCGGTCAGGCCCTCGGCCGCGGCCTCTGCCGCGGCTTCGGCCTCGAGCCTGCTGCCCGTACCTTCGACGGGCTTGATGCCGGCGCGCAACTTGGCACGCAGGGCCAGCAACTCGTCGACCAGGGTCTTCTCTTCGGCCCAGCGCGCGTCAAGCTCGGCCAGCCGCGCACGCTCGGCCGTCAGCAGTTCCGTGGCGTCGGCCTCGCGTTTGGCCGTGTCGACGCCGATCGCCTTCTCGCGGCCAATGATCCCGAGTTCGGTCTCCAGCGCTTCGATGCGCTTGCGCGAGTCATCCACCTCGGCAGGGGTGGCGTGCAGGCTGACCGCCACCCGCGCGCAGGCGGTGTCGAGCAGGCTGACGCTCTTGTCAGGCAACTGCCGCGCCGGGATGTAGCGGTGGCTGAGCTTGACCGCGGCTTCCAGCGCCTCGTCCAGGATCTGTACCTGGTGGTGCTTCTCCATCGTGCTGGCCACGCCGCGCATCATCAGGATCGCCTTCGGCTCGTCGGGCTCGTCGACCTGCACCGTCTGGAAGCGCCTCGTCAGCGCCGGGTCCTTCTCGATGTGCTTCTTGTACTCTGCGAACGTCGTCGCACCGATCGTGCGCAGCGTGCCGCGCGCCAGCGCGGGCTTGAGCAGATTGGCCGCGTCGCCGGTGCCGGCGGCGCCGCCCGCACCAACCAGGGTGTGCGTCTCGTCGATGAACAGGATGATCGGTTTGGCGCTGGCCTGCACCTCGTCGATGACGCTGCGCAGGCGCTGCTCGAACTCGCCCTTCATGCTCGCGCCGGCCTGCAGCAGGCCGACATCGAGCGCGCGCAACTCGACATCCTTCAGGCTGGGCGGCACGTCGCCGCGCGCGATGCGCTGCGCGAAGCCCTCGACGACCGCGGTCTTGCCCACACCGGCCTCGCCGACCAGGATCGGGTTGTTCTGGCGCCGCCGCATCAGGATGTCGACGACCTGTCGGATCTCGTCGTCGCGGCCGACGATCGGGTCCATCTTGCCGCTGCGCGCCTGCTCGGTGAGGTCGACGGTGAACTTCTTCAGCGCCTCCTGCTTGCCCATCGCCGCCGGCGCGATGGCGCCGCTGGCCTCGCCGGGTGCCGCGCCACCGGCCGCGCCCGACGAACCGTCGCTCGCGCCCTGCCCGTCTTCCGGCGAACCCTGGATGATCTTCGGCAGACTGTCGGACAGGTCCTCGACCTTCAGTTTCTCGAACTGGCGGCTGATCGCGACCAGCGCGTTGCGCAGGTTCTTCGTCTTCAGCATGCCGACCAGCATGTAGCCGCTTCGCACCACGTTGTCGCCGTACAGCAGCGTGCCGTAGACCCAGCCGCGCTCGATCGCGTCGGCGATGTTCTCGGCGATGCCCTGGATGCTGGTCGCGCCGCGCGGCAAGCGGTCGAGTGCCGCGGTCAGGTCCTTGGCCAGCACCGACATGTCGAGCTGGGCGTGCTTGATCACGCGGTGCCAGTCGGAATCGGGCTGCTGCAGCAACTGGGCCAGGAAATGCTCGAGCTCGACATAGGGGTTGCCGCGGAGCTTGCAGAACACCGTCGCGCCTTCGACGGCCTTGTAGGTCGGCTGGTTGAGCTTGCCGAACAGCGTGACGCGGTTGATTTCTGCCATGGGGATTTCCTTTTACAGGTGCAAGGGGTTGGGAACGAGCGTCAGCGCCACTGGCCGGTCGCTGCGCGGCCGGCCGATCCAGCTTGTCCAGCCCAGGCGACCCTGGCGACCGGGCCGCGTGGGCGGCACTTGGGTGCGGTCGAGTTGGAGGTGCAAGTCCCAGCCGAATTCCAGGCCCACGTACTGCCGGACCAGCGCCTTCAATGCCGGCAGCGCCTTGCCTACCGGCAGCAGCGACTCGAAGTCCGCAAGGTCCAGCGGACCCAGGTGGATGCGGAAATGGTGCTGGCGGTCGAACACGGCGCCGCCGAGGACGGCGCTGGCGCCGAGCTGCGCGGTGGAACTGCGTCGCGAGGCGCCGGGCCGGCCGATGCGCGTGCGCTCGGCTGTCGGCAGCGGCATCCAGCGGCCGACGAACTGTTCCACCCGCGCCCGCATGCCCAGGTACCTCGACAGCAGGAAAGCCAGGCCGTCGGCATTGCGCACCTGGCGCGACAGCACGCCGGCGAAAGCCAGCTTCGCGTGGTCGGGCGCGGCGTCGCGGCCGCGCCATTCACGGCCGCCCACGCCGAGCAGCGAGCCAATGTAGTCGGCGAAGCGGTCTTCGCCCGGACGGTCCAGGCTGACGGTCGGCCGTGCCTGGGCCCAGGCACGATAGAACAGCAGCAGCATCCGGTGATGGAAGATGTCGGCGAAGCGACCGAACGTCGGATCGCTCTTGTGAAGCCGGCGATCGCGGGCATAGGCGGTCAGGTGCAGCGGCAGCGGACCGTTGGGGCCGAAGAGACCGAAGAAGCGAACCTCCAGGCGCGGTCGCCCGCCGCGGTCCGACAGGTCGACCCGCGCGATGGCCGCGGAAGCGAAGTCCAGCTCGTCGGCCTGTCCCAGCCGCACCGGCTCGTCCAGCGGCCGACGCGCCGTTCCCAGACGGGGCTTGTCGGCGTGATGGGCCTCGATCAGGCGCATCGCGTAGAAGAAGTCGTAGCGGTAGGGCTCGGCGGCGATCGCCGGCATCGGATCGTCGCCCTGGCGCGCCACCGGCTCGGGCGGAGAAGCGTCGGTGGTCACAGGATCGGGCGGGTGCCGCATCTCGGCCTCCCGACAAGGATGTCGCCGCGCGCATGCGAATGCACCCGGGTCTGCGTGAAGCCGTTGATCGAGACATGGCGCGCCACGAAGCGCTCGAGCACGCAACCCAGCAGGAACGCGCTGGCGCCCTCGAACGACAGGTCGTCGACCTCCAGCTTGAGCTCGACCCCGCGGCCGAAGGTGATCGGTCCGGGCATCGGAAGGCGTCGCACCACAGGTTGCACCTGCGCCGACCGCAGACCGTCGATCTGGCGCTGCGCACTGGCGTCTCCCGACGACGCGTACAGGCGCAGGATCTCGCGCAGTGCCGCCGCGCCCTGGTCGGCGTCGGTGTCCGTCAGCGAAAGGTGGTTGAGCGACAGCTGGTTGATCAGCTTCCAAGCGATGTTGCTCTCTCGCAGCGGCGAAGTCGGACGCGACGGCCCCCGGATGACCGCGATGCTCCTGACCGGCGCGGTCTGTGCCAAGGTGAGGTCGCCTTTGGGCTGGCCCACCGGCATCAGCAAGGGCAGGTCGCGGTTCGTGCACAGGGCGCGCACGGCCACCTGGCGCAAACGGGGCGAGAACGGCGCCTCGGCGGCGTCGACGAGCGACAGGTAGGTCTCCGTTCCGATGTAACTGGTGCGCGGACCGTCGCGCTGCTGCTGCTGCGACATGAGGCGCGGCTCTCGCTGCTCCGAGTAGTAGGCGCTGTGCGAGCGGTCTTCGGCGTGGAAGGCGTTGTAGAACGGCAGGAACCGCCATTCGCTCTTGACGCCCTCACCGTAGCCCACGACCTCGATCAGCGAGTGCACCTCGTAGTCCATCGGCCGCGTGCGGTCGGGCACGACATGGAAGTCGCTGGTGTCGGCGCTGACGTGGATGCGATCGCATCGGCGATCGAACAGGTTGACGGCCGGCACGCAGTGCAGCGCCAGGCTGTCGACCCCCACCGCCTGCAGCAACGCGTCGTCGGGGCGATCGAAGAGGATGACGATGTCGACTTCCTGCCCGCGATGACGCCGCAGCGCCGGCCCGATGCCGCAGAGGTCGAAAAACAGGAAACGCTGCGGGAACGCGAAATACTCCTGCAGCAACCGATACCCTTCGAAGCCGTGCAACGTCAAGGGCAAGAGCGCCTGCTCGTCGTCGAAGCCGACCGGCTCGACGCAATCACCATCCAGCGCTTCGTGCCAGCCATCGGAACGCCGGACCGGAAGCACCAGCACGCCCAGGGGGTGGCCGCAAATCCGTTCGTACAACCGGTACGCCACTTCGTCGACGCCGGCGCAGTGCAGACGCAGGTCCTCGAGGGCGATCTGCGAAAAGTCCAGGTCCGCCGTGGTCCGCAGGCGCAGACGCAGCCCGCCGCGGTACTTGCGCCACTGCGGCACGGCCGCCATCGGCAGGTCGGAGGCGTGGGTGAAGTATTCGACCTGGGTCAGCTCGAGCGGCCACATCGTCAGGGCGTGTGCGGTGCGGAACTCGCAGGCGGTGGCGCCCGACTTGCCGGCCTGGCTGGTCATGACGCTGCCGCGGGGCAGCGTGACGCCGCCGGCCAGCGCGGCGTCACCGAGTTCGGGGTGGACCTGCGCGACCAGCATCGCCGGCGTCGGCGCCAGGAACTGCGGGTAGAGCATGGCCAGAAGGCGCTGCGTGAACCTGGGGAACTCGGCATCCAGCTTGAGCTGCACGCGCCCGGCGAGGAAGGCGAAACCTTCGAGCAGCCGCTCGACGTAAGGATCAGCGACCTCCACCCCCTCCATGCTCAGGCGCGCCGCGATCTTCGGGAACTGCTGGGCGAACTCGGCGCCCATCTCGCGCAGATGGCGCAGTTCCTCGTTGTAGTAGCGAAGCAGACGGGGGTCCATGGGCGCCTAACGATCGAGTTCCTGCACCGAGACGCGCCCGGTCTCGAGGTCGACGTCGGTGTGCAGCAGAAGTTCGAGCGGCACCGGCTGAGCCCACAGCTGCCCGGAGATGCGAAACCCGATCTGGTTGTGGTGGTCGAGCTGGTCGCCCGAGACCACGACCTCGACCGCCAGCGACCCCGGCAGGATGCGGGGTTCGAAGTCGAGGATCGCCTGGCGAACGCGGTTCTGAAGCATGCCCTTGTCGATGCCCGAGGCAGAGGTCCCGGACAAGGGCACGAGGCCGTAGTTGATGACCGAGCTGTGCGCTTGGGTCGCGCCGTTCCAGTCGAAGGCTTCGCCAGGCGCGGCACAGTTGAACAGCCAGCTCAGGTCGCGCAGGACCATCTCGCGCAAGCGATTGCGGTTGATCACCCGACCTTCGGCGGGCTCCGTCTTCGAGCCCGGATCGTCGTCGGTCAGGCGGTCGAGCAAGGCAGGCTGCAGCCGATCCTGCGGGCGCGAGGTGGCCATGATGCTGCCGACTCGCCTCCGGACTCAGGCGGTGGGCACAGCGAGCACGACCGAGCGCATGTCCATCAGCGCGTGATCGGCCACGTCGGTGGTGTAGAGGCGCTGGCCGAGCCCGGTGAACACGCCGGGCGAGGTCTCCCGCCAATCGGTACGCCGGGCCAGGGCGAGCAGGTCGCCGGCGGCCAGCTGGGTATCGGGATAGCGGGTCGGAATCAGGCCGACGACCTCGCCGCCGTTCGTGAACTGGAAGTGAGCGGGCATCCAGACCGCGTCACGCAGGTCCTGCGGCGGGTCGATGTCCACCTGGGACAGGCGGTTCCAGGGAAGCCAGTAGTAGCGCCCGTTGATCACCGCTTCGATGACCGGCCCGAGCCGGGCGTCCGCGTCGGCGATCCAGGCGAAGGCCTCACCGTCGATCTCCCCGGCAGTCTCGGGCGCCTGTTCGAGGGCCTGATCGCGAAGCTGCCGCGCCGCCTCCGGTTCGCCGCGGCCCTCGCGCAGCAGGGCCTCGATGAGCAGGGCGACCCAGGTCTCGGGTTCGCCGAAGAGCATCGGCACCTTCTGGCCGGCAAAGACCTGCTGGCGCAGCCTTTCGCAGGCAATCGCCTCGCGGTAGGTCTGCACCATGGGCAAGGTGCCGGGGTCGAGTTCGAGCGAGACGTTGAGCTGGTTGAGCGCGCGCTCCCATTGGCCGAGCACGCACAACAGCTGGAACATGAAGACGCGCAGCTTGGCGTCCTGCGGGCGCGCGCGCACCTGCTCGGTGAGCAGCTTGAGCGCAAGCGGGGTGTCGCCGTCCTTCAATGCCTGAATGGCCGCGCTGGAATCCGCCATCTTGAGTCCGCCTTTGGTGCGACCTGCGCGCTTGCCGCGCCGGTGAAATGAACATCGGGCCGATGACCAATCGACTGGCGCCGATTCGCGATCCGTCGATCAACCCAACACTCCTGGAATCGGCGACGGCGCAATCCGCCGTCCCCCCAGGCGATCAGCAGCCCACGCCGACGAACGTCGGCTCCCATCGTCGCAGCCCGCCGTCGACCGAAGCAGGCGTCCTGGCGGCGCTTGGTGCCACGGCCTTCCACGCGCCGGCGCAACGCGCCCCGGCGCTGCGGCGCGACCAGCGGTCAGATCGCGATCTTGCCGGCGATATCCCAGTGGAACGTACCTGCGCTGGACGTCGCTCCCGATTCATCCTGGACGTAATAGTCGAACTTGACCTTGGCGAAATTGAGCGTGACGTTCTCGGTCAGGCGATCCTCGCCGCCCGACCCGCCGGTGCTGATCGAGGTGACCATCACTTCGTCCATTTCGATCGTGATGTATTCCTGCTGGCCCTCGCCGGCCTTGCGCACCAGGAGCGACATCTTGGGTGTGTGCGAGCCCTTGGCCAGCGCCACCATGATCGCCGAGCTCGCGGTGTCGACGTATTTCGTGAACGACAGGTCCTGCACGTTGACGACGCCGGCGCCGCCGCCCTTGCCCATGTGCGTGGTGCCGGACTGCGACATGCCCCAGCTCCATGCCAGGACGTCGACGTCGTGGTGTTCCTTTCGCTTCGAGTCCTGGGTTTCGCCCTTGATCTTGTCGCCCATGTTGATGAACATGTCCACTGACATAGCTGACTCCTGATGATGTTTGGGCCCCGAGGCGGGGCCAGGATACTGCAGGAAGCGCCCGGATCGCCGGGCGCCCCCAGCCGTGCAGCCGGCTGGGGATGACGGAAAATCAGATCAGGCCGTCGCGCTTCACGCGCCCTTGGCGGAAGGCAGCTTGGAGACCAGGCGCAGCGAAACCGTCAGGCCCTCCAACTGGTAATGCGGGCGCAGGAAGAACTTCGAGCTGTAGTAGCCGGGGTTGGCCGGGTCCTCCTCCACGACCACTTCCGCCGCCGCCAGCGGCTTGCGCGCCTTGGTGCCTTCAGACGAGTTGATCGGATCCCCGTCGACGTACTGCGAAATCCACTTCTTCAGCCATCGCTGGACTTCGTCACGCTCCTTGAAGGAGCCGATCTTGTCGCGCACGATGCACTTCAGATAGTGGGCGAAACGGCAGGTGGCGAAGAGATAGGGCAGGCGCGCGGCCAGATTGGCGTTGGCGGTCGCATCGGGGTCGTCGTATTCGGCCGGCTTGTGCAGCGACTGCGCACCGATGAAGGCGGCGAAGTCGCTGTTCTTGCGGTGCACCAAAGGCATGAAGCCGTTCTGCGCCAGCTCGGCCTCGCGCCGGTCCTCGATCGCGATCTCGGTCGGGCACTTCATGTCCACGCCACCGTCGTCGGTGGGAAAGCTGTGCGTCGGCAGGTTGGCGACCGCGCCGCCCGACTCGATGCCGCGGATGCGCGAGCACCAGCCGTATTCCTTGAACGAACGGTTGACGTTGGTCGCCATCGCGTAGGCCGCGTTGGCCCAGGTGTACTTGCCGTGGTCGGCCGAGCCGGTGTCTTCCTCGAAGTTGAATTCCTCGACCGGGTTGGTCTTCGCACCGTAGGGCATGCGCGCCAGGAAGCGCGGCATCGCCAGTCCGATGTACTTCGAATCCTCGGATTCGCGAAGCGAGCGCCAGGCCGCGTACTCGGGGGTCGTGAAGATCTTGGTCAGGTCGCGCGGGTTGGCGAGTTCCTGCCAGGAATCCATCTGCAGCAGCGTCGGCGAGGCCCCGGTGAGGAACGGGCAATGCGCGGCCGCCGAGATCTTGGCCATCTCGGCCAGCAGTTCCACGTCGGGCGCACTCTGGTCGAAGTGGTAGTCGCCGACAAGGGCACCGAAGGGCTCGCCGCCGAACTGGCTGAACTCCTCCGAATAGACTTTCTTGAAGATCGGGCTCTGATCCCAGCTCGTACCCTTGTAGCGCTTGAGCGTCTTGCCGAGTTCGGCCTTGGAGACGTTCATCACGCGGATCTTCAGCTGCTCGTCGGTCTCGGTGTTGTTGACCATGTAGTGCAGGCCGCGCCAGGCGCCTTCGAGCTTCTGGAAGTCCTCGTGGTGCATGATCAGGTTGATCTGATCGGACATCTTCTTGTCGATCGCGGCGATCATCGCCTCGATCGACGCGACGACGTCGCTGCCGATCAGCTGCGTCTGCGCCAGCGCCTGCTGCGCCAGCGTCTGCACCGCCTGTTCGACCGCGCTCTTGGCGTCGACGGACTTGGGCTTGAATTCCTTCTGCAGCAGCGACGCCAGGTCGCTGCCTTCCATCGTCACGCCGGCCAGGGCTGGGGCGGCTTGGGTTTCGGCCATGGGCACTCCTCTTTCGGTTTGTTGAATCGGCGGTCGGCTCAGGCGGCGTCGGTCGGCTTCGCCGATGCAGCCAGCGTGCCCAGAAGCGCCGGGTCGGACATGAGCTTGCCGATCAGCTCTTCGGCGCCACCCTTGCCATCCATATAGGTCACCAGGTTCTGCAACTGCTGTCGGGCTTCGAGCAGCTTGTTCAGCGAGTCGACCTTGCGCGCCACCGCTGCCGGCGAGAAGTCGTCCATGTTCTCGAACGTGATGTCGACGCTCAGGTTGCCCTCGCCGGTCAGCGCGTTCGGCAGCTGGAACGCCACGCGGGGCTTCATCGCCTTCATGCGGGCGTCGAAGTTGTCGACGTCGACCTCGAGGAACTTGCGGTCCGCCACCGGCGCAAGAGGCTCCGCCGGCTTGCCAGAAAGATCGGCCAGCACGCCCATGACGAACGGCAACTGGACCTTCTTCTCGGCCCCGTAGACCTCGACGTCGTACTCGATCTGGACACGCGGTGCGCGGTTGCGGGCGATGAATTTCTGGCTGCTGCTCATGAAAGGCTCCTGTGGATGGATGGCGACCCGGGCCGAAGAAAGAGAGGGAGGTTTTCTACGAACTCAACTGTTTCGTCAAGCGCTATCTGGCTCCTTGACGGTAGCCGGGTCAATGCCGACGACCTTCGCGATTTCGGCCAACGCGCCCGGGGCGAGGGCTTTCATCAATTGCAGGAAGTTGTGGCTGATGAGTCGGCGGGCGCGGCGCAAGAACAGGGGCGCCGGGTTCGCAGGCTCGGCACGCTCGAGGTAATCGCAGATCATGTCGATCGCACGAATGGCCTCCTCGCGCGAGTTGACGGTGCCCGACAGACCCCGCCGCGAGCCGGCCGCCCCGCCACCCTCTCCTTCCTCGCCGTCCCCGTCTTCGCCATCGGCCCCCGACGCCGCCGGCAGCAGAGCGGCGACGGCCTTGATCAAGGCTTGCAAGGGCCGCAGATCGGGCGCCGCGGCGGCTCCCAGCTTGGCGTTGATGAGCACGGCGAGTTGCTTGGCCAGAACCCCCGCCTGCTCGCACTGACCCCTCAAATCGGGGGTCTTGGCGACCGCGACCGCCATCATCTCCGCCAAGGCGGCCTTGCCCAGGTCGGTTTCACCGGCGCGGGCAGGTGACAGTCCCGATGCGACCTCGACCGCACGGACTGTCAGTCCGGCGAGGGTCCGGTCGTCGGCCAGGCGTGCCTGGCGAAGGTCACCGATCAGGCCTTCGGTTTCGGCGAGCAGCGCCAGGGCGTTGGCGCGGGCGAACATGTCACCGTCGTCCGGATCGGGCATCGGATGCAGCGCGTCCCAGTGCTTCTCGATCAGCCCGATGATCAGCCCGAGCCCCACCGGAAGACCGGCATAGCCCAGCACGTGCAGGCTGCCCCGCAGCCAGACGATCGCAATCCGCAGGTCGCGCGTGCGCTCGAAAAGCGTCTCTGCACCTTCGACGGCGGCCCGCCAATCCGGCGGCTCCGCCGGGCCGAACTGCGATTCCGGCTTGCCCGCCGCGGCCTGCGTGAGGGCCAGGAAGTCGTTGTCGTACTCGAGGTCGGTGCCGCACGGCGCCGCGGCGTCGGGCAGCGGCTGCAGCCACGCTGCAACGAGAGTACGGGCGTGATCGAGATCGTTCATCGTGGAGGCCGTTGGTCAGCGTGGCACCCGAGAGCAGCGCGAATGAACTCGGGTGACGAGGCGCAAGCGCTTGCGTCGCTGCGCGATATGGGGTTGCGCAATATACGTCGAACGCCACCAAGAAGAATCCCTAGCAAGCCACTATGCCGACACGGGTCCGATCGTCGCGATCCGAGAGCCGTCGTGGCCGAACCCGGCGATGAACGTCGGACCCGACCCCCCGAATGCACGATCCGCCCAGCGAACGACCAAACGAGGCAGGACTTCGCACAGCACCGGGCGCGATGGCCCCCCGGTGCATCCGACCGGGGATCAGGGCACGGGGTGCAGCGGCGCCTGGCCGTCACGCAACGTCGTGCATTCGTCGGCTTCGAGAAGCGAGGCGACGAAGTCTCGCGTCGGAGTCGGCGTACTCTCGGTCTCCGACCAATCGAGCGGCGCCGCCGGGGAGCGCCCGGCAAGGTAGCAGCCAACGTAGTCGTCGTCGTAGTCGTCGATTGACTTCTGGTACTGGTGCATCTCGACGACGATCCAGGCGGTGCAGGCGGCAAACACCGCGAACCCGATGTCCACCTCGATCAGGCCGCCAACGACGAGGGTGAAGGCCAGCAGCACCAGGATCGGCGCCAGCCCGACGGCAAGGGCAGCACCCCGGGCATGGGGCGGCGCGTACTCGGGCACGGTGAGCTTCATGGCGGACCTGCGGGCGACGGACGACATGCTGCAGGTTAGGCCCGGCGCGCCACCGCAAGCGGGAGAAAAGCGCCGCTTTTGCGCGCCACTGCGCCGCCGCGACGGACGGAATGGGCCGGGCGCCGGCCGGCCAGGGCGGCGCTCGATCGCGGCCAACCCGCGGCAACCCGACAATCGGCACCGTCACACCTGCCGGCAACCCGTATGGACGACGATCTTCTGGCGCTCGACGCCGATGCGCTCTCGCGCGCGATCCACGCGCGGCAGCTCTCGTGCCGCGAACTGATGACGGCCACGCTGGCGCGTGTGAGGCGGCTCAACCCGCGCTTCAACGCCATCGTCAACCTTGCCGAAGAGGACGCGCTGCTGCGCGAGGCCGACTTGCGCGACGCCGAGCTCGCGCGCGGCGCGTCGCGCGGCTGGTTGCACGGCATCCCGCAGGCGATCAAGGACAGCGGCCATGCGCTCGGCTTCCCGAGCACGCAGGGCAGCCCGCTGCTGCAGCGCGCGATGCCCGACGCGGACAGCCTCTACGTGGCGCGCATGAAGGCGGCGGGCTGCATCGTCATCGGCAAGACCAACATGCCCGAGTTCGGGCTCGGCTCGCACACCTACAACACGCTCTTCGGCACCACGCCGAACGCCTGGGACACGACGCGCAGTGCCGGCGGCAGCAGCGGCGGCGCTGCGGTGGCGCTGGCGCTGCGCTTGCTGCCGGTGGCCGACGGTTCCGACTTCATGGGCTCGCTGCGCAACCCTGCCGGCTGGAACCACGTGTTCGGCCTGCGGCCCAGCCAGGGCCGCGTGCCGGGCTGGCCGAAGCCGGAAGTCTGGATCCACCAGCTCGGCACCGACGGTCCGATGGCGCGCACGGTGCGCGACCTGGCGCGGCTGCTCGATATCCAGGCCGGCTTCGACGCGCGCGCACCGCTATCGCTGGCGACCGAGACCCGCAGCTTCGCGCCGCCGCACGGCGCCAGCGTTCGCGGCCTGCGCATCGGCTGGCTGGCCGACCTCGGCGAGCACCTCGCGCTGGAGCCCGGCATCGCAGCGGTCTGCGAACAGGCGCTGCAGCGCATGAGCGACGCCGGCGCGCTGGTCGAGCCCACGGCGCTCGGCTTCAGCGCCGAGCAGGTGTGGGAAGCTTGGCTGGTCTGGCGCCGTGGCCTGGTCGCGCAGGGCAGCATCGCCGGGCTGATCGCCTGGCCCGGCGCGCGGGAGAAGATCAAGCCCGAGGCGCTGTGGGAGTACGACCGCGGCAGCACGCTGACGTTCGCCGAGTTCATGCAAGCCAGCGTCGTGCGCAGCGCCTTCGCCGCCCACATGGCGGCGCTGATGGAGCGCTACGACGCACTGGCGCTGCCGGTGTCGCAGGTCTGGCCCTTCGACGTCGGCGCCGACTGGCCGCGCCGGATCGGTGGCCGCACGATGGACACCTACCATCGCTGGATGGAAGCGACGATCTACGCCACCTTCGCCGGCCTGCCCGCGATCAGCGTGCCGGCGGGGTTCGATGCCGCGGGCCGGCTGCCGATGGGCCTGCAGCTGATCGGCAGGCCGCGCGGCGACGCGCCGCTGCTGGCGCTGGCCGCCGGCTACGAGACGCTGGTTCCCGCGCTGCTCGCGCGCCGGCCGGCTTTGTGATCCGGACCCTGCCGCGATGACAAGCGCCGGCCCGGCCCTGCGCGGCCTGACCGTCCTCGAACGGGGCTGGCTGTCATCGAACAACATCCTGCTGCACGGCGAGGGCGCAGGTGCGGTGCTGATCGACAGCGGCCACGCCGCCCATGCCGCGCAGACCGTGGCCCTGGTACAGCGCGCCCTCGGCGGCGAAGACCTGGCGGGCGTGGTCAACACCCACCTGCACTCTGACCACTGCGGCGGCAACGCCGCGCTGCAGCGCGCCTTCGGCTGCCGCATCACGATCCCGCCGGGCCAGTGGGACGCTGCGCGGGCCTGGGACGAAGTCGCGCTGACCTACGCGCCCACGCACCAGCAATGCGATCGCTTCGTGCCCGATGCCTGGCTCGCGCCGGGCGAGACGCTGACGATCGGGCGCCGGCGCTGGCTGGCCCTGGCCGCACCGGGCCACGACCCGCACTCGCTGATCCTGTTCGATGCCGACGACGGCGTCGTCATCACGGCCGACGCGCTGTGGGAACGCGGCTTCGGCGTCGTCTTCCCCGAGCTCGAAGGCGAGCCCGGCTTCGACGACGTCGCCGCCGCGCTCGACCTGATCGAATCGCTGGACGCGCGCTGGGCCATCCCCGGCCACGGCGCGCCCTTCGGCGACCTGTCGGCCGCGCTCGCACGCGCGCGGCGGCGTCTGGCCGGGTTTCGCGCCGAGCCGAACAAGCATGCCCGCCATGCGATCAAGGCGCTGTTCAAGTTCCGTCTGCTCGAAGTCCAGCAACAGGACTGGGCCACGCTGCTGGCCTGGTTCGAGGGCGGCGCGCTGCACCACGCGGTGTGGCAGCGCATTGGCCGGCCCGGTGGGTCGATGGCCGCCTTCGCCGAGCAGATCGTTCAAGAACTGGCCGCCTCCGGCGTGCTGGCGCTGCGTGAAGGCCAGGTCTGCAACGCCTGAAGGCGCCACCATCTGCGATGCCTCGGAGCGCGCCGCGCGACGGCATCGAGTGCGCCGCCCGCCCTGCCTCAGTCCAGACCGGCGCGCCGCAGTCGTGCGCGCAGCGCATCGACCTCGGCCAGCAGCTCGAGCACGAGGGCCGTGCCGGGCGCGCCAAGATCGAGGTCACGCGCCAGCCGCAGCGCCGTGCGCGCACGCTGCAGCGAGGGACCGCTGAAGCGCCACTCCGCCGGCGCCCCGCCGACCGGCTCGAGCACGCCCTCGTGCACCAGCGCGAGCAGTTCGGCCTCGTCGCCGCCGCAGGCCCGGCCCAGGTCGGCCAGGGTGAAGACAACTTCTTCCTCGACGACGACGGCGTCGAGCAATTGCACGTTGCGATCAGCCATGGCCGTCATGCCTCCTCGACGCGGCGCGGATCGAAACCGGGGAAGGCCCTCGCCATCGCGGCGTAGGCCTCCCTGGCCGCGACCGAATCGGACCGCGGCAGGGCGACGACGAGCTGCGCGTACAGGTCGCCCGGCTGCTTGCCCGGCAGCCCGCGGCCCTTCAGCCGCAGCTTGCGCCCGTGCGGCGAGCCGGCCGGGATCGTCAGCTGGACATCGCCGTCGGGCGTGGGCGCGGTGACCGTGGCGCCCAGGGCGGCCTCCCAGGGCGCGACCGGCAGGTCGACGTAGACATCGCTGCCATCGACGCGGAAACGGGGGTGGGGTCGCAACTCGATCTCCAGGTAAAGGTCGCCGGCCGGTCCGCCGCCCATGCCGGGCCCGCCCTGCCCGGACAGGCGCAGGTGCTGCCCGGCGCGCACGCCCCTGGGGATGTTGACCTCGAGCTGCCGCTCTTGCAGCGCCGCGTGGCCCTGGGCGTCGACGACCGGCATGCGCAGCGAGATCGTGCGCCGGGCGCCGCGGTAGCTGTCCTCCAGGTCGATCGCCACCTTTGCGTGGTGGTCGGTGCCGGCCGCGCGCATGCCGGCGCCGCGCCGCCCGCGCGCGCCTCCAGCCGCGCGGCCGAAAAGCGACTCGAAGAAATCGCTGTAGTCGGCGGTCCCCGCCGGGCCATCGAAGCCGCCGCGACCGCTGAACTCGTAGCCGGTGTCCCAGCCCGGCGGCGGCTCGAAGGGCTGGCCCTGGGCGTGGCGGCGGCCGATGTCGTCGTAGGCGGCGCGGCGCTCGGGGTCGATCAACGCCTCGTGCGCCTCCGCCACCTCCTTGAAGCGGGCCTCGGCGTTGGGCTCCTTGCTGACGTCGGGGTGGTACTTGCGCGCGAGCTTGCGGTAGGCGCGCTTGATCTCGTCCTGGGTCGCGGAGCGCTCGACGCCGAGCGTTGCGTAGTAGTCCTTGAATTCCATGCAGGGCTCCGAGGCCGGGACGGCCGAGTTGCCATTCCACCGGCACTTGACGCGAGTCTAGACGCAGCGCGTGCGCCCGGCTCGATCGGGCTCGCGACTTGGGGCCGGGCGTCGGGCGCCGACAATGCGCGAGCGATGCAAGCCCACCCGCTCCGGGCCTTCCTGTGCCTCGTGCGGCGGTGCGCGCCGGCCCTGGCGCTCGGCCCGGGCGGCGGCCACACAGCCGATGGCGTGCCGCC
>JBBINW010000032.1:0-50621 GCA_037443665.1 Betaproteobacteria bacterium
CAGCTCTACCTTCCCCTTTCGGGTTCAGTCGAACCTTTGCTTCGTGACGCACCATGCACTGATTCTAGGAGTGCGGGGTTGCGCGCACCGGCGCACCGGCGCCCCGTCTGCAACGCTCAGGGCGGCCCGTCGAGCGTATCCATCGTCATCAGCGTCATCGGCTCGCTGTCGCTCCAGGCGTAGGGCGAATTTCGAACCGCCTCGTCTGCCCGGCGCTCGAGCAGCCAGTCGACCAGCGCCGCCGACGACAGCGGTCTGCTCAGCAGGTAGCCCTGCATCTCGTCGCAGCCGAGTTCCTGAAGGAACAGCGCCTGCGCCTCGGTTTCGACGCCTTCGGCCACCACCTTCATGTGCAGGCTGTGGCCCATCGCGACGATGGCGGTGGCGATCGCCTTGTCCTCGGGGTCGTGCGGCAGTTCGCTGACGAACGAGCGGTCGATCTTCAAGGTATCGATGTCGAAGCGCTTGAGGTAGCTCAGCGAAGAATGCCCTGTGCCGAAGTCGTCCATCGCCACCCGCACGCCCATCGCCGCCAGCGAACCCAGCACGCCGCGGGTGGCTTCGCTGTCCTCCATCAGCAGGCTCTCGGTGAGCTCGAGCTCCAGCCGCTCGGGGCCGATGCCGGCTTCGTCGAGCGCGTCGCGGATGAAAGTGGCCAGGAACGGCTGCCCGAACTGGCGCGCCGACAGGTTGACCGCCAGCGACAGCCGGGGCAGGCCGGCACGGTCCCAGGCCGCCAGCTCGGCGCAGGCCGTGCGGATCGCCCAGGCCCCGACCGGCAGGATCATGCCGCTCTCCTCCAGCACGTGGATGAAGCGGTCGGGCGGCACCAGGCCGCGGCCCGGCGCGTGCCAGCGGATCAGGGCCTCGACGCCGGTGATCTCGCCTGTGGCCAGACTCGCCTTGGGCTGGTAATACAGCACGAACTCGTGCCGCTCGACGGCGCGACGCAGCTGGTTCTCGAGCTGCAGCCGGGCCGCCAGCTCGGCGCTGAGCTCCTCGCTGAAGAAGCTGTAGGTGCCGCGCCCCATCGCCTTGGCGCGGTACATGGCCATGTCAGTGTGGCGGATGAGGCCGTCGAGGTCGGTGTCGTCGGCCGGGTACATCGAAATGCCGATGCTGGTGGACACGTGCCTGGAGCCTTCGAGCAGGTGGATCGGCATCTCCAGCGCGTCGATGATGCGGCGCGCGATCAGCGCCGCGTCCTCGGGGCTGGCCAACTGCTCGGCGATCACCGTGAACTCGTCGCCGCCCAGGCGAGAAACGGTGAACACACCATCAGCACCGGGACGCGAGACGGAATCGGCGTGTCGCAGGCAACCCTTGATCGTCTCGGCGACGTGGCGCAGTACCTGGTCGCCCACCTCGTGGCCGAGGCTGTCGTTGATGACCTTGAACTTGTCCAGGTCCAGCAGCATCAGTGCCATTGGCGAGCGGCTGCGGCGGGCGCGCGACATGGCCTGCCCCAGGCGGTCGCGAAACAGCGCCCGGTTCGGCAGGCCGGTGAGGCTGTCGAAATTGGCCAGGTAGTTGAGCTGCTCCTGCGTAAACTTGCGGTCGGTGATGTCGCGCAGGATCAGGATCGACTGCGTCATGCCGTCCAGGCGCGTCTGACTCACGGTCAGCTCGACCGGGAACGTGCTGCCGTCGGCGCGGCGCGCCATCGTTTCGCATTGACCGGGCGCGAACGTGGCGCCCCCGTCCTGGCCCTCCGCCGCCAACGGATCCAGCCAGCGGCCGATGGGCTGGCCGCAGACCGCCTTGGGCGTGGCGCCCAGCAGCTGCGCCGCAACCGGGCTGCACAGCAGCACCGTGCCGTCGCGGCTGCAGCTCAGCAGCCCGCTCGTCGAATGCTCGAACAGGTGCAGCAGCTGTCGCGCTCCACCCCCGCCCCGGCGAACGGGAGGCGGCGGGGGCGCTGGGCGGCGCCCGAGGATCGCGTCGAGCATGCTGCGCAGCCTGTCTGCGAGGCGGTTGGTCATGCGGCTGGGGGCGAGTGAGGCCAGGGGTTGGTTTTCTTTTCGGTTGCCGGCCAGCCGACTTGAGGCGCCCCGAGCGGCGCCAGGGCCCGCGGCGCGCAGGCGGCACGCCCGCATTCAGGGCCGGTGCGTGAAAAGCAACTCGTGCACCAGGCCCGGCAGTTCCTCGAAGCTGCTCTCCTTCTTCAGCAGCGCGCGAACGCCGAGCGCGGCGGCCCGCTCGCGCAGCTCGTCGGTCACGTACCGCGAAGTGATGACCACCGGCAGGCCGGGGCGCAGCCGCAGCATCGCGGCGGCCAGGTCCAGTCCCGACGCCTGGGGCATGTTGTAGTCGCTGACGACGAGGTCGAAGCTCGCCGGTTCGACGCTCACCAGGTCCAGGGCCTGCGCCGCACCGCTGCAGGTCGCGACGGCGTAGCCCGCCGCTGCAGCAGGCGCTCCACCATCACCACCATCACCTCGTCGTCGTCGACGTAGGGCACGCGCTGCCCGCTGCCGCGCGCAACATCCCTGGCCTGGCGCGCGTCGGCCGACCCGGCAAGGCGGTCGCGATCAGGCGCGGCAAGTAGAGATGGAAGATGCTGCCCGCGCCGGGCTCGCTGTCGACCCGGATCGCGCCGCCGTTGTTACGCACGGTGCCGTGCGCCACCGACAGACCGAGCCCGGCGCCGTGCCCCACCGGCTTGGTCCTGAAGAAGGGGTCGAAGATGCGCTCGCGCCTGGCGGCGTCCATCCCGGCGCCGTCGTCGCGCACCCAGAGGTGGACACAGGGACAGGACGGCGGGTCGGGAACCGGCGGCGAAATCGCGGCGGCGTCGTCCAGCGCCTCGAAGCCGACCTCGATGCGGCCGCGGCCACCCAGAAGCGCCTGCCAGGCGTTGGTACACAGGTTCATCATCACCTGCTGCAACTGGGTGGCGTCGGCGTCGACCATCAGCGGCGAGTCCGGCAGCACCGTCTCCAGCTGCGCCGAGGCCGGCAGCGTGGCGCGAAGCAGGGCGAGCGACTCGTCGACCACCGTCCGCAGCGGTTGCGCCACCATCGGGTTGCGCTCGCGCCAGCTGAAGGTCAGGATCTGCTGCACCAGGCTGCGCGCGCGCATGCCGGCCTTGTTGATCTGCTCCAGGCTGGACTGGGCCGGGTAGGTCTGCGGCAGGTCGCCCCGGGCCAGGGTCACCTTGCCCAGGATCGCGGCGAGGATGTTGTCGAAGTCGTGCACGATGCCGCCGGCCAGCGTGCCGATTGACTCCATCTTCTGCGCCTCGCCCAACTGGGGCACGAGCGTATCGCGGTCGGCCTCGGCCTGCTTGCGGTCGGTGATGTCGCGCTCGACCGCAACGAGGTGCGTGGTGCGGCCCGCGTCGTCGTGCAGCGGCACGATCTCAATGTCGACCCAGTACGGCTGCCCCTGGCGCGTGTAGTTTAGGCACTCGCTTCGCACGCTCCGACCCGCCGCCAGCAACGCGTCGATGCGTGCGAGTTCGGTCATGTCGGGCTGCGGCCCTTGCAGGAAGCGCGGCGAGCGGCCGAGAACGTCATGCTGCCGGTAGCCGGTGACGCACTCGAAGGCCTCGTTGCCGAAGACGATGCATGGGCCGGGCTCGTTCAGCGGCGCGGCCTCCATGATCAGCACCACGTCGTTGAGCCGCGCCACCACGGCCTCGAGCAGACGCAGCTGGGCCTGCGCTTGGCGCCTCTCGGTCATGTCCTGCACCGCGCCGCGAACCACCTGCGTGCGGCCCCGGGGCGTCACGCACCGCTTCGGCCAGCACGCGCAAGCGCAACGGCCGGCCGCTGCGGGTGAGCGCGTCAAGCTCTTCGTCGATCGGCTCGCCGGTGCCGATGCAGTGCCGCAGTCGATCGCGCCAGCGTGCGCGGCGCTCGGGCGACGAAGTCGTAGCCCGATCCGGCGTCGAAGGGACGATCGGCGTCGAATCCGAGGATCTCGCCCACTTCCTCGGAGAACAGAATCCGACGCCCGGCCACGTCCAGTCGTCAGCCGCCCAGGCGGGTCAGGCGGCTCGCCATGCGCAGCCGGGTCTCGCCACGCCGCAGCTCTTCCTGCGCTTCCTTGCGCTCGGTGACGTCGGCGTAGGTCACGACGATCTGCTGCAACTCCCCCTCGGCGTCGAACACTGGAAAGGCATTGCACAGCGCCCACAGCGGGACGGCGCGATCGCTGCGCCGCAGGCCGACAGGGAAGCTGTCCAGCGCCCGGCCGCTGGCCCGCACCTGGTTCACCGGCAACCGCGCCTGCGGCATCGGTTGTCGGTCCTCTTCGACGAAGCGCCAGACCGGGTCGATGCCCGACGTGCTGCGAATCTGTTCCAGCGGGAGACCGAGGATGCGACAGGCCGACGGGTTGGCGTCGAGCACCCGTGTGTCGGGCGCGTGGACGACGACGCCCGAGGTCAGCGCATTCAACAGCCCACGGACCCTGGCCTCGCTCAGGCGCCGCGGGTCCTCGGCCTGCTTGCGCTCGGTGATGTCGGCGAGGACGACGGGGCAGCCCTGCACCACACCGGCGGCGTCGCGGTCGGGGACGAAGGTCACCATCGCCTCGCGCCGGCCGCGCAACGTCTGCACCGGTCGGTCGAAGGTGACGGTCTCGCCGGCGAGCACGCGCTGAAGTGGAGATCGACCTGCGCATGCGTCTCGGGTTCGACCGTCGAGCGCCACTCGGTGCCCAACATCCGCGCCGGCGACACGCCGAACCAGCGCTCGTAGGCGGCATTGACGAACCGATAGCGCCGCTGCCGGTCCAGCCGAGAGGTCGGCCCCGGCAAGGTGTTGGTGATGGTGCTCAGCTCGGCCTCACGTCCGAGCAGCGTCTGCGTCATGCGGTAGTGCTCGGTGACGTCGCTGAACACCAGCACCGCGCCCAGCCGCGGCCCCCGAGGTCACGGATCGGCGCCGCGTCGTCGGCGATATGGCGTGCGGTGCCGTCGCGGGCGGTGAGCAGGGTGTCGTTGGCCAGGCCGACGACCTCGGCCCGCGCCGGCGCCAGCACCGCCGGGTCGCGCACCGGCTCGCCGGTGGTGGCGTGGACGATGCGGAAGATCGTTACCAGCGGCCGGTCGGCGGCTTCGTTCAGCCACGTGATCACGCCCTGGGGGTCGGTGGCGATGACAGCGTCGCCGATCGAGTTCAGCGTGACCGCCAGGCTCTGCTCACTGCGGCGCAGGTCGTCCTCGATCTGCATCCGCTGGCTGATGTCCAGGTGGGTGCCGCCCATGCGCCGCGCCGCTGGCGTCGCGCTCGACGACGCGGCCGCGGTCGACGAGCACCCAGACCCAGTGGCCGTGGCGGTCATCCGGGTGCAGCAGCGATTGCCAGCCGGCCTCGTCGGGTTCGACGTCGCCGGGCGACAGGCCGAGCATCGAATACGAGCGCTCGTTGACCACCGACGGGGGCCGTCGGGCAGCGCAATGTCCCACGGCACGAGGTCGTCGCCCTGCAGCGCCAGCGCCAGCCGCTGGGCGCCGACGTCGCGCTGGCGACGCGTCGCATCGGCCAGCCGCTGCAGCTTCTCCCGCCGCCGCTGCAATCGCAGCAGGACGCCGATGGCAGTCAGAGCTACCACCACGTAGAGCACGGCGTAAATCGCGGTCTGGCGCTTCCAGGACGCGAACAGGGCGTGCATTTCGCGGCTGACCGTCAGCACCAGCGGGCGGTCCAGTGGCAGCCCCTTGGCAATCAGCGTGCGCTGCGCCAGCATGCGCATCTCGCCGCTGGTCGCCGGCCCGGTGATCGCGGTGGCAGCCTGGCCGCTGGCCAGGTGACAGCTGAAGAAGGACACCGGCCGGTCCAGTCGGGCGCCGGCGGGACCGGTCCGGGCGGGCTCTGGATCAGCAGGACACCGTCGCCGTGGGTGATCGCGCCCCACAAGTCGGACGCGTAGAGGACGGAACCGAGAAGCGTCCAGCAGTAGGCCGGGTCCAGCGTCGCCGAGACGACCCCCACGAAGGCACCGCCTGGATCGAGGATCGCCAGCGACAGTTTCACCGAGAACAGGTGGGACGCGATGGCTTACGGCGGCGACAGGTACAGCACCGCAGCGTTGGGGCGCGCGGCAACGCGAACGAATGCCGGCGTCGCCGCGACGCCGCTGCCGGGGAGCCCGGGCTGGTTGTTGGCCAACACGCGCCACCTGGCGTCGGAGACGTCGATCGGGTGTGCGCCTGGCATCGCGGCCGCGAGCGTTTCCAGGCGCGGCGCGACATTCGCGGCCCAGCGATCAACCGGCACGCCGGCGAGCGCGTCGCGCAGAGTCTGCAGGACGGCGTAGGCAGCCGCCAGCTGCGAACGCAGGTTCTCCTTCACCGCCCGCTCCCGCACCGGCAGCCGGGCGCGCTTCACGGTCTCGGTCTGTCGGTGCGCGGCCCAGTGCTCCCAGCTCAGCAGCGCGGCCAGCGCCAGCAGCGCACAGGCCAGCAGCATCCGCTCGTGCCGTTGCCGGCGGGCGGGGTCGAGGGGCTGTTCGGCAGTGGATCGGTTGGCGTACAAAACCGCAGGCTACCATCGGCACGCCGGCGCCGGGCCGGCGACGGCCCCCCGCGAAGGGCAATCGCCCGCCGGGGCGGCCGCGGCAGCCCGGCCCGCGACAGCCAGTGGAGCCCGCCCATGGAAATCTTCGACTACGACAACATCCTCCTGCTGCCACGCAAGTGCCGGGTCGAAAGCCGCAGCGAATGCGACACCTCGATGGCATTCGGGCCACGCCGCTTCGCGCTGCCGGTGGTGCCAGCGAACATGAAAACGGTGATCGACGAGCCAATCAGCCAGATGCTGGCCGCCAGCGGCCACTTCTACGTCATGCACCGATTCGACCTCGACAGCGTGGCCTTCGCGCGGCGCATGCGCGAGCGAGGCCTGTTCGTCTCGATCAGTTCGGGCGTCAAGGCGGCCGACTTCGCAGTCATCGATCGACTGGCGGCGGAGGGCGTCGGCGCCGACTACATCACGATCGACATCGCACACGGCCACGCCGAGAGCGTTCGCAAGGCGATCGAGCACATCAAGGCCAAGCTGCCGCAGGCCTTCGTGATCGCCGGCAACGTGGCCACGCCCGAGGCCGTGATCGACCTCGAGAACTGGGGCGCCGACGCGAGCAAGGTTGGCGTCGGCCCGGGCAAGGTCTGCATCACCAAGCTCAAGACCGGCTTCGGAACCGGCGGCTGGCAGTTGAGCGCGCTGAAGTGGTGCGCCCGCGTGGCGACCAAGCCGATCGTCGCCGACGGTGGCATCCGCCACCACGGCGACATCGCCAAGAGCGTGCGCTTCGGCGCCGCGATGGTGATGGTCGGCTCGCTGTTCGCCGGTCACGAGGAATCCCCCGGTGCGACGGTGGAGGTCGACGGCAGGCGCTACAAGGAGTACTACGGCTCGGCCAGCGACTTCAACAAGGGCGAATACAAGCACGTCGAGGGCAAGCGAATCCTCGAGCCGATCAAGGGCCACCTCGCCGACACGCTGCGCGAGATGCGCGAGGACCTGCAGAGTTCGATCAGCTATGCCGGCGGCAGCACGCTCGGCGACCTGAAGAAGGTCAACTACGTCGTGCTGGGGGGCGAGAACGCGGGCGAGCACCTGTTCATGTAGCGCCCGGCGTGCGCCGCGTCGGCGCGCTAACGCGCCGCGGCGCCGAGCTGGTTCGAAGCAGCGCGCAATGCGGCGCGCCGTGGACGACGGCGGGGCGGCCAGCGCCGCTTGGCGAAGAGACCGCCACCTACAATCGTAGGCCGCAACCAGCCGCTTCTGCGCTGGCACTGCACGCGCATCCAGCCGGCCGGCCGGCCGCCCCCACCCTGCTTGAACACCATGACCGAGCTCGCCAAGTCGTTCGATCCCGCCGCCATCGAGGCCCGCTGGGGCCCGGTCTGGGCATCGGCCGCGGCGCACCGGCCGACGCTGGACCCGGCGCGGCCCTCGTTCAGCATCCAGCTTCCGCCGCCGAACGTGACCGGCACGCTGCACATGGGGCACGCGTTCAACCAGACGATCATGGACGCGCTGACGCGCTACCACCGGATGCGCGGCCACAACACGCTGTGGCTGCCGGGCACTGACCATGCTGGCATCGCGACGCAGATCGTGGTCGAGCGCCAGCTGCAGGAGAGCGGCCTCTCGCGCCATGACCTGGGGCGCAAGAACTTCGTCGCCCAGGTGTGGGACTGGAAAGCGACCAGCGGCGCGACGATCACGAACCAGATGCGCCGCCTGGGTGACAGCGTCGATTGGTCGCGTGAGTACTTCACGATGGACGAGAGGCTCTCGGCCACAGTCGTCGAGACCTTCGTGCGGCTTCATGACGAAGGCCTGATCTACCGCGGCAAGCGCCTCGTGAGCTGGGACCCGCAGTTGAAAACCGCTGTCTCCGACCTCGAGGTGGACAGCGAGGAGGAGGACGGCTTCCTGTGGCTCATCCGCTACCCGCTCGAAGACCGCACGGCCAGCCTGGTGGTGGCCACCACGCGGCCCGAGACGATGCTCGGCGACACCGCGGTGATGGTCCATCCCGACGACGAGCGCTACGCCGCCTTCGTCGGCCGGCGGATGCGGCTGCCGCTGACCGACCGCCTGATTCCGGTCATCGCCGACGCCTACGTCGATCGCGAATTCGGAACCGGCGTGGTCAAGGTAACGCCCGCGCACGACGCCAACGACTATGCGGTCGGCCAGCGCCACGGGCTGCCGATCATCGGCGTGCTCGACCTCGAGGCGAAGGTCAACGACAACGCGCCCCCGGCGTACCGGGGCCTCGACCGCTTCGAGGCGCGCAAGCGGGTGGTGGCCGATCTCGAAGCGCAAGGCCTGCTGGTGGAGACGCGCAAGCACCGTCTCACGGTGCCGCGCTGCGCGCGCACCGGCCAGGTCGTCGAGCCGATGCTCACCGACCAGTGGTTCGTCGCTGTGAACAGACCCATCGTGGGCGCCGACGGAAAGCCGGGCCCCAGCATCGCCGCCAAGGCGATCGACGCGGTGGCCAGCGGCCGCGTGCGCTTCGTGCCCGAGCAATGGGTCAACACCTACGACCACTGGATGACCAACCTGCAGGACTGGTGCATCAGCCGCCAGCTCTGGTGGGGACACCAGATCCCGGCCTGGTACGGCAGCGGCGGCGAACTCTTCGTCGCGCGCAACGAGGACGAGGCGCGCCGGCGCGCCGCGGCCGCGGGATACACCGGTCCGCTGACCCGCGACGAGGACGTGCTCGACACCTGGTACTCGTCGGCGCTGGTGCCGTTCAGCACGCTGGGCTGGCCCGAGAGTACGCTGGAGCAGGACCTCTTCCTGCCCTCCAGCGTGCTCGTCACCGGCTTCGACATCATCTTCTTCTGGGTCGCCCGGATGATCATGATGACGATCCACTTCACTGGCAAGGTGCCGTTCCGCGACGTCTACATCCATGGCCTGGTGCGCGACGCGCAGGGCCACAAGATGAGCAAGAGCGAAGGCAACGTGCTCGACCCGGTGGATCTCATCGACGGCATCGCGTTGCCGGCGCTGCTGGCCAAGCGCGTGGTCGGGCTGCGCCGGCCGGAGACCGCGCCGCGCGTGCGCAAGGAAACTGAGAAGGAGTTTCCGCAGGGCATCCCGGCGTTCGGTGCCGATGCGCTGCGCTTCACGATGGCCAGCTACGCGACGCTGGGCCGCAACATCAACTTCGACACCAAGCGCTGCGAGGGCTACCGCAACTTCTGCAACAAGCTCTGGAACGCGACCAAGTTCGTGCTGATGAACTGCGCGGGTCACGACTGCGGCCTCGCTGAGCACGCCCCGGCCGACTGCGCTGGTCCGCTCACCGATGGCGAGGGCCGCGTCCCGTCACCCGCGGGCCCGCTCCAAGGCGACTTGCCCTTCTCGATGGCCGACTGCTGGATCGCCGGCGAGTTGCAGCGGGTCGAAGCCGCGGTCGCGCAGGGTTTCGCCGACTACCGGCTCGACAATGTCGCCAATGCGATCTACGCTTTCGTCTGGGAGGAGTTCTGCGACTGGTACCTCGAGATCGCCAAGGTCCAGCTCGCCCACGGCGGTGCGGCCGAACAGCGCGCCACGCGCCGCACCCTGATTCGCACGCTGGAGACGGTGCTCCGCCTGCTGCACCCGATCGCCCCGTTCATCACGGCCGAGCTGTGGGAGAGCGTGGCCCCGGTGGCCGGAAGCAAGGACAGCGAGAGCATCGTCGGCGCGCGCTACCCCCAGGCCCAGCCCGAGAAGATCGACCCCGCGGCCGATCGCTGGATCGCGCAGTTCAAGGGGGTGGTTGTCGAATGCCGGCGTCTGCGCAGCGAGATGAACCTCCCGCCCGGCGAGCGGGTCCCGCTGCTGACGCTGGGCGACGCGTCGTTCGTCGAGACCGCCGCGCCGCTGCTCAAGGCGCTGGCGCGATTGGCCGACATCCAAGTGCTGGCCGACGAGGCCGCCTTCGCCGCCGCCACGCAGGCCGCGCCGGTGGCGCTCAGCGGTCCGCTGCGGCTGGCGCTGCTCCTGCAGATCGACGTCGCGGCCGAGCAGGCACGGCTGGCCCGGGAGATCGCCAGGCTCCAGGGCGAGATCGGCAAGGCCGAGGCCAAGCTCGGCAACGCCTCTTTCCTGGCGCGGGCGCCGGCGGCGGTGGTCGAGCAGGAGCGCGCGCGGGTGGCCGACTTCAGGCAGGCCCTGAATCGTCTTCAAGACCAGCAAACGCGTCTGGCTGCGTCGCCCTAAACTCGCTGCGCACCGGGGAAGCCTGCAGAAATTCGTCGATCCGTGCCGCCACCGCCCAGGCGCTGCGCAAGCGCGATTGCTGCGTCGTGCCGCTGACCCGGGGCGTGACCTGCAGCGTGTCGACGTGGCGCAGCGGCCGCCCCGGGTCGAGCAGTCCGGGCTCCATGCTGTCGAACCACGCCGCGGCCAGCGGACCTTCGGTCAGCGCGCGCGCCAGCGAAGCCTCGTTGAACAGGCTCGAATGCGCCAGGCTCACAATCACCTGGTCCTGCTTGGACTCGGCCAGCAGCCGCTCGCCGAACAGTCCGGCGAAGCGTGGAAAGTAGGCCAGCAGCACGCACACGCAGTCGCTTTGCTGCATCAGTTCGTGCAGGCCGACCGGCTCGATACCCGAGCGCGACCACATCGGATCCGTGGCATGGACACCTGGGTCGTAGCCGATCGCCCGCGCGCCGAAGGCGGTCAGCAGCTGCGCCAGCGGCTTGACCGCGGGCGATATGCCGACTACGCCCACCGTGGCGCCGCCGAGCTCGCGCCCGACGAGCAGGCCCTCGCTGTTGAGGATGGGCACCCGGCGCAGCATCTGCAGCAGCGCACCGACGACGAATTCGGCCTCGGCAAGCGCGCTCGCGGTGGCCGGACGCACGACCTCGATGCCGGCGCGCGCGCAGGCGTCGAGGTCGATGTTCTCGGCCCCCACCGAAAGCCGGCCGACGATGCGCAGTTGCGGCGCACGCTGCAGCGCCGTGCTGTCAAGCGCGACCGACGGCGGAATGATGATCGCGCGCACGCGCGCCAGCGCCGTCCGGAAACCCTGCGGGTCCTTCGCCAGTTCGGGCGCGACCTGCACGGCATGACGCGCACCGAGCCAGTGCAGGACGTCGGAATCCAGTGGTTCGACGATCAGCACATCCATCGGTGCGGGCGAGACGGTGTCATACGGCAGACGAAAGGCCACATGCCACAATCGGCCTGAGACAGATTATTCTAAAGTGACGCATGCACGTTCATAAGGCGATATTCCCGGTTGCCGGCCTCGGCACCAGGTTCCTGCCGGCCACCAAGGCGCAGCCCAAGGAGATGCTGCCGGTGGTGGACAAGCCGCTGATCCAGTACGCGGTAGAAGAGGCGTACGCTGCCGGCGTGCGCGAGATGATCTTTGTCACCGGGCGCCACAAGCGGCCGATCGAGGATCACTTCGACATGACCTTCGAACTCGAGGTCGCGCTCGAGCAGGCGCACAAGCAGGATCTGCTCGCCGTCGTGCGCGGCGTCAAGCCCGACGACATGGAATGCATCTACGTCCGCCAGCCGCAGGCGCTGGGCTTGGGCCACGCGGTGCTGTGCGGGCAGCGGCTGGTCGGCGAACAGCCGTTCGCGGTGCTTCTGGCCGACGACCTGATGGTAGGCGAGCCCCCGGTGCTGGCGCAGATGGTCGAGCAGTTCGAGGAATGGCGGGCCTCGATCCTGGCCGTCCAGGAAGTGCCTGCGTCGCAGACGCGGCGCTACGGCATCGTCGATGGCACCGAGGTCAACGACCGGCTGATGGACGTCAGCCGGATGGTCGAGAAGCCGGCACCCGAGGACGCGCCTTCGCGGCTGGGCGTGGCCGGCCGATACATCCTGACCCCCGGCGTCTTCCACGAGATCGCGACCCAGCAACGCGGCGTGGGCGGCGAGATCCAGCTCACCGACGGCATCGCCTCGCTGCTGCGGCGGGAGAAGGTCTTCGCCTACCGCTACCGCGGCAAGCGCTACGACTGCGGCAGCAAGGAGGGCTTCCTGGAAGCCAACGTCGAACTCGCACTGGCTCACCCCCAACTGGGGCCTGGTTTCCGCGAATTCCTCAAGGGGCTGGCGCTCTGATCGAGCCCCGCGGCGCCGATCGGCGCGAATGTCCGCCGCCGTAGCTAGCGACGCCGCAGCACGTGCACGAACTCGTCCCCATGACGCGCTTGCTCGACCAGTTCGTTGCCGGTCTGGCGTGCGAAGGCCTGGAAATCGCGCATCGAACCCGGGTCCGTCGCGACCACGCGCAGCAGGTCGCCGCTGGCCATGTCGGCCAACGCCTTCTTGGCCTTGAGGATCGGCAGCGGGCAGTTCAGCCCGCGGGCATCGAGTTCTTTGCTGGCTTCCATGGTGGCGGATTCTACGAGCGAGACCTAGGGACGTGAGGGCAGCTCGATGAACTGCGGCTCGTGGCCGCGCGAGCGCAGCCAGTCGGCCAGCGCATAGCCGGTGCCGGCGCGCCAGCAGCGAAGGTCCCGCAGCGCGAACAGCTTGTACTCGGCGAGCTCGGGTGACAGCCGCACCTCACCGCGCGCCAGCGCGTGGTAGGCAATGATGACCTGGTTCATGCGCTGGAAGTCGTAGACGCCGATCAGCGACAGCCGCTGCACCTCGAGCGCCGTCTCCTCGGCCACCTCGCGCGCGATGCCCTGCTCGGGTTTCTCGCCGGCTTCCATGAACCCGGTGATGAGCGCGAACATGCGCCCCGGCCAGGCCGCATTTCTTGCCAGCAGCACGCGCCCATCGCGGTCGCTGCATTCGACGACCGCGGCCAACACCGGCGTCGGGTTGTTCCAGTGTGTCCAGCCGCAGTCGGTACAACGCAGCCGGTCCTTGGCGCCGCCGTCCTCGTCGCGGGCAAGCAGCGCCAGCGGCTGGCCGCAATTCACACAGAAGCGCGCGACGAAGTTCATCGAAAGTGGACGATCGGGTGCTGACCCGAGACGTCAGGCCGGAAACACGCCGGTCGAGAGATAGCGGTCGCCGCGGTCGCAGACGACGAACACGATCGTCGCGCCTTCCACCCGCCGCGCGATCTGCAGCGCGACCCAGCAGGCGCCGGCCGCCGAGATGCCGGCGAACAGGCCTTCCTCGCGCGCCAGTCGCCGCGCCATCGCCTCGGCATCGGTCTGGCCGACCTGCACGAGTTCGTCGATCTGATGCGGGTCGTAGATCTTCGGCAGGTAGGCCTCGGGCCATTTACGGATGCCCGGGATGCGCGAGCCGTCGGCCGGCTGCGCGCCGACGACGCGCACTGCGGCGTTCTTCTCCTTCAGGAAACGCGAGACGCCGGTGATGGTGCCGGTGGTGCCCATCGCGCTGACAAAGTGGGTGACGCGGCCGCCGGTGTCGGCCCAGATCTCGGGGCCGGTGGTTTCGTAGTGGATGCGCGGGTTGTCGGGGTTGGCGAACTGGTCGAGCACGCGGCCCTTGCCCTCACGCTGCATCTGTTCGGCCAGGTCGCGCGCGTATTCCATGCCGCCGGAGCGTGGCGTCAGGATCAGTTCGGCACCGAAGGCCTTCATCGTCTGCGCGCGTTCGATCGACAGGTCCTCCGGCATGATCAGTACCATGCGGTAGCCGCGAATGGCCGCCGCCATGGCCAGCGCGATGCCGGTGTTGCCGGAGGTGGCCTCGATCAGCGTCTCGCCGGGGCGGATCTCGCCGCGCTGCTCGGCGCCGGCGATCATGCCGATCGCCGGGCGGTCCTTGACCGAACCCGCCGGGTTGTTGCCTTCGAGCTTGCCCAGGATCACGTTCCCGCGCGCCGCGCCGGCATCGCCGGGGACACGCTGCAGGCGCACCAGCGGCGTGGCGCCGATCGCATCTTCGAGGGTCTTGTACGACGGTGCGTCCGCCTCGGGCATGGTGCGCTCCTTCATCGGCGCCGATTGTCGCAGCGCGTGGCGGGCGCTGCCGAAGGTGCGTGTGATAATCGATTCGGCTTCGGCATGCTCTGGCCGGCCACCCTGCCCGCGTGACGAAATCGGTAGACGTAGCGGACTCAAAATCCGCCGCCGCAAGGCGTGCCAGTTCGAGTCTGGCCGCGGGCACCAGCCGGACTTGCACCGGCCTTCCACCCTGAATCCATGCCGCCGCTCCCACCCGTCACCAAGAACCTCATGCTCGCCTGCACGGCTGTGTTCTGCCTGCAGTTCGTCATCCCGCAGATCGAGGTCTGGGGCGCCCTGTTCCCGCTGGGCAGTGGCTACTTCATGCCCTGGCAGATCGTCACCTACGCCTTCCTGCACGGTGGTGTGGCGCACCTGTTCTTCAACATGCTGGGCCTGTGGATGTTCGGCGCCGAGCTCGAGCGCGTCTGGGGCGGGCGCCGCTACTGGCAGTTCCTTCTCGCCGGCATCCTGGCCGCCGCCGCCGCGCAGTTGCTGATCACGGGCCTGACCGGCTCGAACGTGCCCACCGTCGGCATCTCGGGTGGCATCTTCGCGCTGCTGCTCGCCTTCGGCATGATGTTCCCGAACCGGATCATCATGCCGCTGTTCCCGCCGATCCCGATGCGCGCCCGCACCTTCGTGATCGTCTTCGGCGCGCTCGAACTGGTGCTTGGCGTGATGGGCACCGGCGGCATCGCCCACTTCGCGCACCTGGGCGGCATGGCCGGTGGCTACCTGATGATCCGCTACTGGCGCGGCCAGTCGCCTTTCGGCAAGCGGCCTCGCTAGTCGCGGTCGCCTTGCGACGCCAGCGGCTGGAGGCCGGCGCGCAAACCTTCGACCACCGTCGGATAGCGCAGCCGCAATCGCAGTTCGCGCACGAGTCGCTGGTTGGCCAATCGCCTGGACTCCCCCATGAAGCTCAGCTGCATCGGGCCGACCCGTTCGGCCGCCTCCGCGCGCGTGATCCGCGGCGGCGGCGGCAGGCCGGACATCCCGGCCACGAGCCCGAAGTACGCCCCCATCTTCAATTCGCTGTCGTCGCTGGCGTGATAGACGCGCTGGGGCGCACCACGTAACAAGGCCGCCACGCAAGCGCGGGCAAGGTCGTCGGCGTGGACGTGATTGGTGAAGACGTCGTCGGAGTCGGCCAGCACCGGGGTGCCGCGCCGCAGCCGCTCGCGCGGATCGCCGCCCGCTCGGTCCAGCGCGTAGATGCCCGGGATGCGCAGCACCGAGACGGCGACCCCGCTGCGGCGTCCGAACCAGCGCACTTGGGCTTCGGCATCGACGCGGCGACGTGCGCGGTCGGTGGCCGGATTGACGGCCCGCGTTTCTTCGACGCGCGCGCCGCCGCAGTCGCCGTAGACGCCGCTGGTGCTGGCATAGACCAGTCGGCGGACGCGCCCGCTGCGGGCCAGTGCGCGCAACAGGGCCCCGGTGCGCGGGTCGTGTTCGCCCTGGCCTGGCGGCGGCGCCAGGTGCAGCACCGCATCGGCCAGGCCGCCCAGGCGTCCCAGCGTGGCCGGCCGATCGAGGTCGCCCAGCAGTGGCAGCGCACCGAGACTGCGCAGCAGCGGCACCCGGTCCGGCGAGGAGGTCAGCGCGAGAACGCGCCAGCGCGGCCGCAACAGGCTCAGCACCCGCAGGCCGACGTCGCCGCAGCCCACGATCAGCAGGGTCGGTCGGCGCACCAGGGACGGGGGGAGGGTCATGGGAGGGGTCGGCGCCGGGGCGGCGCGCCGGGGCGGGGGCACAATTCGCGGTCGAGTTTAAGCGCGCGCCGCTCCCATCATGAGCTTCACGATCACCCTGCAACCCGCACAGCGCAGCTTCGTCGTCGATCCCGGCGAGACCATTCTCGCGGCGGCCATCCGCCAAGGCATCGGTCTGCCCTACGGCTGCCGCGACGGCGCCTGCGGCTCGTGCAAGAGCCGGTTGCTCCAGGGCCACGTGATCCACAGCGTGCACCAGCTTAAGGCGCTGCCCGCGGCCGAAGAAGATGCCGGCTTCATCCTCACCTGCTGCGCGAAGCCCCAGTCGGATTGCAGCGTCGAGGCACGCAGCGTGCCGGGGCTGGGCGACTTCCCTGTGCTGAAGATGCCCACCCGCGTCCTGACCATCTCGCGGCCGGCGCCCGACGTCGCGGTGCTGCGCCTGCAGTTGCCGGCCAACCAGAACCTGCAATTCCGCGCCGGGCAGTACGTGGAG
The DNA here is from genome assembly GCA_037443665.1 of Betaproteobacteria bacterium. Taxonomy (GTDB): domain Bacteria; phylum Pseudomonadota; class Gammaproteobacteria; order Burkholderiales; family Burkholderiaceae_C; genus Rubrivivax. The sequence goes on from JBBINW010000032.1 coordinate 16,583, forward strand.
TTCATCCTGCAGGGCGGCGCGCGGCGCAGCTACAGCATCGCCAACGCGCCGCACAACCTCGGAAGCCCGCCGGCGATCGAGCTGCACATCCGCCACATGCCGGGCGGCAAGTTTACCGACCATCTCTTCGGCGCGATGAAGGAGCGCGAGATCCTGCGCATGGAAGGGCCGTTCGGCAGCTTCTTCCTGCGCGAGGAATCGCCCAAGCCGATGATTCTGCTGGCCAGCGGCACCGGCTTCGCGCCGATCAAGGCGATCGTCGAGCAGATACAGCACAAGGCGCTGGCGCGCGACGCGTTGCTCTACTGGGGCGTACGCCGCAGGGTCGACCTGTACCAGAACGACTGGTGCGAAGCCGCCGCCGCGGCGATGCCGCGCCTGCGCTACGTGCCGGTGCTCTCCGAGCCGACCGCCGACGACGCGTGGGCCGGCCGCACCGGCTTCGTCCACCAGGCCGTGATTGCCGACTTCCCCGACCTGTCGGGCCATCAGGTCTATGCCTGCGGCGCGCCGGTGATGGTCGAGGCGGCGCAACGCGAGTTCGTCCAGCGCTGTGCGCTGCGCCCCGACGAGTTCTACGCCGACGCCTTCACTTCCGAAGCCGACAAACACGGAGCCATCGCATGACCCTGAGCCGACGTGATCTCCTGGCCGCAGCCGCGTTGGCCGCCAGCGGACTGACTCACGCCCAGTCTGACGTGATCCACCTCGTGGTGCCCTACGCCGCCGGCGGCCCGCTGGACCTGATCGCGCGCGCCCTGGCCGAAGGTGTCAAGGACAGCCTGGGCACGGTGGTCATCGACAACCGGCCTGGTGCCGGCGGCAACATCGGCGCCGACCTGGTGGCCAAGGCCGCGCCCGACGGCCGCATCATCGTGATGGGCGCGGTGGCCACGCACGCGATCAACCCCTGGCTGTATGGCCACATCCCATACGACCCGATCCGTGACTTCACGCCGATCACGCTCGTCGCCCAGGTGCCCAACGTGCTGGTGATGAATGCCCAGACCGCGGCGCGGCTGAAGATCGCCAGGGTGGCCGACCTCGTCGCCTATGCCAAGGCGCACCCGGGCCAGCTCAACTTCGGCTCGGGCGGCAACGGCAGCGCGGGCCACCTGGCGGGCGAGATGCTGAAGTCCGAGGCCGGCATCCACGCCGTGCACATCGCCTACGCCGGCGCGGCGCCGGCACAGCTCGCGCTGCTCGGCGGCCAGGTCGACTTCGTCTTCGACAACCTGGCTTCGGCGGCGGCCAACATCCGCAGCGGCAAGCTCAAGGCGCTGGCCGTTACGACTCGGTCGCGGTCCAGCACCATGCCCGACCTGCCGACCATGATCGAGGCCGGCCTGCCCGGGTTCGACATCTCGACCTGGTTCGGCCTGTTCGGCCCCGCGCACCTGAGCAACGAGATTACGACGCGGTTGAACAAGGCCTTCGTCGCGGCGCTGGGCACGCCGAAGGTCAAGGCCCGCATGGCCGCGATGATGGCTGACCCCGCGCCGACCACGCCGGCGCAGTTCGGCGCCTTCGTCCAGAGCGAGCTGGCCAAGTACCGGCAGGTCGTGACGCTGTCCGGCGCGAAAGTCGAGTAGCCACTGCGCGAGGCGCGGCAGCGCATCCCGCCTTTTCGCGCAAGGTGCCGTCCGGATCCGCTCCGCGCCGTCCGGCTGCGACGGCAGTCACTACTCGCCGAGGTAGGCCGCCCGCACACGCGGGTCCTGCAGCAGTTCGGCGCCGGCGCCGCTCATCGTGATCTCGCCAGAATCCATCACGTAACCGCGGTCGCCGAGGCCGAGGGCGCGACTGGCGTTCTGCTCCACGAGCAGCACAGTCGTACCCTGGGCATGGACTTCGGCGATGACCTCGAAGATGGTGTCGACCATGATCGGCGCCAGCCCCATCGAAGGTTCGTCGAGCAGCAGCACCTTGGGTCGGGCCATCAGCGCGCGTCCCATCGCCAGCATCTGCTGCTCGCCGCCGCTCATCGTCCCCGCGAGCTGGCTGCGGCGCTCGCCGAGGCGCGGAAAGCGCGCGAAGACGCGTTCGATGTCGGCCGCGATTTCGCCGTCGCGGCGCACGAAGGCGCCCATCTGGAGGTTTTCGAGGATGGTCATGCGAGTGAACGTGCCGCGCCCTTCGGGGACCATCACCAGGCCCTGCTTGACCAGGTCCCACGGCCCCTGGCCGCGGATGCTGCGCCCCATGAACTGGATCTCGCCGTCGGCCACGGCCTGGGTGCCGGTGATCGCCTTCAGGGTGGTCGTCTTGCCGGCGCCGTTGGCACCGATGAGACTGACCAGTTCGCCGGCCGCGACCTCGAAGCTCACGCCCTTGACGGCCTGGATGCCGCCATAAGCCACCTTCAGCCCACTGACCTTCAACATCGCTGCACTCATTGCGGGCTGTCCTCAGTGGCTGCCGGGGCCGAGATAGGCCTCGATCACCTTCGGATCGCGCTGTACGTCGCCCGGCGTGCCCTCGGCGATCTGGCGTCCGTAGTCGAGCACGCTGACCCGGTCGCACAGGCCCATCACGAGCTTCACGTCGTGCTCGATGAGCAGGATCGTCCGGCCGTCCTTTCGAATGCGGTCGATGAGTTCGCGCAGCACCGCCTTCTCGGTGGCGTTCATGCCGGCGGCGGGTTCGTCGAGCGCGATCAGCCGCGGGTCGGTGGCCAGCGCGCGCGCGATCTCCAGCCTTCGCTGATCACCGTAGGAAAGCGTGCGCGCCTTGTAGTCGGCGAACTGGGCGATGCCCACGTAGTCGAGCAGCTCCTGGGCACGCAGCTTGATCGCGGCTTCCTCGGCCTTGAAGCCGGCCGTCCGGAAGACCGCCCCGACCAGGCCCGAGTGCGTGCGCAGGTGCCGGCCGACCATGACGTTCTCGAGCGCCGTCATCTCGGCGAAGAGGCGGATGTTCTGGAACGTCCGCGCGATGCCGGCCTGCGCCACCTTGTGCACGGCGCTCGGCCTGTAGGGCTGGCCGCCGAGCTCGAAGCTGCCCGCGTCGGGCGTGTACAGCCCGGTGAGGACGTTGAAGAAGGTCGTCTTGCCGGCGCCGTTCGGACCGATCAGTCCGTACACCTGGCCGGCCTCGATGCGGAGCCCGACATCCGACAGGGCCTGCAGCCCGCCGAACCGCTTGCTGACACCCTGGACGTTCAAAACCAGCTCTGCCATCGCACCGCCCTCAGCGCACCGCCGCCGGCGCCGCCTTGCCGTGCTCGGGCGGCGGCCACAGCCCGCGCGGCCGGGCCAGCATGATGCCGATCATCGCCAGCGCGACCAACAGCTGGCGCAGGATGGCCGCATCCAGGCGCCCGCCGGTCATGTCTTGCAGCGACCCCGACGCATAGCGCAGCACCTCGGGCAGCGCCGAGAGCATCACGGCACCCAGGATCACGCCCGGCAGGTGCCCCATGCCGCCGAGCACGACCATGGCCACCACCATGACGCTCTCGGGCAGGCTGAACGATTCGGGCGAGATGAAGCCCTGGAAGGATGCGAACATCGAGCCGGCCACGCCACCGAAGGTGGCGCCCATGCCGAAGGCCAGCAGCTTCATGTTGCGGGTGTTAATGCCCATCGCCTTGGCCGCGATCTCGTCCTCGCGGATGGCCATCCACGCGCGCCCGATTCTCGAGGTCTGCAGTCGCTGGCAGACGATCACGCTGAAGACGACCAGCCCGAGAAACAGCCAGTAGTACAGCGTCACCGACGGAATGCTGTAGCTGCCGATCTCGAGCGGCCGGCCGAAGCTGAAGCCGAACAGGTTCATCGGGTCGATGCGGTCGAGTCCGCCCGGACCGTTCGTGATGTTGAGCGGCTGCTCGAGGTTGTTCATGAAGATGCGGATGATCTCGCCGAAGCCGAGCGTGACGATCGCCAGATAGTCTCCGCGGAGCTTGAGGACCGGGGTGCCCAGCAGGACACCGGCGATGGCAGCCAGCCCCGCGGCGAGCGGGATCGCGGCCCAGATCGGCGTGTGCATGCCGCCGGGCAGCGCGGCTGCGATCCAGGGAAAGTTCTCGGTCAGCTGCGGCGACGCGAGCAGCGCGTACATGTAGGCCCCGACCGCGTAGAAGGCGATGTAGCCCAGATCTAGCAAACCGGCGTAGCCGACGACGATGTTCAGCCCCAGGGCCAGCATCACGTACAGCAGGGCCGACGCCATGATGCGGATCCAGCCCGCGCCCAGGGGGGCGACCAGCAGCGGCAGGGCGATCAGCGCCACGACGCAGATCAGGAACACGATGGTTTTCTGCTTCATGGTGCTTGCAGCCTCAGGCGCGATCGGCCACCCGCTCGCCGAGCAGGCCGGAAGGTCGCATCGTGAGAACCAGGATCAGGACCACGAACGAGAGGATGTCGGTGTACTGGCTGCCCAGCACGCCGCCGGTCAAGCGGCCGAGATAGCCCGCCCCCAGCGCTTCGACCAGGCCCAGCACGAGGGCGCCGACGACCGCGCCCGGCAGGTTCCCGATGCCGCCCAGCACCGCCGCGGTGAAGGCCTTCAGGCCCGGCATGAATCCCATCGTGTGCTGGACGATGCCGTAGTTCGCGGCCCACATGATGCCGGTCAGTGCCGCGAGCGCGGCCCCGATGACGAAGGTGGCGGAGATGACCCGGTCGGGCTTCACGCCCATCAGCGCGGCGACGCGCGGATTCTCGGCCGTGGCGCGCATCGCACGGCCGAGCCGGGTGCGGTTGACGAGAAAGCTCAGGCCGACCAGCGCGACCGCCGTCACGCCCAGGATCAGGCACTGGGTCACCGTGATTACCGCGCCGCCGATGTTGAACGGCGCCGTGGGCAGCAGCAGCGGATACGGCTTGGGCGCCGGCTTCCAGATGATCATCGCGAGCGTCTGCAGCAGCAGGCTCATGCCCATCGCGGTGATCAGGGGGGCCAGCCGCGGAGCGTTGCGCAACGGCCGATAGGCCAGCCTCTCGACCGCGAAGTTCAGCACCGAGCAGGCGACGACCGCCGCGATCAGCGAGATCAGCATCAGCAGCCACCCCGGCAGCCCCGAGTCGGCGAGCAGCGTGACCACCGTCCAGCTCGTCATCGCACCGACCATCAGTATCTCGCCGTGGGCGAAGTTGATGAGGTTGATGATGCCGTAGACCATCGTGTAGCCCAGCGCGACCAGGGCGTACATGCTGCCCAGGACGAGCCCGTTGATGATCTGCTGCAAGAAGGTCTGCATGGCGGGCTCACTCCGGTTCTCTGAGGCCCGGAGCGGCTCGGCCCTGGAACATCAGTTGCCGGGCACAAGCAAGAAGCTGGCCTCGCTCGCGCCGGCAGCCCTTGCGGGCGGGCGTCGAATTTTCATTCTAGATGCGGACCCGGCGTCGAAGGCTCGCCTTCTTCTCCGGGCTTGCCCTGAGTCCCGCCCCGCGCCCGCAGCTCTGCCAGCCGCTCGCCGATGCGCAGTTCCAGGCCGCGCGGCACAGGCTCGTAGAAGCGCTTCTTCGGCAGTTCATCCGGCAGATACGATTCGCCCGCCGCATAGGCATCGGGCTCGTCGTGCGCGTAGCGGTACCCGGCGCCATGACCCAGCCCCTTCATCAGCGCCGTGGGCGCATTGCGCAGGTGCATCGGCACCGGCCGGGATCCGTCGCTGTGCACCAAAGCATTGACCTCGGTCCAGGCCCGATACACCGCATTCGACTTGGGCGCGACTGCGAGATAGACCACCGCCTGGGCCAGCGCCAGTTCGCCCTCGGGCGAGCCCATGCGCTCGTAGACCTCGGCCGCGTCCAACGCCAGCCGCAGCGCGCGCGGGTCGGCCAGGCCGATGTCCTCGCTGGCCATGCGCACGATGCGCCGTGCCGCATAGCGAGGGTCGGCGCCGGCGTCGAACATGCGCGCCAGCCAGTACAGCGCGGCGTCCGGATCCGAGCCGCGCACCGACTTGTGCAGCGCCGAGATCTGGTCGTAGAACACGTCGCCGTCCTTGTCGCCGCGGCGCAGCAGCTCGCCCAGCGTGGCTTCGAGCATCGCCTCGTCAAGCGCGGCCGCATCGGCGTTGGTCGCGGCCAGGTTCTCGTAGGCGTTGAGCAGGCGGCGCGCGTCGCCGTCGGCGTGCGCGGTCAGCCGCTCGCGCACGGTCGGCGTCGCCGGCGGCGCGTGCAGCAGCGCCTGTGCGCGGTCGATCAGCAGACCAAGGTCGACCTCGTCGAGCGGCTTGAGCACATGCACGGTGGCACGCGACAACAAGGCCGAATTGACCTCGAACGACGGGTTCTCGGTCGTCGCCCCGACGAAGCTGAACAACCCGGACTCGACATGCGGCAGGAAGGCGTCCTGCTGCGCCTTGTTGAAGCGGTGGACCTCGTCGACGAAGACCACGGTGGTGCGGCCTGCACGGCGCTGGTCCCGCGCCTGCTCGACCGCTTCGCGGATGTCCTTGACCCCGGCCAGCACGGCCGACAGGACGACGAAATGCGCACCCGTGGCGCCGGCCAGGAGCCGTGCCAGCGTCGTCTTGCCGACGCCAGGCGGGCCCCACAAGATCATCGACGGCAGGCGGCCCGACTCGAAGGCTACGCGCAACGGCCGCCCCGGCGCCAGCAGGTGGGGCTGGCCAACCACCTCGTCGAGGTGGCGCGGCCGCAGCCGTTCGGCCAGCGGGGTCGCTGCGTCGAACACCGCCTCGCCGGCGCTGCCGATGCGCGGCGCGTCGGCGTTGGGCGTTGCGAACAGGGCAGGCTGCGCTGGCATGCCCGCATTGTCGCAGCGGCCCTGGCGCCGCGACCGCCCGCCTATTGCTCGATCACGTCGGCGCCAACGGGCGGCGTGAAGCGGAAACGATCCGCTGCGATCGCCGCGTTGGGCTGGAACTGGCTGAAGGCCAGTGCCGAATGCTGGCCGAAGCTGTCGACGATCTCCACCGCAGCCAGAGTGCCGCCCTGGAAGCCGACGCGCATCGACTGAAAGGGGCCGTCCTTGACCTTGGGCGTGGCAAGGGCCCAGTCCAGTCCGCCCGCAGACGGTTGCGCGGCAAGCACGAAATCGGCGTCGAGCGAACCACCGGCGAGCAGCGCCGCCGGCGTTGCCCCCAGCGCCTGCGCGATCTTGCGTGAGCTGGCCTGGTTGAGGTCGGGGTCGTAGATCCAGACCTTGCTGCCATCGGCCACGATCAGCTGCTCGTACGGCTTGGTGTAGGCGAAGCGGAAGCGGTTTGGGCGCACAAACTCGAATTCGCCGCTGGAGACCTTCCGGTGCGCGCGATCGGTGGACGTGACGGTCTGGGTGAACGCGGCGCGGCCGCTCTTCACGTCGCGGATGAAGCCACGCAGCGTGTCCACCGCATCGGCACGGACCTGCCCCCCGGCACCGGCGAGCAGCGGCAGCAGCAAGGCGCGCAGCCAGGCGCGGCGCTTCATTCGTCGCGCCGCGGCACCAGGATGTCCCGGTTGCCGCTGTGGCCCATCGGCGAAACCAGCCCCGCCTGCTCCATCTGCTCGAGCAGCCGCGCAGCCCGGTTGTAGCCGATGCGCAGGTGGCGCTGCACGAGCGAAATCGACGCCCTCTTGTGCTGCAGCACCACGGCCACCGCGCTGTCGTACATCGCGTCGCTCTCGCCGCTCCCCGCGGGCCCGCCGGCGACACCGCCGGCCTCGGCATCGCCGTCGAGCACGCCGCCTTCGAGGATGCCCTCGATATAGTTCGGCTCGCCCTGCCGGCGCAGGTACTCGACCACGCGGTGCACCTCGTCGTCGCCGACGAAGGCACCGTGCACGCGCACCGGCAGGCCGCCACCGGGTGCGAGGTAGAGCATGTCGCCCTGCCCGAGCAGGGCTTCGGCACCCATCTGGTCGAGGATCGTCCGGCTGTCGATCTTGCTGCTGACCTGAAAGGACAGGCGCGTCGGGATGTTGGCCTTGATCAGCCCGGTGATCACGTCGACGCTGGGCCGCTGCGTGGCCAGGATCAGGTGGATGCCCGCCGCGCGCGCCTTCTGCGCCAGGCGGGCGATCAGCTCCTCGATCTTCTTGCCGACGACCATCATCAGGTCGGCGAGCTCGTCGATGACAACCACCACGTGGGGCAGGCGGTCGAGCGGCTCGGGCGCGTCCGGCGTCAGGCTGAAGGGGTTGGGCAGCTTCTCGCCGCGCTCGGCCGCCTCGAGCATCTTCTTGTTGTAGCCGGCCAGGTTGCGCACGCCGAGCTTGCTCAGCAGCTTGTAGCGCCGCTCCATCTCGCCAACACACCAGTTCAGCGCGTTGGCGGCCTGCTTCATGTCGGTGACGACCGGCGCCAGCAGGTGCGGAATGCCTTCATAGACGCTCATCTCGAGCATCTTGGGGTCGATCAGGATCAGGCGCACGTCGCGCGCCTCGGCCTTGTAGAGCAAGCTCAGGATCATCGCGTTGATGCCCACGCTCTTGCCCGAACCGGTGGTGCCGGCGACCAAGCAGTGCGGCATCTTCGCGAGGTCCGCCACCACCGGGTTGCCGACGATGTCCTTGCCCAGGCCGATCGTCAGCATCGATGCCGACGCGTTGTAGACCTCGGAGCCCAGGATCTCGGACAGCCGGATCGTCTGCCGGCGCGCGTTCGGCAGCTCCAGGGCCATGTAGTTCTTGCCCGGGATCACCTCAACGACGCGGATGCTCACCAGCGACAGCGATCGCGCCAGGTCGCGTGCCAGGCCCACGACCTGCGCGCCCTTCACGCCGGTGGCGGGCTCGATCTCGTAGCGCGTGATCACCGGGCCGGGCGAAGCCGCGACCACGCGCACCTCGACACCGAAGTCCTTGAGCTTCTTCTCGATCAGGCGCGAGGTCATCTCGATCGACTCGGGCGTGACGCTGTCCTGGCGCGCGGCGCCGGCGGCATCTAGCAGGTCCACCTGCGGCAACTTGGTGTCGACCAGCTCGGCGAACAGCGGCTGCTGCCGCTCCTTGGCCACGCGCTGCGACTTGGGGATCTCGGCCACCGTGGGTTCGATCACCAGCGGCAGGTGTTCCAGCGTCTCGTGGCGCTGGCCCTCGACCACCTGTTCGCGCTCGCGCGCCGCCAGTTCGCCCAGCCGTCGGTCCTCTTCGGCCTCGCGGCGGTCCTGGCGCGACTCGCGCAGGCGGTCGAAGAGCCGGCCGATCTCGTCGGCCAGCCGCAGCCACGAAAAGCGCATCGCCAGCGCCGAGCCGGTCACGAGCCCCACGATCCACAGCACGCCCGAGCCGGCGAAGCCCAGCCAGCGCATCGACAGCGGCCCCAGCGTGTAGCCGAGCACACCGCCGGCATGCCCCGGCAGCAGCGATTCCCAGCGGTACAGCCGTGTCCACTCCAGCGCGCAGCTCGACGCCAGCAGCACCGCCAGCCCGAGCCAGACCAGCGTGCGCGCCGGCGCGGGCGGAATGCCGCGCAGCAGCCGCGCCAGCGCGGACAACCATGCGCGCAAGGCCACCGGCACCAGCCACCAAGCCGAGAAGCCGAACAGAAAGTACGCCATGTCCGAGACCCGCGCACCGAGCAGACCGGCCCGGTTGTGCAGGGGCTCGCCGTTGCCCGAAGTGCTGAAGGCAGCGTCATCGGCGCTGTGCGTGAGCAGGGCCAGCACGAACAACAGCCAGACCAGCGCGCCCAGAAGCAGCAGGGCCTTCTGGCGCCATCGCGGCGCGACGCCGTCTGGCAACGGCTGGGCCGAGGCGGCGCCGTCAGCGCCCAGGGATCCGAGCGGAAAACTCATGACCCGCATTGTGGCCGATCGGCTCGGCCGCCCGCCGCGGGAATCGCGCGGCAGATCAGTCGTTGTTCAGCCGTTCTTTAATGATAACCGAGCCGTTGTCCTGGGTCTCGATGACACCGCGCTCCTCCAGATCCTTCATCACGCGGCTGACCATCTCGCGCGAGGCGCCCACCACTTTGGCCATGTCCTGCCGGCTGACCTTGTGGCGGATGATCTTGACGCCGTCGATCTCCTCGGCCATGTCGAGCAGCGTGCGCGCGACGCGGCCGTAGACGTCGAGCAGCGCCAGCGACTCGATCTGCCGGTCGGCGTTGCGCAGCCGGCGCACGAGGCCGCGCAGGATGCCGTACGCCAGCGTCGAGTGCTCGGGCAGGCAGCGCGTGAAGTCGTTGCGCGACAGTACCAGCATGTCGGTCTGGATCTCGGCGCGCACGGTGGCCGAGTGCGGCTCGTTGTCGATCAGGCTCATCTCGCCGACATAGTCGCCCGACTCGAGCACGGCCAGGATCACCTCGCGTCCGCGCTGGTCGGCGGTAAGGACACGGGCACGGCCGTTGAGCAGGATGAACAGCGAGTTGCTCTTGCGCCCCTGCTCCACCACCAGTTCGCCGCGGCGGAAGCGTCGCTTGACGACACTGTCGGCCACCGCCTGCGCCTGCTCGGCGGTGAGCATCGAGAACAGCGGAACGCGACGGATCAGGTCCAGGTTGGACAGCATCGACATAGAACAGACTCCCGTTGTTGTCTTCTCTCCTGGCCCGGGCCCAGCGCGGACGCCGAGTGCAAGAATGCCGCTATTGTGCCGACGCCGCAGGCCAATCCGTACCGGGGCCGGCCCCGATGCGGGGTCGGGCGTCGGATCGACGCGACGTCCACGCCCCGGCCCGACGGTGCGCAGAGCCTTCGAATACCACTGGTCCACCCCGAAAACCGCTATGAGCAACACCGCCACGACCCACGCCCGCGTCCTGATCCTGGGCTCCGGCCCGGCCGGCTATACCGCGGCCGTCTATGCCGCCCGCGCCAACCTCGAGCCGATGCTCGTCACCGGCATCGCGCAAGGGGGCCAGCTGATGACGACCACCGACGTGGACAACTGGCCCGCCGACGCCGGCGGCGTGCAGGGCCCGGAGTTGATGCAGCGCTTCCTGGCCCATGCCGAGCGCTTTGACACCCGGATCGTGCACGACCACGTCCACAGCGTCGATCTGGCCCAGCGACCGTTCACCCTGGAAGGCGACGCCGGCCGCTACACCTGCGACGCGCTCGTGGTTGCCACCGGCGCCAGCGCCAAGTACCTCGGCCTGCCCAGCGAACAGGCCTTCATGGGCAAGGGCGTGAGCGGCTGCGCCACCTGCGACGGGTTCTTCTACCGCGGCGACGTAGTGGCCGTCGTCGGCGGCGGCAACACGGCGGTCGAGGAGGCGCTGTACCTGTCCAACATCGCGAGCAAGGTGCACCTGGTGCACCGCCGCGACAAGTTCCGCGCCGAAGCCATCCTGGTGGACAAGGTGATGGCCAAGGTCGAGGCCGGGAAGATCGAGCTCCACCTCTGGCAGCAACTCGATGAGGTGCTGGGCGACGGCAGCGGCGTCACTGGCGTGCGGCTGCGCAGCACGCGGGACGGCAGCGTGGCCCTGATCGCTCTCAAGGGCTGCTTCATCGCCATCGGCCACCAACCCAACACCGAGATCTTCAAGGGCCAGCTCGAGATGAAAGACGGCTACATCGTCACCCGCACCGGGCTGGACGGCATGGCGACGATGACCAGCGTGCCCGGCGTGTTCGCCGCCGGCGATGTGCAGGACCGTGTCTATCGCCAGGCGATCACCAGCGCGGGCACCGGCTGCATGGCCGCGCTGGACGCCCAGCGCTTCCTGGAACAACAGACCACTTGAGCGGCGACGCCGAGAGGATATAATTGCAAGCTTTGCCGACGGCGCCGCGATTCTCGATCGCGGCCGAAGAGACCATCGGGCTCCGATCACTTTCCCTGGAGAAGCGTCATGGCACGCGTCTGTCAAGTCACCGGCAAGCGCCCGATGGTGGGCAACAACGTCTCGCACGCGAACAACAAGACCAAGCGGCGCTTCCTGCCGAACCTGCAGTACCGCCGCTTCTGGGTCGAGAACGAAAACCGCTGGATCCGCCTGCGCATCAGCAACGCGGCGCTGCGGCTGATCGACAAGGTGGGCATCGAGCAGGTCGTCGCCGACCTGCGCGCCCGCGGCGAAATCTAACCGTCTAGGAGATCACCATGGCCAGCAAAGGCGGACGCGAGAAAATCAAGCTGGAGTCGAGCGCCGGCACCGGGCACTTCTACACCACCAGCAAGAACAAGAAGACCACGCCCGAGAAGCTCGAATTCCTGAAGTTCGACCCCAAGGCGCGCAAGCACGTGCTCTACAAGGAAGTAAAGCTGAAGTAGCGGGCGGCACCCGCACAAGAGCAAGCCCGCCTTTGAGGCGGGCTTGCTTTTGCCTGCGCGCGACGAGGCGCGCGCAGGATTGCGTGCGACCTTCAGTGCACGACGCCGATGTTGGTCTCCTTGCCACCGACATAGGTGTGCAGGGTCAAGGTGCCGTTCTTGACGTCACCGTTCGCATCGAACGAGATGTTCCCGGTCACGCCCTTGTAGTTGGTGGTCTTGGCCAGCACCGGCAGATACTTCTTGGGATCTGCCGAGCCCGCCTTCTCCATCGCAGCCACCATCAGCTTCGTGGCGTCATAGGTGTAGGGCGCGTAGAGCTGGACTTCGACGCCGTACTTCTTCTTGAAGTCGGCCCGGAAGTCGTCCATCGCCTTCTGCCCTTCGGGCGACACGCCGCCCGCCTCGGCGCAATAGACCTGGTTGTCGGCAATGCTGCCGGCCGCCAGCTCAGGCAGGCGCGCGCTGCAGATGCCGTCGCCGCCCATGAACTTGGCGTCGATGCCGAGCTGCTTCATCTGGCGCAGCATCGGCCCGGCCTGCGAGTCCATGCCGCCGTAGAAGATCAAGTCGGGCTTTTGGGCCTTGATCGCGGTGAGGATGGCCGTGAAGTCGGTCGCCTTGTCGTTGGTGTACTGGCGCGAGACGACCTTGCCGTGGTCGGCGACGAAGCCCTTCTCCCACTCGTCGGCAACACCTTGGCCGTAAGGGGAACGATCGTCGATGACCGCAGCGGTTTTGGCCTTGAGTTCCTTGTATGCGTAACGCCCGAGGGTGCCGCCGAGCTGCCCGTCGTTGGCGACGACGCGGAAGGTCGTCTTGTAGCCTTGGTGCGTGTATTTCGGGTTCGTTGCCGACGGGCTGATCTGCGGAATGCCGGCGTCGCTGTAGATGCGCGAAGCCGGAATCGTGGTGCCCGAGTTCAGGTGGCCGATGACGCCGTTGACGCCTTCGTCGACCAGCTTCTGCGCCGCCGCGGTGCCCTGCTTCGGATCCGCGGCGTCGTCTTCGGCCAGCAACTGGAACTTGGCCGTCTTGCCGCCGATCTTGACGCCCTTGGCGTTAAGCTCGTCGACCGCCATCCGGGCGCCCATTTCGTTGTCCTTGCCGAGATCGGCCTGCGGGCCGCTGGTTGGCGCCACGTGCCCGATCTTGACCACCAGATCCTGCGCGAAGATCGGACCCGCGGCCAATAGCGCGGCCGCCGCGATGACCGCATTCAGCTTACGTTGCATGCATCTACCCCTTGTTGTGAAAACAGCCGCCCGAGCGGCCAGAAGACGGAACCAAGCAGATAACGATACCCGAAAAGCCGATGCTTCCCAAGACGCGGGCCGCCCGGGCAACACAGCGGTAACCCTGAGATCGGCCTTCGCCACCGGGCCCGGAACCTGCCTGATTCAGACCGGCAGCAGCTCCGAACGGCGCCGCAACGATGCGCCGGGATCAGGCGGTGTCTCGGTCCCGCCGCTCGAGCATCCGGCTCACGGCGTCGTCGACGAGGTCCCGCAGGACCGAGGCGAGTTCGTCGCGCGTGTCGCGAATCAGTCCGTCGGCCACGCGCGCCAGGGCCGGCGCAACCGCTTCGCGCAGCCTGGCCTCGAACAGCATGTCGATGCGCGGCGCCAGAGCGATCAACACCTGCTCCACCAGGGCCGCTTCGTTCGGCATCTGCGGCATCGCCGCCGCGATCGCGTCCGACATCGCTGCACCCTCGCGTAGCGGGGGTCCGGCCGCCGCAGCCTCGGATGCGTGCGCCGCGATGGCTGGAGCAACGGCGTCGCCGAGCTCGACGACTTCGGTCAAGGTCGGGAGGCGGTCGGTGCTGACCGGCCGCTCGTCAGCCACGGGCGATGCCGCTGGCATGGTGGGTGACGGCCAGCCCGGCGGCGCGATAGGCGCGCCAGCGCGCACGGCCGCGGTCGGCCTCACCGGGATCGGCAGAGACGATCTCGATCAGGCGCTCCAGCGCATCGAGATCGGCGGGCGCTTCGGCACCGACATTGATCACCAGCGATGGCGCGTCTTCACCGCCGGCCTGCTCCGCCAGCCAGATCGGCGTGCGTGCCGCCACTGCGGCGCTCGCCGCCGGCAGTCGCACATGCGGCACGAAGTCGCGCTCGCCGAGCGTCCACAGCCCGCGGTCGATCTCGTGCAGCGTCGAGGCCGGTGCCGTTACCAGCATCCGCGCGCCCGTCCTGTAGGCCTTGCGCAGCAAGCGGCAGGCGAAGCCCACGGGGTCGATCACCCCGCTGTGGAACTCGACCGAGGTCAAGGCCATGACGTCTGGGCTGGCGACGGCCAAGAGACGGCGGACCTACTTGGCGTGCGCGAGCACGAAATGGGTCAGTAAAGGCACGGGCCTCCCGGTGGCGCCCTTCGCCGCACCCGACTTCCAGGCGGTGCCGGCGATGTCCAGGTGCGCCCATCGCAGCTTTGCGGTGAAGCGCTTGAGGAACATCGCCGCCGTGATGGCTCCGCCGGCGCGTGGGCCGACGTTGGCCATGTCGGCGAAGCTGCTCTTCAGCGCCTCATCGTATTCCTCGTCCAGCGGCATCCGCCAAGCCGGGTCCTGCGCCTGCTCACCGGCGGCGAGCAACTCGCCGGCCAACGCGTCATCGGCGCTGAACAGGCCCGAGCGGTGGTGGCCGAGCGCGATCACGCAGGCGCCCGTGAGGGTGGCGATGTCCACCACCGCTGCCGGCTTGAAGCGCTCGGCATAGGTCAGCGCATCGCACAGAATGAGACGCCCCTCGGCGTCGGTGTTGAGGACCTCGATCGTCTGCCCCGACAGGCTGGTGACGACGTCGCCCGGCTTGACGGCGCGGCCGCCCGGCATGTTCTCGCACGCCGGGATGATGCCGATCAGGTTGACCTTCGCCTTCAGTTCGGCCACCGCCAGCAGCGTGCCGAGCACGCTGGCGGCGCCCCCCATGTCGAACTTCATCTCGTCCATCTCGGCGGCCGGCTTGATGCTGATGCCGCCGGTGTCGAAGGTGATGCCCTTGCCCACCAGCACCAGCGGCGCGTCGGCCTTGCCCGCGCCGTGCCAGCGCGCGACGATGAACTTGAGCGGCTCGTCCGAGCCCTGGGCCACGGCCAGGAACGAGCCCATGCCGAGCTTCTCGCAGTCCTTGCGATCGAGGATCTCGACCTTCAGGCCATGGTCGCGGCCTAGCCTGCGCGCCTGCTCTGCGAGGAAGCCGGGCGTGCAGTGGTTGGCCGGCCGGTTGGCGCATTCGCGGGCCAGCGTCGTGCCGGCGGCGATCGCCTGCCCGCGCTTCAGCCCGGCGCCCAACGCCGCGGCGTCGCCCTTGACGCACAGAAGGCTGACCGTCGTCAGCCGGGGCGCGGCCGGCGCACTCGGCTTCGTTTCACGGTACACGTAAATTGCATCGCTAACGGCAGCCACCAGGGCCTCGGCGTGCGCGGGCGTCCAGCTCACGTCCCCCGCCAGCGCGACCGCCAGTTGCCGCGCGCCCCCGCTCTTCACGTAGCCCAATGCCAGCCCGAGCGCGCGGCGCAGCGCCTTGGGCGTGTCGTCGGCGACGAACGCGAACAGCACGCGCTGCGCCTTCATACCCCCGAGGTGGTGCGCGTACAGCGTCTGCCCGGCCTTGAAGGCGAAGTCGCCGTCCTTGACCGCAGCCGCGACGGCCTCGGCCAGCGGTCCGTCCAGCCCCGCGGGCACCGCTTCGCCGCGGATCAGCACCAGCAGGGCTTCGGCATTGACACCGGCAAGCCCTGCGGCACCGACCACCTGGGTCTTGAAGTCCATAATTCCGCCTTACACAAAAACGCAAGATGTTATTCGATTCAACGTTGCGTCGAGAGTTGGCGCGGGGCTTCGGCGCGACCCTGGTCGTGGTCCTGACCATCGTGCTGACGATGTTCCTGATCCGCACCGTCGGTCAGGCCGCCGACGGTGCCGTCGCGCCTCAGGACGTGGTGCTGCTGCTGGGCTACGTCGCGCTGGGCAACCTGCCGACAATGATGGCGATGTCGATGTTCGTCGCCATCGTGGTCACCCTCGGGCGCATGTACCGCGACAGCGAGATGGCGATCTGGTTCTCCAGCGGTGTCGGCCTGGTTCGATTCGTGCGGCCGGTGCTTCGGGTGGGCTGGCCGGTGCTGCTCGTCGTCGGGCTGCTGCTGCTCGTGGCCTGGCCCTGGGGCAACCGCAACAGCAACGAGTTGCGCCTACGCTACCAGCAGCGGTCGGACCTGTCGCGGGTGGCGCCGGGCGTGTTCCAGACCTCTGCCGACGGCCGTCGCATCTTCTTCATCGAGCACGAAGGCGCCGACGCCAGCAGCGCCAGCAACGTGTTCATCCTGGCCCAACTGGCGCACGGCGAGGCCGTGACATCGGCTCGAGCCGGCCGGCTCGAGACCGAGGGCGACGATCGCTATCTGGTGCTCGACCGCGGCCAACGCAACGAGGTCGATGCCGCCAGCGGGGAGCGCACGCTGTCGAGCTTTGAGCGCTATCGCGTGCTGGCCAGCGAGCATGTCGCGCAAGCCGCCGAGGACCAGCCGCCCAAGGCAATGAACACGCTAGACCTGATCCGCAGCGCCGCGCCCGCGCACCAGGGCGAACTGGCATGGCGCTTCGGCCTGTTGCTGGGCGCGGCCAACCTGCTGCTGCTCGGCGTCGGCCTGTCCGCGACCAACCCGCGCCGGGCCAGCAACTGGAATCTGCTGTTTGCCCTGCTCACGTTCGTCGTCTACTACAACCTCATCAATCTGTCGCAGGCCTGGGTCGCCAGCGGCCGCGCCTCGATGGCAGACGCCCTCGTCGGGCTGCACGGCACGGCGTTCGGCGTCGCGCTGGCCCTGCTCTGGTGGCGTGACCATGCGGCAGTCGCGCGGTTGCCCTGGCGCATGAGTGCCGAAAGCGCATGAAGACCGTCCGCCGGCTGCTCTACCTTGATATCACGGCCTCGGTCGCCTTCGTGTCGGCGGCGTTTCTGTCGCTGTTCTTCTTCATCGATTTCGTCGATGCGCTGGACGGCGTCGGCCGCAACGGCCGCACCGTGTGGGATGCGCTGCTGGCCACGGCCCTCGAACTGCCGGGGCATTTCTACGAACTGTTCCCGATCACCGTGCTCATCGGCGCGATCTATTCGCTGGCCCGCATGGCGCAATCATCCGAATACACGATCCTGCGCACGAGCGGCCTCGGGCCGGGGCGGGCGCTGTCGCTGCTGGCGGTGCTGGGCGTCGTCTTCGGCATCGTGACCTTCGTCACTGGCGACGTCGTTGCGCCGGCCACCGAGCGCGAGAGCGTGCTGCTGCAGGCCCGCACCAGCGGCGGACTGAAGCTCGACGGCTCCGGCGCCTGGCTCAAGGAGCGACGCCACACGCCCGCGGGCGAGCGCAGCTTCTCCGTCAACGTGGCCGGTGCCAGCGCAGGCGGCGAACTCGTGGGCATCCGCATCTTCGAGTTCGATGCCGATGGCCGCCTGGTCTCGCGCACGCAGGCGGCCGAGGGGAGGGTCGGCGCAGACGGAACCTGGACGCTTCGCCATGCCGAGGTCACGCAGTGGCCGAGCCCCGACGCTAGCGACCCGCGGGTGACCGTGCAGCAGGTGGCATCACTCGCCTGGCCAAGCAGCCTGACTGCCGGCGTCGTGGCCGCGGCGGTGCTGCCGCTTTCCACGATGACGACCGCCGAGCTGTGGCGGTACAGCGCCCACCTCAGCGACCAGGAGCAGGCCACCCAGCCTTATCGCATCCGCTTCTGGCGCAAGGCCCTGTATCCACTGGCCTGCCTGGTGATGGTCGCCCTGGCACTGCCCTTCGCCTACCTGCACGCGCGCGCCGGCAGCGTCAGCTTCAAGGTCTTCGGCGGCGTCATGCTGGGAATCAGCTTCGTGCTGCTGAACAACCTGTCGGGCCACATCGGCGTGCTCCGCGGCTGGACGCCGTGGGTCGCGGCGGCCACGCCCAGCCTCATCTACCTGCTGCTCTCGATGACCGCCTTCGCCTGGCTCGTGCGTTACCGTTAGCGCCCATGACACGAGGTCTGATCCTGTTCGCCCACGGCGCCCGCGACCCACGGTGGGCCACGCCGTTCGAGGCCATCGCCGAACGCGTGCGGCGCGCGCGGCCGGACGCACTCGTGCGGCTGGCCTTCCTCGAGCTGATGACACCTGGCCTGCGCGAAGCCGGCGCTGAGCTCGCCACGTGCTGCGGCAGCGTGCAGGTGCTGCCACTGTTCCTGGGCGCGGGCGGACACATGCGCAAGGACCTGCCACTGCTCGTCGACGCACTGCGCGCGGCCCACCCGCAGACGCGTTTCGAGCTGCACCCGCCGGTGGGCGAACTCGATGCCGTGATGGACGCGATGGCCGCTGCAGCTGGCGCGCTGCTGGACCCGCTCGCGTGAACCTGCACCAGTTCCGCTTCGTGCAGGAGGCGGTACGCCGCAACCTCAACCTGACCGAGACGGCAAAGGCGCTGTTCACGTCGCAGCCGGGCATCAGCAAGGCGATCCTCGAGCTGGAGGAGGAACTCGGCGTCGATATCTTCGCCCGCCACGGCAAGCGCCTGAAGCGCGTGACCGAACCGGGGCGGCAGGTGCTGGCGGCGGTCGAGATCATCATGCGCGAGGTCGCCAACCTCAGGCGCATCGGCGACGAGTTCTCCAAGCAGGACGCCGGCACGCTGTCGATCGCCACCACTCACACCCAGGCGCGCTACTTCCTGCCCGAACCGGTGGCGCAGCTGCGTCGCCGCTTCCCGAAGGTGCAGGTCGTGCTGCACCAGGGCATGCCCGAGCAGGTGGCGCGCATGCTGATCGACGACGTGGCCGAGATTGGCCTGGCCACCGAGGCGCTGGACCGCTTCGACGAGCTGATCACCCTGCCCTGCTACGAATGGCAGCACGTGATGGTCGTGCCCGCGGCCCATCCGCTGGCGCAGGTCGAGCGGCCGACGCTGGAGCAGCTGATCGCGCACCCGTTGGTGCTATACCAGCCCACCGTCACCGGTCGCACGCGGATCGACCAGGCCTTCGAACGCGCCCGGCTGCGCCCGCTGGTGGCGCTGGAGGCGATCGACTCGGACGTCATCAAGACCTACGTCCGCCTGGGCCTGGGCGTGGGCATCGTCTCCGAGCTGGCGATGCGCGCCGACCCCCTCGAGCCCGACCTGGCTTGGCGGCCGCTGGGCCACCTGTTCGGCAGCAACATGACGCGCGTGGCCTTCAAGCGCGGCGCCTACCTGCGCCAGTTCGTTCAGGCGTTCACCGAGCTGCTCTCGCCGCGCCTGACTAGCGCCCTGGTGCAGCGGGCGATGAGCGGCCAGGGCTCCGACTACGAACTCTGAGCACCCGCAGATGAGCGCCCCCGCCGAGACCAGGCACGCCCTTCGCAGCCGCCTGCCGCAGGTCGGCACGACGATCTTCACCGTCATGTCGGCACTGGCGCAAGAGACCGGCGCCGTCAACCTGGGCCAGGGCTTCCCCGATTTCGATGCCGATCCAGCACTGCTCGCGCATGTCGCCGACGCGATGCGCGAAGGCCTCAACCAGTACCCGCCGATGACCGGCGTGCCGGCGCTGCGCGAGCGCGTCGCAGACAAGTTGGCGGCCCTGTACGGCCACCGCTACGACGCCGCGGCCGAGGTCACGATCACCGCCGGCGCCACCCAGGGGATCCTGACCGCGGTGCTGTGCTGCGTCCAGCCGGGCGACGAGGTGGTCGTCCTCGAGCCCTGCTACGATAGCTACGCGCCGGCGATCGAGCTCGCCAGCGGACGCGTGGTGCGCGTGCCGCTCTCGCCCGCCAGCTTCCGGCCCGATTTCGACCGCATCGCCGCCGCACTGTCGCCGCGCACGCGGATGCTGATGATCAACAGCCCGCACAACCCGAGCGCCACGGTCTGGACGCGCGAGGAGATGCAGCGCCTCGGCGACCTGCTCGCGCCCACCGACGTGCTGCTGCTGGCCGACGAGGTCTACGAGCACATGGTCTACGACGGGCTGGCGCATGTCAGCGCGGCTTCGATCCCGCAGCTGGCCGCGCGAGCATTCGTCGTCTCGAGCTTCGGCAAGACCTTCCACGTCACCGGCTGGAAGGTCGGTTATGTCGCCGCGCCAGCCCCGCTGAGCACCGAGTTCCGCAAGGTGCACCAATTCAACGTCTTTACCGTCAACACGCCGATGCAGCACGCGCTGGCGCGCTACATGGGCGCTTCCGGATCGTACCTGAACCTGGCCGCCTTCTACCAGCGCAAGCGCGACCTGTTCCTGGCCGGCCTCGCGCGCACGCGGCTGAAGCCGCTGCCCAGCCGCGGAAGTTATTTCCAACTCGTGGACTACAGCGCGGTGAGTGCGCTGCCAGAGGCCGCGTTCTGCGAGTGGCTCACGCGCGAGATCGGCGTGGCCGCGATTCCGGTGGCGGCGTTCTACGAGGGCGGCTTCGAGCAGGGGCTGGCGCGGCTGTGCTTCGCCAAGCGCGACGAGACGTTGGCCCTGGCCATCGAGCGGTTGCAGCGGCTTTAGCCGCCGGGGCGTCGCGATCCGCCGCGGGCGCTAGCGTTCGGGCGGCAACCGCTGTGGCGACGTGTCATCCAGGGTGTCGAAGATGCTGGTCTGGCGGTCGTCCTCGACCGTCAGGTCGAGATCGACCGGTTCCGTCGGCCGTCCACCACCCCACGAACGCTCAACGCCGCTGTCTGGCTCGCCCTCGAGGTACGGTGCCGGCGCCGTGATGCCGAATTCACCGCCGGCCAGCGGCAGCAACAGGTCCACGTTGCCACCGTCCCCCGTCTCGCGGTCGAGCAGGTCTCGCGCTATCGAGTATAGAAACAGCACCTCGCGGTAAGCGGGCAGTTCGAACAGGTCGCCGCGCGACTTGCGGAACAACAGTGCCTCCAGTTCGGCCATCGCGTCCAGCGGCCGCGGCCAGACCTGTTCCAGGCGCGGAATGACCCCTGGGTAGTCCTCCAGCGCACGCCCGGCCTGGAGATCGACGCCCCACTCGGGCGCGTAGGCGTTGAAGCGATGGTTGAATCGGGAACGCATGCGCTCGTACGCCTCGCGATCGCCCCGGCGGCCGTAGATCTCCAGCAGCTTCAGGTACGGTAGCGGGCTGCCACCACCGGTGTTGCGCACATGCTCCACCAGCAGGTCGATCGCCGCCTCGTCCTGGCCCAAGACGACGAAGAACTCGGCCTGCTGCTCGAGATCGATCAACTCCTCGATCGACACGTCGCGCGGTGCGGTGTCGTTCGCCTTCGGCGGCAGGACAGAGGTGCGCTGCTGCGCCGGCTCGGACTCTGGCGGCTGCTGGGCCGCCACGTCCTTCTGCGCTCCGGTGAGTGCTGCCAGCCGTTCCTGCGACGCTGCTCCGGCAGACCACGGTGGCGCGGCAGCCACAGTCGGCGGCTGGGTCAGGGTACTGTCCGCAGCGGGCCAGGCCGCCGCCCTACGCCGCGTCGCGGCGCCGGCCGGCGGCGTGCGCACGTCGGAGGTCACGAACGGAATGGGCGCCGTCGGCTCCTTGCCCGCACCGGACTCCGACGCGTTGCCCCTCGGGGCGGCCACACTGCTCCAGTCGGCCTGGTGCTCCTGTTGCAGTGCGGCCAATCGCCAGCCCAGCCAACCCGACAGGACCGTCAGCAGCATCGTGGCTGCCAGCAGCGGCCAGGTCCAGCGGCCCGCGTCCTCGGCCCGCCGCAGGCGCTGCCGCATGCGCACAACGACATCGTCGTTGCGCCGGGCCTCGACCTGCAGGCGAGCCACGGTCTGCTCGAGCGTGGCGATCCTCGCCGAGGACGCCGATGCCGCCGAAGCGGCCGCACGCGCCGCGCTGGCGGCCACGGCCACGGCGTCCAGCGCCTGCGCCACCACGTCGGCGGCAGGCGCGGGCATCGGTTCCGCCAGATCGACTTCCAACCGCGCGACCGGCGCCCGCGCACTCGCCGCCGTGGCCAGCTGACGAGCGGCGGCATGCGCAGAAGCGCGCCTCGGCGCGACGCGGTGCACCGGGGGCCTCGGCGCATCCGCAGCGACACGCGTAGGCGGCGGCTCTCGCTGCGCCGACACGTTGGCCGGCGGCCCGACGACCACGGCGGTCGATGATGTGGCCGGCTTTGCTTGCACCGGCGCTGCGGGTGCGGCCGCGGGCGGCGGCAGGGCCAGCGTCGTCGCCGCCGCATAAGCCGGGACCGCGGCGACCGGGTTAGACAACGGCGGATCTGCCAGGACCACGAACCGACGCGTCAGCTGCGCGCTGCAGCCCGCACTGACGACGACGCCGACCACCGGCTCATCGACTGCTTGCAACGTGATGACGCGGATGCTCGCCAGCTCGATGCCCTGCATCTGCACCGCGGTTCGCACCTGCGATGGCGGCAGTTGATGCTCGCCGAAGCTCACCTGGGCGCCGACGCATTCCGGCGCCGCCGTCTCGCCCGGCGCGAGCCGGACCTGGACGGAGAAGTCGAGCGCCTGGCCCATCGTCGCGCCGGAGCCGCCGGCGCCCATGCCGGCAGCCGATGCTGCAGAGCCCGCGCCGGCGATGGCGCACGCAAGGACCAACGCCAGCCAGGGCCTCTTTATCTGCATTCAGGGGCGGGAACGACGCGATGAGGAATCGAAAAAACACTCTAGCACGAAGACTTACAAACGCCGCGCCGCGCGGCGCCGTGTGCACAGCTCTTTCGTGCCGCTTGCCACGCGCCCGCGCCGGGCTCAGGTGTCGTAGCCAGGGAATCGCCGGTCGAGGCGACGCAACAGTCCCGGCCAGACCAGTTGGGCCCCCTGCCCGCGCGTGACGCTTCGAGCCTGCTGTGCGGCACCTCCGATGATCTCGGGCGCCACCGCGACGAGCTCGCCGCCGCCGGCCTGGGCACGCACCTGGATCATGCAGGAGGTCTCGAAGAAGTACATCGACTGGAACGCATCGGCCACCGAGCCGCCCACCGTCAGCAGGCCATGGCTGCGCAGCATCAGGTGGGTCTTGTCGCCGAGGTCGGCGACGAGACGGGGCTTCTCGTCGTCGCGCAGCGCGACCCCTTCGTAGTCGTGGTAACCGAGCGACGCGAGAACGAAGATCGAATGCTGCGACAGCGGCAGCAGCCCGTTCCTCTGCGCCGCCACGGCCACCCCGTTGACGGAGTGCAGGTGCATCACGCAGGCCGCGTCGTGGCGCGCGGCGTGCACGGCGCTGTGAATCACGAAACCTGCCGGGTTGACGGGGTAAGGCGTGTCCTCGAGCTTGTTGCCCTCGGCGTCCACCTTGACCAGGCTCGACGCCGTGATCTCCTCGAACATGAGGCCGTAGGGGTTGATCAGGAACTCACCATCGCGGTTCGGCACGCGGGCGCTGATGTGGGTATAGATCAGGTCGTCCCAGCCGAACAGCGCGGCCAGGCGGTACGCCGCAGCGAGGTCGACGCGTACGCGCCATTCTTCATCGGAAACCTCGTGGCGGCGGTCGGCGATGTGCAGGGTCGGTGCAGGCATGGCGGTGTCTCCTTGTCTCGGGCAATGCGGGGATGGCGATGGACAATCGAATGGTCGCGCAGCTGTCGCCTGAGGGACAAGCCATGAATACCCCGGTTCTTACAATCGACGAACTGCACAACATCGAATCGAGCGCGTGGTTCAGCAAGCTCTCCCAGACGCTGCAACGCGCCATTCTTTCGCGCGCCGTGGTCCGCCGTCTGGCCGATGGCGACCCGCTGGCCAGCCGCGGCTCGCCGGCCGCCGAGTGGTGCGGTGTGGCCCGCGGTGCGGTGCGCATCAGTTCGGTCGCGCTGTCGGGCAAGCAGGTGACGCTGACCTATGCCGAGCCCGGCACCTGGTTCGGCGACATCGCCCTCTTCGACGGTCTGCCGCGCACACACGATGCGGATGCCCATGGCGCGACCACGCTGCTGGCCGTCCGCAAGCCCGACTTCAAGGACCTACTGGCCCAGCACGTGGAGTTGTACGACGCGCTGCTGCGGTTGAATTGCCGCCGTCTGCGCCTGATGTTCGACCAGATCGAGGACCTCAACACGCGCCCGCTGCAGGCCCGGCTGGCCAAGCAGATCCTGCTGCTGGCGCGCAGCTACGGCATCGCCCACGGCGAGGAGATCCGCATCGGGCTGGCGCTGGCGCAGGAGGACCTGGCACAGTTGCTAGGCGCGTCGCGCCAGCGCGTCAATCAGGAGCTCAAGGGCTTCGAGCGCGAGGGCGCTGTGCGCGTCGAGCCGACGCGGCTGGTGGTGCTCTCACGGGAGAAACTACTGGCCATCGCCGAGCGCTGATCGGCGCAAGATAGGCGCATGGAACACTTCACCGGCACTAAGCCCGTGGCCGCCAGCCACGCCTTCGACGGCGCCGCCTTGCAGGCGCACTTGCAGCGCGAGTTGCCCGGCTTCGCCGGACCGCTGACGATCGAGCAGTTCAAGGGCGGGCAGTCGAACCCGACCTACAAGCTGCGGACGCCGGCGCGCGCCTACGTGATGCGCACCAAGCCCGGACCCGCCGCCCGACTGCTGCCGTCGGCACATGCGATCGAGCGCGAGTACCGCGTCATGAAGGCGCTCGCCGGCACCAACGTTCCGGTGGCGCGGATGCACCTCCTGTGCGAGGACGAATCAGTCATCGGCCGTGCCTTCTACGTCATGGAGTTCATGGACGGCCGCGTGCTGTGGGACCAGTCGCTGCCGGGCATGACGCCGGCCGAGCGCGGCGCGATCTACGACGAGATGAACCGCGTCATCGCGGCGCTGCACAGCGTGGATCCGGTGGCCGCGGGCCTAGGCGACTACGGCCGGCCGGGCAATTACTTCGAGCGCCAGATCGCCCGCTGGAGCAAGCAGTACCAGGCCTCGATGACCGAGGCCATCGTCGAGATGGACCGCCTGATCGAATGGTTGCCGGCGCACCTGCCCGCCGGCGCCCGCGACAGCGGCTGGACCTCGATCGCGCACGGCGACTTCAGGCTCGACAACCTCGTCTTCGACAAGGCCGCGCCGCGCGTGATCGCGGTGCTCGACTGGGAACTCTCGACGCTGGGCCACCCGCTGGCCGACTTCAGCTACCACTGCATGGCCTGGCACATCCCGCCGGGCGTATTCCGCGGCATCGGCGGGCTCGACCTCGCGGCGCTGGGAATCCCGAACGAGCGCTCCTACGTGCAGCGCTACTGCGAGCGCGTGGCCCCGCGCGGCGCGCCGCTGGACCCGGCGGCGCTGATGGCCGACTGGAACTTCTACCTCGCCTACAACCTGTTCAGGCTGGCATCGATCACGCAGGGCATCGCCAAGCGCGTGCTCGACGGCACCGCCGCCAGCGAGCAGGCGCGCGCCAGTGGCGCCGCCACACGCGCGCTGGCCGAGCTGGCCTGGAATTTCGCGCGGGCCGCCAGCTGATCAAGCGGCGCGCCCACCCAATCGCCCCGACCGGGCCCAAGGAGACGACGATGGACTTCAGCTATTCCCCCCGCACCCAGGAACTGCAGGCGCGCCTGTCGGCCTTCATGGCCGAGCACGTGTACCCGGCCGAGCCGCGCTGGTTTGCGGAGATTGAGGCCAACACCCGCGCCGGCAAGCGCTGGACGCCGCTGCAGGTGATCGAGGAACTCAAGCCCAAGGCGCGTGCCGCGGGGCTGTGGAACCTGTTCCTGCCGCCGCACGCGGAGGGCGCCAATGCCAAGGGCGAGGCCGAGTTTACGTTCGGCCTGTCCAACCAGGACTACGCGCCTCTGGCCGAGATCATGGGCGCGGTGCCGTGGAGCAGCGAGGTCTTCAACTGCTCGGCGCCCGACACCGGCAACATGGAGACGATCGCGCGCTACGGCAGCCCCGAGCAGAAGAAGCGCTGGCTCGAGCCGCTGCTGGCGGGCGAGATCCGCAGCGCCTTCGCGATGACCGAGCCGGCGGTGGCCTCTTCGGACGCGACCAACATCGAGGCCGACATCCGGCGCGATGGCGACAGCTACGTCATCAACGGCCGCAAGTGGTGGACCAGCGGCGCCGGCGACCCGCGCTGCGCGATCTTCATCTTCATGGGCAAGACCGACCCCACGGCGCCGCGGCATTCGCAGCAGAGCATGATCCTGGTGCCGCGCGAGACGCCGGGCATCACGATCCTGCGCCCGCTCACCGTCTTCGGCTACGACGACGCGCCGCACGGCCACATGGAGGTGGACTTCAGGAACGTGCGCGTGCCGGCCAGCAACATCCTGCTTGGCGAAGGTCGCGGCTTCGAGATCGCACAGGGCCGCCTCGGGCCGGGGCGCATCCACCACTGCATGCGCCTGATCGGCCTGGCCGAGCGATCGCTGCGCCTGATGTGCGAGCGCGCGACCAGCCGCACCGCATTCGGCAAGACGATCGCCCAGCAGACGGTCACGCAGGAGCGGATCGCCGAGGCGCGCTGCATGATCGACCAGGCGCGCCTGCTGACGCTGAAGGCGGCCTGGATGATGGACCGGGCCGGCAACAAGAGCGCGAAGGCCGAGATCGCGATGATCAAGGTGGTGGCGCCGAACCTGGCCTGCCAGGTCATCGACTGGGCGATGCAGGTCCACGGCGGCGCCGGCATGTGCCAGGACACCCCGCTGGCCTACTTCTACACGCTGGCGCGCACGCTGCGCTTCGCCGACGGCCCGGACGAGGTGCACCGCAACGCCATCGCCAAGCTCGAGCTGGGCAAGTGGGTCCCGCGGGCCTGAGCCTCGGCGCGGCGAGTGGCCGTGCTACTGCTACTTCTTGCGCTCGTCGCCCGGCAGCGCGCTGGACGACCACAGGCTCGGCGCGGTGCTCGGCGAGATCGAGTCAGTGCTCTCGCTGGCGACCCGCCGCGCTTCGCGCATCGCGATCTCGAACAGGCGCAGCCAGGCCTGGAGCGTCTCGACCTCGGCGTCGGGCAGCGCGGTGCGCAGCATCAGCCGGCCGCGGCCGATCATCAGCACGAAAGGCGTCGCCGGCTCAATGCGCAGCGCCGCCAGCGCCTGCGTAAGCGGTCCTTCCAGCCATTGCACCAGCCAGATCTTGATGCTGGCTAGGGCGACGAAACGCTCGCGCAGCGACGGCATCTCGGTGCCGGCGAGCTTGGGGAACATCACCAGCCAGCGCATCTCGGGCGGTGTCTGGTTGTCGATGCGCGTCTGCACGCCCTCGACGTACTGCTCGAAGACGGCCTTCTCCATCGATTCCTGCAGCTGACGGTTCATCACCACCACCTGCAGGTCGGCCCCCAGCCCGAGCTCGGAGCGCAGGCGCAGTTCCTGGCCCTGGATGTAGGGGCGTTGCGACGGGCCCCATTCCAGCCGCCATGGCGTGGCGCCGAGGCGGCCGTCGATGACGAAGCCTTCGGTCTGCACGCCGCGGAATGTGTACTGCTTCTGCTGCGCCCAAGGCACAATGCCGTCCCAATGCTGGGCCGGCGAGGAAGGGCTGCCGCCGAACAAGCGTTTGAGGCCTTCGAGCATGGTTTAGAGTCCGCGGCGACGGCCGGCCACCGTGAAAGCCGGCGGCGCGGAGGCCATCGATGATCGAAGTGTATTCGTGGGCCACGCCGAATGGCCACAAGGTTCACATCATGCTCGAGGAGTGCGGCCTGGCGTACCGGGCGCACGCCGTCGACATCGGCGCCGGCGATCAGTTCTCGGCCGAGTTCCTGGCCATCAGCCCGAACAACAAGATACCGGCCATCGTGGACAGCGAGGGGCCCGACGGCGCGGCGATCTCGCTGTTCGAGTCGGGGGCGATCCTGGTCTACCTGGCGGCCAAGACCGGCCGCTTCCTGCCGACCGACATCCGCGGCCGCTACCAGGTGCTCGAGTGGCTGATGTTCCAGATGGGCAGCGTCGGGCCCATGCTCGGCCAGGCCCATCACTTCCGCATCTATGCGCCCGAGAAGATCCCTTATGCGATCGACCGCTACACCAACGAGGCCCGGCGCCTTTACGGCGTGATGAACAAGCGCCTAGCCAAGACCAAGTACATCGCCGGCGCCGATTACAGCATCGCCGACATCGCCATCTTCCCCTGGCTGCGCAGCTGGAAGAACCAGGGCATCGACTGGAACGACTACCCCCACCTCAAGGGCTGGTTCGACGAGATCGCCGCGCGGCCGGCCGTGGTCCGCGGTGTCGAGGTCCTGGCCGCGCAGCGCAAGCCCCTGGTGGACGACAAGGCCCGCGATGTCCTGTTCGGCAAGACCCAGTACGTGCAGCGGTGAGGGCTCAGCGGTCACGACTCCTAGAATCGGGCGCATCCACTGCCCGTAGCTCAACTGGATAGAGCAGCTGCCTTCTAAGCAGCAGGTCGGGGGTTCGAGTCCCTCCGGGCAGGCCACCAGACGGTTCCAAGACGTCCCGGAAGGTCCCAGAAAGTTCGAATCTCCTAGGCGGCATGAGGCTCCGGGGCCTCTTGCGGTTTCAGATGGTTTCGTAACATCTTGGCCAGATTCGGGGTACAAGTAGGGGAACAACGGCAAAGTCTGGCCCTCTCGTCAACATTGTTCCCCTACTTCGCCGTGTCCCTCACCGACCCAGCCTGCCGCAACTCGACCTGCCCGGCCGACAAGTCGCGAACGCGGCTGACCGATGCGGCCGGCCTGTATCTCGAGGTCACACCGAACCAGTCCCGACGCTGGTTCTGGAAGTACTACTTCGGTGGGAAGGAGAAGCGACTTGCGCTCGGCCACTACACCGAGCCCGGCTCGCCCAAGGTCATCGTCACCCTGAAGGCGGCGCGGGAGTCGCGCGACGATGCCCGCAAGCTGCTGCGAAGCGGCACGGATCCGGCCCAGCAGCGCCAGCTCGACAAGCTCTCGCGCCAAACGTTCAGCGGCACCACCTTCGAGGCCGTCGCCCGCGAGCTGCACGCCACCAAGCACAGTGGCTGGAGCTCTCGCTACGCCACCCTTTGGATCGAGCGGATGGAGAAGGATCTGTTTCCCTGGATCGGCAGCCTTCAACTCAAAGACATCACCGCTCCACTGTTGCTGCAAACCCTGCGCCGGATCGAAGGCCGAGGCGCTCGTGAGACAGCGCACACGCTCCGCCAGACAGCGGGCCAGGTGTTCCGCTACGGCATCGCCACCGGCCGCTGCGAGCGTGACCCGGCACCCGATCTGCATGGCGCGCTGCAACCCATCTTCGTGAAGCACATGGCTGCGGTGCTGGAGCCGGACGGCGTCAGCGCCTTGATGCGCGCCATTGCCAACTACGAGGGCCAACCCCTGACTCGTGCTGCACTAGAGTTGTCCGCCCTGCTCTTCCAGCGGCCCGGCAACATCCGGCAGATGGAGTGGGGCGAGCTTGACCTTGACGCCGGCGTCTGGACGATCCCGGCCGCAAAGATGAAGCGGTCTGTGCATGGCAAGCTCAATGGCCGGCCACACCTTGTTCCGCTCGCGGCCCGAGCCGGGACGATCCTCCAGGAACTACATCCGCTCACGGGTCATGGCCGATTCGTCTTCCCGAGCCTGCTGACAGGCGAGCGTTCAATGAGCGAGAACACGCTGCGAGCGGCACTTCGGCGCATGGGCTACACGAATGACGAAATGACGCCGCACGGTTTCCGCGCCATGGCGCGCACCGTCCTGGTCGAGCAACTGAACGTGAACCCGGAAGTGATCGAGGCGCAGCTGGCGCATGGCAAAAGCGGACCATTGGGAGCCGCGTACGATCGAGCTGAGTTCATGACTCAGCGACGCAAGATGATGACTCTGTGGGCTGATTGCCTCGACCGACTGCGCAATGGCAAGACGGGGATGCCATTCAAGTCGACCAAGAGTCAACAGCGAAGTCCGCGGGAGCCTGCGGAGCATCCACCAGCGCCGACGTCAAAGTGAGGCGGGCGTCCTCGGCGATTGGTAGACCCCACGATCTGAATGGTCGTTGAACATGGTCTGTTACTCAAGTCCCACTGACCCGAGTCCGCCATGCCAAGCACCTTGCCATCGCCCGTCACGTCAGCGCCCGACCAGCGCTCTATGTTCGCCCGATTGCCGAGCGTCCTCCGATTCACCGGCCTGGGCCGCTCCACCATCTACCGCATGATCGCGGCCAGAGAGTTCCCCGGCCCGGTCAAACTCGGCCCCCCGGGCGGTCGGCTGGCGCTGGTCGGACCTCGATACCTGGAGCGAGACCCGGCCTCGCATCACGCATTGACGCTTGATGATGGACTCTCGGCGATGGCGCTGATCCATCCGCCCAACACCATCGCGTGGCAGATCGGCGACTACGTCATCCACGATGCCGACGCCAAGCGCCACGACATGCTCATGATCGTCGTCGGGCGCAGCAAGGCGCGCGTTCACCGCACGCGCTACGCCTTCCCAACGGAGCAACCTCGTTCGTGGCGACGCACCGTCTGGCGTAACACGCTCGCCCTCCTTCACGATCCGCGTCGATTCGGCATCGACGCGCCGCCCAATCCACTCACGCCGGCATTGTCAGTTTCAGCACCACCGCCATCAGCAACAACGCCGCAGCAACCCGGCCCCCGCGCTAAATCGTGAACTGGTAGCGATGGTTCAACCACAGTGCACGGTGCAGCCGACCCAGCGCGCACAGCAGCG
Source organism: Betaproteobacteria bacterium (assembly GCA_037443665.1). GTDB lineage: Bacteria > Pseudomonadota > Gammaproteobacteria > Burkholderiales > Burkholderiaceae_C > Rubrivivax. The sequence continues at coordinate 47,243 of JBBINW010000032.1, forward strand.
CCACGGCCGCAACGAACGGGCCCACGAGGCCGACAGGCTTCGGCGCGTGGCTGAACACTATCGCCCACAGAAGTGGCCAGACCGCCGCATCGACGGCCGCGAGTCAGCGTCGCCCCGACTTCGTGCTCGACGCGCTGGAGCAGGCGCTGTATGCGCGGCGTGCCGAGCGCGACGGCGAGCTGGTGCACCACAGCGACCGCGGCTCCCAGTACGTCTCCATCCGCTACAGCGAGCGGCTGGCTGAGGCCGGCATCGAGCCCTCGGTGGGTAGCACCGGGGACAGCTATGACAACGCGCTGGCCGAGACCATCAACGGGCTGTACAAGGCCGAGATCATCCACCGGCGCGGGCCCTGGAAGACGCGCGAGGCGGTCGAGCTGGCGACGCTGGAGTGGGTCTCGTGGTTCAACCACCATCGCCTGCTTGAGCCCATCGGATACATCCCGCCGGCCGAAGCCGAGGCAAACTACTGGCGCCAGCAAGCTCAGGCCTCGACCGCAACCAAGCCTGCCCGGTCGGCAGCGTTGGAGGAGGGTTGAACCATGAGTACATGGCCCAACCAGGGGTGCCTCCGGCGGCCCCTGCGGGGGGCTGGAAGAGAGAGACTAAACAGCCAATGCAGTCAGACCACGTCGGTCTGACTCAAGCCCACAGGCCTCTTCGAAACCCGGTGCAGTTCATTTCGGCATGGACAAGTTGAGGTTGCCGCCCAACGTACCGCCGCATCTGGCGTGACCTACGTCAACGAACGGACTCTTCTTTAATGCTAGGGGGATGCCTGAATGACTTGGCTCATGTACGGACAGCTGCCGGACAGAGCTCTTGACGTGTACGGATATTATCCGTACACTTTGTGAGCCCGCCTACTGGCAGGAACCTGGTTACCCAAGACGGAGGCAGCCATGCTGATCGCCACGAGCGAGACCAAGGACAAAGCGCGCGCCGCGCGCCTGGAAGCCCGCGTCACAACGGATCAGAAGGCGCTGCTGCAGCATGCCGCCACGCTGTCGGGGCGCACCCTGAGCGAGTTTGTGGTAGCCAGTGCCCAGGAAGCTGCCGCCAAGCTCATCCAGGAGCACGAGACCATCCGCCTGACACGCAAAGAACAGATCGCCTTCGTGACGGCCTTGCTCAACCCTTCGGCCCCCAGCGCTCGTTTGCGGAAAGCCGCCGCCAAGTACCGGCAACAGATGGGGCAGTGATTGCGCAAGCCGATCACGCCCTATCGTGTTGCGCCCCTCGCCAAGAGCCACGATCGCAGCGCATTCGCGTGCGGCAGTGAAGCGCTTGATCGCTACCTCCAGCAGCGGGCTCGGCAGGACGCCGAGAAGCGCGTTGCAGCACCCTTTGTGCTCGTTGAGCCTCCGGCCAACACCGTACTCGGCTACTACACCCTGTCGGCTTCAGTCATCACTGCTGATGAGCTGCCCGCGGAGCTGAGCAAGAAGCTTCCGCGCTATCCGCAACTGCCGGTGACGCTGCTCGGCAGACTGGCCGTCGATCAAGGCCAGAAGGGCAAAGGTCTTGGTGAATTTCTGCTTATGGATGCGCTGCACCGCAGCCTCGACGCCGCCGGCCAAATCGCCGCAATGGCTATCGTGGTCGATGCCAAGGACGCTGCGGCCGAAGCGTTCTACAAGCACTTCGATTTCCGACCATTGCAGCAGCAGCCGGCCCGCCTGTTCCTGCCGATGAAGATCGTGGCGGGGTTGTTCCCGGAGTGATGGGATGGTCACGAATCGCCCACGAACCGGGTAAGGAAACGCCGTGCACAAGACGACACCGCCACTCTTCGAGCCCATGGAAGAGGCAACGACCGAACCCGATGAGCTGGGTGCCACCAAAGATCCGGTGATGAACCGATCAACGGGTGTCCGCTGCGGCGCAAACGCGCGTCTGACGGCCTTCTACCTGAGCCGCGATCGTGCGCTAACTCTCCTCGATGTGCGGAGTCTGCCGACGCACTTACTGGCTGCGCTGCAAGGGCAGGACGTGACCATGGCCTCTACCATCTTGTCCAACGCCATAGGCGCGTACTTGCTGGACACGATCGCATCTGGCGGCCTCAAGACGCTACAGGAACTTGCTTTCGCCGGCACATTGAAGCCTGGTGCGCCATTCATCTACGACGGCCACTTCTCCGGCAAAGGCTTCGGCGCCGACAACAAGAAGTCCGCGCTGACCTTGACCGAGAAACTGGATTAGCCTTTGCTGGGCAAGAAGCTGGTCATCGATTTCTCCAGGAACGGCCTGGTCAATGACACGGCATCACTACTGTCCGGTTAAGCGAGCCTCGCCGCGCCGATTCGCAAGCATTGATGCGGTCTAGCGGCCGATTTGGTCTGGTGCCGATTTGAACTTCGATCTTCCAAAACCGCGTACTTTCCTGGGCTTGACACACTCTGGGGAAGCTCGTGCATGTCGGCAAGACCTTGTTCGCTCAAGTCATGGAGTTCGTCCCGTGGACCAGCTTCGCGCGCATCGTGCAGCGTCATGGCGGCAACACCGGCGTGCGCTCGTTGTCGTGTGCCGAGCAATTCCGCGCCATCGCGTTCGCGCAACTGACCTGGCGCGAGAGCCTGCGCGATGTCGAGGCCAGCTTGTCGGCCAATTCGACCAAGCTGTACGCGATGGGATTTCGCGCTGCAGTCAAACGCTCGACGCTGGCCGACGCCAACGAGTCGCGCAATTGGCGCATCTAGTCGGACCTTGCCGCGGTGTTGATCCGCCGTGCCAGCAAGCTGTACGCGAGCGACTCGCTGGGCCTCGAGTTGGACAACACGGTCTACGCGCTGGACTCCAGCACCGTCGACCTTTGCTTGAGCCTGTTCGACTGGGCGCCGTTCCGCTCCACCAAGGCCGCCATCAAGCTGCACACGCTGCTGGATCTGCGCGGCGCCATCCCAGCCTTCATCCACATCAGCGACGGCAAGATGGGCGACGTGAACGTGCTGGACATGCTGAGCTTCGAGGCCGGCGCGTTCTACGTCATGGATCGCGGGTACCTGGATTTCACAAGGCTGCATCGGCTGCATCAGGCCGGCGCCTTCTTCGTGACCCGCGCCAAGCGCGGCATGGACGCGCGTCGCGTCTACTCGACCCCCGTGGACCGCAATACTGGTTTGATTTGCGATCAGCTCGTAATGCTCACCGGCTATTACCCGGTTCGCAATTACCCCGAGCATCTGCGGCGCATCAGATTCAAGGATCCAGAGTCGGGCAAGACGTTGGTCTTCCTGACCAACAACACGGCATTGCCGGCGCTGACGATCTGCGCGCTCTACAAGAGCCGCTGGCAGGTCGAGGTGTTTTTCAAGTGGATCAAGTGCGTATTTCGGAGGAGCGTGACCGACCGTTTCGGCATCGTGACCGCCGAATT
>JBBINW010000033.1:0-49669 GCA_037443665.1 Betaproteobacteria bacterium
GCGGCGCCATCCTTGCCCGCCCTGAAGGGCGAGGCTTGTCGCGCAGACGGGTCAGCGCGCCGGCAGCGCGTCGAGTGCGGCGCGAACCTCCTCGGGGCTGAGCAGTTCGCTCAGCAGCCGCGGCCCACCGCCGCCGGGCGCGTACAGCGCATAGACCGGCACCCCGCTGCGTCCCAGCCGCGTGAGCTCGGCGCTGATCGCGGCATCGCGGCGCGTCCAGTCGGCGCGCAGCAGCAGCACGCGGCGGGCGTCGAAGGCCGCGCGCACGCCGGCGTCGCGCAGCGTCGTGCGCTTGTTGAACTGGCAGGTCACGCACCAGGCGGCGGTGAAATCGACGAACACCGGCCGGCCTTCGGCCTGCGCCTGCGCGACGCGATCGGACGACCAAGGCCGCCAGTCTGCGGACGTCTCGTCCGCGGCGGTGCGTGCCACCGCGCCCTGGCGAAGCACCGGCGCGGCCCAGAACAGCGCGGCCGCCATCAACATCACCGCGGCGGCGCCGAAACCACGCCGCGCCAGCGGCCCAAGTGTCGGCGACCCCAGCGCCCACGCTGCGAAGGCCAGTGCCAGCAGCAGCAGCAGCAGCGCGGCGGCGCCGTCGATGCCGATCTGCTGCCCCAGCACCCAGACCAGCCAGACCACGGTGGCGAACATCGGGAACGCCATCAACGTGCGGAAGTGCAGCATCCACACCCCCGGCCGCGGCAGCAGCTGCGCCAGCCGTGGCCAGGCGCTGGCGGCCAGATAGGGCAGCGCCATGCCCAGGCCGAGGGTGGCGAACACGGCAAGCGCCTGCGCCGCCGGCAGGGTCAGCGCCACGCCCAGCGAGGCACCCATGAAAGGCGCGGTGCAGGGCGAGGCCACGGCCACCGCGAGCACGCCGGTGAGCAGCGCATCGACCACCGGGTGGCGCACCTGCGCGCTGGCCCACGCGCTGGGCAGCAACGAGCCGAACTCGAACACGCCGGCCAAGTTCAGGCCGATCAGCGTGAACAGGCCCGCGAGCACCGCCACCACCGCCGGCGACTGCAGCTGGAAACCCCAGCCGAGCTGCTCGCCGCCGGCGCGCAGCGCCAGCAGCACTCCGGCAAGGGCCACGAACGAGAGCACCACGCCGGCGGTGTACGCCACGCCACCGGCGAGCAGGGCGCGCCGGTCGTCGGCGTGGGTGGCGAAGCCGAGCACCTTCAGCGAAAGCACCGGGAACACGCACGGCATCAGGTTGAGCAAAGCGCCGCCGGCCAGCGCCAGCAGCAGCGCGAGCCCGAGACCGGTGGCCGCTGGCGATGCGGCGGCCGGCGCCGCCCGCGCGGCAACGGAAGCGCCGCCGCTGTCGAGCGCGGGCAGGGGTGCGGGTGACGGCGCAACGGCAGGCCACGACGTCGTCACGGCGACCTGCAGCAGGGCCGCGCCGGGCTGCCCCGGCGCGGCCAGCACCAGCGGCATCGTGGCGGGCGCGGCGCTGCGCTGCGGGTCCAGCGGCACCCGGGCCGACCAGGCGCCGCCGGCCCACGATTCCCTGACGGGCGCAGCGTTGTCGATCACGCCCGGCATCTCCGGGAACAGGTGCAGCGCTTGTCCCTGCCACGCGGCGGGCAGACCGGCGACCTTGATCACCAGCGCGCCGCCTTCGACCGCGGCACTGGCTTGCGCGCCCGGCACCGGCTGCGGCAGGGCCTGACGCGCGGCGGCGAACAGCGCCGCGTGGCCGGCGGTGGCCGCCTGGGCCGGAACGCTGAGCGCGAAGTCACCGGTCTCGGGAATGCACACGTCCTTGCACACCAGCCAGTCGGCATGCAGCCGCACGTCAAGCGACTCGCCCCTGAAGTCGACCGGCACGGCGACTTCCACCGGCAGCAGCACGGTGCCTTCGTAGCCATAGTTGAGCAGCGTTCCGATCGGCAGCCGCTGCGGCGTCGGCCACTCGATCTCGCCCGCGGTCACGCCGGCCGGCAGGGTCCATTGCAGCATCGTCGGCAGACCCGAGTCGCCCGGGTTCTTCCAGTACGTGTGCCAGTGCGGCTGGTGCTCGACGAGCAGCCCGAGTTGCACCGACTTGCCGGCGACGACGCCGTCGGGGGCCTGCGCAACGAGCTCGGCGCGCAGCTGCGGTGTCGTGACCACCGCGCCCGGCGGGGCGGCCATGAGCAGGCTCGGCAGGGCCACCACGGTGGCGAGCGCGTAACGGACGGCAGCGGACAGTTTCATCAAGGCGTCAGAGGGGGCAGCGGGTGGCGGGTTCCGTGTTGAAGCGGATTGTCCGCCGACACGGCCGCGGCTGCTGACGGGGGGTCGGGGTTTGTTCGTATAATTCCAAGGCTTTGCTGACCTCAGGTGACCATGGCGATCGAACGGCTGACCCGCAGCGACCGCTGGGACGAACAAGATGAGGCAGACGATTACGGAGGGGTTCCGGTCTTCAAGCCGCTGACGCGGCAGGAAGCGCAGGCCCTGCGTCTGAAGCAGCCGCCGCTTTCACCGTGGCGGGTGGTCTGGACGCAGGCTGCAGTCGGGGCCGTGGTGGCGCTGCTCGCGGTGCTGGTCACGCGGCGGCCGGAGATGGGGTGGTCGGCGCTTTATGGCGCCGCTGCGGTGGTGGTGCCGAGCACATTGATCGCGCGCGGCATGACCAGCCGGCTCACGAGCATGTCGCCCGGCGTCGGCGCCGTCAGCTTCATGTTGTGGGAGTCGGTCAAGATCGCGGTCTCGGTGGCCATGCTGGTGCTGGCACCGAGATTCGTGCAGTCACTGAGCTGGCCGGCCCTGCTGGTCGGTCTGGTGCTGTGCATCAAGGTGTACTGGCTGGCGCTGCTTTGGCGGCCCGGCCGGAAGAAGTTGAACTGACGGACGAGACGACACGACCATGGCAGTCGAAGCCCCAGCCGCCGAGAGCGGCCCCAGCGCCGGTGAGTACATCGTTCACCACCTGACGCACTGGCGCAACCACCCGCTGCCGGGTGGCAACCCGGTCGACTTCTCGGTCATCAGCTGGGACTCGGTCGGGTTCTCGTTCCTGCTCGGCGCGCTCGGCTGCTTCATTCTGTGGCGGGCCTCACGCAAGGCGACCTCCGGCGTGCCAGGACGCTTCCAGGGCGCGGTCGAATGGCTGGTCGAGATGGTCGAGACGCAGGCCAAGGGCATCGTCCACAACGCCCACAGCCGCAAGCTCGTCTCGCCGCTGGCGCTGACGGTGTTCATCTGGATCTTCCTGCTCAACGCGATGGACCTGCTGCCGGTCGATCTGCTGCCCTTCATCTGGCAGAAGATCGTCGTCGCCTTCGGTGGCGAGGCGCACCATGCCTACCTGCGCGTCGTGCCCACCGCCGACCTGTCGGTGACGATGGGGCTGTCGGTCGGCGTGCTCATCGTCTGCCTCGTCTACAACGTCAAGATCAAGGGCGTGGGCGGCTGGGCGCACGAACTGGTCACGGCGCCGTTCGGCACGAGCAAGAACCCGCCCTTCGCGCTGCTGCTGGGCATCGTCAACTTCGCCATGCAGCTGATCGAGTTCGTCGCCAAGACCGTCTCGCACGGCATGCGGCTGTTCGGCAACATGTACGCTGGAGAGCTGATCTTCCTGCTGATCGCGCTGATGGGCGGCGCCTGGTCGCTTTCGGCCACCGGCATCGGCCTGGCCATCGCACACATCATCCTGGGCACGGTGTGGGCGATCTTCCATATCCTGATCATCACGCTGCAAGCCTTCGTGTTCATGATGCTTGCGCTGGTCTACGTCGGACAGGCCCACGACGCACACTGAGCCACAAGCCGTTTCCCGCCGGCGGTCCCGGTTCGCCTTTTCGCTTTCCCTCTTCTCAACACCACCTCTCGCACTAGGAGTCATCATGGAAGTCATCAGTTTTGTCGCCTTGGCCGCCGGCCTGATCATCGGTCTGGGCGCCCTCGGCGCCTGCATGGGCATCGGCATCATGGGCAGCAAGTACCTCGAGTCGGCCGCGCGCCAGCCCGAGCTGATGGGCGAGTTGCAGACCAAGATGTTCCTGCTCGTCGGCCTGATCGACGCGTCGTTCATCATCGGGACGGGCGTGGCGCTGTGGTTCGCCACCGCCAACCCCTTCCTCGGCCAGATCGCCGGCGCGCTCGCCGCGGCTGCCGGCGCCAAGTAAGCCCCTGGCTTCGCTGGCAGGCATCGCGGTACACCGCGGCGCCGATCCCGTCACCGTGACTGAGGCAAGAACGTGAATATCACAGCCACCCTCATCGTCCAGCTGATCGTGTTCCTGATCCTGGTCTGGTTCACGATGAAGTTCATCTGGCCCCCGATCACCGCCGCGCTCGACGAGCGGGCGAGGAGGATCGCCGAAGGCCTGTCGGCCGCCGACAAGGCCAAGAGCGAACTCGCCGTGGCCAACAAGCGCGTCGAGGAGCAGCTGTCGGCCGCCCGCGACGACGCCGCCAAGCGGCTGGCCGATGCCGAGCGCCTGGCGCAGCAGATGGTCGAGGAAGCCAAGGCCAAGGCCAGCGACGAGGCGGCCAAGATCATCGCCGCCGCGCAGGCCGAGGCGGCCCAGGAATCGGTCAAGGCGCGGCAGGCGCTGCGCGACCAGGTCGCCGGCCTCGCGGTCAAGGGCGCCGAGCAGATCCTGCGCCGCGAGGTCGACGCCAAGGTGCACGCCGATCTGCTGTCGCAGTTGCAGGCGGAGCTCTAGACATGGCCGAGCTGGCGACGATTGCCCGCCCCTACGCCGAGGCGCTGTTCATGGCCATTGCCGACGCGGCCATCGCCGACCAGGTCGACGCGCTCGCCGTCGTCGCCGACGATCCGGCACTGCGCCACCTGGCCGACAACCCCAAGGCCACCGCGTCGATGGTGTTCAACGTCATCGGCGACGTGCTGCTGCACAAGCGCATCACGCTCAGCCCACCGGTGGCCAACCTGCTGCAGGCGGTGATCGACAACGGCCGCGTCGCGGCGCTGCCGGCGATCGCTGCGCAATACCGCGCGCTTGTCAACGAACGGGCCGGCGTCATCGACGCGACGGTCTACAGCGCCTTCCCGCTGAAGGCGGCACAGCTCGCCCAGATCCAGCCCGCACTGGAGAAGCGCTTCGGCCGCAAGCTCAACACGCACGTGGTCGAGGACCCCGAACTGATCGGCGGCATCCGCGTGGTGGTCGGCGACGAGGTGCTCGACACCTCGGTCAAGGCCCGTCTCGAACAGATGAAGGCCGTGCTCACCGTCTGAGCACTGCGCCCCAAGGAGAAACGTCATGCAACTGAATCCGGCAGAGATTTCCGAGCTCATCAAGAGCCGCATCGAGGGCCTGCAGGCCGCGGTGGACATCAAGAACCAGGGCACCGTCGTGTCCGTCACCGACGGCATCGTGCGCGTGCACGGCCTGTCCGACGTGATGGCCGGCGAGATGCTCGAGTTCCCGGCCACCGCCGGCGGCCAGCCCACCTACGGCCTGGCGCTCAACCTCGAGCGCGACTCGGTCGGGGCAGTGATCCTGGGCGAATACGAGCACATCTCCGAGGGCGACACCGTCAAGTGCACCGGGCGCATCCTGGAAGTGCCGGTCGGCCCCGAGCTGATCGGCCGCGTCGTCAACGCGCTCGGCCAGCCGATCGACGGCAAGGGCCCGATCAACGCCAAGATGACCGACGTGATCGAGAAGGTCGCCCCGGGCGTGATCGCGCGCAAGAGCGTCGACCAGCCGGTGCAGACCGGCCTGAAGTCGATCGACTCGATGGTGCCGATCGGCCGCGGCCAGCGCGAACTGATCATCGGCGACCGCCAGACCGGCAAGAGCGCGGTGGCCATCGACACAATCATCAACCAGAAGGGTCAGAACATGACCTGCGTCTACGTCGCGATCGGCCAGAAGGCCTCGTCGATCAAGAACGTGGTGCGCGCGCTGGAAGCCAACGGTGCGATGGATTACACGATCGTGGTCGCGGCCTCGGCCTCGGAATCCGCGGCCATGCAGTACGTGTCGGCCTACTCGGGCTGCACGATGGGCGAGTACTTCCGCGACCGCGGCCAGGACGCGCTGATCATCTACGACGACCTGTCCAAGCAGGCCGTCGCCTACCGCCAGGTCTCGCTGCTGCTGCGCCGCCCGCCGGGGCGCGAAGCCTACCCCGGCGACGTGTTCTACCTGCACAGCCGCCTGCTCGAGCGCGCCGCGCGCGTGAACGCCGACTACGTCGAGGCCTTCACCAAGGGCGCCGTCAAGGGCCGGACCGGCTCGCTGACCGCGCTGCCGATCATCGAGACCCAGGCCGGCGACGTCTCGGCCTTCGTGCCGACCAACGTGATCTCCATCACCGACGGCCAGATCTTCCTGGAAACCAGCCTGTTCAACGCCGGCATCCGCCCGGCCATCAACGCCGGCATCTCGGTCTCGCGGGTGGGGGGTGCGGCGCAGACCAAGCTCATCAAGAGCCTGTCCGGCGGCATCCGCACCGACCTGGCGCAATACCGCGAGCTGGCCGCCTTCGCGCAGTTCGCATCCGACCTCGACGCCGCCACGCGCAAGCAACTCGACCGCGGCGCCCGCGTGACGGAACTGCTCAAGCAGCCCCAGTACAGCCCCCTGCCCATCAGCCTGATGGCGGCGACACTGTTCGCGGTCAACAAGGGCTACGTCGACGACATCGACGTCAAGAAGGTACTGGCATTCGAGCATGGCCTGCACCAGCACCTGAAGAGCAGCCACGCAGCGCTGCTGGCCAAGCTCGAGAACGACCGGGCGATGGACAAGGCGGCCGAGGAAGAGTTGGCCGGCGCGATCGCGGCGTTCAAGAAGTCATTCGCGTGATCGTGACCCACCCCCGAAGCGGCTTCGCCGCTCCCCCTCAAGGGGGCGACGCCTGCGGCCCGGCGAAGCCGGCTCCGCGGCGCTGGCTTGGTGGTTCGAGGAGAGGCCCATGGCTGTAGGCAAAGAGATTCGCGGCAAGATCAAATCGGTGGAGAACACCAAGAAGATCACCAAGGCCATGGAGATGGTCGCCGCCAGCAAGATGCGCAAGGCGCAGGAACGCATGCGCGCCGCGCGGCCGTACGCCGAGAAGGTGCGCACGATCGCGTCGCACCTGGCGCAGGCCAACCCCGAATACAAGTCGGCGTACCAGCGCTCCGAGGCGCGCAGCAAGGCGGTGGGCTTCATCGTCGTCAGCACCGACAAGGGCCTCTGCGGCGGCCTGAACACCAACGTGCTGCGCCTCGTGACCCAGAAGATGAAGGACGTGCAGGCCGCCGGCGGCACGATCCAGGCGGTGGCCATCGGCAACAAGGGTTTCGGCTTCCTCAACCGCATCGGCGCCGACGTGGTCAGCCACGCGATCCAGCTTGGCGACGCGCCGCAGCTCGACAAGCTCATCGGCCCGGTCAAGGTCATGCTCGACGCCTTCGTCGAAGGCCGGCTCGACGCCGTCCACCTGTGCTTCACGCGCTTCATCAACACGATGAAGCAGGAGCCGGTCGCCGAGCAGCTGCTGCCGCTGGCCGCGCACCGGCTCGAGCAGAGCGAGGCCGAGAAGTCCAGGCATGCGTGGGACTACCTCTACGAACCCGACCCGGCCACCGTCATCGACGAGCTGATCACCCGCTACATCGAGGCCCTGGTCTATCAGGCAGTGGCGGAGAACATGGCCAGCGAACAGAGCGCGCGCATGGTCGCGATGAAGGCCGCGACCGACAACGCCGGCAACCTGATTGCCGAGCTCAAGCTCATCTACAACAAGACCCGCCAGGCAGCGATCACGAAGGAACTGTCCGAGATCGTCAGCGGCGCGGCCGCCGTCTAAGCATTCGAGATCCGAAGGAACTGAATATGGCTGCAACCCAAGCTCAAGGCAAGATCGTCCAGTGCATCGGCGCCGTCGTCGATGTGGAATTTCCGCGCGACGCGATGCCCCACATCTACGACGCGCTCAAGCTCGAGGGCACCGCGCTGACGCTCGAAGTGCAGCAGCAGCTCGGCGACGGCGTCGTGCGCACGATCGCGCTGGGTTCCTCCGACGGCCTGCGTCGCGGCCTGATGGTCAGCAACACCGGGGCGGCGATCACGGTGCCGGTGGGCAAGGCCACGCTCGGCCGCATCATGGACGTGCTGGGAAGCCCGATCGACGAGCGCGGCCCGGTCGACCAGACGCTGACCGCGTCGATCCATCGCAAGGCCCCGGCCTACGACGAGCTCAGCCCGAGCCAGGAACTGCTGGAGACCGGCATCAAGGTCATCGACCTGATCTGCCCGTTCGCCAAGGGCGGCAAGGTGGGCCTGTTCGGCGGCGCCGGCGTCGGCAAGACCGTGAACATGATGGAGCTCATCAACAACATTGCCAAGGCTCACAGCGGCCTGTCGGTGTTCGCCGGCGTCGGCGAGCGCACCCGCGAGGGCAACGACTTCTATCACGAGATGGCCGAGTCGGGCGTCGTCAACCTCGAGAACCTGGGCGACAGCAAGGTGTCGATGGTCTATGGCCAGATGAACGAGCCGCCCGGCAACCGCCTGCGCGTGGCGCTGACCGGCCTGACGATCGCCGAGAGCTTCCGCGACGAGGGCCGCGACGTGCTGTTCTTCGTCGACAACATCTACCGCTACACGCTGGCCGGCACCGAGGTCTCGGCGCTGCTCGGCCGCATGCCCTCGGCGGTGGGCTACCAGCCGACGCTGGCCGAGGAGATGGGCCGGCTGCAGGAGCGCATCACCTCGACCAAGGTCGGCTCGATCACCTCGATCCAGGCCGTCTACGTGCCCGCCGACGACCTGACCGACCCGTCGCCGGCGACCACCTTCGCCCACCTCGACGCCACCGTCGTGCTGTCGCGCGACATCGCGTCGCTGGGCATCTATCCTGCCGTGGACCCGCTGGACAGCACCAGCCGCCAGGTCGATCCGAATGTCGTCGGCCAGGATCACTACGAGACCACCCGCGCGGTGCAGTCGACGCTGCAGCGCTACAAGGAGCTGCGCGACATCATCGCGATCCTGGGCATGGACGAGCTGAGCCCGGAAGACAAGCTGGCCGTCTCGCGCGCGCGCAAGATCCAGCGTTTCCTCAGCCAGCCCTTCCACGTCGCCGAGGTCTTCACCGGCAGCCCCGGCAAGTACGTGCCGCTGAAGGAAACGATCCGCGGCTTCAAGATGATCGTGGCCGGCGAATGCGACCACCTGCCCGAGCAGGCGTTCTACATGGTGGGCACGATCGACGACGTGTTCGAGAAGGCCAAGAAGATCCAATAGGGAGCCGTCATGGCCACGATCCACGTTGACGTCGTCTCGGCCGAAGAGAGCATCTACTCCGGCGAGGCCCGCTTTGTCGCCCTGCCGGGCGAGAACGGCGAGCTCGGCATCTTGCCGCGGCACACGCCGCTGATCACGCGCATCCGGCCGGGCGCGGTGCGCATCCAGCCGGCCGACGGCGGCGACGAGGAGTTCGTCTTCGTCGCCGGCGGTATCCTGGAGGTGCAGCCCGACATCGTGACGGTGCTCGCCGACACCGCGATCCGCGGCAAGGACCTCGACGAGGCCAAGGCGGCCGAGGCCAAGAAGCTGGCCGAGCAGGCGATGAAGAACGCCAAGAGCGACATCGACCTGGCTGCGGCGCAAAGCGAGTTCGCGACCATGGCCGCGCAACTGGCGGCGATCCAGAAGCTGCGCCGCAAGTAGGCCCGCGGTACCGCGCCGCCGGCGTCGCGCGCTCACGCGCCTCACCTCCCGCCCCGCCGCCACGGCCGGGCGGGTTTGCCTTGCCGGGCCGGCAGGCAAGCCCGCTGTCGCTTATCGTGCGCGTTCGCGGCCGTCCGGACCGCAGGCCGCCGACCTCGCCCCGCATCCGCCATGAACGCCCACGCCGCCACCGCATCGCCACTGCTCGCACTCGAGCGCTTCGACGTCGGTGTGGTGCAACTCGACGCGCGCCGCCACGTGGTGGCCATGAACGACTTCGCCCGCCGCGTGCTGCCGGTGGAGGCCAGACAGCCGTTCGACCGCATGGTGCTGAGCTTCCACCCGGAAAGCTCGCAGCCCAAGGTCGAGTACCTGCTCGAGCAGGCCAGTCAGTGCCCGGTGGCCAACCCGCCGCCGATGGCGATGATCATCAACATCCCCGAGCGCGTGCTGCTGATCAAGGTCACGCGCATGACCGGCGCCGATCGCCAGAGCACAGGCTACGTGCTCGTCTTCTACGACATCACCGATGCCGTGAGTGCGGCGGACGGCGCGCCACCGCTGGCCGGCGCGCGGCGCCAGCTGTTGAAGATCCCGACGCTTGCGGAGCAAAGGATCGTGCTCGTCGATGCCGACGAGGTGCTCTCGATCCGCTCCGACGGCCACTACACCCGGGTTGTCACTGCGGCGGCCACGCGCTTCTGCAACCTCGCCATCGGCGACCTCGAGACGCGGCTCGATCCGGACCGGTTCGCCCGCGTGCATCGCACCCACATCGTCAACCTGCGCGCAGTGGCCGAGCTCGTGCGCGAGGATGGACGGCTGTTCCTGCTGCTGCACGGCCAGGCCGAACCGGTGCCCGTCTCGCGCTCCAGCCAAGCCGCGGTGCTGGCCCGCTTCGGCATGCCGGGTGGCGTCGGCGCACTGCGTCAGGGTTAATCCCGGTCTATCGTTTTCCCGGGGGTTGCGCGCCACGCGGGACGTGAATCGCCATTCATGCGCCGTGGCTGCCGTTCGTGCAGCCGGCCGGGCCGCAACCCGCCCGCTGCCTTGTCCCCACCCATTCCCGGACACCGCGCCTGGCGTCAACATGCGCCACCGCGTCGCCGGGCCGGGCCTCCGCGTGCAAGGCGCGGGCCGCCGGCCCGAGCGGTTCCAGGAAGCCGTCAAGGAGACAGCGCATGATCCCACCCGCCTTCGACTACCACGCGCCCCGATCGGTGGGCGAGGTCATCGGTCTGCTCGGCCGCCTCGGCGCCGAGGCCAAGATCCTGGCCGGCGGTCACAGCCTGCTGCCGATGATGAAGCTGCGCTTCGCCCAGCCGGCGCACCTCGTCGACATCAACCGCATCTCCGAACTGCGCGGCATCTGCGAGGACGGCGCCACCGTGGTCATCGGCGCCATGACGGTCGAGGCCGAGCTCATCGCGTCGCCCCTCCTGCGCGCCAAGGCGCCGCTGCTGGCCGAGGCACCCAAGCTCATCGCCGACCCGCAGGTGCGCAACCGCGGCACGATCGGCGGCGACATCGCCCACGGCGACCCGGCCAACGACCACCCCGCGCTCGCGATCGCGCTCGACGCCACGTTCGTGATCGAAGGGCCGGGTGGCCGGCGCGAGGTCAAGGCGGAGGACTTCTTCGTCGGGACCTACGTCACCGCGCTGGCCGACGACGAGATCCTGGTCGCGATCCGCGTGCCGGCGCTGGCCGGCGGCACCGGCTGGGCCTACGAGAAGCTCAAGCGCAAGACCGGCGACTGGGCCACGGCCGGCGCCGCCGTGGTGATGCGCATCAGCGGTGGCCAGGTCAGCCACGCGCGCATCGCCCTGACCAACGTCGGGCCCACCGCTCTGCGCGCGGGCGGCGCCGAGAAGGCCCTGCTGGGCAAACCGTTGGCCGACGCGACCATCGACGCCGCGGCCGCAGCCGCGATGGGGATCACCGATCCCGCCGCCGACCTGCGCGGCGACGTCGAATACAAGACCGCGATGGCCGGGCAGATGGTCAAGCGGGCGATCCGTGCCGCCGCGGCGCGCTGCAGCTGAAGGAGACCAAAACATGGCCAAGAAGATCGTCACCGTCACCGTCAACGGTCGCAAGCACGAGAAGGCGGTCGAGCCGCGCACGCTGCTGATCCACTTCCTGCGCGAGGAGCTCAACCTCACCGGCGCCCACATCGGCTGCGAGACCAGCCACTGCGGTGCCTGCACCGTCGACCTCGACGGCCAGTCGGTCAAGAGCTGCACCCACCTCGCGGTGCAGTGCGACGGCAGCGCGGTGCTGACGGTCGAAGGCCTGGCCCAGGCCGGCGTGCTGCACGCGGTGCAGGAGGGCTTCTACAAGGAACACGGCCTGCAATGCGGCTTCTGCACACCCGGCATGCTGGTGCGCGCCTACCGGCTGCTGCAGGACAACGCGGATCCGAGCGAAGAGGAAATCCGCACCGGCATCAGCGGAAACCTGTGCCGCTGCACCGGCTACCAGAACATCGTCAAGGCGGTGCAGTACGCGGCGAAGAAGCTGCGGCAGGACGCGCAAGCTCGCCAGACTGCGACCGCCTGATCACGCCCGACCGCCAGGAGGACACGCATGAACGCACCCACCGATCCCAAGCTGCTCGAGCGCAAGGAAGCGCTGCAGGGCATGGGCGACAGCCGCCTGCGCAAGGAAGACGCGCGCTTCATCCAGGGCAAGGGCAACTATGTCGACGACATCAAGATGCCCGGCATGCTGCACATGGACATCGTGCGCAGCCCCTACGCCCACGCCCGGATCAAGAAGATCGACAAGACCGAGGCGCTGAAGGTACCGGGCGTGATCGCCGTGCTCACCGCCGACGACCTCAAGCCGCTGAAGCTGCACTGGATGCCCACGCTGGCCGGCGACGTGGCCGCGGTGCTGGCCGACGAGAAGGTGCACTTCCAGATGCAGGAGGTGGCGGTCGTCATCGCCGAGGACCGCTACGCGGCCGCCGACGGCGTCGAGGCGGTGCAGGTCGAGTACGAGGAGCTGCCGGTCGTCATCGACCCGTACGAGGCGCTCAAGCCCGACGCGCCCGTGCTGCGTGAGGACCTCGCCGGCAAGACCAGCGGCGCCCACGGCCCGCGCGAACACCACAACCACATCTTCACCTGGGACGCCGGCGACCGGGCCGCCGCCGACTCCGCGTTCGCGGCCGCGCCGGTGGTCGTCAAGCAGCACCTGTTCTACCCGCGCGTGCACCCTTGTCCGCTGGAGACCTGCGGCTGCGTCGCCAGCTTCGACCCGGTGCGCGGCGAACTCACCACCTACATGACGAGCCAGGCGCCGCACGTGGTGCGAACGGTGGTCAGCCTGCTGTCGGGCATCCCGGAGTCCAAGGTGCGCATCGTCAGCCCCGACATCGGCGGCGGCTTCGGCAACAAGGTCGGCGTCTATCCGGGCTACGTCTGCGCCATCGTGGCGTCGATCGTGCTCGGCAAGCCGGTGAAGTGGATCGAGGACCGGGTCGAGAACATCAGCTCGACTGCGTTCGCCCGCGACTACCACATGGACGGCGAGATCGCGGCCACGCCCGACGGCCGAATCCTCGGCCTGCGCGTGCATGTGCTCGCCGACCACGGCGCCTTCGACGCCTGCGCCGACCCGACCAAGTTCCCGGCCGGCATGTTCCACATCTGCAGCGGCAGCTACGACATCCCGGCCGCGTACTGCCAGGTCAAGGGCGTGTACACGAACAAGGCGCCGGGCGGCGTCGCCTACCGCTGCAGCTTCCGCGTCACCGAGGCGGTGTACCTGATCGAGCGCATGGTCGACGTGCTGGCGCAGCAGCTGGGCCTGGACAAGGCCGAGATCCGGGCCAAGAACTTCATCCGCAAGGAACAGTTCCCGTACCACAGCCCCTTCGGCTTCGAGTACGACTCGGGCGACTACCACACGGCCTTGAAAAAGGTGCTCGACGCGGTCGACTACAAGGCGCTGCGCGCCGAGCAGGCCGCCAGGCGTGCCGACCCGAACAGCCCGACGCTGATGGGCATCGGCCTGGTCGCCTTCACCGAGGTCGTCGGCGCCGGGCCGTCGAAGATGTGCGACATCCTCGGCGTCGGCATGTTCGACAGCTGTGAGATCCGCGTCCACCCGACCGGCAGCGCGATCGCACGCATGGGCACGATCAGCACCGGCCAGGCGCACGCCACCACCTACGCCCAGATCATCGCCACCGAGCTCGGCATCCCGAGCGAGGTGATCCAGGTCGAGGAAGGCGACACCAGCACCGCGCCCTACGGTCTGGGCACCTACGGCAGCCGTAGCACGCCGGTGGCCGGCGCCGCGATCGCCATGGCCGCGCGCAAGATCCACGCGAAGGCGAAGAAGATCGCCGCCCATCTGCTCGAAGTGGGCGAGGGCGACCTCGACTGGGAGATCGACCGCTTCAAGGTCAAGGGCGACGATAGCCGCTTCAAGACCATGAAGGACATCTGCTGGGCCGCCTACAACAACGTGCCGGCGGGACTGGAGATGGGGTTGGAGGCGGTGCACTACTACGACCCGCCGAACTTCACCTACCCGTTCGGCATCTACCTGTGCGTGGTCGACATCGACCGCGGCACCGGCGAGACCAAGGTCCGCCGCTTCTACGCCCTGGACGACTGCGGCACGCGCATCAACCCGATGATCATCGAGGGCCAGATCCACGGCGGGCTGACCGAGGGCTTCGCGGTCGCGATGGGTCAGCAGATGCCCTTCGACGCCCAGGGCAACCTGCTGGGCAACACGCTGATCGACTACTTCCTGCCCACCGCGGTGGAGACGCCGCACTGGGACACCGACCACACCGTCACGCCCAGCCCGCACCACCCGATCGGCGCCAAGGGCGTGGCCGAGAGCCCGCACGTGGGTTCGATCCCGACCTTCACCTCGGCCGTGGTCGACGCCTTCGCACACCTGGGCGTCACCGACATGACGATGCCGCACACCAGCTGGCGCGTCTGGCAGCAGCTCAGGAAGAGCGGTGTGGCGCTGTAGATGGACGAAGCGGCTCTCGCGCGGCAACTGCAGCAGGCCGGCTACATCGCCGACGAGGCGCTGGTCACCACGCTGTGGCTGGCTGCCGAGTTGCAGCGGCCGCTGCTGATCGAGGGCGACGCCGGCGTCGGCAAGACGGCGCTGGCGGTGGCGCTGGCGCGGGCCCAGGGCCGGCGGCTGGTGCGGCTGCAGTGCCATGAAGGGCTGGACCTGGCGCAGGCTGCGTACGAGTGGAATTATGGCCGCCAGCTGCTCGCGATCCGGCTGCACGAGACGGGGTCGGAGAAGGTGCGCGAGAGCGATCTGTTCGCGCGCGACTACCTGCTCGAGCGCCCGCTGCTGCAGGCCATCGCCAGCGACCAGCCCTGCGTCCTGTTGATCGACGAGGTCGACCGCGCCGACGAAGCCTTCGAGGCTTTCCTGCTCGAGGTCCTGGCCGACTACCAGATCACGGTGCCCGAGCTCGGCACGATCACCGCACGCCACGTGCCGCGGGTGGTGCTCACGAGCAACGGCACGCGTGAGCTGTCGGATGCGCTGCGCCGGCGCTGCCTGTACCACTGGCTGGACTACCCGACCCTGGCGCGCGAGATCGCGATCGTCCGCGCCACCCTGCCCGACGCAGAGACTGCGCTGACCGAGCAGGCGGTGGCCTTCGTGCACCGGCTGCGGCGCGAGGACCTGGGCAAGACCCCGGGCGTGGCCGAGACGCTGGACTGGATCCGCGCCCTGCACCGGCTGCAGTTCAAGGCCCTGCCCGACGACCCGCAGGCCTTGATGGGCACGCTGGGCTGCCTGCTGAAGACGCGCGAGGACCGCTTCCAGCTCGGTCCCGAGCGCGTGCGCCAGCTCATCGAGGACCGGCGCAGCGCGGGCGTCGCCGAGAAGGGCGCGCAGGGCGCGGCCTCGCCCTCCGGCGCGGTGGCATGAGCGGCATCGATGCGATGGCCGCCGCAGCGGGCCAGGGTCCCTTCGGCGGCGCTGCCAGCCCGCTGGAGACGATCGCCGGTTTCGCCGCGATGCTGCGCGACCATGGTCTGGCCGTCGGCATCGCCGAGCAGCGGGCCTTCGTGGAGGCGGCGCTGGCGCTGCCGGTCGACCGCGCGGCGCGGCTCGACGCCGGCTGGCGCGCGATCGCCTGCCACGACGCGCGGGACTGGCGGCGCTGGCCCGAACTCTTCGAGCGCTACTGGTACCCGCAGCGTCAGCGCGGCGCCGTGCGGGTCAGCGGCCAGACCCGGCCGTCGCGCGACCTGCGGCAGGTCGTGCAGCAACTGCACGAGGCGATGGACGCGCCGCGCCGCGAACCGGGTGCGCGCGCGCTCGACACCGCATTGGCGGCCCCGGATCACGACCTGCAGCAGGCCGGCGCGCCGCGGGCCCAGGGCGGGGCCAGCCGAACCGAGGCGCTGCACGACCGGTCGCTGGCCGAATGGCTGCCGCAGGAGCTGACGCAGCTGCAGCGGCTGGCCGAGCGCATCGCCCGCCGCCTGCGCGAGCGCCTGACGCGGCGCTGGCGCGACGACCCGCGCGGCGCCAGGCTCGACCTGCGGCGCACGCTGCGTGCGAGCCTGAGGACCGGCGGCCTGCCGCTGGCGCCGGCATGGCGCCGGCCGCGCCGAGAGAGGCCGCAGGTGTTCATCCTCGTCGACGTCAGCCGTTCGATGGAGACGCATGCGCAGCTGTTCCTGCGCATCGCGCGCGCCTTCGTTGCCGCCGTCGACGCGCGGGTGTTCGTCTTCCACACCCGGCTCGCCGAGGTCACGCCGCTGCTGCAGCGTGACTCGGCGACGGTGCAGGAGAAGATCAACGCGGTGACCGCCGGCTTCAGCGGCGGCACCCGAATCGCCACCAGCGTGGCCGACTTCCACCGCGTCCACGCGCGGGCCCAGCTCCGTCGCAGCGCGCGCGTCTGGATCTTGTCCGACGGCTTCGACGCCGACGAGCCGCAGCGTCTGGCGGTGGAGCTCGCCGCGGTGCGCGGCCGCGGCGCGCGCATCATCTGGTTCCACCCGGGCGCGAACCCGCCGTCGTCCGGCGCGATCCAACAAGCGTTGCCGAGCATCGCCCGCTTCATCCGCCTGAACACCCTGCGCGACCTCGCGCTCGCCGCCGAGATCGTGCATTGAAGGAGCCTGCCATGACCGAGACCACCGCCCCCGGCCCCGCCGCCCACGACCTCATCGCCACCGCCCGGCGCTTGCAGCAGCAGGACCAACCGTTCGCATTGGTGACCGTGCTGCGCGTGCAGGCGCCGGCCTCGGCGCGCCCGGGCGACAAGGCCGTGGTCGCCGTCGACGGCATCGTCGACGGCTGGATCGGCGGTGGCTGCGCGCAGCCGGCGGTGCTGCGCACCGTGCGCCAGGCGCTGGCCGACGGCCGGGCGCGGATGATCCGCATCGCGCCGGCCGACGAGGGCAGCGTCCGCGAGCTGGAAGACGTGCTCGAGTTCGGCATGGCCTGCCATTCGGGCGGTACGCTGGAGCTGTTCGTCGACCCGATCCTGCCGCGCGCGCGGCTCACGGTAATCGGCGATTCGCCGCTGGCGGCGGCGCTCGCCGGTCTGGCGCCGCGCGTCGGCCTGTCGGTCACGGTGCTGGCGCAGGGCGCCGACGCGGCGCGCTTCCCCGACGCCGAGCGCGTGCTGACCGGCGACGAATCGCAGGCCGCGGCGCAGGCCGTTCCTGGCAGCTTCGTCGTCGTCGCGACGCAGGGTCGGCGCGACCTGCAGGGCCTGCGCGCGGCGCTGGCCCTGCAGGCGCGGCAGGTGTTCTTCGTCGCCAGCGCACGCAAGGCCGCGGTGCTCAAGGCTGCGCTCGTCCAGGCCGGGCACGACGCCGCGGCGGTAGCGGCGATCATCGCTCCCGCCGGCCAGGCCATCGGCGCGCAGACGCCGGAGGAGATTGCGCTTTCGGTGCTGACCGCGGTGGTCGCCGCGCGCCGCGGCGCAGTGGCCGCCGTCGGCGCAGGGGACGCGCTGCAGTCGACGGCGACGACGACGACGAGCGCGAGTGCCGACGCGAGCGCATCCGGAAGTCCGGCTGCAGGTGCGACGGCCGCCGCCAGCACTTCCGCCGGTGGTGCGCACGCCGGCAGCATGGCCGGCGCGTCGCCCAGGCCGGCGATCCAGCCTCTGCCCGACCTGCCCCCGATCGCCGGCTCCTGCTGCGGCGGCGGCGCCGCTGCGCACGAGGGCGCCGGTGCGCAATCGGAGCCGCTGCGGCCGGTGGCGCGCGAGCGGATGCGCTGAGGTGGGCTGCCTCCTCAAGGGCGGCGGCGGCCTTTACGGCCGCGTCGTCGTCGGCGCGGTGCTGCTGGCGGCGGGCAGCGGCTCGCGCATCGGCACGCGGCCCAAGAGCCTCCTCGAACTCGGCGGCGTGCCGCTGATCACGCGTCAGCTGATCGCGCTGTCGGGCGCCGGCGTCGACGAACTCGTCGTCGTGCTCGGCCACCACGCCGACCTGATCGAGCCGGTCGTGCAGGCCTTTCCGGTGACCCTCGTGCGCAATCCGCAACCCGACCGAGGCCAGGTTTCGTCGCAACGCGTTGGGCTGGCGGCGTTGACGGGCAAGCTCGACGCGGTGATCGTGGCACTCGCCGACCAGCCGCTGCTCAACGCCCAGGACATCACGGCACTGATCGGCGCGTTCAAGAAGCTGCCGCAGGGTGCGTCGGTGCTGTTTCCGCAGGTCGGCGGCGAGCGCGGCAACCCGGTGATCTTCAGCGCCGACGTGCGTGAGCAGATCCTGGCCGGCGCGGCCGACTTCGGTTGCCGCCAATGGCAGGCCGCGCATCCCGACGCGGTGACACCCTTCGTCACCGACAACCGGCGCTACAAGGTGGACATCGACACGCACGAAGACCTCGAGCGTTTCGAACGCGAGACCGGCCACGCGCTGCGCTGGCCGGTGGCCGCGGGCGCCTGAGCGCCGGGCGGGATCGGCCGCCTGCGCAGCGGCTCAGCGCGCGTCGATGGCGGCCTCGTCGGCGGCAGCGTCGAAGGTTGGCGATGCGCCAACGGCGAGTTCGGCGGCCCAGCCAGCGACGAGTTCCCGCAGCCGGGCCGTCTGCGCCGGTTGCGGCCGGCCCTGGCCGCAGGCGAGCACGCCCAGCAGGTCAGTGTCCTCGCCCTCGGCATCGAGGTGGGTCGACCCGGGGCCGCGTTGCACGCCGGCGAAGCCACGGCCGCCGGCGGCGCCGGTCGTGGCGGCGAGCGCGCGCAACACGGGCAGGGCATCGTTGTGCGCGTTGCAGCGGCCGGGCGCGGCCAGGATGGCGAGTACCGGGCGGCGGCCGTCATCGGCGATCGCGCGCAGCGCCGCCGCGAGGCCGTCGCCAGCCACCGGGTCTAGCAGCAGCGCGCCGGCGAGCCGCTCGGGGGCGGCCCGCGCCAAGGCCGCGCCGAGATAGGCCGCGAACAGCGCACCGGCCGAGTGTCCGGCGACGATGATCGCGGGCGGCAACGTGCGGCCGCCGGGTGCCGTCAGCCCGGCGCCGGCCAAGGCGCGCGACAGCGCGACGGCCAGTGCCGGGTTGCCGAGCGCGACGTCGCCATCCAGGCACAGCACGATCAGGCCGCGCGCCGTGAACTGCGCCGCGGTACCCCGCAGGTTGGCGCAACGGCGGGCGAAGCCATGCTCGAGCACGACCAGCGCGGGCGCGCGCTGAACCGGCAGCAGCCACTCCGCCGCGTAGACACGGCCATCCAGCGCGATCGAGCCGAAGACGCGCTCGCCAATCGGCGGGGTCGCCGGCGGCGGGCTGGCGCAACCGGCGATCAGGGCCAGCGCAGCGAACGAGGCGGCGAACGAGGCCGAAGGGGCGCGGCGCATGGGGGTGAAGGGGTGAGCTCTGGCGCATTCTGGCAGCCGCTTGGCAGCGCCGGCGCCCGGCGCTATAAGGGCCCAGGAGGCACCGATGGGCAAGAACGACAAGCAACACAAGAACAAGGCGGCCGGCAAGGGCCTGCCCGGGCGGCTGGACAAGGGCGAATATCTCGAGCGGCTGGCCAAGCTGCAGATCGAGCTCAACGACCTCACGCGCTGGCTGCAGCACACCGGGCAGCGGCTGATGGTGGTGGTCGAGGGCCGCGACACCGCAGGCAAGGGTGGTGTCATCGCGGCTATCTCGCAGACGCTGAACCCGCGCCAGTGCCGCGTCGTCGCGCTGCCCAAGCCGACCGACCGCGAGAGCACGCAGTGGTACTTTCAGCGTTATGTCTCGCACCTGCCCGCGGCCGGCGAGATGGTGCTGTTCGACCGCAGCTGGTACAACCGCGCCGGCGTCGAGACCGTGATGGGCTTCTGCACCGAGCACGAGACCGAGCTGTTCCTGCAGCAGGCGCCGCGGTTCGAGCGCATGGTCGTCGACGACGGCATCCTGCTGTTCAAGTACTGGCTGTGCGTCGACCAGGCGGAACAGGAACAGCGCTTCGCCGAGCGCCTGGCCGACCCGCTCAAGCGCTGGAAGCTCTCCGACATCGACGTGCAGGCGCGGGCCAGGTACGCCGACTACGGCCACGCCCGCGACCGCATGCTGGCTGCAACGCACAAGCGCTGGGCGCCGTGGACGCTGGTGGACTTCAACGACCAGCACCGGGGCCGCATCACGATGATCCGCGACCTGCTCGCGCACATCCCCGATCGCAAGGTGCCCGAGTCGACGATCGTGTTCCCGCCGCTCGGGCACAAGCCTTTGGTCGAGACCTTCAGCGGCCCACTGCGGCCGCTGCGCTGAGCCTGCTCGCTACGGGCTGCTCAGAGCCTTGTCGACGTCGGCCATCAGCTGCCGCAGCGCGTCGGCCAGCGCCAGCGACAGCGACTGCGAATAGGCGGCTGCGGTGGCGCCCCAGTTCGTGCCGGCCGAGCCCTGCCCGATGTAGGTCTTCGCCAGCAACTCCCGATCGTCGCGGCGCAGGCGCAGCGCCAAGTCGACCTCGGCGTTGTAGCTGAAGTAGGCGTCGGCCCAGACGTTCGTGATGTCGCCCGACAAGACGGACACGGCACCGGTCGCCGGCGCCGCGCCGTCGACGACGCGATAGCCGCCACGCGTGAGTTCGGTGCGCACCGCGCTGTCCACCCACTGCGGTACGCTGTCGCTGGTGAGGATCTGCGCCGTCGGCATGCCGAAGCCGTTGCGCACCGAGCCGACCTGGCCCTTGTCCTTTCGCGTGTCGGTAAAGGCTGCGACGACGACAGCGGCTTTGGTCGGCGCTGCCGTGGCCGGCGCTGCCTGGGCGGCGGCCACTGCCGTGCCGCCGGACTCGGCCTGCGGCGGGTAGCGCAGGCTGGCCTGGCGCGCGCCGAAGGCGCAGCCGCCGAGCAGCGGGGTTGCGAGCAGCGTCAGCACCAGGACGGCGCGTGTCGAAGCGCCATGGAGTCTCGACCTGACCGCGGCGAACGGGCGCTTGGGCTTGTACATGGGCGGTAGCTTAGGCGGCCCCCGGCCGCGGCGTTGAGCCACGTGAATGCTCGAGCCCCCGTGCGGACGCGCTAGATCTGGCCCAGGGCGCGCAGGATTTTCTCGGGCGTGATCGGTTGCGCGGCCACGCGCACCCCAAAGGGCGCCAGCGCGTCGTTGACCGCGTTCATCACCGCCGCCGGCGCGCCCGCCGTGCCGGCCTCGCCCGCGCCCTTGGCACCCAGCAGGCTGCTGCGGGTGGGGGTCTGGACATGGGCGATCTCGATGTCGGGCATCTCGCCGGCCATCGGCACGAGGTAGTCGGCCAGGTTGCCGTTGCGCAGGGTGCCGTCGGTGTCGTACAGGCACTCTTCGAACAGTGCGCCGCCGATGCCCTGCACGATCGCGCCTCGCATCTGTTCGTCGACCAGCATCGGGTTGACGACGCGGCCGCAGTCCTCGACGGCCCAGTGCCTGAGCAGCTTGACGAAGCCGGTCTCGACGTCGACCTCGACGTGGCTGACCTGAACACCGTTCGTGAAGATGAACGGGTAGTCGCGCTGCGCGTAGTGGCGCGTGACCATCAGCTCGGGCGTGAAGGCCTTGGGAAGCGTGTCGCTGCGGAAATAGGCGATGCGGCCGAGTTCGGCCAGGTCGAGCAGCGCGGCGCCGTCGGCGGCATCGACGAGCCTGCCGCGCTGCAGCTTCAAGGTCGAAGCCTCGCGCTGCAGGATCGCGGCGGCGGTCGCCACGATGTTCGTGCGCAGCGCCAACCCCGCCTGCAGCACCGCTTCGCCGCCGATGCCTGCGCCGCGGCTGGCCCAGGTGCCGCCGCCGTAGGGCACGGTGTCGGTGTCGCCGGTGACCACGCGCACGCGGTCCAGGTCCACGCCCACGGCGTCGGCTGCGATCTGGGCGAAGATAGCCTCGGCGCCCTGACCCTGTTCGCCGACGCTGGACATCACGGTGACCACGCCGCTGGGCTCCAGGCGCAGCGTCGCGCCGTCCTGGCTCGCGATGCGCGCGCCGCCGACGCCGTAGAACGCCGCGCTCGGATTCGTCAGCTCGATCAGCGCCGCGATGCCGATGCCGCGGTAGATGCCGCGCTCGCGCAGCGCCGCCTGTTCGGCACGCAGCGCGGCGTAGCCGATCAGCCGCTTGGCCTCGCGCAGGCAGGCCTCGTGCGACAGCTGCTCGATCCGGATGCCCGAGGCGCCGGTGGCCGGGTAGGCGTCGTCGCGGATCACGTTCGCCTCGCGGATCGCGAACGGGTCGATGCCGAGCTGCCGCGCCACGCCGTCGACCAGGGCTTCGGTCACCGCGCAGGCGATCGGGTGGCCGACGCCGCGGTACTGGCACATCGGCACCTTGTTCTGGAACACCACCTTCAGCGCCGCGCGGTAGGCCGGGTGCCGGTACGGGCCGCCGGTGAGGTTGACGACCTGGTTGCCCTCGATGCCGCTGGTGCGCGGGAACATCGAGTACGGGCCGATGCCGGTGAGGTCGTCGATCTCGAAGGCCAGGATCTCGCCGCTCTTCGCCGCCGCGATGCGGGCCCGGATCACGTGCTCGCGGGCGTGGATGTCGCTGACGAAACTCTCGAGCCGGTCGGCGACGAACTTGACCGGCCGGCCGAGCATCATCGACAGCGCCACGGTCGCGAAGTCGTCGGGGTAGGCGTGAACCTTGATGCCGAAGCTGCCGCCGACGTCGCGGCAGATCACGCGCACCTGCGATTCCTGCAACTCGAACTGGCGGCAGTACAGGTCCTGCATCATGTGCGGGGCCTGCTGCGAGTGGTAGACGGTCAGCTTGGCCTCGCCCGGGTTCCAGTCGGCGATCTGGCTGCGCGGCTCCAGCGTCACGCCGGTGTGGCGGCCGAAGACGTAGGTCTCCTCGAACACCGCGTCGGCGCGCGCGAAGGCCTCGTCGACGCCGCCGGTGTCGAGCCGGCGCGCAAAGCACAGGTTGTCGCCCAGCTCGGGGTGGATCAGCGGCGTGCCCGGGTCGAGCGCGGTGGCCGTGTCGAGCACCGCCGGAAGGTCTTCCCACTCGACCTCGAGCAGCCCGACCGCGTCCTCGGCGCGGGCCCGCGTCTCGGCGACGACGGCCACCACCGGCTCGCCCTGCCAGGTCGCGCGCTCGATCGCCAGCGGATGCTGTGGCGCGCTCTTGATGCCGGCCAGGTGCGCCAGCGTCGCGACCCAGGGCTTGCACAGCGCGGCGATCTCGGCGCCGACGACGACCGCGATCACGCCCGGCAGCGCCTGCGCGGCGCGGCGCTCGATGCGCGTGATGCGCATGTGAGCCACCGGGCTGCGCCAGAAGACCACGTGGGCCATGCGCGGCAGCTCGACGTCGTCGACGAACTGGCCACGGCCTTCGGTGAGCCGCCGCACGCGTTGGCGCGGGAAGGCGACGCCGATGTGGCGCTGGTCGTCCGTCACCGCGGGCAGCTCGGCGCCGAGATCGCGCCGGGTCGGGATTTCGGTCGGGTGGTTCATGTCTGCCCCTCGGCCGACGAAGGCGTTGGCCGGCCCCCCGAGGGGACAGGGTCCGGCTCGAGCGCGTCGAAGCGGCCCGCCCGCTGCTGCGCGAGCACCGCGCAGACGGCGTCGACGATCGCGTGGTAGCCCGTGCAGCGGCAGTAGTTGCCGCTCATCCAGGCGCGCACCTGTTCGCGGTCGGCCTCGGGGCGGCGCTCGACCAGGTCCAGCGCCGCCATCAACATGCCCGGCGTACAGTAGCCGCACTGCAGCGCGTTGTGCTCGACGAAGGCTTCCTGCAGCGCCTTCAGCCGCGGCGAGGGCGCCGGCGTCTCCACGGTCTCGACGCGCCGGCCATCGGCCTGCGCCGCCAGCACCAGGCAGCCGCGCACGATCGCGCCGTCCAGCCGCACCGTGCAGGCGCCGCACACGCCGTGCTCGCAGCCCAGGTGCGAGCCCTTCAGCCCGCAGTCCTCGCGCAGGAAGTCGACCAGGTGCTTGCGGCACTCGACCTCGCGCACGAGCGGCGTGCCGTTCACTTCGACGTGCAGGCAGCGGGTCGGGGCGTCGCTGGGGGTGTTCATGGCGGACCCGCTTCCTTCACAGGCTCTGAGGCTGCGATCGCCGCCAGCGCGCGCTTCATCAGCGTCGCGGCGAGCTGGGTCTTGGCGGCGGCGGAATGGGTGAGGTCGGCGAAGGGCGCGAGCTCGGTGCGCAGCGCGGCGTCGGCCTGTGCGAGACGCGCGGCGTCCAGGGGCCCGGCCTCGAGCACGGCCTCGGCCGCGCAGGCGCGCAGCGGCCGGTCGCCCAGGCTCAGGAACGCCAGGCGCACGTCCTGCAGTCGGTCGCCGCGGCGCAGCGCGCGCGCGGCAAGGCCCGCCACCGCGTAATCGCCATGCCTGCGCGCGAGCTCGCTGAAATGCTGGCGCTCGCCCTCGACCGCCGCCGGGAGTTCGCACGCCGCCAACAGCTCGCCCTCGCGCAGCGCGGTCTGGTACAGGCCCTGGAAGAAGTCGGCCGCGGCCACGCGACGCTCTCCCTGCGCGCCCTGCAGCACCAGCGTGCCGGCCAGCGCCAGCACGCACGCCGGCCACTCGGCCGCCGGGTCGGCGTAGGCCAGCGCGCCGCCGAACGTGCCCAGGTTGCGGATCGCGCGGTGCGCGATGTGCGGCGCCGCCTGCGCCAGCAGCGGCGCGTGCCGCGCCACCAGCGCCGACTCCTCGATCTCGGTGTGGCGTGCCAGCGCGCCGATGCGCAGCACGCCTGCCTGCAGCCCGATGCCGCGCAGCGCGTCGATGCCGTTGATGTCGATCAGCAGCGCTGGCTGCGACAGCCGCATGGCCAGCGTCGCGAGCAGGGTCTGCCCGCCAGCCAGCACGCGCGCGTCGTCGCCGTGCCGGGCCAGCAGCTCGAAGACCTGCGGCAGCGTGTCGGCGCGGACGTAGTCGAAGGCCGCCGACTTCATGCCCGCGCGCCTGGACCGCGGACCGATGGCGCCGCTACGGGTTTGTCGGGATGGGGCCTGTTGATCATGCGTTCAACAATTTCAGCAGAGTTGAGCAGATGGTCAATACCGCACAAACCCGGGCCCCGCTGGGGACGTCGTCGTCGTCGCAGGCGCGTGCCTTCGCGCCAAGGCGGCGGCTCGACGCCCGGGTGCGCGAGCAGCAGATCGTCGCCGGTGCAGCCGAGTTCTTCGCCCGCCGCGGGCTCGACGCGCAGATGCGCGAGCTCGCGGCCGGGCTGGGCATCGCGCACACGCTGCTCTACCACTACTTCCCGACCAAGCGGGCGCTGATCGAGCGCGTCTACGAGCAGACCATCGCCGGCCGCTGGGACGCGCGCTGGGAGGCGGTGCTCGATGACGCGGCCGCGCCAGCGCCCCAGCGACTGCAGGCCTTCTACCGCGAGTATCTGCCCGCGATCCTGACCCCTGACTGGCTGCGGATCCTGGTCCACTCGGGACTCAGCGACGGCCTGATCCCGACGCGCTACTTCGCGCTCGTGCGCGAGAAGCTCTTTCCGCGTCTGCTGCGCGTGGGCCGCGAGGCCGCCGGCAGCCGCTCGCGCGCCCGTGCCACGCCGCGCGAGGAAGCGTTGCTGATGGGCTTGCACGGCGGCCTGATCTACCACCTGGGCATCTGGCCGCTGGTCTACCAGCAGCACTTCGCCGGCGAAGGCGATCCGGCGCTGATCGACACCTTCATCGCCGACCGCATCCGCGGCTTCCTGGCGCAGATGCCCGAGGTGATGCCGCTGCCGGCGCGACTGCGCGCGGCGCCCCGCGTCCGCGCCTGACAGGAGTTGCGACGATGGCCATCTCGCTCAACCACGTCTCGATCCGCAGCCTCGACCTGCCGGCCTGCGAGCGCTTCTACGGCGGCCTGCTGGGCCTGCAGGTCGGGCCGCGGCCGCCATTTCCGTTCCCGGGGCTGTGGCTGTACGCCGGCGACACCGCCGACAGTGCGAACGCGGTCGTGCACATCATCGGCATCGACCGCGACGACCCCGAGGGCCTGAAGCGCTACCTCGGCGACCGCGACCCTGCGGGTCTGCAGGGCACCGGTGTCGTCGACCACGTGGCCTTCGCGGCCACCGGGCTCGTCGCGATGCGCGCGCGCCTGGCGGCGCTGGGCCTGCCCTGCCGCGAACGCACGGTCCCGAACCTGGGGCTGCACCAGGTCTTCGTCGACGATCCCAACGGCGTCGTCGTCGAGCTCAACTTCCCGGCGGCCGAGGCTGCGGCCGCGCCACCCTGAACTGCCGCGCGATGGCCCGCATCCTCGTCGTCGGCGGTTCGCTTGGTGGGCTGATGGCCGCCAGCCTGCTGCTGCGCGCGGGTCACGACGTCCAGGTGCTCGAGCGATCGGGACGCTCGCTCGAGGGCCGCGGGGCTGGCATCGTCACCCACGACAGCCTGCGCGAGGCGCTGCGTGCCGCGGGCGCGGTGGTCGACGCCACGCTCGGCGTTGCGGTTCACTCGCGCGTTGCGCTCGATCGCCAGGGCCACGCCGTCTGCCGCTGGGACTACACGCAGGTGCTGACGTCCTGGGGCCGGCTGTACGCGCTGCTGCGCGAGGAGCTGCCGGCCGACCGCTGCTGGTTTGGCGCGCAGGTGGTGGCCGTGGCCGAGGCGGCTGGCCGCGTCGAGGCGCAGTTGGCCGGCGGCGAGCGTCTGCATGCCGATCTGCTGATCGCCGCCGACGGCATCCGCTCGACCGTGCGGGCCCAGCTCGCGCCGGCCGTGCAGCCGGCCTATGCAGGCTACGTCGCCTGGCGCGGGGTCTGCGACGAGGCCTGCCTGTCGAAGCACACGCGCGAGACGCTGTTCCCGCACTTCGGCTTCGGCCTGCCGGAGCGCGAGCAGATGATCGGCTACCCGGTGGCCGGCAGCGGCAACGGGCTCGGCGTCGGCGAGCGAGCCTGGAATTTCGTCTGGTACCGGCCGGCCGCGGCCGGCAGCGAGCTCGCGGCGCTGCTGACGGATGCCGACGGCGTGCACCACCGCGAGGGCATTGCGCCGCAGCAGGTGTCGTGGCGCCAGATCGCGGCGATGCGCCAGGCGGCCCGCGAGAGGCTGGCGCCGCAGTTCGCCGAGATCGTCGAGAAGACCGCGCAGCCCTTCGTGCAGCCGATCTACGACCTGGTCTCGCCGCAGCTCGCGTTCGGCCGCATCGCGTTGCTGGGCGACGCGGCACTGGTCGCGCGGCCGCACGTCGGCATGGGGGTGACCAAGGCCGGCGACGACGCCATGGCGTTGGCCGCGAGCATCGCCGAGCTCGGCGCGACGCCGGCCGCGTTGGCGCGCTACGCCGCACTGCGCCAGCCGATCGGCGCCGCGGTGGTCGAGCGCGGGCGCCAGCTCGGCGCCTACCTGGAAGCGCGCAGCCAAGCCCGCGCCGCCGAACGCCGTGTCGAGGCGGTGCTGCGCCAGACGGCTGTCGATCCCCTGCTGTTCGGCCACGAATTCGAGAGTCCCGCCCCGCACGCGTCGGCCGCCTGAAGCCGACCCGGCCACACCACCGAAGGAGACCGACCTGATGAGCACCACCCCTCGCAACCCCGGCCGGCGCCGGCTGATCGTCGCCGGCGCCGGCCTGGCCGCGGGCCCGGCCCTGTTCGGCATCGCACGCGCCCAGGCGGCGACGATCAAGATCGGCTTCCCGACGCCGCTGACCGGGGCCTTCTCGGCCGAGGCCCAGGACCAGGTTCGTGCCGCCGAGTTGGCGGTGAAGGAGTGGAACGCTGCCGGTGGCTGGAAGGGCCAGATGGCCGAGCTGCTGGTGCGCGACGACAAGCTCAACCCCGGCGAGGCGGCCACGCGCACGCTGGAGCTGATCGAGAAGGACCAGGTCAACTTCATCGTCGGCTCGCTGTCGGCGGCCACGCAACTGTCGATCAACGCCGTCACGCGCGAGCGCAAGGTGCTGTTCAACTCGATCAGCCAGTCCGACGCCATCAACGAGGCCAAGGACGCGAGCCCCTACACCTTCCACGAGGCGCTGAACCCGCACATGACGTCCGGCGCGGTGGCGCGCTACGCGTTCCCGAGGTTCGGCAAGAAGATCGTCTACCTCACCGCCGACTACGCCTATGGCCAGGAGATGGTGCGCGGCTTCCAGCGCGCCGGCCAGGCCCTGGGCGCGCAGACGCTGGCCGACATCCGGCACCCACTGGGCACGGCCGACTACTCGGCCTTCCTGCCACGCATCCAGGCGCTCAAGCCCGACATCCTGGTGCTGTGCAACTTCGGCCGCGACCTCGTCAACTCGGCCAAGCAGGCGACCGACTTCGGCATCAAGGCGACGACCCGGATCATCACACCGGTGCTGCTCTACACCGCGCGGCAGGCCGGTGGTGCCGACGCCTTCGACGGCATCGTCGGCGGCACCTCGTACTACTGGGGCATGGAAGACAAGATCCCGAGCGCGAAGAAGTTCAACGACGCCTTCCGCGCCGCCTACGCCGGCGCGGTGCCGTCGGACTACGGCGCCCTGGGCTATGCCGGCATCAAGAGCGTGCTGCAGTCGGTGAAGGACGCCGACTCGAGCGACTCCACGCGCGTCGCGGCGGCGCTGGCCAAGCTCAAGTACGACTGGTACAAGGGCCCGCAGTTCTACCGCGGCTGCGACCACCAGTCGGTGCAGTCGGTCGTCGTCGTCCAGAGCAAGTCCAAGGGCATGAAGGACAAGAACGACGTCTTCGACGTGCTCGAGATCGAGGCGCCGAACGAGGCCAACCTGCGCAGCTGCAGCGAGCTCGGCTTCAAGGCCTGAGCGATCCGCTCCCGACGATGGAGATCACGCCCCAGCTGCTGGCGCTGCAACTGCTCACCGGCATCGCGCTCGGCGCGGTCTATGCGCTGCTGGCACTGGGGCTGAGCCTGATCTTCGGCATGCTTACCGTGGTGAACTTCGCCCATGGTGCGTTCTTCATGGTGGGCGCCTTCGTCGGCCTGTACTTCCTCGGCCTGACCGGCAGTTTCTGGTTCAGCCTGGTACTGACGCCGCTGGTGGTGGGTACGATCGGCCTCGTCACCGAGCGCATCCTGGTGCGGCCGCTCTACGGGCGGGGCATCGACTATCCGCTGCTGCTGACCTTCGGCCTGAGCTGGCTGCTGATCGAGGCCATGCGCATCCTGTTCGGCATCGAGGGTCTGCCGTCCAGCACCCCTGCGGCACTGCGCGGCGCGGTCGACCTGGGCTTCGGCTACTTCCCGAAGTACCGGCTGTTCCTGATCGCGGCCACGGCCGTCGTGGTCGCGGCGTTGTGGCTGTTCCTGGAGAAGACGCGCTACGGGCTGATCATCCGCGCCGGCTCGCGCGACGGCGAGATCCTGAAGGTGCTGGGCGTCGATATTGCGCGCGTGTGGCTGCTGGTTTTCGGCCTGGGCACAGCGATCGCCGGGCTGTCGGGCGTGCTCGCCGCGCCGACGCGGGCGGTGAACCCCGAGATGGGCATCCCGGTGCTCGCCGAATCCTTCGTCGTCACGGTGGTCGGCGGCATGGGCTCGCTGGTTGGCGCCGTGGTCGCCGGGCTGCTGGTGGGCATCGTGTTCTCGATGACCTCGCTGTTCGCGCCCGATCTGGCCGACCTCTCGATCTTCGTGCTCATGGCCCTGGTGCTGTTGGTGCGGCCGCAGGGCTTCTTCGGCAAGGCCGGGCTGCTCGGGTGATGCGCGTCGGGGCCGTGGTCGCAGCCGTGCGGGCGCACCGTGTCGCAGCGGTGATCTTGTTCCTGCTGTTCTTTCCGCTGCTGATGCCGTACCAGGCGCTGGCCATCAACATCCTCGTCTTTGGCCTGTTCGCGGTCGGATTCAACCTGCTGTTCGGCTACACCGGGCTGCTCTCGTTCGGGCATGCCGCGTTCCTCGGCGTCGGCAGCTACGCCACCGGCATCGCGATCGTCAGCGGCGGCTGGCCGTGGCTCGTCGCGCTCATGCTGGGCGTGGCTGCAGCGGCGCTGGCCGGGCTGGCGATCGGCTGGCTCGCGATCCGCACCCGCGGCATCTACTTCTCGATGGTCACGCTGGCGCTGGCGCAGATCGTCTACTACGCCTTCTACAAGGCCGAGCGCTGGACCGGCGGCGAGAACGGACTGCGCGGCGTCCAGGTGCCGCCGGCGACGATCCTCGGCCGGACTTTCGACCTGCTGAATCCGAACACCAAGTACTACGCGATCCTGGCCTTCGTCGCCGCGGCGCTGTGGTTCGTCTCGCGCCTCTTGGCCTCGCCCTTCGGCGCCGTGATGGAGGCCGTGCGCGAGAACGAGCAGCGCGCCGCCGCCTGCGGCTACGACGTCGCGCGGACCAAGCTGCTGGTGTTCGTGCTCTCGGCCGCGATCTGCGGCCTGGCCGGCGCACTGCGTGCACTGCACCTGTCGATCGTGCCGATCGACTCGCTGGGCTATCTGCAGTCGGGCCAGGCGGTGATGATGTGCCTGCTGGGCGGCATGGGCACCTTCTTCGGCCCCTTCGTCGGCGCCGGCGTGTTCCTGACGCTGGAAGACGTGCTGACCAACCTCACGCCGCACTGGATGGGCGTCGTCGGCATCGTGTTCATGGCCTGCGTGCTGTTCTTCCCGGCCGGGATCTGGGGCACCTTCGTCAAGCGGCTTCAGGGCGCGCGATGACCTCGGCGCCGCCCATCCTCGAAGTCGAGAACCTCGGCAAGCGCTTCGGCAAGTTCGTGGCGCTGAACGGCGTCAGCGCGCGCTTCGATGCCGGCAAGTTGAGCGCGATCATCGGTCCCAACGGCGCCGGCAAGAGCACTTTCTTCAACGTCGTGAGCGGCGCGTTCGCGCCGAGCAGCGGGCGGCTGAAGTTCGAGGGCCGGGACATCACCGGCCTGCCGCAGCACGGCTTCGCGCGCATCGGCATCGCCAAGAGTTTCCAGATCACGACCGTGTTCCAGCAGCTGACGGCGCACGAGAACGTGCGCGTCGCGGCACAGATGCGCACCAGCCGCTACCAGCTCCTGAAGCCGCGTGCGGCGCTGCGCGAGCTGGCCGAGCGCGCCAGCGCGCTGCTCGAGCGCGTGGGCCTGGCCGACCTTCAGCGGCGCCCGGCCGCGGACCTCGCGCACGGTCAGCAGCGCGCGCTGGAGGTGGCGATGGCGCTGGCCAGCGAGCCGCGGCTGCTGCTGATGGACGAACCCACGGCCGGCATGTCGCCCGAGGAGACGCGGGTCATGATGGACCTGATCGTCGCCCTGGCGCAGGAGCGCACGGTGATCCTGGTCGAACACAAGATGAAGCTGGTGATGGGCATCTGCCAGCGCTTGCTGGTGCTGCACCACGGCGAGTTCATGGCCGAAGGCACGCCCGACGAGATCCGCGCCAATGCCGACGTGCGGCGCGTCTACCTGGGGCAAGGCTGATCATGATGAACGTGAAGGGCCTGGATGCCTGGTACGGCCGCAGCCATG
The DNA here is from genome assembly GCA_037443665.1 of Betaproteobacteria bacterium. Lineage (GTDB taxonomy): Bacteria > Pseudomonadota > Gammaproteobacteria > Burkholderiales > Burkholderiaceae_C > Rubrivivax. Next base: position 31,453 of record JBBINW010000033.1, read on the forward strand.
TCGTGCAGGGGCTGGACTTCGAGGTCCGCGCCGGCGAGATCGTCACGCTGATGGGCCGCAACGGCGCCGGCAAGACGAGCACGCTGAAGGCGATCATGGGCCTGTTGGCCCGGCGCGGTGGCAGCGTGCGCTTCGACGGCCGCGAGATCCTGAAGGAGGCCGCCCACACGCGCTTCCACCGCGGCCTGGCCTACGTGCCGGAAGAGCGGCGCATCGTGCCCGGCCTGACCGTGCGCGAGAACCTGCGCCTGGGGCTGATCGCCGGCCCCGATCGCCGTGCCGAGGCCGAGCGCATCGCCGAGATCGCCGCCACCTTCCCGCGCCTGGCCGAGCGCATGGGCCAGGAAGGCACCAGCATGTCGGGCGGCGAGCAGCAGATGCTGGCGATCGCCCGCGCGCTGATGGCGCGGCCGCGCATGATCCTGCTCGACGAACCGTCCGAAGGCATCATGCCACTGCTGGTGCACGAGATGTTCCAGCTCTTCGTGCGCCTGAAGCGGGCCGGCACGACGATCCTGCTGGTGGAGCAGAACGTCGAGCGCGCGCTGCAGATCAGCGACCGCGCCTACATCCTCGACCAGGGGCGCATCGTCCACCACGGCGAGGCAGAGGCGCTGCTCGCCGACCGCGAGATCCAGGAGCGCTACTGCGCGGTGTAGCGCGCGCCGCAGGCTGCCGTTTGGGTGCATCGGGGGCGCGTCAGGCAAGCGCAGCGAGTGTGTGGCATTCTCTTTGCCCGCTCGTGAAAGGACCTGCCGATGAACAGCATGGACGTCGAAGTCATCCGCAGCGCGATGGACTGGATGAACCGCGGCCACCGCGTCGTGATGGGAACCGTGGTGCGCACCTGGGGCAGCAGCCCGCGACCGCCGGGCTCGTTGATGATCATCCGCGACGACGGCCAGGTCGCTGGCTCGCTGTCCGGCGGCTGCATCGAGGACGACCTGATCGGGCGCGTCAGGCGCGGCGAGCTCGCCAGCCGGCTGCCGCAGACCACGACCTACGGCGTGACCGCCGAGGAAGCGCAGCGCTTCGGCCTGCCGTGTGGCGGCACGGTGCAGATTGTGCTGGAGCCGCTGTCGGCGCAGAGCTTGCTGCGCGAGATGCTGTCGGCGATCGAGGCCCACCGCGTCGTGCGCCGGCGGCTCGAGCTGGGTACCGGCCTGGTCTCGATGAAACCCTGCGATGACGGCGACGCGCTGCGCTTCGACGGCCAGGTGCTCGAGACCGTGCACGGCCCGCGCCTGCGCCTGGTGCTGATCGGCGGCGGCCAGCTCAGCCGCTACCTGGCGAACATGGCAGCGATGCTCGACTACCGGGTCACGGTCTGCGAGCCGCGCGAGGAATACCACGAAGGTTGGGGCGCGATGGAGGGCGTGACGCTGTCGCGGCTGATGCCCGACGACCTCGTGATCGCGATGAACCTCGACGCCAACAGTGCGCTGGTGGCTGTCACCCACGACCCCAAGCTCGACGACCTGGCGCTGATGGAGGCGCTGAAGACGCCGGCCTTCTACGTCGGCGCCCTCGGATCGCGGCGCAACAACGAGGCTCGGCGCAAGCGCCTGCTCGAGTTCGACGTCAGCGAGGCCGAGGTCGCCCGGCTGCGCGGTCCGGTGGGCCTGAACCTGGGCGGCAAGACGCCGCCCGAGATCGCGATGAGCATCATCGCCGAGATGACCGCGGTGCGCCGCGGCGCACCGCTCGACGGCGCGCTGGCCGACTGGAGCGGGTCGCAGACCGCCTGCCGCATCGGCGCCTGAGCACTCGCGCCGGGTCGTCGCGCGCTCAGACCAGGTCGATCCGGTCCGGAAGTTCGTTCGGGTTGACCTGGCCCGGCGCGAGCGGGAAATGCGCCGCCAGCACGGCATCGACGGCGTCGATCGCGCCGGCCAGCCCTTCCTCGAAGCGCCCGGCGCTGAACGCCGTGCCCATGCCTTGGAGCACATCGCTCCAGTGCTCGGCGGGCACCAAGCGCGCGACCGCGCGGTCGGCGACGATCTCGATCGCCCGCTCGGCCAACAGCAGGTAGATCAGCACGCCGTTGTTGGCCTCGGTGTCCCAGACGCGGAGCTCGCCGAACAGGGCCACCGCGCGCTGGCGCGGCGTCGCATCGCGCCACAGGTACGTCAAGGGCAGGCCGGCCTCGACGCAGACGCGGATCTCGCCGCTGTGGCGGGCTTCGCTCGCCGCCACGCGGGCCTGCAGCCGGCTCAGCGCCGCGGCGTCGATGGCGCGCCGGACGTGGCGCTCGTCGTGCCATCGGTGGCGCGCGATGCGCGTGAGGCGGCTCATCACCACCGCCCCGACGCGCCGCCGCCGCCGAAATCGCCGCCGCCGCCCGACGAGAAACCGCCCCCCCCGCCCCCACCGCCGCCGCCGCGGCCCACACCCATCGCCAGCAGTTGCAGCACGGTGCCGATGCCCAGCACGCCGACCAGGATTACCGTGGCCAGCGCCGCGCCGATCGCCATCAGCACGCCGGCGCCCAGCCACCACGCCAGGCCGCCCGCGGCGCCGGCGGTGACGATCGAGCCCAGCCGGCGTCCGAGGATCGCACTCAGCAGGCCGCCGACGACCAGCACGCCGATGAAGAAGAAGATCATCCCCTGCTGGAACGGGATGCCCTGTTGCGGGCCGGCGCCGCGGGCCGCGGGAGCCGGCAGGTCCTCGCCCTTGATGCGCGCGATGAGCTGGTCGACGCCGGCGTTCAGCCCACCGGCGTAGTCGCCGTTGCGAAACGCCGGCGCGATCGCGCTGTCGATGACCTGGCGCGCGGCGAGGTCAGGAACCGCGCCCTCCAGCGCCTTGGCGACCTCGATGCGGATCTGGCGGTCGTTCTTGGCCACGACCACCAGCAGGCCGTCGCCGACGTCACGACGGCCGATCTTCCAGCTGTCGGCGACGCGCTGTGCGTACGCCGCGATGTCCTCTGGCGCGGTGGTCGGCACCAGCAGCAGCACGATCTGCGGTCCGGCCTGGGCCTCGAAGGCGGCGAGCTTGGCCTCCAGCGCAGCGCGCTGGGTGGCGTCCAGCGTGCCGGTCTGGTCGATGACGCGGGCGCTGAGCGCCGGCACCGGCAAAACGTTTTGCGCACCGGCCGGTGCGAAGAACGCCAGGGCCAGCAGCGGAGCTGCCAGCAGTACCCGCAGCCAGCGCGTCGCAGCCCGGGCCATCGGTGGCTCAGTGCGACGCCGCCGGCGCCGGTGCGGCGGGGTTGTCGAAGTTCACGCTGGGCGGCTTGGAGATCTCGGCCTCGTTCTCGACCGTGAAATTGGGCTTGACGTGGTAGCTGAACATCATCGCCGTCAGGTTGGTCGGGAAGCTGCGTGCGAGCACGTTGTACTCCTGCACCGCCTTGACGTAGCGGCCGCGCGCGACCGTGATCCGGTTCTCGGTGCCCTCCAGCGTCACGCGCAGGTCCTGGAAGGCCTGGTTGGCTCTCAGGGTCGGGTACTGCTCGCTGACCGCCATCAGGCGGCTCAAGGCGCCGGTGAGCTCGCCCTGCGCGGCCTGGAATCTCTGGAACGCCGCCGGGTCGTTGATCAGTTCCGGCGTCGCCTGGATCGAGGTCGCCTTGGCGCGCGCCTCGATGACCCGCGTCAGCGTCTGCTGCTCGAAATTGGCTTCGCCCTTGACCGTGGCGACGATGTTGGGTACCAAGTCGGCGCGGCGCTGGTATTGGTTGAGCACCTCGCTCCAGGCGGCCTTGGTCTGTTCGTCCAGCCGCTGGAAGTCGTTGTAGCCGCAGCCGCCGAGCACGGCGGTGAGGGTCAGGGCGGCCAGCATGGCCAGCGCCCGCAAGGCACGGGGTGCGCGCAACATCATTCGGTGTTCCTCCTGGACGAGCAGGCGATCGTACCCGCCGTCCGGCAGGTGGGGTGCGGTGACGTCGCTTCAAGCCCGGGGCGGCGGCGGCCACGGCCATAATCGGCTGGATGTGGCCTGCCCTCCAGAACGACTGCTTCCTGCGTGCCTGCCTGCGCCAGAGCACCCCGCACACCCCCGTTTGGTTGATGCGCCAGGCCGGGCGGTACCTGCCCGAGTACAACGCCACCCGGGCCAAGGCGGGCGGCAGCTTCATGGGGCTCGCGACCAGTGCGCAGTTCGCCACCGAGGTCACGCTGCAACCGCTGGAGCGCTATCCGCTCGATGCCGCGATCCTGTTCTCCGACATTCTCACCGTGCCCGACGCGATGGGCCTCGGCCTGAGCTTCGGTCAGGGCGAGGGGCCGCGATTCGCTCACCCGGTACGTGACGAGGCCGCGGTGGCCGCGCTGGACGTGCCTGACATGGACAAGTTGCGCTATGTCTTCGACGCCGTCACGTCGATCCGCCGCGCCCTGGCCGGCCGGGTGCCATTGATCGGCTTCTCCGGCAGCCCCTGGACGCTGGCCAGCTACATGGTCGAAGGCGCGGGCTCGGACGACTACCGGCGGGTCAAGACCATGCTCTATGCCCGGCCCGACCTGTTGCACCGCGTCCTCGCGGTCAACGCGGCCGCGGTCACGGCCTATCTCAACGCCCAGATCGCGGCCGGCGCGCAGGCGGTGATGGTGTTCGACTCGTGGGGCGGCGTGCTCGCCGACGGCGCCTTCCAGCGCTTCAGCCTCGACTACACGCGCGGCGTCGTGCAGGGGCTGCAGCGCGAGCAGGACGGCCGACGCGTGCCAGTGATCGTCTTCACCAAGGGCGGCGGGCCCTGGCTGGATGAGATCGCCGCCTGCGGCGCGGACGTCGTCGGTGTGGACTGGACGGTCAACCTGGGTGCCGCCAGGGCGCGCGTGGGCTCACAGGTCGCCCTGCAGGGCAACCTGGACCCGATGATCCTGTTCGCGCCGCCCGAGGTGGTGGCGCGCGAAGCCGCTGCTGTCCTCGACAGCTTCGGCCGGCCGCAACGCCCCGATGGCCGCTGGGACGGCCACGTCTTCAATCTGGGGCACGGGATCAGCCAGCACACACCGCCGGAGCACGTGGCGGCGCTGGTCGATGCGGTTCATGCGCATTCGAAGGCGCTGCGGGCGGCGGCCTGAAACCCAGCGATGTCATGGCTCTCCAGCGGGCCTGAGATGGCAGGTAAGTGAGCGCTCAGGGGTTGACTTATCCCCAAATGGCGTGTTGCCTCGCAGCATCGCCCGCGGTTTTGCCGCTCTCGTTCAAATTCCGCTGAATGTGTGCTAAGTCATTGATTTGAATGACGCCAGGCGCTTGCCGTCAAATCGGGCAGCAAGGCATGAAGTGCGCAGAATCAAGCACTTGCCGTCGGTGGACGCAGCTTGCGCACAATGTTATCCACAGTTTGCGTGGACAGCTGCAAAAGTCTTTTTTAATCAGCCAGTTGCGATCGTTCATTCAAGTGCAGACTAGCTTTCGGCCGCAACTTCACGAACATCGAAATGGCTGAGTCGCTGACCGTGGCGGTGGCGGTGGAGACCCCTCGCCACTCGAGCGTCGGCGGCCTTCTGGACTACACGAGTGAGCAGCCGCTCGCGCCAGGAACGTTGGTGCGCGTGCCGCTGGGCAAGCGTGAAGTTCCTGGCCTGGTATGGCGCCCGGGTTCCGGTGCGACCCAAGTTCCTGGCGCGCTGCGCCCCGTCGGTTTGCCGTTGGACGCGCTGCCGCCTTTGACCGACGAATGGCGCGCCTTGGTGGACTTCGCTGCCGCGTACTACCAGCGGGGCGTCGGCGAACTGGCGCTGGCGGTGCTGCCGCCCGAACTGCGCAAGCTCGACAACACCCAGCTTGGGCGGCGCATCGCGCGCCTGCAGCGTGAGGCGGACGTGCCCGCCGCCGCGTCGCCGCAGCGGCCCGCGCTGACCGCCGAGCAGGCCGACGCGGTGGCCGAGTTGCTCCGGCCCGGGCCACCGGTGCTTCTGCACGGCGCCACCGGCAGCGGCAAGACCGAGGTCTATCTGCGTGTCGCCGAGGCGGCGCTGGCACAGGGCCGCCAGGTGCTGGTGCTGGTGCCCGAGATCAACCTCACGCCGCAGCTCGAATCGCGTTTCGCCGAGCGTTTCCCAGGCCATCGGATGGTCAGCCTCCATAGCGCGCTGACACCGGCCCAGCGGCTGCGCCACTGGCTGCTGGCGCACGTCGGCGGTGCCGACCTGGTACTCGGCACACGGCTGGCAGTGTTCGCCTCGATGCCGAGTCTGGGGCTGATCGTCGTCGACGAGGAACACGACCCGTCTTTCAAGCAGCAGGAGGGCGCGCGCTACTCGGCACGCGACCTGGCGGTATGGCGCGGCCACAGGCTCGGCGTACCGGTCGTGCTGGGCTCGGCCACACCGTCGCTGGAAAGCTGGCAGCAGGCGCTGGAAGGCCGCTACCGCCGCGTCGCGATGCCCAGCCGCATCGGCGGCGGCGCGATGCCGCGGGTGCGGTTGGTGGACATGGGCGCGCTGCCGCGGCCGGCCGAGGGCGAAAGGGTGCTGGCGCCGGCGCTGCTCGACGCGATCCGACAGCGGCTCGAGCGCGGCGAGCAGAGCCTGCTGCTGCTCAACCGCCGCGGTTATGCGCCAGTGCTGCATTGCAGCGCCTGTGGCTGGAAGAGCGGCTGCCCGCATTGCAGCGCCTGGCGGGTGTTCCACAAGCTCGATCGCACGCTGCGCTGCCACCACTGCGGCCTGACCGAGCGGGTGCCGCGCGCCTGTCCCGACTGTGGCAACCTCGACATCGCACCGATCGGCCGCGGCACCGAGAAGCTGCAGGAGCAGCTCGCTTGCCTGCTGCCTGGCGCGCGCATCGGGCGCATCGACGCCGACAGCACGCGCGGCGAGGGCCGCTTGCAGCAGCAGTTGCAGGCCGTGCATGCCGGCGAGGTCGATGTGCTGGTCGGCACGCAGATGCTGGCCAAGGGGCACGATTTCCGCCGCGTCACGCTGGTGGCCGCGGTCAACCCCGACACGGCGCTGTTCAGCAGCGATTTCCGCGCGCCCGAGAGGCTGTTCGCACTCTTGATGCAGGCCGCCGGGCGTGCCGGCCGCGAAGCGGCACAGGCCGCCGGCAGCGAGATGTGGGTCCAGACCTGGTCGCCGCGGCACCCGCTGTATGCAGCGCTGCGGGCCCACGATTTCAACGCCTTCGCCGAAGCGCAGCTGGCCGAGCGCAAGGGCGCCGGCCTGCCACCGTTCGCCAGCCTGGCGCTGCTGCGAGCCGAGGGTCGCAGCGCCGAGGTGGCTGCCGCTTTCCTGCGCGATGCCGCCGAGCAGGCGGGCGCGTTCGACGGCGTGACGGTCTATCCGCCGGTCCCGCCGCCAGTGTCCAAGGTGGCCGACGTCGAGCGCATGCAGATGCTGCTGGAGTCGCCTTCGCGTCGCGCCCTGCAGCGCATGCTCGCCGACTGGTTGCCTCTGCTGCACGGGCTGCGCACTCGCCACAGGGGCCTGTTGCGCTGGGCGGTGGACGTCGATCCGCTGGCAATCTAGGGCGTCCGCGCGCCGGGCCGGATGGCTGCGCTGCCGCGCGCGGCAGCGCCGGGTCAGCCGAGCACGTGCCGAAGCTGCAGGAATTCGGCGACGTGGGCCGTGGTGACCGGGTCGCTGCCAGCCAGGTCGGCGATCGTGCGCGCCAGCTTCAGGCATCGATGGAGGCGACGACCCGACCAACCCAGCCGATCGGCTGCATTGCGCAGGGAGCGACCGGCAGCGGCTTCGAGAAGGCCATGCTGGTCGATGCCGGCGACGTCGAGCATTGCGTTGTTGGGCTGGCCCTGGTGTGCGAGTTGGCGCATGGGCGGCGGTCACGCGCGCGGCCGCCCGCGGTCGGCTCGGCAGCCGGCGCCGCCAGCATCTGCTCCGCCGGTGCGGCCAGCCCCTCCACCTGCAGGTCGATGCGTTCGAGCAAGGGCAACGCAGCTTGCCCTGGTAGCGCGCCACCGCCTCGGGCGTGCAGCGGCAGGCCTGCCCCACCTGGCTCGGCGCGCCGAGCCCGCCGCAGGGGCAGGGGTTCATGCCGCAACGAGCTGGGAGCGGGCGGGAAACGCGGCTTGCGGGCGCCGCACTCGAGTTCGTGATCTGTCCGGTCTCCAGCGGCTCGCGCAAGGCTTCGAGCGCCGCGCGCGGAAACTCGGTCAGTTCATCGGGGAACAGCCCGCCACCCTGGGGGAGCGAGATGTCGCCCGGGCGCGGGAGTGTGCCGCCGCCGGCCAGCGCCACCGCGCTGGCCGTGTGGTGCGGCGCGCGCATCGGGCGGAAACGGCTGCCCGTCGTGTCGGCGCCGACGTCGGTCAGGCCGCGCAGGGCTGTGCTGGCCAGCGCCTCCTCCTCCTCCGCCAGCGTCGGCAGCAGCCCTGGCAGCCGTTGCGCGAGCATCGACTTGCCGCTGCCCGGCGGGCCGACCATCAGGAAGACCCGGGGGCCATACGCGGGCGGTCACGTTGATCGCAAAGTCTCGAGCGATGAACCCGCCCGCTCGCACGAGTCGCCGAACAGTCAACGCACCGCACCGGACCTCAACCGCAAGCCAGGATCGCGGCCCAAGTGCCTGCAATGCAGCATTGTGGCTGTTCAGGGGCGAGTTCGACGGCTACACCCTGCCAGGAGCGGGCCATCGTTCAGCGGCCAAGCCGCCGTTCGGATCAGCCCTGAGGACATAGGCGCGCGGCCATGCGGTTGACAGCCGCGCTCAGCGCCGGCAGATCCTGTTCGACGACCAGCCAGACCGCGCCGAGGTCAACGCCCAGGTAGCCATGCACGATCACGTTGCGAAACCCGGCGAGTTCGCGCCATGGGATCTGCGGCTCGGTGGCCTTGATCTCGCTCGACAAGCGCTGGCTCGATTCGGCCATGGTCTGCAGATTGCGGATCACTGCGTCTTGCACCAGACGCGAAGCGTCGAAGCGGGAGCGTTCGGCGCTGGTGTACTCGAAGATCCGGTCCAGGCAGTCACGCACGTGCGCCAGCAGCACCCGGTCCGCCTCGGGGCCCGGATTCACAGCGGCACGGCGAGCGCCATCACGCGCTCGCGCAGCGCAGGGTGCAAGCCTGCTTCGGTTACGACATCCACACGGCGGCCCAGCAATTCCTGCGCATCCAGCAACAGGCCGCCCAAGGCGAGGGCGCTGGTCCCTGGGGCCAGGGTCACCAGCAGATCGACATCGCTGTTGTCGCTGCCGTCGCCACGGCTCATCGAGCCAAAGACCCTAATCCCTGTGACGCCGCGCCTGCGTGCCAGGGCCAGCAGTTCGGCGCGGTGGGTTTCGATCAGCGGATGCATGGACGGCAGTGTAGCCAGCCCGGGCCTGTAGGCAATCAATGACGGCAATCAATGACGGGTGCCCAGGACCGACGGCAACCTTGCCCGTCTGCTGTGTGGCGGCAGGGCGAGCGACTGCAAGGGGTCGGCTGCGGCTGCTCGGGCGCCCCGCCTTGCGCATTCACTTTCAGTCCTTTGCCGACCCTCGTCTTTCCGACTCGAAAAGCACGCCCTTGCCAAGCAGACCGCTGAGCTGAACCTCTGAGGGAAATCTGGGTTTATAGGGTCACAAGCTGAGCAGGCTGTGGGCGCCGGCAGCCGCCCACCGGGCGCAGTTCGCCGGCCAGCGACAGCTCAGCCGCGAACTCGCAAGCCGCCAGCCCCGACGCATCGAGCTGGCCCGCAGCGGCCAGGATTCCGAGTGCGATGGGCAGGCCGAAGCGCCCGGTCTCCTTGGGCGGGTCTGCCGACGCTGTGGTGACCGTGATGCGCTTTTTGCGCGGGAACCCGAATCCGCTTTGCTGCAGTGCCGCGCGCACGCGCTCGCGCGATTGCGTGACCTCGGTATCGGCCAGCCCGACGAGGGCAAAGCTCGGCAGGCCGTTGGCCCGTTCCACTCCCACGTGCACGACGGTCGCCCGCATGCCGTCAAGCGCGCCCCCCCCCCCCCCCCCCCCTAACACCACCGACAGCCTCATTGCCGTACCCGCCTGCTCGAAGGTTGTTGGCGAGATTCTGGTCATGTCCTCGACCGGTCATCAGCACTGCATTGGTGCGCACCAGTTTGGAGCCCCGTCGGAGGGATGGGGCGCGCAGCCATGCAGATACGGGTTGCTGCAGCAGGGTGCAAGAAGCAGCGCCGACTGTGGCACGGAAGCTGCAATCCCCGGGTTCAGGACCGCATTTCCAACCTGACCCGGAGAACCCATGAAGAAGTCTTCTTTGAATCTGCTGGCAGCGCTGATCGGCATCGCAGCGTTGCCGGCCGTGGCCCTGGCCGACGACACCCCCGCGGCACCTGCGGCCGCAGCTTCGGCGGCCGCTGCGGCGCCAGCCGCGTCGCCGGTGGCGTACAACGTCGGTGTCGTCAGCGACTACCGCTACCGCGGCATCTCGCAGTCGCGCGATCAGCCCGCGCTGCAAGGCGGCATCGACTACACGAGCTCGTTCGGCCTCTACCTGGGCACTTGGCTGTCGACGATCAAGTGGATCAAGGACGCGGGCACGTCGGCCGGGGTCGATACCGGCAGCACGCCGGCCGAGTGGGACCTGTATGGCGGCTACCGCGGCGACATCATCAAGGACACGCTGACCTACGACGTCGGCGGTCTGTACTACGAGTACGTCAGCAACAAGTACGCCAACGTCGGCGCCAACGCCAACACGTTCGAGATCTACGGCGCGCTGACGTACAGCATCTTCACGGCCAAGCTGTCGCACTCGCTGACCAACCTGTTCGGGAACATGGATTCCAAGAACAGCGACTACCTGGATCTCAGCCTCAACTTCGATCTGGGTAACGGCTTGTCGCTCGTGCCCCACATTGGCCACCAGACCGTCACGCACAACAGCCAGTTCGCCTACACGGACTACGCGCTGACGCTGGGCAAGGACTTCGGCAACGGCTTCTCGCTGAGCGCTGCGGTCATCGGCACCGACGACAAGAAGCTCGCCGACGGACTGGCGGCCTACCGCTACACGAACGCCGACGGCAGCGGCTACAAGAGCCTGCAGAAGGCGGCCCTGGTCGTCGGCGCCAAGTACACGTTCTGATCACAGCAACGGAGAACCTTCCATGAAGATGGTGACTGCAATCGTCAAGCCCTTCAAGCTCGACGAAGTCCGCGAGGCGCTCAGCGGCATCGGTGTCCAGGGCATCACGGTGACCGAGGTCAAGGGCTTCGGGCGCCAGAAGGGCCACACCGAGCTGTACCGTGGCGCCGAGTACGTCGTCGACTTCCTGCCCAAGGTGAAGATCGAGGCGGCGGTCGACGACGCGATCGTCGACCGGGTCATCGAAGCCATCGAGACCTCGGCCCGCACCGGCAAGATCGGCGACGGCAAGATCTTCGTCAGCACGCTCGAGCAGGTGGTACGGATCCGCACCGGCGAGACCGGCAAGGACGCCCTCTGACAGCCACCCCCCGACCCAACCACAAGACGACCCCACCATGAAGAAATTCTTCGCGATCCTGGCCCTGGGCGTTGCGCTCCTGGGCCTCGGCGGAACGGCACACGCGCAGGACGCCGCCTCGGCGGCTGCTGCGTCGGCGCCCGTCGCCGCCGCTTCCGCCGCCGCGTCGGCGCCCGACACTGCGGCGTCGGCCGCAGCCGCCCCGGCATCCGCGGCCTCGGGCCCGGTCGAGACCGTCAACAAGGGCGACGTGAGCTGGATGCTGGTCTCCACCGCCCTCGTCATCATGATGTCGATCCCCGGGCTGGCGCTGTTCTATGGCGGCCTGGTCCGCAGCAAGAACATGCTGTCGGTGCTGATGCAGGTGTTCGTCACCTTCTCGATGATCGTCGTGCTCTGGGTGATCTACGGCTACAGCCTGGCGTTCACCGAGGGCAACGCGTTCATCGGCGGCTTCGACCGGGTGTTCCTCAAGGGGGTGTTCGACCCGATGACCGGCGCCTTCTCCAACGCGGCGACGTTCAGCAAGGGCGTGGTGCTGCCGGAGATCGTGTTCGTGGTCTTCCAGGCCACCTTCGCGGCCATCACCTGCTGCCTGATCGTGGGCTCTTTTGCGGAGCGCATGAAGTTCTCGGCCGTGCTGATGTTCATGGCCCTGTGGTTCACGTTCAGCTACGCGCCGATCGCGCACATGGTCTGGTTCTGGGAGGGCCCTGACGCCTACACCAGCAAGGCGGTCGTCGACGCGATGAACGCCAAGGCCGGTCTGGCCTGGCAGTGGGGCGCGCTGGACTTCGCCGGCGGTACCGTCGTGCACATCAACGCCGCCGTCGCCGGTCTGGTGGGCGCCTTCATGGTCGGCAAGCGGATCGGTTTCGGCAAGGAGTCGATGCCGCCGCACAACCTGACGCTGACCATGGTCGGTGCCTCGCTTCTGTGGGTGGGCTGGTTCGGCTTCAACGCCGGCTCGGCACTGGAAGCCGGCAACAGTGCCGCGCTGGCCTTCCTGAACACGTTCTCGGCCACCGCGATGGCGGTGCTGGCCTGGTGCGTCGGCGAGGCGCTGCACAAGGGCAAGGCGTCGATGCTCGGCGCCGCGTCCGGCGCGGTGGCCGGCCTGGTGGCGATCACGCCGGCAGCCGGCAACGTCGGCATCGTCGGCGCGCTGGTGGTCGGTGCGGCTGCGGGCTTCATCTGCCTGTGGGGCGTGACCGGCCTGAAGAAGATCCTCGGCGCCGACGACACGCTGGACGTGTGGGGCGTGCACGGCGTCGGCGGCATCACCGGCGCGCTGCTGACCGGCATCTTCAACAGCCAGTCGCTCGGCGGTCCGGGTCAGGTCACCGACTGGGTTACCGCGACGGTCGGCTCCAACGGCATCTGGGACCAGTTCCTGATCCAGGCCAAGGGTGTCGGCCTGACCCTGGTCTGGTCGGGTGTGGTCTCGCTGATCGCCTACAAGATCGTCGACATGACCATCGGCCTGCGGGTGCCGGAAGACGAAGAGCGCGAGGGCCTGGACATCACCTCCCACGGCGAGACGGCCTACAACCAGTGAGGGCGCCGGCGGCACGCGCCGCCATCGCCTGACCCGCGCCGCGCGAGGGCGCGCCGGGTCTCCGCCAAGGGCGCCTTCGGGCGCCCTTGCTTCGTCTGCGCAAGGGCATGCCGGGAATTGCCGGACTGCCTAAAATCCACGTTTGTCCCGCCCGCGAGGCATTGCCATGGTTCCCCATCTCACCACTGCGCTGACCGGTCCGATCAATGAACTGGAGCAGCGCATCCTTGAGTCGATGCCGGCCATCGAACGCTGGTTCCGGCTCGAATGGATGGAGCACACGCCGCCGTTCTACACCTCGGCCGATCTTCGCAATGCGGGCTTCAAGCTCGCGCCGGTGGACACCGACCTGTTCCCCAGCACCTTCAACAACCTCACGCCCGAGATGCTGCCGCTGGCGGTGCAGGCGGCGATGGCCGCGATCGAGAAGATCTGCCCCGAGGCCAAGAACCTGCTGCTGATCCCCGACAGCCACACCCGCAACAGCTTCTACCTGCAGAGCGTGCAGACGCTGATCGAGGTCTTCACCCAGGCCGGGCTGAACGTGCGCCTGGGCGCGCTCGATGGGACCGTCACGTCACCGACGCCGCTGCCACTGCCCGACGGCAGCCAGCTGATGCTCGAGCCGCTCGTGCGCACCCGCGGGCGGCTGGGCCTGAAGGACTTCGACCCCTGCACGATCCTGCTCAACGACGATCTCTCGGCCGGGCTGCCGCGGGTGCTGCAGCACCTGCACGAGCAGTATTTGCTGCCGCCGCTGCACGCCGGCTGGACGGTCCGGCGCAAGAGCCGGCACTTCCAGAGCTACGAGGAAGTGGCCAAGAAGTTCGCCAAGCTGCTCGGCATGGACCCGTGGCTCATCAACCCGATGCACGGCCAGTGCGGCAAGGTGGACTTCGGCGACGCGGCTGGGCTGGAATGTGTCAAGTCGCAGGCCGAGGCCCTGCTGGCCAAGGTGCGCCGCAAGTACAAGGAATACGGCATCAACGAGAAGCCCTTCGTCGTCGTCAAGGCCGACAACGCCACCGGCATGGGCATCATGACCCTGCGCGACGCCAAGGAGCTCGACGACGCAGAGCGTGTGGCCCGTGGTCGCAACGGCCTGGCGCGTTCGGGCCGGGCGCCCAGCGAGGTCATCATCCAGGAGGGCGTGCCGTCGTGCGAGCGCATCAACGACGCCGTCGCCGAGCCGGTCGTGGTGATGATCGACCGCTACGTGGTCGGAGGCTTCTACCGCGTGCATGCCGACCGCGGCGCCGACGAGGACCTCAGCCTGCCGGGCTCGAGCTACGTGCCGCTGGCCTTCGCCGGAGGCACCCAGCTGCCGCGGCCCGGCGTGCGACCCGGTGCCAGCGCGCCCAACCGCTTCTACATGTACGGCGTGATCGGGCGCCTGGCGATGCTGGCCGCGGCCTACGAACTCGAGGCCACCGACCCCGACGCCGAAGTGTACGAATGACGCGCTGCTACGCCGCCAGAAGCGGCGTGAAGAGCGGGTCGCGCCGCGACCGCGGCCGCCAGGCGCCGACGCGGCGCGCGATCTCGGCAATGTGCTCGGGCGTGGTGCCGCAGCAGCCGCCGGCAATGTTGAGGAAGCCGGCGCGGGCGAAATCCTCCATCAGCGCGCCGGTCACCTCGGGCGTCTCGTCGAAGCCGGTCTCGCTCATCGGGTTGGGCAGGCCGGCGTTCGGGTAGCAGCTGACATAGGTGTCGTCGGCCACCTTGGCCAACTCCTCTATGTAGGGCCGCATCATGGCTGCGCCCATTGCACAGTTCAGCCCCACCGCCAGCGGCCGCGCGTGGCGCACCGAATGCCAGAACGCGGCCACCGTCTGGCCGCTGAGGATGCGGCCGGAAGCGTCGGTGACGGTGCCCGAAATGATCACCGGCAGCCGCTCGCCGCTGTCCTCCATCAGCGCGTCGAGGGCGAAGATCGCGGCCTTGGCGTTGAGGGTGTCGAAGATCGTCTCGACCAGGAACAGGTCGCACCCGCCCTCCAGCAAGCCTTCGGCCTGCTCGCGGTACGCGTCGCGCAACTGGTCGAAGCTGACGTTGCGCGCGCCGGGGTCGTTGACGTCGGGGCTGATGCTCGCGGTACGCGGCGTTGGCCCGAGCGCGCCGGCCACCAGCCGCGGCCGATCGGCCGTGCAGACCGCATCGGCCGCCTGGCGCGCGATGCGCGCCGCAGCCACGTTCATCTCGCGCGCCAGGTGCGCCAGACCGTAATCCTCCTGGGCGATCGAGGTCGCGCCGAAGGTGTTGGTCTCGATCAGGTCGGCACCTGCCGCCAGGTAGCCGGCGTGGATCTCGGCGATCACGTCGGGTCGGGTCAGCACCAGCAGGTCGTTGTTGCCCTTGAGGTCCTTGGGGTGGTCGGCGAAGCGCGTGCCGCGGAAGTCGGCTTCGGTGAGCTTGTAGCGCTGGATCATCGTGCCCATCGCGCCGTCGATGATCACGATGCGCTGCTGGAGCAGCGCGGCCAGCGCGCCACCGCGGGTATAGGGCCGGGCCTTCGAGTTCATGCCGGCATTGTAGGAAGCGCGCCGACGCGGCGCGCCGAGTGCCTACGCGCCGGGGACGCGATGACGGTGCCGTCGGCGCCTGCGGGGCGAGGCGCTCGGGTCCGACGGGCTCGCACGCTGGCGGCGCAGCGCCAGATCGATCGCCATCACCATCAGCAGCATCGGCAGCAGCACGCCGCAGAGCAGGCTGAGCACGGTGCCCGAGACTTCCTTCACATAGATCGACCCTGCCTGCTTGAGCACGCCGCCGCCGGTGGTCATCAGTTCCTGACCGAGCATCAGGCTCAGCCCGAGCAGCGCGGCGGCGGCCAGACGCCACGGCAGCCGGTGCCGGCTTCCCTGGGTGATCCCGGAAAGGCCCGTCCACACGCCGCCGCTGCAGCCGATGATCATCAGCACCACGGCAGACGTGACGATGTCGTCTGACCAGCGCACGCCCGGTCGAAAGCCGGCCGCCAGGATCCAGCCCGCCTGCACCGCCGCGGCCAGCAGCGCCAGCAGCGTGCCACTTCCCACCAGGGCCCACCAGCGCCGGCTGAACGCGGGCCAGACGACGACGGGCAGGCTGCCGACGACGGCCCCTGCCCACAACGCAGGCACGGCCCACGCGCGATAGCCGAGCGGAAACGCCAGTGCTTCGGCGTCCAGCGAAAGCACCACCGCCGCGCACAGGCCGGTGCCCAGAGTCGCCGACGCCAGCACGACGGCGCCCCACTTCTTGCGCAGCAACGGATCGCGCTGTGCCATGCGCACCCACCCCAGTGCCACGTAAGCGGCCAGCCACGCCACCCCCACGCCCAGCGACCACAGCAGCCAGGACGATTCAGCGGTCGATGGGGCAGGGTTGTTCATCTCGGTTCACGGGCGCCGGGGTGGATCATCGCATCGCGGCGGTCCGACGGTGCTTCGGCCGCCTCCAACGGTGCCGGCTGCGTCGGCAGGAACAGCGGCGCCGGCTGCGTCGGCTCGCACAGCGGTGCCGGCAGTGTGGAGTCGAACAGCGACGGGCGGAAGTCCTGCCGGGCCCGGTCGTCGTCGGTGTCGGCCCACAGGGCGATCGCGGCGGCGGTCATCGGCCTGGCGAAGAGGAAGCCCTGCAACTCGTCGCAGCCCAGCGCCATCAGCGCGTCGCGCTGCCCTTCGTTCTCCACGCCTTCGGCCACCACCCGCATGCCCAGCGTGTGGGCCATTTGCACGATCGCCTGCACGATCGTGCGGGCGCGCTCGCCGCTGGCCAGGTCGGTCACGAAGGCACGATCGATCTTCAGCTCGGCCGCCGGCAGCCGGCGCACCGAGGACAGGCTCGAATGCCCGGTGCCGAAATCGTCGATCGAGACATGCAGGCCGGCGCTGCGCAGGCCCTCGAAGGCGCGACGCGTGACCTCGGTGTCCTCCATCGCCACCGTTTCGGTGATCTCGCAGGTCAGGCGCGACGGCGGAATCCCATGGCGCTGCAGGCAGGCTTCGACGAAGGGGACGAAGTCGTCCTGGCGCAGCTGGTGGCCCGAGATGTTGACCGCAACGCGCATGCGCAGCCCGCGGCCGCGCCAGGCGGCCGCCTGCTGGCAGGCTTCCTCGATCACCCAACGGCCGATCGCGTTGATCAGTCCATGTCGCTCGGCCAGTGGCACGAAAACCAGCGGGCTGACCATGCCGCGCTTGGGGTGCTGCCAGCGCAGCAGGGCTTCGGCGGCGGTGACCTGCAGGCTGCGTGCGTCGATCTTGGGCTGGTAGTAGAGCCGCATTTCGCCGCGCTGCAAGGCCCGGCGCAGATCCTGCAGCAGTTCGGCCTGCTCGCGCTGATCGACACCGAGTGCCGGGTCGTAGTACGCGTGGGCGCCACCGCCGCTGAGCTTGACCGTGCGCATCGCCAGCGCCGCATGGCCGAGCAGCCGCGCGCGCGAGCCATGGTCCGGATAGACGGCGATGCCCACCGACGCGCTCAGGTCCAGCTCCAGCCCGGCCGTGCGGTAGGACTTCGAAAGTGCCGCCAGGGCGTCTGCGGCCGCCAGCCAGGCATGGCCCCGGTCGGCATCGATCAGGAGCGCGAACTCGTCGCCGGCCACGCGGGCGACGATGGCGGTGTGTTCCGGCAGCGTCGCCAGCCGTTGCGCCGTCTCGGCCAGCAGGGCGTCGCCGGCGGGGTGGCCGTAGCTCTCGTTGACTGCGCGGAAGTTGTCCAGGCCCACGTAGAGCACGGCCAGCGCCCGCTTGCCGCTGTCGCAGGCCTGCACGGCGGCATCGAGCGCCCCCTCCAGCGCCTGGCGCGTGAGCAATCCGGTCAGGGGGTCGTGGTCGCGCAGTTCGTCGAGCTGCGAGTGCACCGCGTCCAGGCGCATGCGCAGGCGGCGCGAGACGCGCCGGTACAGCGCCAGCGCCAGCAGTGCGACCGCCAGGCAGGCGGCCAGAAGCCAGACCACCGTGTCGGTCGCGGCGAGCGCGTCGGCGGCTGCGGCGTAAAACCTCATCGTCTGGTTATCGACCACTCGGCAGGGCCCTTGAGCGCGAGCGCGAGCGCGAGCTCAGGTGAGCGTTCTCGCGTTTTTCCACGGGCGGCGCTGGCGGGGCAGCGCAAGCGCCTGCGGCGTAGCACAGGCGCCTGCGGCGTAGCACAGGCGCCTGCGGCGCAGCCCACGCGCCTGCGGCCCTTGCCAGCGATCCGTCGCGCGCAAGGTCAACGGGGTCAAGGGCAGCGCCAACCGCAGGAAGGCGGTCTGGCGCCCTGGGGCGCTGCACCGCAAGGTCGTGCCCCAGCGCAGCGACTGGCGGCACAAGCTCACCGCGGACCTCGCGGATCGCCACGCCGTG
>JBBINW010000034.1:0-49353 GCA_037443665.1 Betaproteobacteria bacterium
CCCTGCCAACCCCGCCGCCAGCGCTCGCGGCACCAGGGTAACTGCTGTTTTTAGGATGACTGTTCAAGGCGGGCGGGAGGACGTGCAGGTTTGGCCGACGTGCGGCAGTGGTTGCTAGTGAACTGCCGAACAACGCCGCACGGGCGCTCCAAGGACCCGCGCAGTCGCGTACGCCAATGGCGACGCGTCCCGCGCCCCAAGCGTTGACGTGGCTCAATGCCGCGCGCCACGCACGCGGCATGCTTGCAATCGCGGTGGGTGCCCGCCGTCGCCGTGTTTGGAGGAAAGGTAAACGATGGGCGGGAAATGGCACAAAGCGCAATTGACCGTCCTCCTGATCGGCACGGTGTTCTCGTGGACTACGCTGGTTCTTGACTACCGGCACTTCTTCGACGCCGGTGGGCGTGTGTTTGAGTTCTCGGGCTGCTCGGTGGCGAACCCGCTCGCCACACCGTGCTTCTACGGCGCGCTGGCGTTCGCGATCGCCCTCCTATGGTCCGTCGCCGTCGTGCGCGCGGCGCCCGACGCGGTGTTGCGCCTGCAGCGCGGCCTGCATTGGCTGCTCGTCGCCGGAACGCTGTTTGCCTGGGGCAACCTGGGCTACGAGGTATACCGGTACCTGCAGCCACACCCCGTGGCGTCGGCCTTTAGCTGTCCGGCGGGCGAGCTGGCGCCAAATCCACTGGCGACGCCCTGCTTCTACGGTGCCTTGATCTTCGCCTGTGCGCTCATGGTCTCGACCGTGATCCGCCGCAGTTCGCGGCGATCCCCCTGACCGCGGCGGGTGGACCAAGCCTCACGAGGAAATGGGGCGCCTTCCAAAAGGACGGAAGCTGCAGAGTAGCGCGAGCGCCGAATAAGACTACAACGCCGGCTCTCGCGCCTCGCCGACCTCGGTCGCACACTTTCCGGTTAAGCCCGAGCAATTGCCGCTGTACCCAGAGGCTCGCGCCTGCCGGCGCCCCACCACGGAACACATCCTGCGGCTGTTCAGCCTGGCCGAGCGCGCCACGGTGCTGGCGCACGGCGAGGTCCTCCGTGTGTTCCCGCCCCAGCTCACCGAGCTTCAGCAGCACGCACTCAACTTTCTTGCAGTGCAGCGCTCAGCCTACGCAGACCCGACCTGAAGCAGATTTCCGCCGGGGCGGAAATTCAGTTCTATTGACAATCTAGAGGTGCGGAATATGCGGCCGGTCGGCGGTACGCGGTACATTGTCGACAACCCGGGCTCGGCGTTCTGCCATCGTAGCCAGCTCGGTTCGAAAGATTGGCACCGGGGTATCCGCTCCTCGTTCATCTGGAGTCATTCATGATCATGGCAATAGTCGAGTTCAAGCTGCCTCAACCCATCTCTGTGGCGCAGGCGAAGGAGACATTTCTCAGCACGGCGCCGAAGTACAGAGGAATGCCAGGCCTCATTCGAAAGTACTACTTTCTTTCTGAGGACGGTTCAAAGGCGGGTGGCATCTATATCTGGGCCTCGCGAGAAGATGCAAATCGCGTTTACACCGATGAGTGGAGGGCCTTTGTTCGCAGCAAGTACGGAACTGATCCTTGCCTCGCCTATTTGGAGTGCCCCGTCATCGTCGACAACATCTCGAACGAGGTAATCGCAGAAAAATAGGTCATTCCCGCGCGGCGCGGTGCGCCTTATGCAAGTCAGTCCCACGGCATGCATGTCATGCACTCAGGCACACCGTGCCGGCAACTCGAGCCGCGACGCCTAACCCCTGGCTCAAGCGCAGCGTTAATCGCAGACCACCAGGCCCGCCGAGCACAGTGGGGTATCTTGCGCCCTGCTGTCGTCACCCACTTCGTTCGAGCATCAGGCCTCGCAATCGCCATATGCAATTCACGATCTCCGAAGGCTACATCCCCGGGTGCATCGGACGTGTCGCCCAGCTTCATGCCTCGTACTACGCCCAGTCCAGTGGGTTCGGGGTCGAATTCGAGGCTAAGGTAGCCAAGGAACTGGCTGAGTTCTGTCTCTCCTACACTGCAGGCCGTGATGGACTTTGGCTTGCACACGGAGCTGAGATCGCAGGGTCAATTGCCGTCGACGGATCGCATGCGGCCAAAGATGGCGCACATCTGCGTTGGTTCATCATGTCGGACGTGCTTCGAGGCAAAGGAATCGGGAAGCAGTTGCTCCGCCGTGCGCTCGAATTCTCAGACCATCTTGGGTACAAGAGGGTCTACCTCTGGACCTTTGCGGGGCTTGGAGCCGCGAGGCATCTTTACGAGTCGCACGGCTTTCGTTTGCAGTACGAGAGCCCCGGCTCACAATGGGGCAGGGTAGTTCATGAGCAGCGCTTCATTCGCGGCGAGGCCTGACGCGATACTGTTAACCTATGCTAAGGTAGCGTATCATCGGAACCGGGCGCAGCTCAAGGGTGGCAGGTGCCATGGCGCGGACGAAGGCGGTACTCGGTTCGGGGGCTCGTCTGAGCGATTTCTTGGGCGCGAGCCTGCTGGCTCGGGCGGTGCCGCCGCAGGCGGTGCATGCGGTTCTGGAGGCACACGGCCGCAACAGCCAGCGCGTTCGCAAGTTTCCGGCCGTGGCAGGGGTGTACTACTGCATGGCGCTGAGCTTGTATCCGGAAGCCGCCTACGAGGAGGTCTTTGCGGTGGTCGCCCAAGGCCTGGCCTGGGCCAGCGGGGCCGCGGAGCCGGAGCGGGTCAGCAAAGTTGCGATCAGCAGGCTGCGTACCCGCATCGGCTCTGAACCGCTGGCCGAACTGGTACGACGATGCTGCGTTCCGCTTGCCGATGCGCGGCTGCAACCGCAGGCGTTTTATGCCGGTCGGCGCCTGGTGGCCATCGACGGCAGTTGCTTCGAGTTGCCTGACGAGGCCGATAACGCCGCGACCTTCGGCTATCCCGGCAGCCGCACGAGCGTGGCCGGCCACGCCGGCTATCCGCAGGCGCGCTGCGTCGTGCTGGTGGAGTGCGCCACACATGCCGTCCTGGGCGCCAACATCGGCCCCTACCGCGGCGGGGACCGGGAGTTGGGCGAGGAACTGCTGCCGCGCCTGGGGCCGGGCATGCTGTGTCTGGCCGATCGCGGCTTCAAAGACCACGAGCACTGGCGTCAGGCTTCAGCCACCGGTGCGGACCTGCTATGGCGCAGCTCGGACTCGCGTCAGCTGCCGGTGCTCCAAGTGCTGGACGATGGCTCGTTCCTCAGCAGCATCAGCCCCTCGGGGGTTGGCCGCGCGCAAGCCACGGAGCATGCCATCACCGTGCGCGTCATCGAGTACGCGCTGCCCGGCGACGGCAAGGCGCAGCCACGCTATCGGCTGCTGACCACGCTGCTGGAGGCCAAGGCGGCGCCGGCGCTGGAACTCGCCGCGCTGTATCACCAGCGCTGGGAGGTCGAGTCCATCTTCGATGAACTCAAGACGCACCTGCTGCAAAGGCGAAGGGTGCTGCGCAGCAAGACGCCGGAGCTGGTGCGCCAGGAGTTCTACGGCTGGGTGCTGGCCCACTACGCCGTGCGCTGGCTGCTGCACGAGGGCGCGGCTCGACACCGAGTGCCGCAAGCGGAGTTGTCCTTCAAGGGACACGTCGAGCTGGTACGCCGTGCACAGCCCCGATCCGGGGCCTTTCCCCCCAGAGCAGCCCAGACGCCGGTGCCGGTGGTTCCGTGAGCTGCTTGCCGCGAGCGCCCGGCTGCGGGCCATCCGTACGATCAATAGGCGTTCAAATCGCATGGTCAAGCGCCGCAACTCCCAATACGCCCCGCACGACCGCAGCGCGCAGACCCGCGTACCCATAGACACCACCCCGACCATCCTCGCACCGCGCTCGCCCACCCCACCCACGCGACCGCCGCACGCATCCTCGCATCTGTGGTCGCTCGTCAATCCTGGTGGCGCGTTCTTCTAAGGTAACAGTATTGAGGCCTAATGCCTTTATAGAGACTCCCCACCGCGTCACCTCTTTTCGCAGGCCGCCTTGCCTTCCTGGCGCCCTCGAACCCGGCATCATGAAGCAGCATCATCACAGCGGACAGGCTCCCTGTCCCCCGCGATGCTGCACGCCCATGCCCTGTGTACCAGGGTGGAATCGCCTGGTGCTTGCCCGACGGGCCGTGGCTCCGAGCGGCGCCGTATCGGGGGCGGGCGGGGCGGCGTCGAGACCGCCGCGTACGGCTTGGTCAAAGCTGACCGTCAGGGCGGGCCAGTCGAAGAGGCGCTGTGCAGCAGTTGCCACCCTTCTCGGTTGGTCGGCGAACTCGCGGTCCCGGCCACGTTCGGCGCATGTGAACATCAACGAAATGATGATGCGACCGATCGATCAGGTGCGCTGAACTGCACGGCGGCTGGCGGCCAGCGCCATTAGGCCGATGCCGAGAGTGAACCACAGGGTCGTGAGACGGGAGAGGGCCGTGCTGGCCAGCGCCTGCGGCCCTGGCACGCCCGAAAGAGCAAGCAGCGCGAGCAGGGTGGCCTCCGTGCCGCCAACGCCGCCCGGCACGATCGTCAGCGCACCGGCCAGAATGGTGGAAGCCTCTGCGAAGACCGCCGTCTGCACCGTCACGGCCTGTCCGATCTGCTGCAGGATCCGATAGAGCACCAGCGCCTCAGTGGCCCAGGCCAGCACGCCGAGGGTCAACGCGAAAGGTGGCAGCGGCAGGCTGTGGCACCGGCGTGCCTGTTCGATCAACCGTGCGGCGTGCCGCAGCAGCGTCCAGCGCCGGCCGGGCCGGACGGAAGCCCGGTCTGCACAGTGCTGCAGCCAATTGCCTTGAGCCAGGAGGGTCAGCGCCAGCCCCAGAGCCGCCGCCGCGGTGACCAGCGCAGGCCGCAGTCGTGGAAACTGGCTGAGCCCCACGGCCGCGAGCAACAGCAGCGCAGCGACGTCGGACAGCCGCTCGCTGAACTGGGCGGCGAGACCCTCGGCGTAGTACACCCCGTGCCGCCGTAGGAATAACGTGCGCACCGCCTCCTCGGCATTGCCCGGAGTGAGCGTAAGCGAACAGCCGGCGAGATACACCTGCGGGTTGGCCAGCCAGTGCAAGCGGTGGCCGAGTGCCCGCAGGTATAGGTAGAGATGCCAGCGCAGAAACCGCAGGCCGATGTTGGCAATGCTGAGCCCGAGGAGTACCGCCAGGCCGCTGGCGCTTACTCCGCCCAGCGCCGCTCAGACTGGCGCCCGGCCGCCGATGGCGAAGGCCAGCAGATAGCCGGCGGCGCACACCAGGCCCAGGAGGAGCGACGCCTTGAAGCGCCAGCCTGAGATCAGAACCTCGGACACCAGGGAGTCTTGGATGGGGCCTGGCCGGTGCATGGGGTCGCGACTTCGAATCCCGCCACCCCGACCATGGAAATCGATGGGCCAGCTCCCGCAGGGGGCTGGGCCTTTTGATTGGTGGCGTGTTCGGGTTTCATGGAGTGACGGCCTTCGGCGATCGAGCCTGATCTTGCGCTTGCCGCCGGCCCCATGCCCGTTCAGACTTCGGCGCGTGGCGCCGCCGACCGGCAGCGCCAAGCCGGAGACGTGCATGAGCGACGCAGACCTGGACCTGCAGGCGTGGATCGGCCGCAGCGAGACCGTTGACGACACCATCGGCCCCACGCCGGCGGTGGCGCTCGCCGCGACGCTCGACCACCCTGCCGCGCCGGTCGCCACCGGCACCGTGCTGCCTCCGCTGTGGCACTGGCTGTATTTCCTGCCGATGCACCGGCAGTCCGAGATCGGACCCGACGGCCACGCCCGTCGCGGCGGGTTCCTGCCGCCGGTGCCGTTGCCGCGACGGATGTGGGCAGGCAGCCAGTTCGAGTTCCGCTCGCCGATCCGCGTCGGCGACACCGTCGCCCGCACCTCGACCATCGCCGAGGTCACGAGCAAGGAGGGCCGCAGCGGTCGCCTGGTCTTCGTCAAGGTGCGCCACGAAGTGCATTGCAACGGCGCCGCCGATCCGGCGCTGGTCGAGTTCCACGACATCGTCTACCGCGCCGCGCCGCGCCCGGGTGACGTGGCACCGGCTCCGCAGCCGGCTCCCGCCAGCGCAGCTTGGCAACGTGAGATCGTGCCCGACGACGTGCTGCTGTTCCGCTACTCGGCGCTGACCTTCAACGGCCACCGCATCCACTACGACCGCAGGTACGTCACCGAGGTCGAGGGCTATCCGGGCCTGATCGTCCACGGCCCGCTGATCGCGACCCTGCTGATGGATCTGCTGCACCGCCACGCGCCCGAGGCCGAGGTGACTGCATTCCGCTTCAAGGTGGTGCGGCCGACTTTCGACCTGCACCCGTTCCGCATCAGCGGCCAGCGCGACGGCAACAGCGTCCAGCTCTGGGCGCAGGACCATGAAGGCTGGCTGACGATGGACGCCACCGCTACGCTGAGGGGCTGAGAGTGCAGCCACAGTGGTCTGGGATGAGCGCCCGCACGTACCTGTTCGTGCCCGGCAACCGGCCCGAGCGTTTCGCCAAAGCCCTGGCCAGCGGCGCCGACGCGGTCGTTCTCGACCTCGAGGACGCGGTGGCTGCCGACGCCAAGGCCGCAGCCCGCGAGGCTATCGCCGGCTGGTCGAAGGCGGCCGCGGCGGCCGACCGCGAGCGCGTCGTTGTGCGCATCAACGACGCCGCATCGGTTGCTTTTGGCGACGATCTGCGGATGATCGGTGCCACGGGCTTGACCGCCGTGTTGCTGCCTAAGGCCGAGTCACCGCATCAGGTCAGGGTGGTGGCCGATGTCGTGGCCGGCGCTCAGGTGCTGGCGCTGATTGAGAGTGCAGCGGGTGTCGCTGCCGTCGAGGCGGTGGCCGTCGCCGGCGTGACACGGCTGGTTTTTGGCACGCTGGACTTCGCGCTCGACCTCGATCTCGACATCGGCGAGCGCTCCGATGGCCTGGCCTACGCCGCCAGCCGCATCGCCCTGGCCTCGCGCCTGGCCGGGCTGGCCGCGCCGGTGGCCGGCGTGACGCCGCAGATCGACGACGAGGCGCGCCTGCTGGCCGACTTGGCCGAGGCGCGCCGCTTCGGCTTCGGTGCCAAGCTGTGCATCCACCCGCGCCAGGTCGCCACGATCCACGACGCGCTGGCACCGAGCGCGCAAGCCCTCGAATGGGCGCGTCGCGTGATCGCCGCCGAGGCGGCCTCGCCCGGCGCGGCCAAGCTCGACGGCCGCATGATCGATCGCCCCGTCGTCCTGCAGGCGCAGCGCACCTTGCAGCGCGCCGGCCGCTGAATCCCCCTCCACCGGAGACACACCATGCCCTCCACGATCATCGACTCGGCCATCTTCCAGGGCATCTTCAGCAGCGACGAGATGCGCCATGTCTGGTCCGACGAGAACCGGACCCAAAAGTACCTCGACATCGAGGCCGCGCTGGCGCGCGTGCAAGGCCGGCTCGGACTGATCCCGCAGGAGGCGGCCGACGAGATCGTCCGCCACTGCCACCTGGACCAGATCGACATGGCCAGGCTGCGCCAGCAGACCGAGCGCATCGGCTACCCAATCCTCGGTGTGGTTTCGCAACTCAACGCGCTGTGCCGCGACAACCTCGGCGAGTACTGCCACTGGGGTGCGACGACGCAGGACATCACCGATACCGCCACCGTGATGCAGATCCGCGAGGGCCTGGCGATCGTCGATCGCGAGCTGGCGGCGATCTCGGCCGCGATGGCCAAGCTGGCCAAGGCGCACCGGGACACGCCGATCATCGGCCGCAGCAACCTGCAGCAGGCGATCCCGGTGACCTTCGGCTACAAAATGGCCGGCCTGTTGTCGGCGATCGAGCGCCACCGCGAGCGCCTGGCGCAGCTGCGGCCGCGCGTGCTTGTGGGCGAATTCGCGGGTGCGGCGGGCACGCTGGCTTCGCTCGCGCGCGGCGCGATGGAGACCCAGGCCGGTCTGTGCGCCGAGTTGGGGCTGGGCCAGCCGCTGATCGCCTGGCACACCATCCGCGACAACATCGCCGAGGTCGGCGCCTTCCTTGGCTTGGTCGGCGGCACGCTGGGCAAGCTCAGCATGGACGTCAAGCTGATGATGCAGACCGAGGTCGGCGAGGTCTACGAGCCCTACGCCCATGGCCGCGGCAGCAGCAGCACGATGCCGCAGAAGCGCAACCCGATCAGCAGTTGCTACATCCACGCCGCAATCTCGGTCGTGCGCCAGCACGCCGCGGCGCTGATGGATGCGATGGTTGCCGACCACGAGCGCAGCACCGGGCCATGGGAGATCGAATGGATCGTGCTGCCCGAGGCCTTCTGCCTGATGGCCGGGGCGCTCAGGCAGTCGCGCTTCGTGCTCGAGGGGCTGGAGGTCGATGCACGGGCGATGCGCCGCAACATCGAGATGACGCACGGCCTGGTGATGAGCGAAGCGGTGATGATGGGCCTGGGCCCTTACATTGGGCGCGAGGTCGCGCACGACCTGGTCTACGACATTTGCCGCCATGCCGTGCAGCAGCAGCGCGCGCTGCTGGACCTGCTGGCCGAGCATCCGCAGATCAACGCCCACCTCGACCGCGCCGCGCTGGCGCGGCTGTGCGACCCCGCCAACTACCTCGGCCAGTCGGGCGTGATGGTCGATCGCGTGCTCGCCGCGCTGCGCTGATTGCGGCCGCGGGCAAACGACACAGGGGCCGTCAACAGCGAGGCCGGCGCTGCGGCCTCGCTGTCGGAAAGGGACGCGCAGCGGCTACTTCGACGCTGGCTCGCTCGCTGTCGTTTCGGCCCCGACGGCCAACGGCGCCGGGGTGGGCATCGGTGCCGTTATCGTTGTCGCGGTCGGCGCGGTTTCGGCTGCCGGCGCCTTCGCCGCCACCGGCAGCAGCGGCACGATCAGCAGCGCGACAATGTTGATGATCTTGATCAGCGGGTTGACGGCCGGGCCGGCGGTGTCCTTGTAGGGGTCGCCCACGGTGTCGCCGGTCACGGCGGCCTTGTGCGCCTCGCTGCCCTTGCCGCCGAAGTGGCCGTCCTCGATGTACTTCTTCGCGTTGTCCCAGGCGCCGCCGCCGGTGCACATCGAGATCGCGACGAACAGGCCGGTGACGATCGTGCCCATCAGCAGGCCGCCGAGCGCCGCGGGGCCGAGCAGCAGGCCGACGAGGATGGGTACCACCACCGGAAGCAGGCTGGGGACGACCATCTCCTTGATTGCGGCCGTCGTCAGCATGTCCACCGCGCGGCCGTACTCTGGCTTGGCGGTGCCTTCCATGATGCCCTTGATTTCCTTGAACTGGCGCCGCACCTCGACGACCACGGCGCCGGCGGCGCGGCCAACCGCCTCCATCGCCATCGCGCCGAACAAGTAGGGGATGAGGCCGCCGATGAACAGGCCGACGATGACGCGCGGATTGCTCAGGTCGAAGGCCACGCTGATGCCGCGTCCCTCGAGCGAGTGCGTGTAGTCGGCGAACAACACCAGCGCGGCCAGTCCGGCCGAGCCGATCGCGTAGCCCTTTGTCACCGCCTTGGTCGTGTTGCCGACCGCGTCCAGCGGGTCGGTCACGTCGCGCACGCTCTTGGGCAGCTCGGCCATCTCGGCGATGCCGCCGGCGTTGTCGGTGATCGGGCCGTAGGCGTCGAGTGCGACGACAATGCCGGCCATGCTCAGCATCGCGGTGGCTGCGACGGCGATGCCGTACAGCCCGGCTAGTTGGTATGAAACCAGGATCGCGATGCAGACGAAGAGCACGGGCCACGAGGTCGATTTCATCGAGACGCCGAGGCCAGCGATGATGTTCGTGCCGTGCCCGGTAGTCGAGGCCTGAGCGATGTGCTGCACCGGCTTGTATTGCGTTCCGGTGTAGTACTCGGTGATCCAGACCATCGCCGCGGTCAGCACCAGCCCGACCGCGCAGGCGCCGAACAGCGCCATCGAAGACACGCCGCCACCGGCGTTGAGCGTCAGTCCGCTCGGGAACACCAGCGTGGTGACGAAGTAGAAAGCGATCAGCGACAGCACGCCGGCCACAGCCAGACCCTTGTATAGCGCCGGCATCACGTTCTTCATCCCCGGCGAGGCCTTGACGAAGAAGCAGCCGATGATCGAGGCAATGATCGAGACGCCGCCCAGCAGCAGCGGGTAGATCACCGCGTTGACGGTGGCGCCGCTGACCATCAGAGAGCCCAGCGCCATCGTCGCGATCAGCGTCACGGCGTAGGTCTCGAACAGGTCGGCCGCCATGCCGGCGCAGTCGCCGACGTTGTCGCCCACGTTGTCGGCGATTACCGCCGGATTGCGCGGGTCGTCCTCGGGGATGCCGGCCTCGACCTTGCCGACCAGGTCGGCGCCGACGTCGGCGCCCTTGGTGAAGATGCCACCGCCCAGCCGCGCGAAGATCGAGATCAGCGACGAGCCGAACGCGAAGCCCAGCAATGGCTTGAGCGTGGCCGCATCGACGCGGGTTCCGCCGGTAAGCAGCAGGAAGAACGTGCCCACGCCCAGCAGCCCGAGGCCGACCACCAGCATGCCGGTGATGGCGCCGCCCTTGAAGGCAACGTCCAGGGCCGGCCCGATGCCCTTGGTGGCGGCCTGCGCGGTGCGCACGTTGGCGCGCACCGAGACGTTCATGCCGATGAAGCCGCAGGCGCCCGACAGCACCGCGCCGAGCACGAAGCCGCCAGCGGTGACGTGGTCGAGGAAGAAGAAGATCAGCACCGCCAGGACGACGCCGACCATCGCGATGGTCTTGTACTGCCGCGCCAGGTACGCCGCGGCGCCCTGTTGCACCGCGCCGGCGATCTCCTGCATGCGCGCGTTGCCGGCGTCTTGGGACAGGATCCAGCTTCGCTGCACGAAGCCGTAGATCACAGCGGCAAGTCCGCACGCGAGGGCGGCGGTCAGTGCCATCGAGGTCGTCATGGAAGCTCCTTCTTCTTTCGGGTCGCGAGAGTGGATGCACGATGGCGGGTTCGTGGGGCCCGCCGGAATGCGGTTTTCAGCGCGCGCGGATGCTAAGTGATGGCGCCGCGCGCCCGGCATGGGGTTTGCCAGCGGTGCCCCCGGTGCGTCAGGGCCGGGCAAGCTGGCGCCCTAGAATCGACAGCCTTTCCAGTGTAGTTGACCCGAGCGAGCGATCCATGAGCCTGCACAACGTGACGCCCGGCGCCAAGGCGCCGGAGGAGTTCAACGTGATCATCGAGATCCCGATGAACGCCGACCCGATCAAGTACGAGGTCGATCACAACACGGGCGCGCTTTTCGTCGATCGCTTCATGAGCACGGCGATGCACTACCCGTGCAACTATGGCTACATCCCCAACACCCTGTCCGACGACGGCGATCCGGTCGACGTGCTGGTGATCACCCCGGTGCCGCTGATCCCGGGCGTGGTCGTCACCTGCCGCCCGCTGGGACTGCTGAAAATGGAAGACGAGGCTGGCGGCGACAACAAGCTGCTGGCGGTGCCGATTGACAAGATCCTGTCGATCTACACCCAGTGGCAGAAGCCGGAAGATCTCAACCCGCTTCGCCTGAGGACGATCCAGCACTTCTTCGAGCACTACAAGGATCTCGAGGTTGGCAAGTGGGTCAAGGTGCTGGGCTGGGAAGGGCGCGACAGCGCGCTGGCCGAGATCCGCAGCGGTATGAGCAACTGGGCGCGCACCCAGGGCTAGTCTTCGACCCCGGCCTCTGGTCCGCCCGGCAATGCGGCGCCTGGCTTGAACGGGCTTCGTTCGTGCAGTTCGTCCACGTAGCGCTCGACGCCGGCACCCTCGTCGGCCAGAAAATCGGCCACGGCGGCGGCGAAACGCTCGTCGCGCAGCCAATGCGCCGATGACGTGGCCACCGGCAGCAGGCCGCGGGCCATCTTGTGTTCGCCTTGCGCGCCGCCTTCGAAGCGCAGGTAGTCGTTGGCCAGGCACCAGGTCAGCGGCTGGTAGTAGCAGGCCTCGAAGTGCAGGCAGCTGACCTGCTCGGTGCAGCCCCAGTAGCGGCCCCAGGCAGAGCGGCGCTCGGGGTCGATCGCGATCAGCGACGCGGCAATCGGCGCGCCGCCGCGGCGGGCGACGAACATCACCCAATTCCCCGCCATCGACGCCGCCATCGCGGCGAAGAACTCGCGTGTCAGGTAGGGCGTGCTGTGGTGGGCCGCGTAGGTCAGCGTGTAGCAGCGGTAGAAGAAGTCCCACAACGCCTCGTCGATCGCCGCGCCCTCGTGCACGCTGAAGCGCACGCCCTGGTCGGCGACGCGGCGGCGCTCCTGCTGGATCTTCTTGCGCTTTTCGCGCTGCATACGGGCGAGCAGGTCGGTGAAGTCGGCGACCGGCAGGTCGGTGTCCTGTGTCCAGTGGAACTGCACGTTGTGGCGAATCATCCATCCGGCCTGCTCGAATGCGGCGCGGTCGGCGTCTTCCATGAACAGCACGTGCGCTGACGACAGCCTGCCTTCGGCGGCGATGCGGCCGATGGCCTTGACCAGCCGCGTGCGCCAGGCCGCGTCGCGCGCCAGCAGGCGCGTCCCCGGCACCGGTGTGAAGGGCACCGCGCCGAGCAGCTTGGGGTAGTAGCGCAGGCCGTGGCGGCGGTAGGCGTCGGCCCAGGCCCAATCGAAGACATATTCGCCATACGAATGGCTCTTCAGGTACAGCGCCGCCGCGGCCTGCAGCTCGCCACCGGCCTCGAGGGTGACGAAGTGCGGTCCCCATCCGGTTTCAGGCACCGCGCTGCCCGACGAGTGCAGCGCCGCCAGATACTCGTGGCGCATGAACGGCGTGGGCGCGGCCTGCGTGCCGAGCAGCCCGTTCCATGCCGCGGCGTCCAGCGTCGCGGGATCGGTGTGGACCCGGGTGACATAATTGTCTTCGATGATCTTGATCCGTGACATTCCGGCCTTCTGACGTAGGTTGCGCGAGCGTGAAAGCGGCACTGTTGCAGATCAATGCGAAGGTTGGAGACCTGGCCGGGAATGCGCGCCTGATCGAGGGCTTCGCGCGCAACGCGCACGCGCAGGGTGCGTGCCTCGTCGTCGCGCCCGAACTCGCGATCACAGGCTACCCGCCGGAAGACCTGCTGCTGCGTCCGGCGTTCATGCATGCCTGCGCCGATACGCTGGACTCGCTGGCTGCCGCCCTGGCCGATTGCAGCGGGCTGTACCTCGTCGTCGGTCATCCGCACCAGTTCGGTCCGCACGGCGATATTAGGTCGAAGTCGATGGCCGTGCAGCAGCGGTTCAATGCGGCCTCGGTGCTCAGCGGTGGCGCCGTGCTGGGGACCTATTGCAAGCGCGAACTGCCGAACTACCAGGTCTTCGACGAGCGGCGCTATTTCGCGTCGGGCCGCGACGCTGGCCTGCCGCCGCTGGTGTTCGAGGTCGAGGGCCTGCGCGTGGGGCTGTTGATCTGCGAGGACGCATGGTTCGACGAGCCGGCCGCGGCCGCCTGTGCCGCCGGCGCGCAACTGCTGTGCGTGGTCAACGCATCGCCGTTCCACATCGACAAGGCCGGTGAACGCGAGGCGCGGATGGCCGACCGCGCGCGCGCTACCGGACGGCCTCTCGTTTACGCCCACTTGGTGGGCGGGCAGGACGAGATCGTGTTCGACGGCGCCTCGTTCGCGCTCGATGCCCTGGGCGTTGTCACCGCGCGGGCGCCGGCGTTCGAGGAGTCCGCGCTGTGGCTCGACATTGGCGGCGACGGCACGCCGCGGGGCCCGCTGTCGCCGGTGCCGGCGCTGGAGTCGCAAGCTTGGTCGGCGCTGGTCACTGGCGTGCGCGACTACATTGGCAAGAACGGGTTTCCAGGCGTGATCATCGGCCTGTCGGGCGGGATCGACTCGGCCCTGGTGCTTGCGATCGCCGTCGATGCGCTGGGCCCCGAGCGAGTGCGGGCCGTGATGATGCCTTCGCCCTACACCGCGGACATCTCGTGGCTCGACGCCCGAGAGATGGCGGCGCGGCTGGGCGTGCGCTACGACGAGATCGCGATTTCTCCCATGTTCGATGCGTTCCGCGCCAGCCTGGCGCCGCTGTTCGCGGGACGGGCCGAAGACACGACCGAGGAGAATCTGCAGGCGCGCATCCGCGGGACCTTGCTGATGGCGCTGTCGAACAAGCTGGGCTCGATCGTGCTGACCACGGGCAACAAGAGCGAGATGGCCACCGGCTACTGTACGCTTTACGGCGACATGGCCGGCGGCTTCGCTGTCATCAAGGACGTGGTCAAGACCCTCGTCTATCGTCTGGCGCGCTGGAAGAACATGCAGCCGACACGGCTTGCCGACGGCAGCCTGGGGCCGGTGATCCCCGAGCGGATCATCACCCGGGCGCCATCGGCCGAGTTGCGACCCGGCCAGACCGACCAGGACAGCCTGCCGCCCTACGGGGTGCTCGACGCGATCCTGGCGCGCTACATGGAGGACGACGAGGGCATCGAGGAGATCGTCGCCGCCGGGTACGCGCGCACCGATGTGGAGCGCGTGACCCGGCTGATCAAGCTCAACGAATACAAGCGGCGCCAGGCGCCGGTGGGCATCCGCATCACCCACCGCGGCTTCGGACGCGATTGGCGCTATCCCATCACCTCGGGGTTCCGTGCTTAAATCACCGTCAATGTCATTCGACTTTCGGAGCTGCGCATGAAACAGATCACCGCCATCATCAAGCCGTTCAAGCTCGAGGAGGTGCGCGAGGCACTGGGCGACGTCGGCGTCTCCGGGCTGACGGTCACCGAGGTCAAGGGTTTCGGGCGCCAGAAGGGGCACACCGAGCTCTACCGCGGGGCGGAGTACGTGGTCGACTTCCTGCCCAAGGTCAAGGTCGAGGTTGTCGTCAAGGACGACGACGTCGAGCGCTGCATCGAGGCCATCGTCAAGGCCGCCAAGACCGGCAAGATCGGTGACGGCAAGATCTTCGTCAGCTCGGTGGAGCAGGTGGTGCGCATCCGCACCGGCGAGACCGACGCGGCGGCGGTCTGACCGGCGGCCGCGGCCTCGGCGCGCGCTCAAACGCGCGACAAGTCCTCATCCGGCAGGCGGGGCGAAGCGGCGGCGGCGAGTTCCGAGAGTAGCGCCAGCGGGTCGGTGCCGACCTTGAGCGCGGCGTGATGGTCGTCCGCCAGGAAGCCCTCGGCGACGGTCCCGGCCATGAACCGCAGCAGGTGGTCGTAGTAGCCCTGCGTGTTCAGCAGCCCGATCGGCTTGCCGTGATAGCCGAGCTGGCGCCACGTCCAGACCTCGTAGAGCTCTTCCAGCGTGCCGATGCCGCCGGGCAGCGCGACGAAGGCGTGGGACCGCTCGGCCATCATCTGCTTGCGTAGGTGCATGGTCGGTACCACGTGCAGTTCGTGCAGGCCCAGGTGCCCGACCTCGCGTTGCTGCAGGCTGTCGGGGATCACGCCGACGACCCGGCCGCCGGCGGCGAGCGCAGCATCTGCCACCTCGCCCATCAGGCCGACCTTGCCGCCGCCATAGACGAGTTGCCAGCCGCGCTCGCCGATCGCGGTGCCCAGGGCGCGTGCGGCCTGCGTATAGGCCGGCCGCACACCATGGCGCGATCCGCAATAGACACAGATGCTGAAAGCGGGCTGGGAGTTGCTCACTGGGGTCATGGGCGCGGCGCCGAACGCCATGTGACCAGCCGGGTGCCGCAAGCGGCATCATGCCAATACTGGCGGTCCGGACGCAGCCATGCCAGCGCCGCGAAGGCGAGCACCCCGCCGATCAGCGCCATGAAGACGGGCGCTGCGCCCCTCAGGCCCGAGAAGTAGATGCCGGCCAGCGCGGGAAGGAACCAGAGCCAGGCGAGCAGGTAGCGGCATAGCGCGCGAAGCGGCGAGACGGGCAGGCCGTCTCGCGTGACGAGGCGCAGGTGCCAGGTCTTCATTGCCAGGGTCTGCCCGGTGCGCGACCAGAAACCGGCGAAGTAGGCGCCGAGCACGAGGAACACTGTGATCTGCAATCCGGTCTTGCCGACCAGCGCATTGCGCTGCTGGGTCAAGGTGCCATAGAGGAGCCCGGTCACCATGACGACGCCGAAGAGCAGCACGCCTTCGTAGACGAAACAGGCCAACCGCTTCGCCAAGCCGGGCGCCGGCAGGACGTCCGGGTCGTTCGCGTCGGTGCTCACGGCTTGACCGGCGCGCTCGCCGCCCGCGCCGCACTCGCGGCCACGTTCTGCGGACCGTGCCTGGGCAGCAGGGTGGCCGGATCCACGAGCCCGGAGGCGGCCGCGATCCGGGAGCGCCCTGGCGGCCGCCGCAGCGGGCGCGGCGGGATCGCAGACAGCGTCGTCGTCGTGGCCCCGGGGCCCGCCTGGACGACGATCGGGCTGACGGGCCGGCTGTTCTGGGCCAGCGACGCCGGCGCCGGACGACGATTGCCGGAGTCCCGGTGCCTGGCGGCCGCGTCGGGCGCCGAGGCCTGCCGCGGAGCCGACGCAGCCCGCTGCGCGAGCAGTTTGCGCTGATCCTCGGTCAGCGCCTGGTAGGCACGCCACTTCGCCCGCCGCTCGTCGGGCGGGACTTCGCGTGCTTCCTGGAACTGCAGACGCGCCCGCGTGCGTTCGGCCGTCGTCATGCGCGCCCACTCGCCCATCCGCGCCTGCACGCGCTGACGCTCGGCCGGCGCCATGCGCGGAAAGCGGCTTGCCACCTCCAGCCACTTCTGCCTCTGCTGGATGCTGATCGTCGCCCAGTCGTGCTGCAGCGGCGCGAGTGCTGCCTGTTGTGGCCGGGTCAGCGACGACCAGGTGGGCGCCTGGTCGGCGGGCGGCGCCGCCCGCGCCGGTGCCGTCGCCAGCATCACCGCCAGGCCGAAGGCAACACAAGCCAGCAGGCGCAAGATCACGGCGTGGACGACTTCAGGTATTCGGCAAAGCCCGGGTCGGTGTAGGCCGAAGGCGGCAGGTCGTCTGCCAGCAACTGGGTGTCGAAGTCGGCTGCTGCCACGACCTGCTCGCGCATCGTCCAGTGGTCGATCATCAGCAGCCCGCCCACCAGGGCCAGCAGCGGCAGCGCCGACGCTGCGCGCTGCCACCACGGCACCGAGCCGCTCCAGCCCAAGGTGGCCAGCCCGCGTGAGGAAATGCCAACCACGGCCGCACCCAGCGCCAGCTCGCGGCGCTGCCCCGCACGTGCGAGCGCCTGCTCGCGGGCGAAGCGCAGGCGGGTGGCGACATCGGTCGGCAGCTGCTCGGCCCCGACCGACAGACCGCTGGCAACCGTCGCTGCGAAGCGGGATTCGATGGTGTGCTCTTCGTGCGGCCGGATGTCGGTGTTCATGGCGTGATTCCCCTGGCTCGAAGCGCTTGGGCGAGGGCATGCACCGCCCGCGAGCAGTGTGTCTTGACACTGCCTTCGGAGCAACCCATCACCGCCGCGGTCTCGGCCACGTCGAACTCTTCCCAGTAACGGAGCAGGAAGGCTTCCCGTTGACGCGCCGGGAGTTCGGCCACTGCGGTCTCGATCAGTGCCAGCGTCTGCGAGCGCGAGACAGCATCCGCAGCACTTTCCGTACCCAGCGTGTCTTCCAGGGCATGCAGCGTCTCGAGCAGGTCGAAGTCGCCATCGCCATCGCCGCCATCGAAGTCCGACAGGTTCTGCATCACCGCTCCGCGCACCTTCTCGCGCCGGAACCAGTCCATTGTGGCGTTGGACAGGATGCGCTGGAAGATCAGCGGCAGCTCCGCCGCTGGACGGTCGGTGTACTTCTCCGCCAAGCGGATCATCGCGTCCTGCACGATGTCGAGCGCGGCGTCGTCGCTGCGAACCGCATACACCGTGCGCTTGAAGGCGCGCTTCTCGACGCTTTTTAGAAAGTCGGAGAGTTCTTTGTCGGTGGCCAACGCGTGAAGGGGCGAATGCGCCCGGGGTCGGCGCCGCCCGAATTATCTCATTCGCACGTCGGCGTCCGCGCCGGGCAGCGGGATCCGCCACCAGCTTGGCATAATCACAAATTCGCACAACGTTCTTTGGGTCCCGAGACCGGCCGTCGAACCCCGACGGCGGCAATCGGACCGCGCAGGTACCGAATCCGCCTCACGAGGGCGCGCAGGAGGTGCACCGACGGATTTTCGTCAGAGAAATTCTCAGAGGTTCTCCATGGAAATGACTGCCGCCGAAGTCAAGCGTGCCGCCCAGGCACAGCCTTCTTCCTCCCCCGACGCCGATCCCAACGGTTCCGAGATCCTGGTTCGCTGCCTACAGGCCGAAGGCGTCAAGTACCTCTGGGGCTACCCCGGCGGCGCCGTGCTCTACATCTACGACGCGCTGTACAAGCAAGACAGCATCGAGCACGTGCTGGTGCGCCATGAACAGGCCGCCGTCCACGCCGCCGACGGGTATGCGCGCGCCACCGGCGACGTCGGCGTCGCCTTGGTGACGTCGGGCCCCGGGGTCACCAATGCCGTGACCGGCATCGCCACCGCGTACATGGACTCGATCCCGATGGTGATCATCACCGGACAGGTGCCGACGCCGGCGATCGGCCTGGACGCGTTCCAGGAATGCGACACCGTCGGCATCACGCGGCCGATCGTTAAGCACAACTTCCTCGTCAAGGACGTTCACGACCTGGCGCTGACGATCAAGAAGGCTTTCCACATCGCCCGCACCGGCCGCCCGGGCCCGGTGGTGGTCGATGTCCCCAAGGATGTGTCGCTGAAGACGGCGCCGTTCCACTATCCCGAGACCGTGGAGATGCGCTCGTACAACCCGGTGCGCAAAGGCCACGGCGGGCAGATCCGCAAGGCGGTGCAAGTGCTGCTGCAAGCCAAGCGCCCGTACATCTACACCGGCGGCGGCGTGATCCTGGGCAACGCGTCGGCCGAATTGCGCCAACTCGCCGACCTTCTGGGCTTTCCCTGCACCAACACGTTGATGGGCCTTGGTGCGATCGCGTCCAGCGACCCCAAGTTCCTGGGCATGTTGGGCATGCACGGCACGTTCGAAGCGAACATGACGATGCAGAACTGCGACGTCCTGCTGGCGGTGGGGGCGCGTTTCGATGACCGCGTGATCGGCAACCCGAAGCACTTCGCATCTGTCGAGCGCAAGATCATCCATGTCGATATCGACCCGTCGTCGATCTCC
The DNA here is from genome assembly GCA_037443665.1 of Betaproteobacteria bacterium. Classification (GTDB taxonomy): domain Bacteria; phylum Pseudomonadota; class Gammaproteobacteria; order Burkholderiales; family Burkholderiaceae_C; genus Rubrivivax. The sequence goes on from JBBINW010000034.1 coordinate 18,993, forward strand.
AAGCGCGTGCGCGTGGACATCCCGATCGTCGGCGACGTCAAGGAGGTGCTGCTCGAACTGACGGCGCAGATCAAGGAAGCGCAGTCGAGGCCCGACGCGGCCGCGCTGTCGGCTTGGTGGAGCCAGATCGACGAGTGGCGCAAGCGCGAGTGCCTGGCCTATAAGCCCAGCACCGAGGTCATCAAGCCGCAGATGGTGGTCGAGAAGCTGTGGCAGCTCACGCGCGAGCGCGACACCTACATCACGTCCGATGTCGGCCAGCACCAGATGTGGGCGGCGCAGTTCTACCGTTTCGAGGAGCCGCGGCGCTGGATCAACTCCGGCGGCCTGGGCACGATGGGGGTGGGCCTGCCTTACGCGATGGGGATCAAGCTGGCCAAGCCGGAGTCGGATGTGTTCTGCATCACCGGCGAAGGCTCGATCCAGATGTGCATCCAGGAGCTGTCCACCTGCCTGCAGTACAAGACGCCGGTGAAGATCGTCTCGCTGAACAACCGCTATCTGGGCATGGTGCGGCAGTGGCAGGAACTGGACTATGGCGGTCGCTACTCGCACAGCTACATGGATGCGCTGCCCGACTTCGTCAAGCTCGCCGAGGCCTACGGGCATGTCGGTCTGCTGGTGGAAAGGCCGTCCGACGTCGAAGGCGCGCTGAAGGAGGCGATCCGCCTGAAGGACCGGACGGTTTTCCTCGACGTGCGCACCGACCCCACCGAGAACGTCTGGCCGATGGTCCAGGCGGGCAAGGGCATCACGGAGATGTTGCTGGGCTCCGAGGATCTGTGAGCGCGTGAAGTCGCGGCCGGGCCGCAGCGTTACCGCGCTGCGCTCCCGCCCCGATGGAGCGCGGGCACAGCCCCGGAGCATTTGACTTCCACATCGAGCAGCGAGGCCAAGGGCCGCCGGTCACCGCCGTCGGCTTCGAAGAGCTCCGCAGGACGAAGAACCCATGAAACACATCATTGCCGTGCTGCTCGAGAACGAGCCCGGTGCCCTCTCGCGCGTGGTCGCGTTGTTCTCGGCCCGTGGCTACAACATCGAGAGCCTGACGGTGGCGCCGACGGAAGACGCGTCGCTGTCGCGGATGACCATCGTTACCACCGGCAGCGACGAGGTCATCGAGCAGATCACAAAGCACCTGAACCGGCTGATCGAGGTCGTCAAGGTGGTCGACCTCACCGAAGGCAGCTTCACCGAGCGCGAACTGATGCTGATCAAGGTGCGCGCGGTGGGCAAGGAGCGCGACGAGATGAAACGCATGGCCGAGATCTTCCGCGGCCGCATCATCGACGTCACTGAGAAGAGCTACACGATCGAGCTCACTGGCGACAGCGCCAAGCTCGACGCCTTCCTGGTCGCCATCGACCGCGCGTCGATCCTGGAAACCGTGCGCACCGGGGCCAGCGGCATCGGCCGCGGCGAGCGCATCCTGAGAGTTTGATCCACCCCGAAGCGCCTACGGCGCTCTCTCTCAGGGGGCGCCGCTGGCGGCCCGGCAAAGCCGGTTCCGCGGCGGCCGCTTGACTTGTACCCACCACACACTGTTTGGAGAGAACCATGAAGGTCTATTACGACAAGGACGCCGACCTCAGCCTGATCAAGGGCAAGAACGTCGCCATCATCGGCTACGGCTCGCAGGGCCATGCCCATGCGCAGAACCTCAACGACAGCGGCGTGAAGGTCACCGTCGGCCTGCGCCGCGGCGGTGCGAGCTGGCCCAAGGTCGAGAAGGCGGGTCTGAGGGTGGCCGAGGTCGCAGCCGCGGTCCGGCAGGCCGATGTCGTGATGATCCTGCTGCCCGACGAGCAGATCGGCGCGGTCTACGCGAACGACATCGAGCCGAACATTCGCCAGGGTGCATCGCTGGCCTTTGCGCACGGCTTCAACGTGCATTACGGGCAGGTCGTCCCGCGTGCCGACCTCGACGTCTGGATGGTCGCCCCCAAGGCCCCGGGCCACACCGTGCGCAACACCTACACCCAGGGCGGCGGGGTGCCGCACCTGATCGCAGTCCATGCCGACAAGAGCGGCAAGGCGCGTGACCTCGCGCTCAGCTACGCCGTGGCCAATGGCGGCGGCAAGGCCGGCATCATCGAAACCAATTTCCGCGAAGAGACCGAGACCGACCTCTTCGGCGAGCAGGCGGTACTGTGCGGCGGCACGGTGGAGCTGATCAAGGCCGGCTTCGAGACCCTGGTCGAGGCCGGCTACGCGCCCGAGATGGCGTACTTCGAGTGCCTGCACGAGCTCAAGCTGATCGTCGACCTGATCTACGAGGGCGGCATCGCGAACATGAACTACTCGATCTCGAACAACGCCGAGTACGGCGAGTACGTGACCGGCCCGAAGATCGTCACCGACGAGACTCGCCGGGCGATGAAGAAGGCGCTGGAGGACATCCAGACCGGCGAATACGCCAAGAGTTTCATCCTGGAGAACCGCGCCGGCGCGCCGACGCTGCTCAGCCGCCGCCGGCTCACCGCCGAGCATCCGATCGAGGTCGTGGGCGAGAAGCTGCGCGCGATGATGCCGTGGATCAAGGCCAACAAGCTCGTCGATCGCTCGCGCAATTGAGCGGCCCGTCGGGCGATTCGGTGGCTCGGCGACTCGTTATCCTCGGGCCATGAACGACGACCTGAGAGCCTCGGCCGCCGAGGACACGGACCCGGCCGAGCCGCGACGCCCCCGGCGCAAGGGCATCTACATCCTGCCCAACGCCGTCACGTTGGCGGCGCTGTTCGCCGGCTTCTACTCGATCGTGATGGCGATGAACGGCCGTTTCGAGACGGCCGCCATCGGCATCTTCGTCGCTGCCGTGCTCGACAGCCTGGACGGCCGCATTGCGCGGATGACCCATTCGCAAAGCGCCTTCGGCGAGCAGATGGACAGCCTTTGCGACATGGTCAACTTCGGCGCCGCACCCGCCTTGATCGTCTATGTCTGGGCTCTCAAGGACCTGGGCAAGCTTGGCTGGATTCCGGCGTTCGTCTACATCGCCGGTGCCGCGCTGCGCCTGGCCCGCTTCAACACCAACATCGGCATCGTCGACAAACGATTCTTCCAGGGCCTGCCGAGCCCCGCCGCGGCGGCCCTGGTGATGGGCCTGATCTGGGTGATGGACGACGCCGGCTACAAGAACGTCTCGCACATCGAGTGGCTGGCCTGGGTGGCCTTCGGTATCACGCTGTATGCGGGCCTGTCGATGGTGACGAACGCCCCGTTCTACAGCTTCAAGGTCGTCGGCGCCAAGCAGACCGTGCCGTTTATCGTCATCGTCGCGATCGCACTGGGCATCGTGCTGATCGGCCAGAACCCACCGCTGGCGCTGTTCGCGCTGTTCTGCGTCTACGGCGCATCGGGTTATGGTGTTTACGCCTGGCGCAAGCTGCACGGCAGGCCGGTCAGCGTGATCGCGATCTCGACCGACGAGCCCGACGAGAAGGGCTTGCATCAATGAGTTCGTCTAGGCGGTATACTTTATAAATGTTTTCGATCAGACAGAAGCAGCATCACGCTTTCCTGCTTTTCCTGCTAGGAGTCTTGCGGGTGCGCTGATCGTCTTCGCCTTCTCTCGATCAACGGCCCGCCAGCGCAATGCAGCGGGCCGTTGTTCATTTCCGAGCTGCTTGCGACCCTCCATCCGCAAAGGCAACCACCATGTCCGACAAGCTCATCATCTTCGACACCACCTTGCGCGACGGTGAACAGTCACCTGGCGCTTCGATGACGCGCGAGGAGAAGCTCCGCATCGCACGCCAGCTGGAGCGGCTGCGCGTCGATGTGATCGAGGCCGGTTTCGCGGCGTCTAGCAACGGCGACTTCGAAGCCGTGCGCTCGATCGCCGACGCGATCCGCGATGCGTCGGTGTGCTCGCTGGCGCGGGCCAACGACCGCGACATCTCGCGCGCCGCCGAGGCGCTGAAGCGCGCCGTGCGGCCGCGCATCCACACGTTCATCGCGACCTCGGCGCTGCACATGGAGAAGAAACTGCGCATGACAGCGGACCAGGTGCACGAGCAGGCGCGCCAGGCAGTCCGGTTCGCGCGCAACCTGTGCGACGACATCGAGTTCTCGCCCGAGGACGGCTACCGTTCGGACCCCGACTTCCTTTGCCGGGTGCTGGAAACCGTGATCGACGAGGGGGCGCGCACGATCAACATCCCGGACACCGTCGGCTACGCGGTGCCCGAGTTGTTCGGTCAATTCATCCTCATGCTGCGCCAGCGCGTGCCCAACAGCGACAAGGCGATCTGGAGCGTGCACTGCCACAACGATCTCGGGATGGCCGTCGCCAACTCGCTGGCCGGGGTGAAGATCGGCGGCGCGCGGCAGGTGGAGTGCACGATCAACGGCCTGGGCGAACGGGCCGGAAACTGCTCGCTCGAGGAAGTGGTGATGGCGGTGCGCACGAGGCGCGACTACTTCGGCCTCGAACTTGGCATCGACACGACGCAGATCGTGCCGGCCTCGCGCATGGTCAGCCAGACCACCGGCTTCGTTGTGCAGCCGAACAAGGCCGTGGTTGGCGCCAACGCCTTCGCGCATGCCAGCGGAATCCACCAGGACGGCGTGCTCAAGGCGCGCGACACCTACGAGATCATGCGCGCCGAGGACGTGGGCTGGTCCACCAACAAGATCGTGCTGGGCAAGCTCTCGGGGCGCAACGCGTTCAAGCAGCGGCTGCAGGACCTCGGCATCCAGCTCGACAGCGAAGGCGAGATCAACGCCGCCTTCGCCCGCTTCAAGGACCTGGCCGACCGCAAGAGCGAGATCTTCGACGAAGACATCATCGCCCTGGTCAGCGACGAGAGCGTCACCCCCGAGCATGAACACTACCGGCTGCTGTCCCTCGCCCAGCGCTCCGAAACGGGCGAGCGACCGCACGCCAGCGTGTCGTTCGCTGCCGGTGCTGTAGAGCACCACACCGAAAGCGACGGCAACGGTCCAGTCGACGCCACTCTGAAGGCAATCGAGTCAAGGGTGAAAAGTGGCGCGGAAATGATGCTCTATTCGGTCAACGCGATCACCTCCGGCAGCACAGAATCGCAAGGCGAGGTCACGGTCCGGCTGCAGCATGGTGGTCGGGTCGTCAACGGCGTCGGTGCGGACCCGGACATCGTGGTTGCTTCGGCCAAGGCGTATCTCTCGGCGCTCAACAAGCTGCACAGCAGTGCCGAGCGGGTGGCGGCCCAGGGTTGAGGGCCGATCGCGCCGTCCGCGCAGTGAACCCGGCACTTGAGAAAAAGGATGCAAGCGTTTGATCTTGTGTCCATTTTCCAGGTGCCCTACACTTGAAACCGACGAGTGCGCGAGGTATGCGGTGGGCGAAGACAAGCAGGTTGGCATCAAGCGCATGATCTATGCGGTGCTCGCCGTGGGCATGATGGCGCTGCCCGCGGCGGCCAGCCGGGCAGCCGAATCCAACGCCACAGCGGCTGCGACCGGCACGCCTTCGCACGCGAAGGCAGCCAGCGGCAGCCATGCGGCGCGACGCCACGCAAGACACCGCGACCAGCCTTCATCGCGGCGGTCGAACGTGGCCCGCGCCGAGCCTGCGAGCTCATCGATGGGCCATCTCTACGGGCTGCAGAAGACCGGCGATGCGCTCGACCTGAAGTCCAGCGTCGCCCTGGTGGTGGATCAGGACACCAACGAGGTCCTGCTCAGCAAGAACCCCCAGGCCGTGCTGCCGATCGCCTCGATCACCAAGCTGATGACGGCGGTGGTCGTCACCGAGGCGGGCCTGCCGATGGACGAGCCGCTGACGGTCACCCAGGATGACGTCGACGCCACGGCCGGCAACCGCTCGCGTCTGCAACTGGGGACCACCTTGTCCCGCGGTGAGATGCTTCACCTGGCGTTGATGTCGTCGGAGAATCGCGCCGCGCATGTGCTCGGGCGCACTTATCCGGGCGGGCTGCAGACCTTCGTCGAGCGGATGAACGACAAGGCGCACGAGCTGGGTATGAGTGATACCCATTACGTTGAGCCCACCGGACTTTCCAGCAGCAATCAGTCGAGCGCCGAGGACCTCACGCGACTGGTGCGCGCCGCCTACTCCTACTCGAACATCCGCGAGCTGTCGACCTCGACCGAGGCCGTGGTGCCGGTCGGTCGCCACCAAGTCGAATTCCGCAGCACCAACGGCCTGCTGCGCAGCCCGCAATGGGACATCGGGCTGCAGAAGACCGGCTACATCAACGCTGCCGGTCACTGCCTGATCATGCAGGCGCAGATGGCCGGTCGGAACCTGATCATGGTGCTGCTCGATTCGGCCGGCAAATATTCGCGCTTCGGTGATGCCGAACGCATCCGCAAGTGGCTGGCTTCTTCGTCGGCCCTGTTGCGCTCGGATTCGTCTCAGCCGCGATAGCCCAGGGCGGCTGAGATCTGCGCCGCCGTCTGCTTGACGCGCTCCAGCCAGGAATCCTCGATCCGGTCCGCCGGCGCGGACACCGACAGCCCGGCGAGCAGCTTGCCCTGGTCGTCGAAGATGCCTGCAGCCATGCAGCGCACGCCGAGTTCGAGTTCCTCGTCGTCGCGCGCCGTCCCGCTGCTGCGCACCTGTGCCAGTTCGCGCTCGAGCCGGGTGACGTCGGTGATGCTGTTGCGCGTATGCCCGGTCAGGCCGGTGCGCGTCGCGTAGCTGCGCACGCGGGCCGGGTCGTCGTGGGCCAGGAAGAGCTTGCCCACGGACGTCAGGTGCAGCGGGGCGCGCCCACCGATCGCGCGCACGACCTGCATGCCCGAGCGTTCGCTGTAGGCGCGTTCAATGTAGACGATCTCGTCGCCCTGGCGCATCGACAGGCTCACCGGCTGGTGCGTCACCTTGTGCAGATCGCGCATGGGGGCCAGCGCGGCGTCGCGCACGTCGAGCCGCGCCTTGACCAGGTTGCCGAGTTCGAGCAGCCGCATGCCCAGCCGGTAGGTGCCCGCCTGAGGGCGATCGACAAAACGGCCTATGGCGAGGTCGTTGAGGATGCGGTGCGCCGTGGACGGGTGCAGCCCGGTGCGCTCGCTGATGTCCTTAAGCGCGACCGGTTCGGGCTGCGCCGCAAGCATTTCCAGCAGCGCGAACGCGCGCTCGAGAACCTGGATCGTGGGGGGGCGTGGGGACGGGTTGGTCATGACATCACAGCCGTACGGCGACGGTTCCATTTTGCATCGCGGAAGCGGCGTTTGCATACTGGAAGCGCGCCGGAGGCGCCGTCGGGGTGCGGCTGACGCCAGCCGCTCTGACCCGGGGACCACGCACCAGCGCGCGGACAAGGCCAGCCCAGCGCCACTCGCTGGCCTGGACCGCGCCCTTCGCGCGGTGCTGAAGGACGCTCCGGCGAGCCATCAACCGCAGGCCAGGCGGACCGCGCGTTCGCCGGCGCGCACCGCGCCCTCCAGCGTCGCCGGGTACGGGCCCTCGACATAGTCCCCCGCCGCGAAGAGGCCAGGCGCCACCGCGGCGGGTGGTCGGTCCAGCTCCGGTGTGCATCGGAACGTGGCCCGCTTCTCGGCGAACACGCGCACGACACTGGGTGCAGCCGGCCAGGTGCCCGGAGCAAACGCGGCGGTCGCTTGCAGGAGCACGGCCTGGCCCGCGCGTTCCAGCCCGGCATCGACCCAGCGGCGAGCCCCGCTGACGACGAAGGCGAACAGGCCCGGCGTGGCGCCCAGCGCGCCGTGGTCGAAGGCGAACTGCGCCGGGGCCTGCGGCCCTTCGACCAGCGCCGTCATCGGTGCCGGGAGCCTGGCGCCCGGGCAACGCAGATAGACGGTGATGATCGGCTCGTAGCGCAGGGCCTGCGCCCGCGCTGCCCAGGCCGGCGCCGCGGCCTGCGCCAGTCGTGCCGCCTCGGCCGCCGGGCAGGCCAGGATCACCGCGTCGAACGGCTCGCCGTCCAGGTACCAGGCCTCCGGGCTGCGCGCCAGCGCCTGGACCCTGGTGGCCAGGCGGATCTCGGCGCCGGCCGCGTGCAGCCAGCGTCCGGCCGGGCTCGGCAGTAACGCGGCGAGCGAGGCTCGCGGCAGCAGCAGGTCGGCCGATCCGCGGACGCCGAAAAGCGCATCTCGCAGCACGCGCAACAGGAGTGCCGCGCTGGCCTCGTTCGCCGGCGTGTTCAGCGCGGCCACGCACAGAGGGTCGATCAGCAGCTGACGCACGGCGGGCGACAGCCCCCGGCACAGCCGCGCTACCGTCCACGTAGCGGGGCAGTGGAATCCCGCCAAGGCCCAGCCGCCGGTGGTCGTCAGCAGGGCCAACCGGTCGGACCACGTCCAGCCTCGGCACGACGCCACTGCCCGCACGAAGGCCAACCAGGGCGCACCCGGGCGCATGCGCAGGCCGCGGCCGTCCGGGTAGCGCAACTCGAGCGGCCGGCGGGCGAGGTCGCCGTTCGTGTCTGCGCCGACGGTGCGCATTAGCGCCAGGGTGCGGGCGTAGGCCCCGATCAGGATGTGCTGGCCGTTGTCCAGCGCCAGGCCCTCGACATCCACGCCCCGTGCCCGCCCGCCCAACTGCGCCGCCATCTCGATCAGCGTGACGCGATGACCGGCCTCGCTGGCCCGCACGGCGGCCGCCAAGCCGGACCAGCCGCCGCCGACCACGGCCAGCTTCATGGTCCTCGGCTCAACTGCCGCGCAGGTGGGTGCGGGTCGCAATCCACAGCTTGCGCAACGGTGTCAACGAGGTGCGCTGGTGCAGCACCTGGAACCCCTGATCCTCGATTTCGCGCAGCAGCGTGCGATAGATGTTGGCCATCATCAGCCCGGGCCTCTGCGCCGCGCGATCGTCTGCGGGCAGCAGGCGCAGCGCGGCGTCGAACGTGGCATGCGCGCGCTCGGCCTGGAAGCGCATCAGGGCGTCGAAGCGCTCGCTGTAGCCCCAGGGCGCCTCGCGCCGCAACAGTTCGTGGGCGTTGACATCGAAACGCTGCAGTTCGGAGATCGGCAGGTAGACGCGCCCGCGGCGAGCGTCATCGCCGACGTCTCGGATGATGTTGGTCAGCTGCATCGCCAGCCCGAGCTGGTGGGCGTAGGACACTGTCGCCTCGGCGGTGCGACCGAAGATGTTGGCCGCGACCTCGCCCACCACGCCAGCCACCAGATGACAGTAGCGCCGGAGCGCCGCGAAGTCCAGGAAGCGGGTCTGTTCGAGGTCGGTCTGGCAGCCCTCGATCACCGCAAGCAGATGCGCCGGCTTGATGCCGAAGTCGGGCGCCAGTGGCGTAAGCGCCTGCATCACCGGGTGGCTCGGACGACCGGCGAAGGCCTGCGCGATCTCGCTTCGCCACCAGGCCAGTTTGGTCGCCGCAATGCCGGCGTCGGACACCTCGTCGACGACATCGTCCACCTCGCGGCAGAAGGCATAGAACGCGGTGATCGCTGCGCGTCGCCGGGGTGGCAGGAAGAGGAACGCGTAATAGAAAGACGAGCCGCTTCGCGCTGCTTTGTCCTGCACGTACTGCTGCGGCGTCATCACGCCGCGCGCTGCATCGTCAGCGCGCGCCAGAGCATCAGTGGCGCGTCGGTGGTTTCGAGGGTCGGTCTTCGAACGAATGCGGCGTGATCCATGCGTCCGATTTTGTCAAGAATGCGCAGGCCGCCCTGGACCACCAGCCGCAACTCCCAGCCGGCGCGGCCGGGAACCTGCAGCGCCAGCGGCGCACCGCGGTACATCAGGACGCGCGACCAATCGCACAACGAGCACACGAGGGCGCGCAACGCGGGGCTGTCGGCGCCGGCCCGGAGGTCGGTACGCTGCAGGCCGTGCGCGCGCAGGTCGGCGTCGGGCACGTAGTGGCGGCCGCGGCGGAGGTCGGGGCCCAGGTCCTGCCAGAAGTTGACCAGCTGCAGCGCACTGCAGACGGCGTCGGCACGCTGCAACGCCGACGGATCCGTGATGCCGTACAGATGCAGCAGCAGCCTGCCGATCGGGTTGGCCGAGCGCCTGCAATAGTCCAGCAGGGCGTCGCGATCGGGGTAGGTCGGGTTGCAGACGTCCTGCTCGAAGGCATCGAGCAGATCATGGAGCAAGCGGCCGGGGAGTCGGTATTCGGCGATGCGCGCCGCCAAGGCCCCGAACACTGCCGGCCAGCGTGGCCCCGCGGGCCGTCCGGCAAGCGACGCCTGGAGATCGACGCGGTAGGCCGCCAGATCGGCCAGGCGCTGCGCACGGGGCGCGTCGCCCTCGTCGGCGATGTCGTCGGCGGTGCGGGCGAAGTGGTAGATGGCCACCACCGCAGGCCGCAGCGCCGGCGGGCAGAGTACCGACGCGACCGGGAAGTTCTCGTAATGGGCCACGCTCACGGCGGTGATTGTCGCCAGTCCGGGCGTCCGCCGCGCCGTGCGACGGTCGCCCGGCCGCTTGGCACCGGGCCGGGCGGCAAAGCGGGGCTCGCTCGCAGGCTAAAATGATGGGTTCGCCGTCGTCCGGCAAACCACCCGCGCGGGTGGCGAAATTGGTAGACGCACCAGGTTTAGGTCCTGACGCCTTCACCGGCGTGCCGGTTCGAGTCCGGCCCCGCGCACCAGTCCACAGCATCCATCGCCCACCAGAGACACCATGGCCGTCAATGTCGAAACCCTAGAGAAGCTCGAGCGCCGAATCACCCTCACGCTGGCCGCCGACACCATCAACGGTGAGGTCGAGTCGCGGCTGAAGCGGCTGTCGCGCACCGTCAAGGCTGACGGTTTCCGGCCGGGCAAGGTGCCGATGTCGGTGGTCGCGCAGCGCTACGGCCATTCGGTCCAGTACGAGGTCGTCAACGACCGCGTCGGCCAGGCGTTCAACGACGCCACCAGCGAGGCCAGGCTGCGCGTGGCCGGCCCGCCGCGGATCACGCAGAAGGAAGACGCGCCCACCGGCCAGATGGCCTTCGATGCCACATTCGAGGTCTATCCCGAGGTCAGGATCGGCGACCTCTCTTCGGCCGAGGTCGAGCGCGTCGGCACCGAGGTGACCGAGGCGGCGATCGACCGCACGATAGAGATCCTGCGCAAGCAGCGCCGCACCTTCGGCCTGCGTCCGCAGGCCGAGGCCGCCCAGGAGGGCGACCGCGTGACGATCGACTTCGAAGGCAAGATCGATGGCGAGCCCTTCGCCGGCGGCAAGGCCGAGGGCTTCCAGTTCATCATCGGCGAAGGCCAGATGCTCGAGCAGTTCGACCAGGCCGTGCGCGGAATGAAGGTCGGCCAGAGCAAGACCTTCCCGCTGCAGTTTCCTGCCGACTACAACGGAAAGGAAGTCGCCGGCAAGGAGGCCGACTTCCTGGTCACCGTGAATCGGATCGAGGCCCCGAACCTGCCCGCCGTGGACGAGGCGCTGGCCAAGTCGCTGGGCATCGCAGAGGGCACCGTCGAGGCGCTGCGCGCGGACGTCAGGAAGAACCTGGATCGGGAGGTGAAGTTTCGCGTCCAAGCGCGCAACAAGGCGGCCGTGATGGATGCGCTGAGCAAGGCGGCCGAGCTCGACCTGCCCAACACGCTGGTCGCCAAGGAGATCGACCGCATGGTCCAGGGCGCGCGCGCCGACCTCAAGCAGCGCGGTGTCAAGGATGCCGAGACGGCGCCGATCCCGGCCGAGATCTTCAAGCCGCAGGCCGAGCGCCGCGTGCGCCTGGGCCTGGTCGTGGCCGAGTTGGTACGGGCCAACAACCTGCAGGCCAGGCCCGAGCAGTTGCAAGCGCATATCGAGGAACTCAGCCAGAGCTACGAGAAGCCGGCCGAGGTAATGCGCTGGTACCTGAGCGACCGCCAGCGCATGGCCGAGGTCGAGGCGGTGGTGATCGAGAACAACGTGACCGACTTCGTGCTTGGTCGCGTCAAGGTCGTCGACAAGGTGCTACCGTTCGACGAACTGATGAGTGCATCCTGATGCGAAAGGACCTGGAAATGAGCGTGCAGGAGACCGTGGGGCTGGGAATGGTGCCCATCGTCATCGAGCAGTCCGGGCGCGGCGAGCGCGCCTACGACATCTACAGCCGGCTGCTGCGCGAGCGCATCGTGTTCCTGGTCGGGCCGGTCAACGACGCCACCGCCAACCTGGTCGTGGCCCAGTTGCTTTTCCTAGAGAGCGAGAACCCGGACAAGGACATCTTCCTGTACATCAACTCGCCGGGCGGCAGCGTCAGCGCCGGCCTGTCGATCTACGACACGATGCAGTTCATCAAGCCCGACGTCTCCACGCTGTGCATGGGCATGGCCGCGAGCATGGGCTCGTTCCTGCTGATGGCCGGCGCCAAGGGCAAGCGCTCGGCGCTGCCGAACTCGCGCGTCATGCTGCACCAGCCCTCGGGCGGGGCGCAGGGGCAGGCCACCGACATAGAGATCCAGGCCCGCGAGATTATCAAGACGCGCGAACAGCTCAACCGCATCTACGCCGACCGCACCGGCCAGCCGCTGGACAAGATAACGGCCGACATGGAGCGCGATTTCTGGATGTCGCCGACCGAGGCCAAGGACTACGGCCTGATCGACCAGGTGCTGGACAAGCGGGGCTGAGTACGTCGGCAGCGCGGTCCGTGAAGCGACCTTGGTTTCGGGTGTATTTCGCGGCGGCGGTCGAGCGGGCACTTGATCTATGATGAAACTCTACTTCGCGCTCACCACTGCTGGCAAACCGACCCATGGCTGAAAAGAAGGGCGCCTCAGGCGAAAAGGTTCTGTACTGCTCGTTCTGCGGCAAGAGCCAGCACGAGGTGAAGAAGCTCATCGCCGGCCCGTCGGTGTTCATCTGCGACGAGTGCATCGAGCTGTGCAACGACATCATCCGCGACGAGGTCCCGGCCGAAGGCCCGGCGGCGAAGGCGGGCAAGTCGGACCTGCCAATCCCTACCGAGATCAAGGCCAGCCTCGACCAGTACGTGATCGGGCAGGAGGTGGCCAAGCGGACGCTGTCGGTGGCTGTCTACAACCACTACAAGCGGCTCAAGCACATGGGGGCGAACGCCTCCAAGGACGAGGTCGAGCTGACCAAGAGCAACATCCTGCTCATCGGCCCCACCGGCTCGGGCAAGACCCTGCTGGCACAAACCCTGGCGCGGCTGCTTAACGTGCCCTTCGTCATCGCCGACGCGACCACGCTGACGGAAGCCGGCTACGTGGGCGAGGACGTCGAGAACATCATCCAGAAGCTGCTGCAGAACTGCAACTACGACGTCGAGCGGGCGCAGCGCGGCATCGTCTACATCGACGAGATCGACAAGATCAGCCGCAAGGCCGACAACCCCAGTATCACCCGCGACGTCTCGGGCGAGGGTGTGCAGCAGGCGCTGCTCAAGCTGGTCGAAGGCACGATGGCCAGCGTGCCGCCGCAGGGCGGGCGCAAGCACCCGAATCAGGACTTCCTGCAGATCGACACGACCAACATTCTGTTCATCTGCGGCGGCGCCTTCGACGGGCTCGAGAAGGTCATCCAGAACCGCACCGAGAAGTCGGGCATCGGCTTCGCGGCCACGGTGCACAGCAAGGACGAGAAGAGGGTTTCCGACTTCTTCCGCGACGTCGAGCCGCAGGATCTGATCAAGTTCGGCCTGATCCCAGAACTGGTGGGACGCCTGCCGGTGGTCGCCACGCTCGGCGAGCTCACCGAGGACGCGATGGTCCAGATCCTCACCGAGCCCAAGAACGCGCTCGTCAAGCAATACCAGAAGCTCTTCGCGATGGACGGCGTTGAACTCGAGATCCGTCCGTCGGCCCTGGTGGCGATCGCGCGCAAGGCGCTGGCCCGCAAGACCGGTGCCCGCGGCCTGCGCTCGATCCTCGAGCACGCGTTGATCGACACGATGTTCGACCTGCCCACCTTGGACGGCGTCGCCAAGGTGGTCATCGATGACCATATCGTCGAAGAGGGGGCCAAGCCGCTACTCGTCTATCGCGAGCAGAAGGCCAGCGCCTGAAGGCCGGCCGCCCTGCCCAGTTGGCAGGGGGCCGGCATCTTGCATTCCCGCTCTGGGGCCCCAAGTGCCCCCGAGAAAGTGAGGTTTCCCAATGTCCGGTCATCCCGTCTTGCCATCCGACCCGATCACGCTGCCGCTGCTGCCGCTGCGCGACGTGGTGGTGTTCCCCCACATGGTCATCCCGCTCTTCGTGGGGCGGCCGAAATCGATCAAGGCGCTCGAGGCGGCCATGGAGTCGGGCCGCCAGATCATGCTCGTGGCCCAGAAGGCGGCCAGCAAGGACGAGCCCAAGGCCGACGACATGTTCGATGTCGGCTGCGTCAGCTCGATCCTGCAGATGCTGAAGTTGCCCGACGGCACGGTGAAGGTGCTGGTCGAGGGCGTGCAGCGAGCCAACACCCAGCGCATCACCGAGGACAACGACTACTTCGTCGGCGATGTGGTGCCGGTGGCTGTCGGCAGTGAGGCCACGCCCGAGATCGAGGCCCTGCGGCGTGCGGTGACGCAACAGTTCGACCAGTACGTCAAGCTCAACAAGAAGATCCCGCCGGAGATCCTCACCTCGATTGCCGGCATCGACGACCCGGGCCGCCTGGCCGACACGATCGCCGCGCATCTGCCGCTCAAGCTCGAGGCCAAGCAGGCCGTGCTCGACCTGTTCTCGGTGCCCAAGCGTCTGGAGAAGCTGCTCGAGTTGCTCGAGCACGAGGTCGACATCCTGCAGGTCGAGAAGCGCATCCGCGGCCGCGTCAAGCGGCAGATGGAGAAGAGCCAGCGCGAGTACTACCTCAACGAGCAGGTCAAGGCGATCCAGAAGGAGCTCGGCGACGGCGAAGAAGGCGCCGACCTGGAAGAGCTGGAAAAGAAGATCAAGGCCGCGCGCATGAGCAAGGAAGCGCGCAAGAAGGCCGAGGGCGAGCTGAAGAAGCTCAAGCTGATGTCGCCGATGTCGGCCGAAGCGACCGTGGTGCGCAACTTCATCGACACCCTCGTGAATCTGCCCTGGGCCAAGAAGACAAAGATCAAGCACGACCTGGCGCATGCCGAGGAGGTGCTCAACGAGGACCACTTCGGCCTCGAGAAGGTCAAGGACCGCATCCTCGAATACCTCGCTGTGCAGCAGCGGGTGGACAAGGTCAAGGCGCCGATCCTGTGCCTGGTCGGGCCTCCCGGCGTCGGCAAGACCTCGCTCGGCCAGAGCGTGGCGCGAGCCACCGGCCGCAAGTTCGTCCGCATGGCGCTGGGCGGCATGCGTGACGAGGCTGAGATCCGCGGTCACCGTCGCACCTACATCGGCAGCATGCCGGGCAAGGTGCTGCAGAGCCTGAGCAAGGTCGGCGTGCGCAACCCGCTGTTCCTGCTCGACGAGATCGACAAGCTGGGCATGGACTTCCGCGGCGACCCTTCGTCGGCGCTGCTGGAAGTGCTCGACCCCGAGCAGAACCACACCTTCAGCGACCACTATGTCGAGGTCGATTTCGATCTGTCGGACGTGATGTTCGTGGCCACCAGCAACTCGATGAACATCCCGCCGGCGCTGCTCGACCGGATGGAGGTCATCCGCCTGGCCGGCTACACCGAGGACGAGAAGCTCAACATCGCGCAGCGCTACCTGGCGCCCAAGCAGCAGAAGAACAACGGCGTCAAGGACGACGAGATGGAGCTTACCGAGGGCGCCATCCGCGGCATCATCCGCTACTACACGCGCGAGGCCGGCGTGCGCTCGCTCGAGCGCGAGATCTCCAAGATTTGCCGCAAGGTCGTCAAGGGCCATCAACTCAAGAAGTACGACGGCCGCGTGGTCGTCACCGAGGACAACCTCAACGACTTCCTGGGCGTGCGCAAGTTCGACTTCGGTCGCACCGAGAAGAAGAACCAGATCGGCCAGGTGGTCGGGCTGGCCTGGACCGAGGTCGGCGGCGACCTGCTGACGATCGAGGCCGCCGTGATGCCAGGCAAGGGCAACATCATCCGCACCGGCTCGCTCGGCGACGTGATGAAGGAGTCGGTCGAGGCCGCACGCTCGGTCGTGCGTTCGCGCGCACGCCGCCTGGGCTTGAAGGACGAGATCTTCGAGAAGCGCGACATTCACATTCACGTGCCCGACGGCGCCACGCCCAAGGACGGGCCGAGCGCCGGTGCGGCGATGACCACCGCGCTCGTGTCTGCCCTTTGCGGCATTCCGGTGCGTGCCGATGTGGCAATGACAGGCGAAATCACGTTGCGTGGCGAGGTCACCGCGATCGGCGGCCTGAAGGAGAAGCTGCTGGCGGCGCACCGCGGCGGCGTCAAGACGGTGCTGATCCCCGAGGAAAACGTCAAGGATCTGCAGGACATCCCGGAGAACGCGAAGAACAAGCTCGAGATCGTTCCAGTGCGATGGATCGACCAGGTGCTTGAGATCGCGCTGGAGAGGGTGCCGCAGGGCTTGGCCGACGAGGAGCCCGTTGCCTCGCCGGCACCGGAGTCCAAGCCCGAGGTCGCGGCGCCGCTCGCGGCCGACGGTCTGCCCCATTGACGGTTTGCAAAGCGATCAAGATGCTGTCTATAATGATTGGCTCGATGCGCGATCGGCAGAAATGGCGATCCGACAAGGAGACGACGCGGGAATAGCTCAGTTGGTAGAGCGCAACCTTGCCAAGGTTGAGGTCGCGAGTTCGAGCCTCGTTTCCCGCTCCAGTTTGCTCGACGAAAAGGGAAGCCGTTGGGCTTCCCTTTCTTCTTGGTAGCATCTCCTGCGTGGCGCGATAGCAAAGCGGTTATGCAACGGATTGCAAATCCGTCTAGTCCGGTTCGACTCCGGATCGCGCCTCCACTTCGTTCCGCCGCCCAGTTCGCTGTCCGCGGCGCCAGGCCTTAGACTGCAGCGCATGCCCCGGTGGTGAAATCGGTAGACACAGCGGACTTGATGAAGATTTGAGCACCCAGGTCGGAAACGCCTGGCGTGAATCCCGTCAAAGTCGGCGAACCCCCTGGACCCGGTCCGAGGCAACGCCGAGCCAAGCCCCGAGCAGGGGAAGGTGTAGAGAGTGGACGGCGGGGACCTACAGCGATCTCGGGTCGCCATGGTCAAGGCGCATTCCAGACCCCGAACGCCCGCAGGCGGCAGCGAAAGCTGTGGTGGGCAAGAAAATCCGCGGCTTCCCGAAAGGGGGCGTGCCGGTTCGATCCCGGCCCGGGGCACCAGAGCGCTGTCGGATCTACAACGCAGGCGCGTTGCGCCTGCACAACGGCGTCAGCGTGCGGCTCGGGACATGCGGATCAGCGAATCGCAGACCTGCAAGGCGCGCTCCTCGCCGCCTGCCTTTTCGGGCGAGGTCACGAAGCGACCATCGACGGTCAGCGTCGGCACGCCGTCGATGTGATACGCGGCAAAGAGCTGGCCCGCCGCCCTGACCTTGGACGCCACGGTGAAACTCTTCATCGAGTCCAGCAGCTTGGCCTTGTCGATTCCCAAGGCGGTCGCGAATACCGCAACCCCCGCGTCGGTGTCCAGACGCAGATGTTGCACGTGCACGGCGTCGAAGACCTTCTGGTGGACCGCGCCGCCCAGGCCCAGGGCCTCGAGCGCGAAGTACAGCCGCTGGTAGGGCTCCTGCATCGGCTGCCAGCTTACCGGTATGCGCCTGAAGTTGACATACGCCGGCAGCCCGGCGAGCCAGGCCTCGAGCTTGGGCTCGAAGTCGTTGCAATGCGGGCACCAGTAGCCGAAGAACTCGATGACTTCGACCTTGCCGGCGACGGCGACCGGCACCGGCTGCTGCAGCCGGATGTAGTCGCGACCTTCGGTGGGCTCGGCGGCCCCCCATGCGGGGCGCGCCAGCAGTGGCGCTGCGGCAACGCCGATGGCGAATGTCCGTCGGTGCATTTCGGTCTCTTTCATGGTGAGGTGCAGAACCTGCGCAAGGCGGCCGTAGCGCGTGAAGTGGTAGCCCAGCATTCTCGCAGAGCAGCGGCGGTGGCGCCTGGCATGGGCGCGATCGCGCCAACGCGGCGGCAGCGCGGGCCGGGACGCCGCGCCGTGACCGACAGGAGCCGAGGGCCCGGGCACCTGATCATCGCAAAGGACGGGCGACAAAATAGTACGATCGTTCTATTTCTCCGCCCGCCCGCGCTGCGCCACGAGGTGTGGCGCCTAGAATGCAACGGTTCGAGCGAACGTGAATTCGAGTCCAGGAGCGTCAACCATGAAGGTGCTGGTCCCCGTCAAGCGGGTCGTCGATTACAACGTCAAGGTCCGCGTCAAGGCCGACGGGACAGGCGTGGACATCGCCAACGTCAAGATGAGCATGAACCCCTTCGACGAGATTGCCGTCGAGGAGGCCGTGCGGCTGAAGGAGAAGGGCCTGGTCACCGAGATCGTTGCCGTCTCCTGCGGCGTCACCCAGTGCCAGGAAACGCTGCGCACCGCGATGGCGATCGGCGCCGACCGTGCCATCCTGGTCGAGTGCACCGACGAACTGCAGCCGCTAGGGGTGGCCAAGCTGCTGAAGGCGCTGGTCGACAAGGAGCAACCGGGCCTCGTGATCCTGGGCAAGCAGGCGATCGACGACGACTGCAACCAGACCGGCCAGATGCTGGCCGCGCTGGCCGGGCTGCCGCAGGCCACCTTCGCGTCCAAGGTCGAGGTGGCCGACGGCCACATGACCGTCACGCGCGAAGTCGATGGCGGCTCGGAGACGCTGAGGATCAAGCTGCCGGCGGTCATCACCACCGACCTGCGGCTGAACGAGCCGCGCTACGTGACACTGCCCAACATCATGAAGGCCAAGAAGAAGCCGCTGGACGTGTTCAAACCGGCCGACCTGGGTGTCGATGTCACGCCACGGATCAAGACATTGAAGGTCAGCGAGCCACCTAAGCGCGGCGTCGGCGTCAAGGTGTCCGACGTGGCCGCGCTGGTGGACAAGCTCAAGAACGAAGCGAAGGTGATCTGAATGGCAGCCCTGGTCATTGCCGAACACGACAACGCGCATGTCAGGGGCGCGACCCTGAACACCGTCACCGCGGCGCTGCAATGCGACGGCGAGGTGCACGTTCTCGTCGCGGGCAGCGACGCCTCCGGTGCCGCGCAGGCGGCGGCGAAGATCGCCGGTGTGGCCAAGGTGCTGCACGCCGACGCGTCGGGCCTGAACCATGGCCTGGCCGAGAACCTGGCCGCACAGGTGGTCGCCCTCGCCCGCAGCTACTCGCACCTGCTGTTTCCGGCCACTGCGGCGGGCAAGAACGTCGCCCCGCGCGTCGCTGCGCTTCTCGACGTGGCGCAGATCAGCGACGCCACCAAGATCCTCGGCCCCGACACCTTCGAGCGCCCGATCTATGCCGGCAACGCGATTGCCACCGTGCAGAGCCTGGATGCGGTCAAGGTCATCACCGTGCGGACGACCGGTTTCGACGCCGCCGCGGCCAGCGGTGGCAGCGCCGTGGTCGAGACGCTGAGTGCGGTGGCCGACAGCGGCGTCTCGACCTTCATGGGCAGCGAGATCGCCAAGAGCGACCGCCCCGAGCTGACCGCGGCCAAGATCATCGTCAGCGGCGGCCGCGCGATGGGCAGCCACGAGAAGTTCGACAGCGTGCTCATGCCGCTGGCGGACAAGCTCGGCGCCGCGCTCGGCGCCAGCCGCGCCGCGGTCGATGCCGGCTACGCGCCCAACGACTGGCAGGTCGGGCAGACGGGCAAGATTGTTGCGCCTCAGTTGTACATCGCCTGCGGCATCTCGGGCGCGATCCAGCACCTTGCCGGCATGAAGGACAGCAAGGTCATCGTCGCGATCAACAAGGATCCCGAGGCGCCGATCTTCAGCGTGGCCGATTACGGGCTCGAGGCCGACCTGTTCACGGCCGTGCCCGAGCTGGTCGAGAAGCTCTGATCCTTGCTCACCCGCGCAGGGCGCCCGCCGGGGCGCCCTCGTTCCATCTGGAGACATGCAATGAGTTATCGCGCCCCGGTCAAGGACATGCTGTTCGTCATGAAGGAGCTGGCTGGCATCGACGCCATCGCGTCGCTCCCCGGGCATGAGGAGGCGGGCTTCGACATCGCTGCGGCGGTGCTGGAGGAGTGTGCCCGGTTCAACGAAGGCGTGGTCGCGCCGCTGAACCGGGAAGGGGACAAGAACCCCTCGTCGTTCAGCGGCGGCGTGGTGACGACGACGCCCGGCTTTCGACAGGCCTTCCGCCAGTTCGCCGAAGGTGGTTGGCAGGGCCTGCAGCACCCCACCGAATTCGGCGGCCAGGGCCTGCCCAAGCTGATCCACGCCGCCTGCTGCGAGATGGTCAACAGCGCCAACATGAGCTTCGCGCTGTGCCCGCTGCTGACCGACGGCGCGATCGAGGCGCTGTTGACCGCCGGCACGCCCGAGCAGCAGGCCACCTACATCCCGAAGATGATCGAGGGTGCCTGGACCGGCACGATGAACCTGACCGAGCCGCAGGCCGGCAGCGACCTGTCGCAGGTGCGCACGCGCGCCGAGCCGCAGCCCGACGGCAGCTACAAGCTCTTCGGCACCAAGATCTTCATCACCTACGGCGAGCACGACATGGCGGACAACATCGTCCACCTGGTGCTGGCCCGCGTGACCGGCGCGCCTGAGGGCGTCAAGGGCATCTCGCTGTTCATCTGCCCCAAGGTCCTCGCCGATGGCAGCCGCAACGACGTCCACTGCGTGAGCATCGAGCACAAGTTGGGCATCAAGGCCAGCCCGACCGCGGTGCTCCAGTACGGCGACGGGGGCGGTGCCGTCGCTACCCTGATCGGCCAGGAGAACCGGGGTCTCGAATACATGTTCGTGATGATGAACGCGGCCCGCTTCCAGGTCGGCGTTCAGGGCATCGCGATCGCCGAGCGCGCCTATCAGAAGGCGGTGCAGTATGCGCGCGACCGGGTTCAGAGCCGGCCGGTCGATGGCTCGATGCACGCCGCCGCGCCCATCATCCATCACCCCGACGTGCGGCGCATGCTGATGACGATGCGCGCCTACACCGAAGCCTGCCGGGCGATGGCATTGGTGGCGGCCGCCGCGTACGACGCCGCGCACGCCCACCCCGACGCCGACGTGAGACGGCAGAACCAGGCCTTCTACGAATTCCTGGTGCCGCTGGTCAAGGGCCTGTCCACCGAGATGAGCCTGGAGGTGGCCAGCCTGGGCGTGCAGGTCCACGGCGGCATGGGCTTCATCGAGGAGACGGGCGCGGCGCAATACCTGCGCGATGCGAAAATCCTGACGATCTACGAGGGCACGACCGCGATCCAGGCCAACGACCTGGTCGGTCGCAAGACGGCACGCGACGGCGGCCAGACCGCGCGCGCGATCGCCGCGCAGATCGAGGCCACGGTGGGCGAGTTGGCGGCGCGCCATAGCACGGCCTGCCGTACGATGGCCCGGCGTCTGGAAGCCGGGCGCCGCGCCTTCGTCGATGCCGTGGCCTTTGTCGCCGGCCAGACGAAGGCGCAACCGAACGCGGTCTTCGCCGGCAGCGTGCCGTACCTGATCCTCGGCGGCACGGTCGTCGCCGGCTGGCAGATGGCGCGCGCGCTGGTGGCGGCCGAGGACCGGCTGGCCGCTGGCGACGACCCCGAGTTCATGCGGGCCAAGATCGCCGTCGCGCGTTTCTACGGCGACCACATCCTCAACAAGGCGCAGGCCCTTCGCGACAGCATCGTCGAAGGCGCCGAGGCCGTTACCGCGCTTCCCGTGGAGTCCTTCTGATGGCCTTGCCCCCGGTCCTGCAGCGCGCGCCGCTGCCCATCATCGGCGCACCGCTGTTCATCATCAGCAACCCGAAACTGGTGATCGCGCAGTGCACCGCCGGCGCGGTTGGCAGCATGCCGGCGCTCAACGCGCGGCCGGCGTCGCAGCTCGACGAATGGCTGGCCGAGATCAGCGAGACGCTGGCGGCCTGGGATCGCGACCATCCGCAGCATAAGGCGGCACCGTTCGCGATCAACCAGATCGTGCACAAGAGCAACGACCGCCTCGAGCACGACCTAGAGGTGTGCGCGAAGTACAAGGTGCCGATCGTCATCACCTCCCTGGGCGCCCGCACCGACGTCAATGACGCGGTGCACGGCTGGGGCGGCGTGGTGCTGCACGACGTCATCAACAACGCGTTTGCGCACAAGGCCGCAGAGAAGGGTGCGGATGGCCTGATCGCGGTGGCCGCGGGCGCCGGCGGCCATGCCGGTGTGAAGAGCCCCTTCGCGCTGGTACAGGAGATCCGGCAATGGTTCAGCGGCCCGCTGGCCCTCAGCGGGGCGATCGCCACCGGTGACGCGGTGCTCGCGGCGCTGGCCTGTGGTGCCGATTTCGCCTACATCGGTTCGGCCTTCATCGCGACCGACGAAGCGCGCGCGTCCGACGCCTACAAGCAGTGCGTGGTGGACAGCAATAGCGACGACATCGTCTATTCCAGCCTCTTCACCGGCGTGCACGGCAACTATCTCAAGCCCAGCATCCGCGCTGCCGGCCTCGACCCCGACCACCTCCCCGAGAGCGACCCGAGCAAGATGAACTTCGGTGGCGGCGAGGGCGCCAAGAAGGCCTGGAAGGACATTTGGGGCTGTGGTCAGGGCATCGGCGCCATCGAAGGCGTGGTGCCGGCGGCGGCGTTGTTGGCGCGGCTGCAGCGCGAGATGCTGGCCGCGCAGCGGCGGGTCGCGGCGCGTTTGGCAG
The DNA here is from genome assembly GCA_037443665.1 of Betaproteobacteria bacterium. Taxonomy (GTDB): domain Bacteria; phylum Pseudomonadota; class Gammaproteobacteria; order Burkholderiales; family Burkholderiaceae_C; genus Rubrivivax. The sequence continues at coordinate 41,551 of JBBINW010000034.1, forward strand.
GCCAATCGGCGGCGCCCTGAGCGAGTGTTCAGCGTCAACGTCGCGCAAGGGCGCGGTGTTAGAGTGATGCTTCAGTGGTTCAGGGTCCTTCCCGTCCCCTTGTCCAGCGCGCAAGCGCGGCAAGGCGGGTCGCTAGTCCGCCAAACCGGTGCAGCCGGGGCCGCGGAAGGTTGATCAACCCATCGGAGCTCCGCAGACCGGAGCGAAAGGTGAGCGAGAGATGATGCAGCAGTTCAGGTCCAACTCCTACCTGTTCGGGGGCAACGCACCCTATGTCGAGGAGTTGTACGAGGCCTACCTCGACAACCCTGGCAGCGTTCCCGACACCTGGCGCGACTACTTCGACAATTTGCAGCACGTTCCGGCCACCGACGGCAGCGACGCGCGCGATGTCGCACACGCTCCGGTCGTCGAATCCTTCGCCCAGCGCGCCAAGGCCAATGCCTTCGCGCTGAAGGCCAGCGAGGCGGACCTGGCGGTCGCGCGCAAGCAGGTGCACGTGCAGTCGCTGATCGCCGCCTACCGCTTCCTGGGCGCGCGCTGGGCCGACCTCGACCCGCTCAAGCGCACCGAGCGCCCGAAGATTCCCGAACTCGAGCCGGCGTTCTACGACCTGACCGAGTCCGACATGGACATCACGTTCTCGGCCAGCAACACCTACTTCAGCAAGGCCGAGCACCAGACGCTGCGCGAGATCGTGCACGCGCTGCGCGAGACCTACTGCGGCACGATCGGCGCCGAGTTCATGCACTGCACCGACCCGGCGGAGAAGCGCTGGTGGCAGGAGCGACTGGAATCGCGTCGCAGCAAGCCGGCCTTCACGGCGCCGGAGAAGATCCACATCCTCGACCACCTGACCGCCGCCGAGGGACTGGAGCGCTACCTGCACACCAAGTACGTCGGCCAGAAGCGCTTCTCGCTCGAGGGCGGCGAGAGCTTCATCGCCAGCATGGACGAACTGGTCCAGCGAGCCGGCACGCTGGGCGTGCAGGAGATCGTCATTGGCATGGCCCACCGCGGGCGTCTGAACGTGCTCGTCAACACGCTGGGCAAGATGCCCAAGGACCTGTTCGCCGAGTTCGACCACACCGCACCCGAGGCCCTGCCTTCGGGTGACGTCAAGTACCACCAGGGGTTCTCCAGCGACATCACGACGCCGGGCGGGCCGGTGCACCTGAGCCTGGCCTTCAATCCCTCGCATCTGGAGATCGTCAACCCGGTGGTCGAGGGCTCGGTCAAGGCGCGGATGGACCGCCGCGGCGACAAGACCGGGGCCCAGGTGCTGCCGGTGCTGGTGCACGGCGACGCCGCGTTCGCGGGTCAGGGCGTGGTGATGGAGACGCTGGCGCTGGCGCAGACGCGCGGGTACTTCACCGGCGGCACGGTGCATCTGGTGGTCAACAATCAGATCGGCTTCACCACCAGCGACCCGCGCGATGCTCGCTCGACGCTGTATTGCAGCGACGTCGTCAAGATGATCGAGGCGCCTGTGCTGCACGTCAACGGCGACGACCCCGAAGCGGTGGTCTGGTGCACGCAGCTTGCGATGGACTACCGCCAGCAGTTCCGCAAGGACGTGGTGGTGGACATCATCTGCTTCCGCAAGCTGGGGCACAACGAGCAGGACACGCCGAGCCTGACGCAGCCGCTGATGTACAAGAAGATTGCCCAGCATCCCGGCACCCGCAAGCTCTACGGCGACAAGCTGGTCACGCAGGGCGTGTTGCAGGCCGACGGCCCCGACCAGATGGTCAAGGACTTCCGCGCCGCGATGGATGCGGGCAAGCACACGGCCGACCCCGTGCTGACGAACTTCAAGAGCAAGTACGCGGTCGACTGGGCGCCGTTCCTCGGCAAGAAGTGGACCGATGCTGCCGACACCGCGCTGCCGCTGGCCGAGGTCACGCGGCTGTCGGAGCGCGTCACGACGATCCCGGGCAACTTCAAGGTCCATCCGCTGGTGGAGAAGGTGCTCGCCGACCGCGCCGCGATGGGCCGCGGCGAGATCAACGTCGACTGGGGCATGGGCGAGACCCTGGCCTACGCATCGCTGGTGGCCAGCGGCTACGCCGTGCGGCTGTCGGGCGAGGACTGCGGGCGCGGCACCTTCACCCACCGCCATTCGGTGCTGCACGACCAGAACCGTGAAAAGTGGGACACCGGTACCTACGTGCCGCTGCAGAACGTGGCCGAGGGCCAGGCGCCTTTCGTGGTCATCGATTCGCTGCTCTCGGAAGAGGCCGTGCTTGGCTTCGAGTACGGCTACGCCTCGGCCGAACCCAACACGCTGACGATCTGGGAAGCGCAGTTCGGGGACTTCGCCAACGGCGCGCAGGTGGTCATCGACCAATTCATCGCCAGCGGCGAGGTCAAATGGGGCCGCGTCAACGGCCTGACGCTGATGCTGCCGCATGGCTACGAAGGGCAGGGGCCGGAGCACAGCTCGGCGCGCGTCGAGCGCTTCATGCAGCTGGCGGCCGACAACAACATGCAGATCGTGCAGCCGACCTCGGCCAGCCAGATCTTCCACCTGTTGCGGCGGCAGATGGTGCGCCAGTTCCGCAAGCCGCTGATCATCTTCACGCCGAAGTCGCTGTTGCGCGCCAAGGATGCGACCTCGCCGCTGGCCGAATTCACCAAGGGCGAGTTCAAGACCGTGATCGGACCGGCGCGCAGCGAGATCGAGGGTGCGAAGGTCAAGCGCGTGATCGTCTGCTCGGGCAAGGTCGCCTACGACCTGATCAAGAAGCGCGACGAGCGCAAGTCGTGGGACGTGGCGATCCTGCGCGTCGAGCAGCTCTATCCGTTTCCGCACAAGGCCTTTGCGGCCGAGATGAAGCGCTTCCCCAACGCCACCGACGTCATCTGGTGCCAGGACGAACCGCAGAACCAGGGCGCCTGGTTCTTCGTCCAGCACTACGTGCACGAGAACATGCTCGATGGACAGAAGCTCGGCTATGCCGGGCGGCCGGCGTCGGCGTCGCCCGCGGTGGGTTATTCGCACCTGCACCAGGAGCAGCAGAAGGCGCTGCTCGAGCAGGCCTTCGGCAAGCTCAAGGGCTACGTGCTGACGAAATAGGGCCACTCCCGCAGCGCCTCCAGCGCCCCCCCCTCAAGCGGGCGCCGCTGGCGGACCGGCGGAGCCGGATCCGCGGCGGCCGCTGGCGATGCCGCCGGCAGACGTCGAGAACGTCGAGACAACAAACAGAGATTGAGCATGGCAATCGTTGAAGTGAAGGTTCCGCAACTGTCGGAATCGGTGGCCGAGGCCACCCTGCTGCAGTGGAAGAAGAAGCCTGGCGAGGCCGTGGCGCTGGACGAGATCCTGGTCGAGGTCGAGACCGACAAGGTCGTGCTCGAGGTGCCTGCGCCGGCGGCTGGCGTGCTGGCCGAGTTGGTGGCAGGCGACGGCGCCACCGTGACCGCCGAACAGGTGATCGCGAAGATCGACACCGCGGGCGCGGTCAGCGCCGCGGCGCCTGCTGCCGCAGCGACCGCCGCCGCACCCGCGCCGACGGCGGCGCCCGTGGCGAACAAGGCGGGCATCGCGATGCCCGCCGCGGCCAAGCTGATGGCCGACAACGCGCTGGCGGCTGGCTCGGTAACCGGCACCGGCCGGGACGGCCGCGTGACCAAGGGCGACGTGCTGGGCGCCCTGGCAGCGCCCAAGGCGGCGCCCGTTGCCGTGGCCGCCCCGGTGGTGGCACCCGCCATCGCAGCGGTCGTCAAACCGCTGCCGGCGGTGCCGGCGACGCTGCCGACCACCCTGGGCGAACGACCCGAGCAGCGGGTGCCGATGTCGCGCCTGCGCGCGCGCATCGCCGAGCGGCTGCTGCAGTCGCAGGCCACCAACGCCATCCTGACGACTTTCAACGAGGTCAACATGGCGCCGGTGATGGAGATGCGCAAGCGCTTCCAGGAACGCTTCGAAAAGGAACATGGGGTCAAGCTCGGCTTCATGAGCTTCTTCGTCAAGGCCGCGGTCGCGGCGCTGAAGAAGTACCCGGTCATCAACGCCTCGGTCGACGGCAACGACATCGTCTATCACGGTTACTTCGATATCGGCATCGCGGTCGGATCGCCGCGCGGCTTGGTCGTGCCGGTGCTGCGCAATGCCGACCAGATGGGCTTCGCCGACATCGAGAAAAAGATCGCCGAGTTCGGCGCCAAGGCGCGCGACGGCAAGCTCGGCATCGACGAGCTCACCGGCGGCACCTTCAGCATCAGCAATGGCGGCACGTTCGGAAGCATGCTCTCGACGCCGATCATCAACCCGCCGCAGAGCGCGATCCTGGGCGTCCATGCCACCAAGGACCGCGCGGTGGTCGAGAACGGGCAGGTCGTCGTGCGGCCGATGAACTACCTGGCGATGTCGTACGACCACCGCATCATCGACGGCCGCGAGGCCGTGCTCGGACTGGTCGCGATGAAGGAAGCGCTGGAAGACCCGGCGCGGCTGCTGTTCAACATCTGAGCGCGAGACCTTCATGAGCCTGGCCGACGATCTTCTGCGCCTGGAGGCGCTGCATTCGCGCGGTGCGCTATCGGACGAGGAATTCGCCCGCGCCAAGGCCAAACTCCTCGACGCCCAGGGCGCGGCGTCGGAAATCCCCGCCGTCGATGCCGTCAACCGCCTGCGCCGCAGCCGCAGCGATCGCTGGCTGGGCGGCGTCTGCGGCGGCATCGCGGTGATCACCGGTGTCGAGTCTTGGATCTGGCGGCTGATCCTCACGGCGCTGGCGCTGTTCGGTGGCGCAGGCGTCCTGTTTTACATCCTGCTGTGGATCTTCGTCCCCGAAGAACCCTGAAACGAATCATGTCCAAGAATTTCGACGTCATCGTCATCGGCGCCGGCCCCGGCGGCTACATCGCGGCCATCCGTGCCGCGCAGCTCGGCTTCGACACGGCGTGCATCGACGAGTGGACGAACGACAGCGGGGGCCCGGCACCGGGCGGTACCTGCACCAACGTCGGATGCATCCCGAGCAAGGCGCTGCTGCAGTCCAGCGAACATTTCGAACACGCGGGCCACGCCTTCGCCGACCACGGCATCGGTCTGAAGGAACTGAGCATCGACGTCAAGAAGATGCTCGGCCGCAAGGACGCGGTGGTCAAGCAGAACAACGACGGCATCGCATACCTGTTCAAGAAGAACAAGGTTGCGTTCTTCCACGGCCGCGGTTCTTTCGTCAAGGCGGTCAATCACGGCTACGAGATCGCGGTCGGCGAGGAGTCGCTCGTCGGTGCGCAGGTCATCGTCGCCACCGGCTCCAGCGCGCGCGCGCTGCCCGGCGCGCCCTTCGACGAGCACAGCATCCTCAGCAACGACGGCGCACTGCGCATCGCGGCGGTGCCCAAGAAGCTCGGTCTGATCGGCTCGGGGGTGATCGGTCTCGAGATGGGATCGGTCTGGCGCCGCTTGGGCGCGGAGGTGACCGTGCTCGAGGCGCTGCCGACCTTCCTCGGTGCCGTCGATGAACAGATCGCCAAGGCGGCGCACAAGGCCTTCGTCAAGCAGGGGCTGGAGATCGAACTCGGCGTCAAGGTTGGCGAGGTCAAGACCGGCAGGAAGGGCGTCAGCGTGGCCTACGCCGACAGCCAGGGGGCCGCGCAGCTGCTCGAGGTGGACAAGCTGATCGTCTCGATCGGTCGAGTGCCCAATACCGCCGGCTTGAATGCGGATGGCGTGGGGCTGAAGCTCGATGCCCGCGGCGCGATCGAGGTCGACGGAGAATGCCGCACCAACCTGCCGGGTGTCTGGGCCGTGGGCGACGTCGTGCGCGGACCGATGCTCGCCCACAAGGCCGAGGAAGAGGGCGTCGCGGTGGCCGAGCGCATCGCCGGCCAGCATGGGCATGTCGACTTCAACACCATCCCGTGGGTCATCTACACCAGCCCCGAGATTGCCTGGGTCGGCCAGACCGAACAGCAGCTAAAGGGTTCGGGCCGCGCCTACAAGGCCGGCACCTTCCCATTCACGGCCAACGGCCGGGCGCGCGCGCTCGGTGACACCACGGGGATGGTCAAGATTCTCGCCGATGCCGCCACCGACGAGATCCTGGGCGTGCACATCGTGGGGCCGATGGCCAGCGAACTGATCGCCGAGGCGGTGGTGGCGATGGAGTTCCGCGCCAGCAGCGAAGACATCGCACGCATCTGCCACGCGCACCCGTCGCTGTCGGAGGCGACCAAGGAAGCCGCACTGGCGGTGGACAGGCGCACGCTCAACCTCTGATCGTCGGATCGCGTGGCGGTGCGTCAGGTCTACGAGGCTGCGCTGGCCGAACGCGGCTACATCAGCGATCCAGCGCAGTTGCGGGCGGTCGCGGCGCTCGAGCGCTGCGAGAACGAATGGGCCGACTACAAGGCGCGGCGCGGCAACGCGCTGACCAAGCTGCTGCGCCATCCGCCGATCCCGCGCGGCGTCTACATGTACGGCGGGGTCGGCCGCGGTAAGAGCTTCCTGATGGATTGCTTCTTCCAGGCCGTGCCGCTGACGCGCAAGACGCGGCTGCACTTCCACGAGTTCATGCGCGAGGTGCACCGCGAACTGCAGGAGCTCAAGGGCACGGTCGATCCGCTGGACGAACTCGGTCGGCGGGTTGCGCGGCGCTTCCGCCTTATCTGCTTCGACGAGTTCTTCGTTGCCGACATCACCGACGCGATGATCCTGCACCGACTGCTCGAGGCACTGTTCGCCAACCGGGTGAGCATCGTCACGACGAGCAACTTCCATCCCGATGCGCTCTACCCCAACGGTCTGCACCGCGATCGCATCCTGCCGGCGATCGAGTTGCTCAAGGCCAGGCTCGAGGTGATCAACGTCGACGCCGGCACCGACTACCGGCAGCAGACACTGGCGGGGATGGCGATGTACAACTGCCCCTTGGATGCTGCGGCCGACGCCGCGATGGCGAGTGCCTTCGAGCGCCTGGCCGAAGCGCGCGACGAGAACCCCGTGCTGCAAATCGAGCACCGCTCGCTGCACGCGTTGCGTCGCGCGGGCGGCGTGGTCTGGTTCGATTTCAAGACCTTGTGCGGCGGGCCGCGCTCGCAGAACGACTATCTGGAGATCGCCTCGCGCTTCCACACCCTGTTGCTGTCGGGTGTGCCGCAGATGTCGCCGCGGCTGGCTAGCGAGGCCCGACGCTTCACCTGGCTTGTCGACGTGCTCTACGACCGTCGCGTCAAGCTCGTGCTCTCGGCAGCGGTGCTGGCCGAGCGGCTCTACACCGAAGGACCCCTGGTGCACGAGTTCCCGCGCACCGTCTCCCGGCTGCACGAGATGCAGTCGGCCGAGTTCCTCGCGCTCGCGCGGCGCGACGTCGACACTTCGCTGACCTGATGCCGCCCGTGCGCTGGGCCGCTTGGCTGCTCGCCTTGATGCCGCTCGTCGCCGGCGCCGACGAGGCGGCAGAGCGTGCCCGCATCACGGCCGAGCGGCAGGCGCTGGTCGATCGCTTCGACGCCGAGGAGCGGGCTTGCCAGCACCGCTTCGCGGTCACGGCCTGCGTCAACGACGTCCGGCTCCGCCGGCGCAATGCGCTGGCGCCTCTGCGCGAACGCGAATTGCAGCTCGATGACGCCGACCGGCTGCGCCGCGCCGAGCAGCGGCGCCGGGATCTCGCTCGGAAACAGGCGGCCCGCGCGGCAGCGTCTGCGCCCGCAAGCCCTGCTTCGTCCGTGCCCGCGCGCGCACCGGCCGCGGCCCCGGTGGCGGCCCTGCGCACGGCGGCACCCAGGGCGCGGCAGGCGTCGGCTGCTTCCGCAGCCGTCGACGACGCGCGCGCGGAGCGGGCCGCG
>JBBINW010000035.1:0-48469 GCA_037443665.1 Betaproteobacteria bacterium
CATTGCGGGCCGCATGCTTGACGAATCCGCACACCCGCCAGGTCATCCGGGCGGCTGAGGTTGGTGCCTAATCGGAAGGGATGTTGCCGCCATAGCTGATCGAAGCCTGGCACGCGATGGGCGGTCTTGCGATCTCCGCGCTGCGGATCGTCGGCATCCTCATCTCCGCCTGGATCGCGGTGGCCGTGTTGCAGCGCGCGATCCGCACCTTGCGAGAGCGGCCGGCCGCCGGCATGGAAGACCGCGAATCGTTCAAGCGCGACGAGGCGCTGGGCCGCATGTTCCGCTACATCGTCGCGGCCGTCGTCTGGCTCATCGCCACGATGCTCGTGCTCAGCGAACTGGGCGTATCGGTGGCGCCGATCCTCGGCGCCGCCGGTGTCGTCGGCCTGGCCGTCGGCTTCGGCGCACAGAGCCTGGTCAAGGACTACCTCACAAGATTCTTCCTGCTGCGGGAGAACCGGATCCGGCAGGGCGACGTGGTCAAACCGGGCGACCACGCGGGCCTTGTCGAGGAGGTGAAGCTGCGCTACGTGCAGTTGCGCGATTACGACCGCAACGCGCACTTCGTGCCCAATGGCCAGATCAGCACCGTCGTCAACCTCAGCCGGGGCTTCGCGCAGTCGGTCATCGACGTCGGTATCGCCTATGACGAGAACACCGACCGGGTGGTGGAGGTCATGCGCGAGGTGGCGGCCGCGCTCCGCGCCGAGCCGGCACACAGCGACCGTATCCTCGACGACTTCGAGGTTGCCGGCGTCGAACGTTGGGACGACTCGGCAGTGGTGCTGCGTGGGCGCTTCAAGGTGCGGCCGCTGGGGCAGTGGACGGTCCGGCGCGAGTACCTGCGCATGCTCAAGCGCGCCTTCGACGCGAAGGGCATCGAGATCCCGTTCCCGCAGCGTACAGTGCACCACCGCAACCTGCCGCCAGTCACCTGAAGCGTCGCTCCCCGCGGTGCCCGGAGGGAAGCGGCGCAGCCGGGTGCCATGGCCTGCTCAGCGGCAGAGCTTGTCGCTCATCGCGGTGCCATTGTCGGCGTCGCAGGGGCTGGGGTCGGAAGCCAGCAGCGCGCCGACGCTCCTGCTCTGCCCCGACTGGCAACTTCGTCTTGCGCACAGCGTGCACGATGGCCGCGGCTGACACAATGGGCGGATGCCGGAATGGATCGCAATTGCGTTGCTGGCTCTGCTGGCGCTGAACCTCTTGCTGCTGCTGTGGGTTGCGCTGCGGCGTGCCGACCCCGGGCCGCTGCAACGGCTGGAGGCCGCGCTGCGCGACGAGCTCGGGCGCCAGGCCCAGGCGACGCGTGCCGACCTCGGCACCTTCCAGCAGATCCTCCTGACCCAGAGCGGTGACGTCGCGCGCACGCAGAACGAACAGATCGATTCCTTTCGCACCCAGCTAGCCGCGACGCAGACCCAGACCGAGACTGCGCTGCACCGCTTCAGCGAGATGCTGGCCGAGCAGCTGCAGAGATTGTCCGAAGCCAACGAACGCCGGCTGGGCGAGGTGCGTGAGGCCGTCGATGCGCGGCTGGTGGCGCTGCAGGAAGGCAACGAGAAGAAGCTCGAGCAGATGCGCGCCACCGTAGATGAGAAGCTGCACGCGACGCTGGAGCAGCGGCTGGGCGAGAGCTTCAAGCAGGTCGCCGACCGGCTCGAGCAGGTGCACAAGGGCTTGGGCGAGATGCAGACGCTGGCACGCGACGTGGGTGCGCTCAACCGCGTGCTGACGAACGTCAAGACCCGCGGCGTGTTCGGCGAGGTCCAACTCGCGGCCTTGCTGGAGCAAGTCTTCACGCCCGAGCAGTACGCGACCAACGTGGTCACCGTGCCAGGCAGCACCGAGCGGGTCGAGTTCGCGATCCGCCTGCCGGGCCGCGCCCAGGGGCAGGGCGCTGGGGCCGATGCACCGCTGTGGCTGCCGATCGACGCCAAATTCCCACGCGAGGACTACGAGCGCCTGCTCGACGCCGCCGAGCGCGCCGACGTTGCCGCCACCGAGGCGGCGGCGAAAGCGATCGAGCAGCGCCTGCGGCTGGAGGCGCGCAGCATCCGCGACAAGTACGTCTCGCCGCCGCACACGACCGACTTCGCAATCCTCTTTGTGCCCACCGAAGGCCTGTACGCCGAGGCGTTGCGCCGGCCGGGCCTGGCCGAGGCGCTGCAACGGGAATACAAGGTGATGCTCGCCGGCCCGACCACTTTGCTCGCCTTGCTCAACAGCCTGCAGATGGGCTTCCGTACCCTGGTGCTGGAGAAACGCTCGGCCGAGGTGTGGGAAGTGTTGGGTGCGGTCAAAACCGAGTTCGGCAAGTTCGGTGAGGTGCTGGCCAAGACGCGCAAAAAGCTCGAGGAGGCCAGCAACACGATCGACATGGCGGAAACTCGCACGCGGGCGATGGCGCGCCAGCTGCGAAGCGTCGAGGCCCTGCCGGAGACCCGGGCCGCGCAACTGCTGCCCGGCCTGGCAGCCGGTCCGGCGGACGACGAGGCGGACGGCTGAGCCGTCTGACCTGCCGTCGCTGCCCGCCGCAGCCGACGCCGATCAGAAGCGGACGCCGCCCGACGCCGGGATCTCCACGGGCGCCGCCACGGGTGCCGGGGGTGGTGCCGCCGGCCTCGCCTGGGTGACTGGCGTGTGCTCGACCATCGGGGCGGGGGCCGGCTGTGGCCAGTTCACCGGCAGCTTGGATTCGCGCGGGTAGCCGGCGGCGTCGAGGTAGGACGCCCATTCGCCTTCCGAGAAGCCACGCAGCGGTTGGGCGCCGATCGACAGCGCCGGCACGCTGCGGCTGCCGACCACCCGCTCGAGTGCCTGGACGTCCTCTTCGGTCGCGATGCGCCGTTCGCTGAATGGCACGCCGCGTTGCTGCAGCAGGCGGCGGCCACTGTCGCAGGGGCTGCAGTCGGCCGAGGTGTAGAGCGTCACAGGGTAGCGCGCAACGGCACGCCGCAGTTCGAAGGGCAACTCCGGCTGCGGAGCCGAATCAGCCGCCTCGCCATTGCGCCCGAGTTGAATGACGCGCACGTTCGGGTCGACGGGCGGCCGGTCGGTATAGGTGACGCTCCCATCGGGCCGCACGACCTTGTACTGCGCCGCGGCCGGCAAGGCCGCCAGGGCCAGGAGGGCGACGACCAGGGCAGGCGAGGAGAGCGGCTTGATCATGTTGGGCTCGGGCGCGACTGCGCGGTTGGATGCCGGAATCTAGCCCAGCGAGCTTGCCCGCTCAAGCCAGGCCGCACGACACCAGCGTGCATCCTGACCGAAGCTGGCCTCGGCGCGCTGCTCTAGGCGTGGGGAAGCACCGCCGTCGCGGCTTCGGCCGCTTGCAGGGTGTTGACGAGCAGCATCGTGATGGTCATCGGCCCGACGCCGCCGGGCACGGGCGTGATCCAGCCCGCGACCTCGCGAACAGCCGCGAAGTCGACGTCGCCGCAGAGCTTGCCCAGGTCGTTGCGGTTCATTCCGACGTCGATGACGATCGCCCCCGGTTTGACCATCTCGGCTCTCAGCGTGTCCCGTCGGCCGACGGCCGCCACCACCACGTCGGCGGCGCGCGTATGCACCGCGAGGTCTGGGGTTGCACTGTGGCAGATCGTTACCGTGGCGTTGGCCTGCAGCAGCAGCAGCGCCATCGGCTTGCCCACCGTGTTGCTCCGGCCGATCACCACCGCGTGCCTGCCGCGCAGGTCCTGCCCGGTGCTCGCGATCAGCTTCATGCAGCCGGAGGGCGTGGCCGGGCGCAGGCCCGGCAGCCCGGTCATCAGCGCGCCGGCCGAATGAACCGAGAAACCGTCGACGTCCTTGGCGGCGGCGATCGCCGCGATCACCTTGTGCGGGTCGATGTGCCGTGGCAACGGCATCTGCACCAGGATGCCGTGGATCGCCGGGTCAGCGTTGAGCGCCGCGATGCGCGCCAGCAGCGCGCCTTCGACCAGGGCAGCGTTGTGCGTCTCCAGCATCGAATGGAAGCCGCATTCCTCGCAGGCTTTGATCTTGTTGCGCACGTAGACGGCGCTGGCCGGGTCGTCGCCGACAAGGATCACCGCCAGCCCCGGCCGGCGGCCAGCGGCAGCCATTGCAGCCGCACGGGCACCGACCTCGGCGCGGAGGGTCTTGGACAGCGCAACGCCGTCGATGAGTTGCGCAGTCATGTTGCGTCTTGCCTCGTCAGTCTGACTGGAGCGCCCCTGCGCAGGGGGCTCGGGGAAGTGTCGTGCGGACGGCGCCGCAGGCGAGCAGCGGCGGCCCCTCAGGCCCGCTGTTGCGCGCCCAGCGCGATCTTCAGTAGGTCGGCGACCGTGTTGGCGTTGAGCTTTTCCATGATGTTGGCGCGGTGCGCCTCCACCGTCTTGATGCTGATGCCCAGGTCGTCGGCGATCTGTTTGTTCAGCCGGCCGGCGACGATGCGCTCGAGCACCTGGGCCTCGCGCGTGGTCAGGCGCGAGAGCAGGGCATCGCGGCTGGCCTGTTCCTGGTGCTGACTGAAGGCGGTGCGCGCCTGCTCGAGCATGCGTTCGACCAGGCTCAGCAGTTCCTCCTCCTTGAACGGCTTCTCGATGAAGTCCATCGCGCCCTTCTTCATCGTCGTGACCGCCATCGGCACGTCGCCGTGGCCGGTGATGAAGACGACGGGCAGCGGGCTCTTGCGTTCGAGCAGGCGGTCCTGCAGTTCCAGGCCGCTCATGCCTTCCATGCGAATGTCGGCGATCAGGCAGGCCACCTCGCGCGGGTCGAACCGGGCTAGGAAGGACTCCGAAGAATCGAAGCACTTGACCCGGTAGTCCTTGCCCTCGAGCAACCACTGCAGCGAATCGCGCACGGCCTCGTCGTCATCGACGACGTAGACAGTGCCTCTCTTGGGAATCAGGCTCATTCGGGAACGGTGGCGGAAGGCGACCTGGAGTTGATGGCGTTGTCGGCCTCGGGGGCAGGGGCAGCGACGTCCGGCCGCGAACCGAGATCCACCGGCAGGGTGAACGAGAAACGACACCCCACGGCCTGCGAGCCATTGTAGAGGTTCTGTGCCCGCATCCTGCCGCGGTGCGACTCGACGATCGTGCGGCACAGGCTCAGTCCGATGCCCAGGCCCTCGGCCTTGGTCGAGAAGAACGCCTCGTACAGGCGGGCGATGACCTCGTCCTTCAGCCCCGGGCCCATGTCGGTGACGCTGAACTCGATCACGCCGCCTTCCTCGGGCGTGTGGCGCGGCACGACGCGCAGTTCGATGTGGCGCCGCTGCAGCGGCAGCTGCGCGCCGTCGATGGCCTCAGCGGCGTTCTTCAGCAGGTTGAGTACGACCTGCTCGATCAGGATCGGATCGACCATGATTGTCGGCAGCCGTTGCGCGACATAGATGTGGATCGCAACGTTACGCCGCCGCAGTTCGATGCCTGCCAAGTCCACCGCATCCTCGACGATCTGGCGCGCCTGCGTCGGCTGGCGCTGCGGCTCGCTGCGCTTCACGAAGGCGCGGATGCGGCGGATGATCTGGCCGGCGCGGTCGGCCTGGCGTGCGGTCTTCTGCAGCGCGGCGATCAGGTCGTCGCTTGAGATCGACGACGCCTTCACGCGCGAGACCATGCCGTTGCAGTAGTTCGTGATCGCGGTCAGCGGCTGGTTCAGCTCGTGAGCCACCGACGAGGCCATCTCGCCCATCGTTACCAGCCGGCTCGTGACCTGGGCCTTTTCGGCCTGCGCCGCCGCCTGCTCCTCGGCGCGAAGGCGGCTTGTGATGTCGGTGGCGATCAGCATCTGGGCCAGGCGCCCGTCGGTCCACTGCAGGTAGCGCGCGCGCACGTCGAACCACTTCTGCAGCGAGTCGATGAAGACCTCGCGCGGGCTGGCGCCGGTCTCGGTGAGTTCCTGCGTCGGCAGGCCCGACAGCGAATCGACCTCGTCGTCGTGGTCGGCGCTGAAGGTGGCGCCAACGACGCTGCCGGCCATCTGCTGGTGGCCGCGCGCGTCGCCGCCGAACCACAGTCGGTACGAGCGGTTGGCGAACAGCAACTCGCCCTGCTGGACAGAGAGCACCGACACCGAGGCGTCCAGGCCCTCGAGCACGGTGGTGAAGCGCTCGTGCGACGCAGACAGCTGGTCGCGGATCCGCTTGGCCTCGGTGATGTTGGTCATGCTCGTCATCCACCCCGTCTGCTGCCCCTTGGGGTCGATCAGCGGGCTGACGTACATGCGTGCATCGAAGATCGAGCCGTCCTTGCGCATCACCTTGACCTCTATCCCGTTGCTCGGGCTGCGGCCTTGCAACTCCTGCTTGAGCAGCCGGGCGTTCTCCTCGATGCGGTCGGGCGGCCAGTGCGGGTAGGGGGGCATCCGGCCGACGAGCTCGCCGGTGCTGTAGCCGGTCATCTGGCAGAACGCGGCGTTGACGTAGCTGATGCGCCCGTCCATGTCCATCGCGCGCATGCCAGTGGGCATCGAGTTCTCCATCGCGCGGCGGAAGTTCGTCTCCTGCACTAGCGCGCCCTGGATCTGGCTGCGCCGGCGCATGTGGCGCCAGGTGCCCAGCAGCATCCACACCGTCAGCACCGAAAGCGCGACCACCATCCAGAAGAGGGTGTTGCCGATCAGGCCTATCGAGGTCCGCCAACCCCTGCCGCGCAACAGCAGGCCGTTGAGTGATGGCGTCAGCGGCGCCTCGCTGAAGATGATCGGCGCGCGCCGTGCGGCCTGACCCGGCATGGCCGTGAAAGTGGCCGCGACGACGTTGCGCCGAGCCTCGTCGACGATCGCCATCATGTGCCGCTGTGCCACTTCGGCCGGCACGTAGTGGCGCAGCAGAGACTCGATCGAGTATTCGACGATCAAGGCCCCGCGAAAGGCGCTGCGTTCGATCAGTGGCACCTGGAACTGGAACACCGCCACGCCGATGTTGTCGGTGAAGGCGCGCGAATAAGCGGGCGAGTGGCTGTCGCGGACGAGCAGGAAGGTGGTCTCTGAGGCGCTCGTCTCGCCCTGGACTGGCAGCGTTGGCGCCGCTGGCTCGCCCGCGGCGTTGACGTGGTAGAGCATTGCCCAGTGGCTGGCCAGGACCTCGCGCTTCGCACTGACCCAGCTGATGTGCGTGATCTCGGGCCGGTCGCGCGCAAATGCAGCCGCCTGGTCCATGAACTGGTCGGCGGTGGTCCCGTGCGAGACCAGGTCGCGCGCCATGCGGATCAGGGCTTCCTGGTTCTGGATCAGGTGCAGCCCGATCTGCTGCTGCGTGATCTCGGTGTCGCGCTTGACGGATTCGGTCTCGCGCTCGATCTCCTCGTTGCGCAGGTACCAGAACGCGGAAATGATGGCCGCCAGGAACAGCAGGACCGACAGCAGCGGGCCGAGCGTGGCGAACCGATCCTGCCGCGCGGGGGATTGGCGGCGCCACCATTGGCCCAAGAGGCGCTTTGCCGCGGGCCGCCAGGCCGGGCGCGGACTGGCGGCCGACACGGTACTGGGAGGCGATTCACGCATGGATCGTCATTATCTGAGTTCGAGCGAGCGTCCGGTTGTCATTGCGCATTGTGATATTGAAGCGCACTATTTGGAATTTTCACGGTTTATGCCAAACTCCCGCCCCATCGAAAAACCCAAAGCAGGAGACGATCATGGCCGCGTTGCCGGAGTCCTCGCAAGCGCCCAGCGCCGACACCGACACTCAGGAGACCCGTGAGTGGCTCGATGCGCTGTCGGCCGTCATCGGCACCGAAGGGACAGGGCGCGCGCACTACCTGCTCGAGCGGCTGCTCGAGCACGCGCGCCAGAGCAGCATCGACATGCCGTTCTCGGCGAACACCGCGTACGTCAACACGATCGAGCCGGAGCAGGAGGAGCACAGCCCCGGCAACCGCGCCCTCGAAGGCCGGCTGCGCGCCTACATGCGCTGGAACGCGATGGCACTGGTGGTCAAGGCCAATCGGCTGCATCCGGCCGACGGCGGCGACCTCGGCGGCCACATCAGCAGCTTCGCCTCACTGGCGCACATGTTCGCTGCCGGCTTCAATCATTTCTGGCACGCCGAAAGCGAAAGTCACGGCGGCGACCTGCTCTATATCCAGGGCCATTGCTCGCCGGGGATCTATGCCCGCGCCTACATGGAGGGCCGGCTGACCGAGGAGCAGATGCTCAACTTCCGCCAGGAGGTCGGCGGCAAGGGTCTGTCGAGCTACCCGCACCCCAAGCTGATGCCCGAGTTCTGGCAGTTTCCCACCGTCAGCATGGGCCTGGGGCCGCTGATGGCGATCTACCAGGCGCGCTTTCTCAAGTACCTGCAGGCGCGCGGCATCGCCGACACCGCCAACCGCAAGGTGTGGGTGTTCTGTGGCGACGGCGAAATGGACGAGCCCGAGAGCCTGGGTGCCATCGGGCTGGCCGCACGCGAGAAGCTCGACAACCTGATTTTCGTCGTCAACTGCAACCTGCAGCGGCTGGACGGCCCTGTGCGCGGCAACGGCAAGATCATCCAGGAACTGGAAGGCACCTTCCGCGGCGCCGGCTGGAACGTGATCAAGCTGATCTGGGGCAGCAACTGGGACCCGCTGCTGGCGCGCGACAAGGACGGCGCGCTGCGCAAGATCATGCTCGACACGCTGGACGGCGACTACCAGGCGTTCAAGGCCAACGACGGTGCCTTCGTCCGCAAGCACTTCTTCGGTCGTGACCCGCGCACGCTGGAGATGGTGGCCAAGATGAGCGACCAGGACGTCTGGAACCTGCGCCGGGGCGGGCACGACGCGCAGAAGGTCTATGCCGCCTTCCACCGCGCGAACGGCCACACCGGCCAGCCGACCGTGCTGCTGGTCAAGACCGTCAAGGGCTGGGGCATGGGCAGCGCCGGCGAGGGAAAGAACACCGCCCACCAGGCCAAGAAGCTCAGCGACGACGACATCCGCTTTTTCCGCGACCGCTTCAACATCCCGATCCCGGACAGCGAACTGCCGAACCTGCCCTTCTACAAACCGGCCGACGACACGCCGGAGATGCAGTACCTGCACGAGAGGCGCAAGGCGCTGGGCGGCTACCTCCCCAGGCGCCGCACCCGGGCCGACGAGAGCTTCACGGTGCCTTCGCTGGAGACCTTCAAGTCGGTGCTCGACGCCACCGCAGAAGGCCGCGAGATCAGCACCACGCAGGCCTACGTGCGCTTCCTCACGCAGCTGCTGCGCGACCAGGCCCTGGGCCCGCGCGTGGTCCCCATCCTGGTGGACGAGGCGCGGACCTTCGGCATGGAAGGGCTGTTCCGCCAGATCGGCATCTACAACCCGGAAGGGCAGAAGTACACGCCGGTCGACAAGGACCAGGTCATGTACTACAAGGAAACCGTCAACGGTCAGATCCTGCAGGAAGGCATCAACGAGGCCGGTGGCATGAGCAGCTGGATCGCCGCGGCCACGTCGTACTCGACGAACAACCGCATCATGGTCCCCTTTTACATCTACTACTCGATGTTCGGATTCCAGCGCGTCGGCGACCTGGCCTGGGCCGCCGGCGACATGCAGGCGCGTGGCTTCCTGCTCGGCGGCACCAGCGGCCGCACCACGCTCAACGGCGAGGGGCTGCAGCACGAGGATGGCCACAGCCACATCCTGGCCGGCACGATCCCGAACTGCATCAGCTACGACCCCACCTTCGCCCACGAGGTCGGCGTGATCCTGCACCACGGCCTGAAGCGCATGGTCGAGAAGCAGGACAACGTGTACTTCTACCTGACTCTGCTCAACGAGAACTACCCGATGCCGGGCCTGAAGCCCGGCACCGAAGACCACATCATCAAGGGTATGTACCTGCTCGAGCAGGGCGCGAAGAAGACGCCGCGGGTCAATTTGCTGGGCAGCGGCACCATCCTGCGCGAGAGCCAGGAAGCGAAGAAGCTGCTCGAAGCCGAGTGGGGCGTGGCCGCCAACGTCTGGAGCTGCCCCAGTTTCAACGAACTGGCGCGCGACGGCCAGGACGTCGAGCGTTGGAACCTGCTCCACCCAACGGCCGAGCCGCGCGCGCCTTTCGTGACGCAGCAGCTGGCGCCGCATGCGGGGCCGGTGGTCGCCTCGACCGACTACATGAAGAACTACGCCGACCAGATCCGCGCTTTCATCCCCAAGGGGCGCAGCTACAAAGTGTTGGGCACCGACGGTTTCGGGCGCAGCGACTTCCGCAGCAGGCTGCGCGAGCACTTCGAGGTCAATCGCCACTACATCGTCGTTGCCGCGCTCAAAGCGCTGGCCGAGGAAGGTGCGGTTCCGGTGGCCAAGGTCGCCGATGCGATCAGGAAGTACGGTCTGGACGCCGACAAGGTCAACCCGCTCCACGCCTGAGCGGCGCACCCGTACCAACGAGAAACGGAGACGGACCATGGCATTGGTCGAAGTGAACGTGCCCGACATCGGCGACTTCAAGGACGTCGAGATCATCGAGCTGCTGGTCAAGCCCGGCGACACCGTGGCCGCCGACCAGTCGCTGCTGACCGTGGAAAGCGACAAGGCATCGATGGAGATCCCCTCGTCGCACGCCGGTGTCGTCAAGGAGCTCAAAGTCCGGCTCGGCGACAAGGTCAGCGAGGGCAGCCCGGTGCTGCTGCTGGACACTGCCGGCCAGACCGCTGCGGCGGCACCTGCATCTGCGCCGGCGAAGGCGGTCGCCGTGCCGGCGCCGCCGGCGGCCGCGCCCTCCGTCGCGACGTCGACGGCAGGCGGCCCGGTCCAGGTGCTGGTGCCCGACATCGGCGACTTCGACGAGGTGGCGGTGATCGAGGTCTTCGTCAAGCCCGGCGACACCGTCAAGGTCGAGCAGAGCCTGATCACGGTGGAGAGCGACAAGGCCTCGATGGAGATTCCCTCGTCGCACGCCGGTGTGGTCGAGAAGATGCTCGTCAAGGTGGGCGACAAAGTCGGCAAAGGCACGGCGATCGCGCTGCTGCAAGGCGCCGGCGCGCCCGCCACAAACGTCACGCCGGCCGCGGCACCGGCACCAGCCCTTGCACCCGCGGCCGCGTCCTCCGCGTCCGCGGCGGGCGGCTCGATGGCCCCGCATCAGCCGGCGGCGGCCACGGCCCAGTTGCCGCATGGCTCGCCGTCGATCCGTCGACTGGCGCGCGAGCTCGGCGTGCCGCTGGCCGAGGTCAAAGGCAACGGCCCCAAGGGACGCATCACCGAGGCCGACCTGCAGGGCTTCGTCAAGGGCGTGATGGCCGGCGCCGTGCAGACCGAGGCGCAGAAGGCCAAGGTGGCGGCCGCGGCGCCGTCGGCAGGCGGCACCTTCCCGGGCCTGCTGGCCTGGCCGCAGGTGGACTTCGCCAAGTTCGGCCCCGTCGAGCGGAAGGACCTGAGCCGGATCAAGAAGATCAGCGGCGCCAACCTGCACCGCAACTGGGTGCTGATCCCGCACGTCACGAACCACGACGACGCCGACGTCACCGAGCTCGAGGCCTTCCGCGTCCAGATCAACAAGGAGAGCGAGAAGAGCGGCGTCAAGGTCACGACGCTCGCCTTCCTGATCAAGGCCAGCGTCGCGGCGCTGAAGAAGTTCCCCGAGTTCAACGCCAGCCTGGACGGTGACCAGTTGGTGCTCAAGAACTACTTCCACATCGGGTTTGCCGCCGACACGCCCAATGGCCTCATGGTTCCCGTCATCAAGGACGCCGACAGGAAGGGCGTGCTGCAGATCAGCCAGGAGATGAGCGAGCTGGCGAAGAAAGCGCGCGAAGGCAAGCTTGGGCCCGCCGAGATGACCGGCGGCTGCTTCTCGATCAGCAGCCTGGGAGGCATCGGCGGGCGCTACTTCACGCCGATCATCAACGCGCCCGAGGTGTCCATCCTCGGCGTGTGCAAGAGCAGCACCGAGCCGCGCTGGGATGGCAAGCAGTTCCTGCCGCGGCTGATTCTGCCGCTGAGCCTGAGCTGGGACCACCGCGTGATCGACGGCGCGGCGGCGGCGCGCTTCAACGCCTATCTCGGCGCGATCCTGGCGGATTTCCGCCGCGTGCTGCTGTAGGGGGCGGACGATGGGGACGATCGACATTCAGGTGCCGGACATCGGCGATTTCAAGGACGTGGCCGTGATCGAGGTGCTGGTCAGGCCCGGCGACACGGTCAGGCTCGAGCAGAGCCTGATCACGGTGGAGAGCGACAAGGCCTCGATGGAGATCCCTTCTTCCGCCGCGGGCGTGGTCAAGGCGCTGAAGGTGCAGGTGGGCGACAAGGTCAGCCAGGGCTCGCTGCTCTTGTCGCTGGAGACATCTGCCGGCGCGCCGGCGCCCGCGGCTGCCGCGGCTCCGAAACCGGGGGTGCCGGCACCGGCAGCGGCGCGCCACGCCGGCGGCGCCGACCTCGAGTGCGACATGCTCGTGCTCGGCGCCGGCCCAGGCGGCTATTCGGCGGCCTTCCGTGCCGCCGATCTCGGCCTGAAAACCGTGCTCGTCGAGCGCCACGCCACACTCGGCGGCGTCTGCCTGAACGTCGGCTGCATCCCGAGCAAGGCGCTGCTGCACGTGGCCTCGGTGATGGACGAGGTGAACCATTTCGCCGATCTCGGCGTGAGCTTCGGCAAGCCCGCGGTCGACCTCGCGAAACTGCTGGCGCACAAGAACAAGGTCGTCGGCAAGCTCACCAGCGGCCTGGCCGCGATGGCCAGGATGCGCAAGGTGGCGGTGGTGCACGGCAGCGGCCAGTTCGCCGACCCGCACCACCTGGCGGTGGCCATGGCCGACGGCAAGGTTCAGGTGATCCGCTTCGCGCAGGCGATCATTGCCGCGGGTTCCGAGGCGGTGAAGCTGCCCTTCATGCCCAAAGACGACCCGCGTGTGGTCACCAGCACCGGCGCGCTGGAGTTGCGGCAGCGTCCGCAGAGGATGCTGGTCGTCGGCGGCGGCATCATCGGTCTGGAGATGGGCACCGTGTATTCGACGCTGGGCGCGCGGCTGGACGTCGTCGAGATGCTGGACGGCCTGATGCAGGGCGCCGACCGCGACCTGGTCAAGGTCTGGCAGAAAGTCAACGCGCACCGCTTCGACAAGCTGATGCTCAAGACCAAGACCGTGGCCGCCGAGGCCACCGCCGACGGCGTCCGCGTCAAGTTCGAGGGGCAGGACGGCAGCACCAGTGAAGGCGTCTACGACCTCGTGTTGCAAGCCGTGGGCAGGGTGCCCAATGGCAAGCGCATCGGTGCCGAGAAGGCGGGCATCGTCGTCGGTGAGCGCGGCTTCATCCCGGTGGACGTGCAGATGCGCACGAGCATGCCGCACATCTTCGCCATTGGCGACATCGTCGGCCAGCCGATGCTCGCGCACAAGGCGGTGCACGAGGCGCACTTGGCGGCGGAGGTCGCAGCCGGCGACGACAAGGCGCAGTTCGATGCCCGCGTGATTCCCAGCGTGGCCTACACCGATCCCGAGGTGGCCTGGGTCGGGCTGACCGAGGACGACGCCATGGCGCAGGGCATTGCGGTGAAGAAGGGCCTGTTCCCTTGGACGGCCTCGGGACGTGCGATTGCCAACGGACGCGACGAGGGTTTCACCAAGCTGCTCTTTGATGCGCGTCCCGATGGCGGGCACCGCATCCTGGGCGGGGGCATCGTCGGCACGCACGCCGGCGACATGATCGGCGAAGTGGCCCTGGCGATCGAGATGGGCGCCGACGTGGTGGACATCGGCAAGACGATCCACCCGCACCCGACGCTGGGCGAGAGCATCGGCATGGCCGCCGAGGTGGCGCACGGCTCGTGCACCGACCTGCCGCCGGTGCGGCGCTGAGACGGCAGCGTCAGGCCCGACCGTACAGCCGGGCCATCTCGGCCAGCCGCCCCGCATGCCAGGGCTGCACCTGGCTCCACTGGAAGCGCCAGCCCCACCAGCCGGATTCCTGCCCCGGGTAGTTCATCCGGCATTCGGTCGGCAGTGTCAGCACGTCCTGCATCGGTGTCACCGCCGTGTCGGCCACACTTGACATCGCCGCGCGTATCAGCGTCCAGGACATGTCGTGGCCGTCGGTGGCGAGGTAGGCGCGGGCAAAGTGGCGCTCGTGGTCGGTGGCCGAAGCCCACCAGCCGGCGACCGTGTCGTTGTCGTGCGTGCCCGTGTAGACCACGGTGTCGGGCTCGTAGTTGTGCGGCAGGAAGCGGTCTGAGGCATCGCCGGCAAAGGCGAACTGCAGGATACGCATGCCCGGGAACGCGAACTTCTTGCGCAAGGCATCGACGTCCGGGGTGATGACGCCCAGGTCCTCGGCAATGATCGGCAGCGGTCCGAGGGCCTTGGCGACGGCCTTGAACAGCGCCTCGCCGGGGGCGGGCACCCATTGGCCCTTGACCGCGGTCGGCTCGGTGGCCGGGATCTCCCAGCAGGCGGCGAAGCCGCGGAAATGGTCGATGCGCACGATGTCCACCAACTCGAAGGTGCGGCGCACGCGCTCGACCCACCAGGCGTAGCCGTCCCTGGCGTGCTCTGACCAGCGGTACAGCGGGTTGCCCCAGCGCTGGCCGGTGGCGCTGAAGAAGTCGGGCGGCACGCCAGCCACCACCGTCGGGCGCCGATCGGCGCCGAGCTGGAACAGCTTCTGGTTCGCCCACACCTCGGCGCTCTGGTGGGCGATGAAGATCGGCGTGTCGCCGATGATCTCCACCCCCTTGCCGTTCGCATAGGCCTTTAGCGCCAGCCATTGCCGAAAGAAGGTCCACTGGCAGAACTGCCAGAAGGCCACGCGCTCGGCGTGGGTCGCGCGCGCGGTCGCGAGCACCGCCGGCTCGCGCGCGGCCAGGCCGGGTGTCCAGTCGCACCAGTCGCGCCAGCCGTTGGCCTCGCACAGCGCCATGAACAGCGCGTAGTCGTCCAGCCACGACCGCTGGGCCTGCGCGAAGGCAGCGAAGTCGGCGCGCTGCTCGGCCGTGCCCTGTTCCGTATAGCGCGCCGCGGCCTTCGTCAGGCGCGCCATGCGGAAGGGCACGACGGCGGCGAAGTCGACCCGCGCGGCCAGCAGGCCGGGCGCCGGTTGCAGGTCGGTCTCGTCGAGCCAGCCCTGCTCCTGCAACTCGGCCAGGTCGATCAGCAGGACATTGCCAGCGAACGCCGAAATGCTCATGTACGGCGAGTTGCCGGGGCCGATGCCCGCCAGCGGCAGGATCTGCCACAGCTTCTGACCGCCGGCGACCAGCCAGTCGATGAAGTGACGGGCATCGCGGCCGAGGTCGCCCGACCCGTGCGGACCGGGCAGCGAGGTGGGGTGCAGCAGCACGCCGCTGGCTCTGGGGAATCTCATGGCCGTGGTCCTGGGGGCGTGCCGGCGGCCGGTGCGTCGCGCAGCAGCACGACACTGCGTGCCGGCAGCATGAAGTGTGCGGGGTCGGCAGCTGCGTCGCGGCGCCAGGCGCTGCGCCCGTCGGCGACGCTGCTGTCCAGATCCGCCACCCAGTTGCCCGGCGGCAGACGAAAGGTGGCGTCCATGTCGCGGGCGTTGATGAGCAGGAGCAGCCCGCTGCCAGCGCGGCCCGGCACGCCGATCCAGGCGCCCAGGATGCGCGAGGTGCGGTTGTTCCATTCCTCGGGGGTCATCGGCTCGCCGGTGCGTCGCAGCCAGGCCAGGTCGTGGCGGCCGTGCGCGTCTGGCAGGCCGGTGTACCAGCGCCCGTCCAACGGCATCAGCCTCTTGCGCAGCGAGAGCAGGTGGGCCGTGAAGTCGATCAGATGCTGATCGGCACTGGCCCAGTCGATCCAGGTGATCGGGTTGTCCTGGCAATAGGGATTGTTGTTGCCGTCCTGGCTGTGGCCGAGTTCGTCGCCCGCGGCGAGCATCGGCGTGCCTTGCGCCAGCAGCACGCTGGCCAGCAATGCGCGCTGCAAGCGAGCGCGCCGGACACGCACGTCGGGGTCGTCGGTCGGTCCCTCCCAGCCGCAGTTCCAGCTCAGGTTGTGGCCGTGGCCGTCCCGGTTGTTCTCGCCGTTGGCCTCGTTGTGGCGCATGTCATAGCTGACCAGGTCGGCGAGCGTGAAGCCGTCGTGGGAGACGACGTAGTTGACCGATTCCAGCGGCGATCGCCGGTGCGCCTGGAACAGGTCCGACGACCCGGCAAGGCGCAGCGCCAACTCGCCGCGCGTGCAATCGCCGCCTAGCCAGAAGGCGCGCGTTGTGTCGCGGAAGCGGTCGTTCCACTCCAGCCAGCCGCGCGGGAACTGGCCTACCTGGTAGCCGCCGGGACCCAGGTCCCATGGTTCGGCGATCAGCTTGATGCCCTGCAGCGTCGGGTCCTGCAACACGGCCTTGAAGAACGGGCCGTGGCGTTCGAAACCGGGGCTGCCGCGGCCGAGCACGGGTGCGAGGTCGAAGCGGAAGCCGTCGACGTGCATCTCCTCCACCCAGTAGCGCAGGCTGTCCATCACCATCTGCAGCACGCGCGGGTGGCGGATGTCCAGCGTGTTGCCGCAACCGCTCCAGTTCTCGTAGCGGTCGGCGTGTCCGGCCTGTAGCCGATACCAGCTGAGGTTGTCGAGTCCGCGCCAGCACAGCGTCGGTCCTCGCTCATCGCCTTCGGGCGTGTGGTTGAAGACGACGTCGAGCAGCACTTCCAGGCCCGCCGCGTGAAGGCGGCGCACCATGTCGCGGAACTCGTCGCGCGGCCGCGGCGTCGCGGCGTAGCGCGGGTCCGGGCAGAAAAAGCCGAGCGTGTTGTAGCCCCAGTAGTTGACCAGGCCCATTGCCGCCAACCGCGGCTCGTCGAGGATCTGCTGCACCGGCAGCAGACTGACCGCGGTGACGCCCAAGCGCCTGAAATGCGCGATCGCCGCCTCGGACGCGAGGCCGGCGTAGGTGCCACGCTCGGCCTCGGGCACGCCGGGCAGGCGTTTGCTGAACCCGCGCACGTGGGTCTCGTAGATTACGGTGTCGGCCAGCGGGGTGGCCGGCGGGCGATCGCCTTCCCAGTCGAATGCGTCGTGCACGACGCGCGCCTTGAGCGCATGTCGGCCGTTGTCGCGCGTGTCCATGTGTTGCGGATGATCGGCATCGGCGCCGAAATGGGGGCCGCGCCAGTCGAAGCCGCCAGGCGGGTCGACGATCTCGCGTGCCCAGGGGTCGAGCAGCAGCTTGTTGGGGTTGAAGCGGTGCCCGCGCTCGGGCCTCCAGGGACCGTGCGCGCGCAGGCCGAAGATCAGACCGGGTGCGGCGCCGGGCAGCCTGCCGTGCCAGATGTCGCCGGTGCGACCGGGCAGCGGTAGGCGCGCGAGTTCGACCGCGCCGGTGTCGTCGAACAGGCAAAGATCGACCTGCGAGGCATGGGCCGAGAAGACCGCGAAATTGACGCCGTCGCCGTCGAACCGGGCCCCCGCCGGCCAGGCCCGACCGAACTCCAACGGGGCAAAAGCGCGTACCGCGGCGCGCGACTCCGTACCTTCTGTCAGGCGGTCCATTCGAGGAACACCGTCGCCAGCGGCGGCACGTTCAAGAGGATCGACTGCGCCCGTCCGTGCGAGGGCACGGCTTCGCTGCTGGCCGCCCCCAGCGGCGTGCCGACGTTGCTGCCGCCATAAAAGGTCGAATCGGTGTTCAGCCGCTCGTGCCAGCGGCCGGCCACGGGCACGCCCAGACGGAAGCCCTCGTGCACCACCGGCGCGAAGTTGGACAGCACCAGCATCAGTTCGCCGCCGCGGCCCTTGCGCACGAAGCTCAGCAGGCTGCGGCGGGCGTCGCCGTGGTCGATCCACTCGAAACCCGCGCCCGAGAAATCCTGGCCGTGCAGTGCGGGGCTGGCGCGGTACAGGCGATTGAGGTCGCGCACAAGGCGTCGCACGCCCGCGTGGTCGGCATCGTCCAACAGGTGCCAGTCGAGGCTTGCGTCGAAGTTCCATTCGCGCTCCTGCGCGAACTCGCAGCCCATGAACATCAGCTTCTTGCCCGGGTGGCCCCACATGAAGCCGTAGTAGGCGCGCAGGTTCGCGAAGCGCTGCCAGCGGTCTCCGGGCATCTTCGCCAGCAGCGAGCCCTTGCCGTGCACGACCTCGTCGTGCGAGAGCGGCAGCACGAAGTTCTCGTCGAAGGCATAGACGAGGCCGAAGGTCATCTCGTCGTGGTGCCAGGCGCGGTGGATCGGGTCGCGGGCCATGTATTGCAGCGTGTCGTGCATCCAGCCCATGTTCCACTTGAAGTGGAAACCCAGCCCGCCGGCCCAAGTGGGGCGCGAGACACCGGGGAAGGCGGTGGACTCCTCGGCCAGCGTCATCGCCTGCGGACGTTCGCTGCCGATGACCTCGTTCGCGCGCCGCAGGAAAGAGATCGCCTCCAGGTTCTCGCGCCCACCGTGAACGTTCGGGATCCACTCGCCGGGCTTGCGGCTGTAGTCCCGGTACAGCATCGACGCCACGGCATCGACGCGCAGGCCGTCGACGTCAAAGCGTTCCAGCCAGTACAGCGCATTGCCGACCAGGAAGTTGCGCACCTCGGTACGGCCGAAGTTGTAGATGAGGGTGTTCCAGTCGTTGTGGTAACCCTCGCGCGGATCGGCATATTCGTACAGATGGGTGCCGTCGAAGCTTGCCAGGCCGTGCGCGTCGGTGGGGAAATGCCCAGGTACCCAGTCCAGCAGCACGCCGATCCCCGCCGAGTGCGCGCCGGCGATGAAGCGGAGCAGCCCCGCGGGGTCGCCGAAGCGTGCCGTGGGCGCGAACAGGCCCAGCGTCTGGTAGCCCCACGAGCCGTCGAAAGGGTGCTCGCTGACCGGCAGCAGTTCCAGGTGCGTGAACCCCATCTCCTGGGCATAAGGCACGAGCGTGGCCGCCAGTTCGTCCCAGTTCATCCAGCGGTCGCCCTCTTCGGGCTTGCGCCGCCAGCTGGCGAGATGCACCTCGTAGATGCTGATCGGCGCATCGAGGGTGTTGGCCTGGGCGCGCTCGGGCGAGGGTGGCACCACCGGCGGCATCGGCGCCACGATGCTCGCCGTGGCCGGTCGCAGTTCGGCCTTGCGGGCATAGGGGTCGGCCTTCTGCGGCAGCAGGTGGCCGTCGCGGTCAAGCAACTCGAACTTGTAGCGCGCGCCGGGCCGCACGTCCGGCAGGAACAGTTCCCACACACCGCATTCTCGGCGCAGGCGCATCGGGTGCCGCCGGCCATCCCAGAAGTTGAAATCGCCGACCACGCTCGCGCGCGAGGCGTTGGGTGCCCAGACGGCGAAGCCGGTGCCGGCGACACCGTCCATCTCGCGCGGCAGCGCGCCGAGGATCTCGTAGGGGCGCAGGTGCGAGCCTTCGCCAAGCAGCCAGGCGTCGAGCTCGCCGAGCACGGGACCGAAGCGGTACGGGTCTTCGATCAGCGACTCGGCGCCGTCGCGCCAGCGCACCCTCAACTGGTAATGCCGTAGCGCGGGGACCGACCCTTCGAACAACCCGTCGGCGTGCGCCAGGTCGAGCGGCCACGCGTGCGCGCCGGCCACCACCTGCACGGCCGTGGCGCCGGGCAGGAAGGCGCACACCCGGGTGCTGCCATCGGCCTGCGGGTGCGGCCCCAGCACGGCGAATGGATCGCCGTGGCGGCCGTGGCGCAGCGCCTCGATGGCGTCAGGGCTGGGCATGCGGCGCGATCAGGCCTTGGCCGCCAGGCCCCAGACCTCGCGGGCGTATTCGCGGATCGTGCGGTCGGAAGAGAACCAGCCCATGCCGGCCACGTTGGCGATCGCCTTGCGGGCCCAGGCATGGCAGTCGCGGAACAGCGCATCGACGCCCGCGTGCGCCGCGACGTAGCTGTCAAAGTCGGCCAGCAGCATGTAGTGGTCGCCGCCCCAAAGCAGCGAATCGACCAGCGCCCGGTAGCGGCCGGGCTCGTCCTCGCTGAACTGGCCGCCGGCGATCGCGTCGAGCACCGCCTTGATGCGCGGGTTCTGCTCATACAGGCGCAGCGGATGGTAGCCGGCGGCGCGGCCGGCCTGCACTTCGGCCGTGGACAGGCCAAAGATGAAGATGTTGTCGCTCCCCACCTGCTCGCGGATCTCGATGTTAGCGCCGTCGTCGGTGCCGATCGTCAGCGCGCCGTTGAGTGCCAGCTTCATGTTGCCGGTGCCGCTGGCCTCGGTGCCGGCGGTCGAGATCTGCTCTGAGAGGTCAGCGCCGGGCATGATGACCTCGGCCACCGAGACACCATAGTTCGGGATAAACACCAACTTCAGGCGCCCCCCGGTGCGCGGGTCGTTGTTGATCACCTGGCCGACGTCGTGGATCAGCCGGATCACGCTCTTGGCGGCGACGTAGCTCGACGCTGCCTTGCCGGCGAAGATCACCGTGCGCGGCACCCAGTCGGCGCCGGGGTCGGCGAGCATCGCCTGGTAGCGCGCCACCACCTGCAGCAGGTTGAGCAGCTGCCGCTTGTACTCGTGGATGCGCTTGACCTGGACGTCGAACAGGCTGGCCGGGTCCACGACGAGGCCGGTGCTGCCGCGGATGTGCTCGGCCAGGCGCGCCTTGTTGGCGTGCTTGACGGCCAGAAAGGCACTGCGGAAGTCCTCGCGCTCGGCATGCGGCGCCAGGCGGCGGAGCTGGTCGAGGTCCAGCCGCCAACCGCTGCCGATGGTCGCATCGATGAGCGAGGCCAGGCTGGGGTTGGCCTGCGCCAGCCAGCGCCGTGGCGTGACGCCGTTGGTCATGTTGGTGAAGCGTTCGGGCCACAGGCTGGCGAAGTCGGCGAAAATAGTCTTTACGAGCAACTCGGAGTGCAGCGCCGAGACGCCGTTGATCTTGTGGCTGCCGACGATCGAAAGGTGCGCCATGCGCACGCGGCGCTCGCCGTGGCCACCGGCCTCGTCGATCAGAGAAAGCCGGCGCAGGAAGTCGTCGTCGCCCGGCCTGTGCGCCGCGGCCTCGGCGAGGAACTCGGCGTTGATGCGGAAGATGATCTCCAGGTGCCGCGGGAGCACGTGCTGCATCAGCGCCACCGGCCAAGTCTCCAGCGCCTCGGGCATCAGCGTGTGGTTGGTGTAGCTGAAGACCTTCTTCGTCACCGCCCAGGCGGCCAGCCAGCCGAAGCCGTGCTCGTCGACCAGCAGCCGCATCAGCTCGGCGACGCCGATCGCCGGGTGCGTGTCGTTGAGGTGGATCGCGACCTTGTCGGACAGGTTGGCCAGGTTGGCGTGCTCGCGGAGATGGCGCGCCAGGATGTCCTGGATGGACGCACTGGTGAAGAAGTACTCCTGGCGCAGGCGCAACTCGCGCCCGGCAGGCGTGCTGTCGTTCGGATATAGGACCCAGGAGATGTTCTCGTACTCGTTCTTGAATTCGGCTGCGCGCGCGTAGTCGCCCGAGTTGAACGCATGCAGGTCGATCTGCGCCGGGGCCACCGCCTTCCACAGGCGCAGCGTGCTCACGCGCTCAGTGCCGTGGCCGGGGATCACCATGTCGTAGGCCTTGGCGTTGACCTCGCCGGCATGGCGCCAGGTGGGCGTGTGGCTGGGGTCGGCGGCCGGTTCGACCCAGCCGCCGAAGCGCACCGGGTAGTGCACGCCGCCGCGCGGAAACTCCCACGGCGTGCCATCTTCCAGCCAGGGGTCCGGGTACTCGAGCTGCCGCCCGCCCTGGATCACCTGCTTGAACATGCCGAACTCGTAGCGGATGCCGTAGCCGAACGAGGGCAGTTCAAGCGTCGCCATCGAATCGAGAAAGCAGGCCGCCAGCCGGCCCAAGCCGCCGTTGCCGAGCGCGGCATCGACCTCGTTGGCCGCCAGGTCCTCCAGCGTGCTGGCGTGCGCCCGCGCTGCGGTGCCCATCTCGCCCTTGATGTCGAGCGCGGCCAGCGCGTTGGACAGGGTGCGGCCGATGAGGAATTCCATCGAGAGGTAGTACACCCGGCGCGCCTTGGCCGCGCTGTCGCCGGTCTGGCCGGCCACCCAGCGCTGCGACAGCTGCTCACGCGCCACCTGGGCCACCGCGAGCATGACCTCGTTCGGCGAGGCCGTGCCAGGTTCGGCGCCGACGGTGGACAGCAGGTGACTGTCCACCGCGGCGGCGCTCGCTGTCGGCTGAACGATCGCCTGGGCGATTTGCGTGGTGCTAGGCTGCATGAGGAGAATCCGCCGCGATACTGCTCCGGACAGTCACGGCCTCAATACGTCGATAGCGTTGAGTTTCACTGAACCAGGTGGGGGGCGTCAATGGCAGGAGGGCCAGACGCGATGTAGTTTGGCTACAGTGACGCCCGCGTGAGTGATCTCCATTTCTTCAAGCAGATGAGCAGACATCGTCTTAGTTTCAATGAATTAGGATCGATAGTGAAAGTTATTTCCAAACTTCGATTGTGATAAAAATCCCCTGAGCAAGGTGTTTGCCTAATCTTCTGGATGTAGTTTTGTTGCGCCAACCCCGACAAGGAATGAACATGAAGTCGATCGATGTGGCCCAGGGTCTGGACCTGCCCCGGCGCTCCGTGGCCCTCGTCCTGGCCGGCGGCCGCGGCAGCCGGTTGAAGAACCTGACCGACACCCGCGCCAAGCCGGCGGTCTATTTCGGCGGCAAGTTCCGCATTGTCGATTTCGCACTGTCCAACTGCATGAACTCCGGCATCCGGCGCATCGGCGTCATCACGCAGTACAAAAGCCACAGCCTGTTGCGCCACCTGCAGCGGGGCTGGGCTTTCCTGAAGTCGGAGATGAACGAGTTCGTCGATCTGCTGCCAGCCCAGCAGCGCGTGGACGAAGAGAGCTGGTACCGCGGTACCGCCGATGCGGTCTATCAAAACCAGGACATTGTGGCCGCCTACCGGGCCGACTACGTCGTGGTGCTCGCCGGCGACCATGTCTACAAGCAGAACTATGCGCTGATGCTGGCCGACCACGTGGCCCAGGGCGGCGAGTGCACCGTCGGCTGCATCGAGGTCGCGCAAGAGGAGGCCAGCGCCTTCGGCGTCATGGCCATCGACGAGCAGCGCCGTATCGTCGACTTCGTCGAGAAGCCGCCGGTACCGCCAACCATCCCGGGCAAGCCGGGGCGCACGCTGGCCAGCATGGGCATCTACATCTTCAACGCCCGCTCGCTGTTCCGCGAGCTCGAGCGCGACATGGCCGATCCGGACTCCAGCCACGACTTCGGCAAGGACATCATCCCGAAGATGGTCCGGCAGGGGGTTGCGGTGGCGCATCCGTTCGACCTGAGCTGCGTCGGCGGCAAGCCAGGGCACGCTCCCTACTGGCGCGATGTGGGCACGATCGATGCCTATTGGGACGCCAACATCGACCTCACCGCCACCGACCCGTTGCTCAACCTGTACGACACCAACTGGCCCATCTGGACCTATCAGCCGCAGTTGCCGCCGGCCAAGTTCGTCCACAACGAGCCCGACCGTCGTGGCATGGCGATCGAGTCGCTCGCCTCCGGCGGCTGCATCGTCTCGGGCGCCGTGTTCCGCTCGGTGCTCTTCTCCCAGGTACGCGTGCACTCGTACTCGGCCGTGAACTGGAGCGTGCTGCTGCCGGGGGTGCAGGTCGGCCGCCACGCGCGTGTCACGCGTGCGGTGATTGACCGCGATTGCATGATCCCCGACCACATGGTGATCGGCGAGGACCCAGTCGCCGACGCCCAGCGCTTCTACCGCACCGATTCGGGCGTCACGCTGATCACGCGCGACATGCTCCGTCGGCTGGTCTGAGGGCGGTGCGCACCATGAGGATCCTCCACGTCGCGGCCGAAGTCTTTCCGCTCGTCAAGACCGGCGGCCTGGCCGATGTGGTCGCGGCCTTGCCGGTCGCGTTGGCCGAGCAGGGCGCCGACGTGCGCCTGCTGCTGCCCGGTCTGCCCGCGGTGATGGACGGTGTGCAGGGCGCACGCACGGTGATCGATGTCGGCGCCTGTTTCGGCGCTCTGCGCGTGCGGCTGCTGCTGGCCCGCTTGCCGGGCAGCAAGCTGCCGGTCTATGTGATCGACGCGCCCTACCTATACCGCCGTGGCGGCAGCCCCTACCAGGACGACCGTGGCGAAGAATGGCCCGACAACCTGCAGCGCTTCGCCCTGCTCGGCTGGCTGGCGGCACACCTTGCGGCCGACGACGCCGACCCCCAATGGGCGCCCGACATCGTGCACGCCCACGACTGGCACGCTGCCATGGCCTGCGCCTACGTGGCCGAGCACGGCCCGACGCAGGCCACCACCGTCTTCACAATCCACAACCTCGCATTCCAAGGGCTGTTCCCGATGCACGACTGGCCGCTGCTCGGCGTGGCTTCGCGCCTGATGTCGCCATCGGGACTCGAATTCCACGGCCAGTTCAGCTTCATGAAGGCCGGGCTGCAGTTCGCAGACCACGTCACCACCGTCAGTCCGACCTACGCGCGAGAAATCGCCACCCATGAGTTCGGCTGCGGTCTGGACGGGGTGATTCGTGGCCGCGGCAGCGACGTCAGCGGCATCCTCAACGGCATCGACGAAACGGTCTGGAACCCTGCCACCGACCCTGCCATCGCGCAGCGCTACGACGCCGAGCGCATGGCCGGCAAGCTGGCCTGTCGGAGGGCGCTGCAGGCCGAGCTCGGGCTGGCGTCGGACGACCACGCGTTGCTCGTCGCCCTGGTCAGCCGGCTGACGGCGCAGAAGGGACTCGATCTCGTTCTGGCGGTGCTGCCCGACCTCGTGCGTGATGGCGTTCAGCTGGCAGTGCAGGGCACGGGTGAGCCGGCGTTGGAGGCCGCGTTCCGGATGGCACAGCAGGCGCATCCGGGCCGTGTGCACGTGCACGTCGGCTATGACGAAGCCCGCGCCCACCGCCTAATCGCCGGCGCCGACATGATCGGCGTGCCTTCGCGATTCGAGCCCTGCGGCCTGACGCAGATGTATGGGTTGCGCTATGGGACCCTGCCGCTGGTGCGGCGGGTCGGTGGGCTGGCCGACACGGTGGTCGACGCTACCGCCGATGCCATGGCGCTCGGCACGGCCACCGGCTTCCTGTTCGACACCCCGACGCCGGCGGCGCTGGAGCGTTGCGTGCGCCGCGCGATGCAGGTCCGTGCCGATCCAGCCCAGTGGGCCACGATCCAGGCCAGCGCCATGGCGCAGAAACTCTCGTGGGCCGGCCCTGCGCGGCAGTATATGCACCTGTATGAAGGGCTTCAGAGGCCGAGCTGACCGATCGCCGTGGCGCGCTCGCCCGCCACGGCCGCGAGCGCACAGGTCGCTTCGAACTGAGCCAGCGTGAGACGTTCCGCTGCAGAGTCGTCGGGCAACAGCATGACCGGCCGTGGCGGAAGGGGCGTCCCCATCCGTCGAACTTTTAGACACTTCACGGCATCTCATGGATCGCCGGTTTACCTAGGAATGACGAGGGTTAATGGCTTCCTGGCACTTCCTGCCGTATCATCCAATCACACTGAAGGTGATGGGTTGGTGATTGGAGGATGCGATGCCCAAGCTGGCGCGAGAGATGAAGGCCCTGGAGGTCGCCAAGATCACGGCGCCCGGCCTGCACTTCGTCGGCGTCGTGCCCGGCCTCGCGCTGCAGGTGACACCTTCCGGCGCCCGGAGCTGGTCACTGCGCGCGGTGATCGGTGGCAAGCGCCGCGACATGGGACTGGGCGGTTACCCCGCTGTCACTCTGGCCATGGCCCACGCGAAGGCCCGCGAAGCGCGAGAGCTAATCCGCCAGGGGATCGATCCCATCCAGCTCCAGCAGCAAGCCCAGAGCGCTCTGCGCGCGTCCATGGCCGAGGCTTTGACGTTCAAGGAGTGCGCTGCGGCGTACATCAAGGCGCACCGCACCGGCTGGACGAATGCGAAGCACGGCCAGCAATGGCAGAACAGCCTAGAGCAGCACGCCTACCCGGTCATCGGCGAGCTGCTGATTCGGGACGTGAAGCTGCCGCAGGTCCTGGCGGTGCTGGAGCCGATCTGGACCACGACCAATGAGACGGCGGTGCGCCTGCGCGGCCGGATCGAGCTGGTGCTGGACTGGGCTGCGGCGCGCGGCCTGCGCGACGGACTGAACCCTGCCCGCTGGCGCGGTCACCTCGACAAGTTGCTGGCCAGGCCCAGCAAGGTCACCACCGTCGAGCACCATCCGTCGCTGCCCGTGAGTGATTCCGGCGCCTTCATGGTGGAGCTTCGCCAGGTCAGAGGCATGGGCGCACGCGCGCTTGAGTTCCTGATCCTGACAGCAGTACGGAGCGGTGACGTTCGCGGTGCAACCTGGGCAGAGATTGACCTCGACGCGAGCACCTGGACGATTCCTCCGGCCCGCATCAAGGCGCGGCAGAGGGAGCATCGAGTTCCGCTGTCAGCCGCGGCGGTCGAGCTGTTGAAGGCACTGCCGCGGATGGCCGGCACGGATCTGGTCTTTCCGGCTTCACGAGGCGGCGAGCTGAGCGACATGACTGTGGCGGCAGTGATGAAGCGCATGAACGCTAGCCACACACCGCCGCGCTGGATTGACCCCAAGAATGGTCGCCCGGCCGTGCCGCACGGCTTCCGCAGCACCTTCAGGGACTGGGCCAGCGAGCGCACAAACTATCCGCACGAGGTGGCCGAGATGGCGCTAGCCCATGCCATCGGCGACAAAGTCGAGGCGGCTTATCGGCGCGGCGACTTGTTCGAGAAGCGCCGACTGATGATGGCCGACTGGGCCGGGTTCCTGGCTCGCGTCGAGCGGCCGGCCAAGGTGATCAAGATGCTGAGCAAGCGGGCGTGATCCGCAATCCGCGCCGGCCGGTAGCCGGCAAGGCGGGCAGGGCCACTGTTCGCGCAGTGCCCCTCCCCTGACCACAACGTGCAACCCTGAGAGGACTCGCACATCATGGCTGACGAAACTGTAACTCCCGAAGTCGGAGGCAGCGCAACTGCGGCGCCGCCCACCCTGCAGGACGCGGCGCGCAAGCAGACCGAAGCGCTCTATGACGTGCTGGCGCTGATCGATGCTGTCGCGGGCCGGATCGATGACATTCGCAGCCCGGAGGCTGCCGACGAGCTACACAGCACCTACCGCCTTGCTCAGATGGCGCATCAGCGCGTCAGCGCTGTGATCGACGCGATCGATCCGTACATCTGACGCCCCCGCCGCGCCATCTTTGGCTGGCGCGGCGCCTCTCACCTGACGCCCCTATGCCGCGATTGACGAAGAAAGCCGCCTCTCTCGGTCTCGCCGTAGTGATCGACGACCCCGCCTTTGCGAGGAACCTCAAGGTCGAGATGCGATCTGCCGTCAGAAATCCGCGTCTGCTCGAGGCGCTGACCGACGTGACGGTGGCGGCAGCTCAAGAAGGACAGAAGTTCAAGCACGGCCGCAAGATCGGCACTCTCGGGCCCTGGCGCAAGCGGATCGCTGCAATGCTCAAGCGAGACCCGGCACTGAAGAATCAAGCGCTTTGGGAGGCCCTGAAAGCAGCGCCGCCGAGAGGTTGGACCCACATTGAG
The DNA here is from genome assembly GCA_037443665.1 of Betaproteobacteria bacterium. Taxonomy (GTDB): domain Bacteria; phylum Pseudomonadota; class Gammaproteobacteria; order Burkholderiales; family Burkholderiaceae_C; genus Rubrivivax. The sequence continues at coordinate 27,344 of JBBINW010000035.1, forward strand.
AGTTCCCAATTCGGCGAACGCTTCGAGGGTCCGACTGGTGGCCACGAGTTCAAGCCGGCCACGTTTCGCACCTACGCTTCGGAAGAGAGGCAGAAGCTGAAGGGCTGACTTTCAGGGGTTAGCGAGCCCCTGAAGATCGAGCCATTCAATCCGTATCGCACCGCCTCACCGGGCGGCTGCTGGTGGCAGGCCACTTCCTGCCGCAGCATGTGGAGCGATACGTGCGAAGCGATACAGACCCCCTGTCGAGCGCAGGCTACCTGCGCCAGCCCGACCTCATCGGCAGCCCTGAGGTGACACCGAAGGAAGCCGAAGAGAACCGTCGATCGGGCAAGAGCCCGACGCGACCCAGGGCCGGCCGCAAAGGGCTGGTTCCGTTCAGCAGCGCCACACTGTGGCGCAAAGTGCAAGCCGGCGAGTTCCCGGCCCCGGTGAAGCTCTCTGAGCGGGTTACTGCGTGGCGTGCCGCCGACGTCCTGACTTGGCTTCAAAGCCGCGGCCAGTGAGGCGACCATGACGACCTCACACTCGCCCGCGAGGGCAGGCCACCGCACGCCTGAATGTGACGACGCCACCGGGCTGGGGAGCAGCGGTGGCGCCAGAGATCAAGACAGAGGACACCGGGATTGTGCCAGTGCCGTCAATCTGCGTAAGCGTCTTGCAACGCTGCAGGCCGAGCTCGCCCGCCGTGGCTACGAACTGAAGCGCACTGACAGCGGCGCTCTGCTGATCGCCCGCTGGGGCCTCTCGCGCGAGTTGCGCGACGTGGCTGCAGTCGAGGACTTTGCCCGACAGGTAGGGGCGACGCAATGAGTGCCGACCTGATCGTTTCCAGGCTCGACGGCGTGCGCAAGCGCGGCGGCGACCAATGGTCCGCGCGCTGCCCCGCGCACGATGACCGCGGCCCGAGCCTTAGCGTCAAGGCCTTGCCGGATGGACGCACGCTGGTTCACTGCTTCGCTGGCTGCGGCGCCGACGCGGTGCTCGGCGCGCTGGGCCTGAACATGGACGCTCTGTTCCCGCCTTCGGCCGAGCCAGGCGCTGGCACAGCCACACCTCAGCGGCGCCGGCTGCTCGGCGCGGGCCAGGCGCTTGAACTGCTGCGCGCTGAGGCGCTGCTGGTCGCTGTCTGCGCCGGCAACCTTGCCAACGGCGTCGAGTTGACCGACGACGATCTCGACCGCCTGATGGCCGCCGCCGGCCGGATCGCGGCGTTGAGCACCGAGGTGATGCAGTGAACGCCGCTGACGTCCTCGACGCAAGGGTCGCCGCTGCCGGCGGCGCTGAGGCCATGCTCGCCAAGGTACTGCCACTGCGCGCTGTGGACGTGCATGACCTGGCTCGAATGGAGTTCAAGGAGCGAGAGGTCATCCTGGCGCCGTGGCTGCATTCGCAAGACCTCTGCATGATCTTCGCGGGCCGGGGCGTCGGGAAGACGCACCTGGCGTTGGCTGCCATGTTCGCGATCTCCACCGGCGGCGCGTTTGCGAAGTGGCAGGCACCGCAGCCGCGCAAGGTGCTGTATCTCGATGGCGAGCTGCCTGGCGGCGTCATGCAGACGCGGCTGTTGATGCACTGCCCCGATGTAGAGCCAGCGCCCGGCTTCCTGCGCATCTTCACTCCTGATTTGCTGCCCGAGGGCCGCGTGCTGCCGGACCTGGCGACTTACGAAGGCCAAGAGGCGATCGACGCCCTGATCGAGCTCGACACCGAGGTCGTCGTGGTCGATAACTTGTCGTGCTGGGCCCGCACCGGCCGCGAGAACGAGGCCGAATCCTGGCTGCCGGTGGCGGACTGGATCTTGTCCCTGCGCCGCCGCGGACTGGCGGTGATCTTGGTGCACCACGCCGGAAAGGGCGGCCAACAGCGCGGCACCAGCAAGCGCGAAGACCTGCTCGACGTGGTGATCGGCCTCAGCCGTCCGACCGACTACGACCCGAGCCAGGGCGCTGTATTCGTCGCCGAGTTCACCAAGGCCCGCAACCTCACCGGCGCCGACGCCGAGAGCATCGAGTTCAAGCTCGGCGGCGACGAGGAGCGCGCGCAGTGGACCTGGCGCACCGTCGAGGCCTCGACCTATGAACGGGTGCTGGCGCTGGCGAAGGAGGGATTGAAGGCCAACGAGATCGCTACCGAGTTGGAGGTCAACAAGAGCACGGTCTCACGTCATTTGCGCAAGGCCCGCGAGACCGGCGATCTGCCCCCGGTGGCCAAGACATGAGCCTGCGCGACACCCTGCGCGCGATGGTTGTTGCACGTTGCACGCCCCAGGCGATGCAACACGCAACTTCTGCCCCTGAGCGTGCAACTGGGCATGCAACCGGCGCGCAACTTCGGGCGGCGCTTCGTAGTCGAGGCGGTGCAACGGCCAATGCAACAGCGGTGCAACTTCCGAGTTGCACACCCCCTGCAACGACCCAGCAACTACGGCCGAAAAGTTGCCTGAGTTGCAGGCACCGCAGCCGGGTCGGCACCTGCCGGGCGCCGGCGGCAGCCGGCCTGACGCCCGCCTTCGAGATCGTGTGGCCCGAGCCGGCGCACGGCACCAGATGCGCGGCCTGGAGCCTGAGCCCGGCCGAGGCCACCGTTGCGGTGCTGACGGCTGCCGGCCGCGGCGGTTGGTCCAACGAGGTGATGCACGCATGGCTGCGCGACGCTGACGAGAACCCGCGCGTCGTGCTCGATGCGCTGCGCAGTAGAGGCCCGACGCCATGAGCAAGGTGCAATGCGACAAGGGCAAGGCCGGCGAGCGCGAGGCGGCAGCCCTGATCCGAGATCTGACCGGCTGGGACGTGCGGCGCCGGGTGCGACAACACGACGGCGACAGCGACCTGGTGGGCGTGCCGGGCTGGTCCGTCGAGATCAAACGCTACCGCAGCGCCAGCCAGGCCGACGTCGCGCGCTGGTGGGTGCAGGCAGCTGCCCAGGCCGGCGAGCTGCTGCCGGTGCTGCTGTATCGCCTAGATCGTGCCGACTGGCGCGCCGTGTGGCCGCTTGGCCCGCTTCTGACTGGGCAAACTGCGGAGACGTGGCAGGCCTTCAAGTGGACGGTGGGCTCGGCACCGGCCGCCTGGGCTGCGGTGGCGCGCGAACTGGTGGCCGCTGATCCAGCAGCGACGGAACAGCGCGGATGACAACCACGAAGACCCGGGGCCGGCCGTTCCGTCCTGGCACCTCTGGCAACCCCAGAGGGCGCCCCGCCAGTGCGTTGACGATCGCCAAGTTGCGGCAGTCGATCGCGAAGGACATCCCGGATGTCATTGCCAAGCAGCTTGAGTTGGCAAAAGCCGGCGACGTCCAAGCTGCGCGCTTGCTGCTCGAACGCGTGCTGCCGCCCGTCAAGGCAACCGAGCAGGCGGTGCCCATCGCGATGCCCGATGGGGGCTCGCTCGCGGATCAAGGTCGGGCCGTGCTTGCCGCCGCCAGCGCCGGCACATTGGCGCCTGGTCAGGCTTCGCAGCTGCTCACCGGCCTTGGCGCCCTGGCCAAGCTTGTCGAGACTGACGAACTTGCCGCGCGGATCGCGGCGCTGGAGCATCCCGATGCCAAACCTTGACCAGCGGATCGCTGCGCTTGAGAAGCGCCGTCAAGATGCGGAGCGCGAGCTCGGGGCGGGCATCAGGCCGTCATCAAACGATCCCGCCGAGGCTGCGCGCCTGTACACGGAGATCATGGTTGGATTCCCCTGGGTGCCAACCGCCGAGGAGGTTCGCCGAAACGACCAGTGGCACCTGATGACGGCGCAGGAAGCCACACAGGTGTACCTGGCCATGATGAACGACCCGCACTTCGATGTGGGCAGGACCGTTGACAAGATCGTGGCCGGACGCTCGGACTCCGAAGCGAAACCTTAGCCGTACGGTAACCAGCGGATGGCCCCTCGCCAGGCGCGGCCCGGGGCTAGCTGGACCGCCAGTGATCGTCGCTTCACTGGCGCTGCTCTCGCCCACGGTGGGGCATCGTCGCCGAGACTGGCACGTGGAGTGTTGACCGTATTTGACGCGTCAGCGAGCATCTGTGCGGCCTCCACAGCAAAGGATGCAGCCGATGGCTCTCATGAAGTGTTCCGAGTGCGGCCACGGCGTCAGCACCAAAGCAGCGGCGTGCCCAGGCTGCGGGGCTCCCGTCGTCATACCGACGCTCACCCAACCGGCGCGGAGCGAATGGCCCGGCGCGATCAAGTGGTGGCTGTTGGGCTTGGTCGTGGCGATCTTCCTGTATCTGATGAAGACCGCCTCTCCGTCGCTCGCCGACGGAACTGCTGGGGCCTCGCCGACGGCGCCAGCAGCTACAGCCTGTGATCCAGCGGATGCGGAGTGCGCGATGACCCAGGCGGGCCTCGATCTGGTCACAACCTGCAAACAAGCGATAGAGAGACAAGCCCGCTTTGACGTTCGATGGACCGACGGGCTCCTCACCGAACCGTTCACCCGCCTGGGCTGGGTTGATCGAGATGCCGGGGAACTGGTTGTCCTCGGCGACGCAATCGAGGTGCAGACCGACGCCGGGGGCTACGTGAGATCGCACTACTCGTGCGTGTACAACGTCCTGACCAAGGGGGTGCTGTCAGCGGACCTTGAACCGGGGAAGCTGCCGGTGCGAGCGCAAAAGAACTAGGCACACCTCCGATGTCGCTTCACCGAGACTCATCCCGGTGCATTTTCAGGATGGTGGGTCCTATGATGGGTGCGATGGAAAATTGCACGTCGTTTCATAGGTGAAGGTGGCGGAAGGGGCGGGATTCGAACCCGCGGGGGGCTGTTAACCCCCACACGCTTTCCAGGCGTGCGACTTAAACCGCTCATCCACCCTTCCGGATCGCGGTCGCGATTCTAGCCCGCGGCACTCGGCGCGACGGCGTGCTGACGCAGCCAGTCGAGGAGCACGAATTCCAGTGCCTTCGCGTCGGTGGCTTCCAGCACCACCGGCGGCGCGCAGCCGGCTTCGTAGGCTTCGCGCCAGCGCAGCGCGCACACGCACCAGCGGTCGCCCGGCGCCAGACCGCGAAAGCGCAGCGCCGGCCTGGGCGTGATCAGGTCGTTGCCGCGCTCCATCTGGAAGTTCAGGAAGGCCACGGTCATGCGGGCGCAGACGACGTGACTGCCGCGATCGGAGGCGTCGGTGCGGCAGCAGCCGTCGCGCTGCCAGCCCGTCAACGGATCGAAGGAGCAGGCCGCCAGCGGCGTGCCCAGAACGTTCAGCGCCTGGCTCACGGACCGATTTTGGCGCCCTTGATGAGGGCCATCGCGGTGCCGATGAGACCGGCCACCTCGCCCATGTGACCGGGCACGATCATTGTGTTGTTCGTCTTGGCGAGTTGGCCGTAGGCGTCGACCGCGCGCTCGGCCACCTTGAGCTGCACCGCCTGATCGCCGCCGGGTTGCTGGATCGCGGCGGCGATCTTGCGGATCGCGTCCGCGGTGGCGTCGGCCACCGCCGTGATCGCGGCGGCTTCGCCCTGGGCCTTGTTGATCTCGGCCTGCTTGGCGCCTTCGCTGCGCGCGATGAACGCCTCGCGCTCGCCGGTGGCAATGTTGATCTGCTCCTGCCGCCGCCCCTCGGAAGCGGCGATAAGCGCTCGCTTCTCCCGCTCGGCGGTGATCTGCGCCTGCATGGCGTGCAGGATCGCTGCCGGCGGCGTGAGGTCCTTGATCTCGTAGCGCAGCACCTTCACACCCCAGTTCAGCGCCGCCTCGTCGAGCGCGTTGACGACGCCGGCGTTTATCATGTCGCGCTCTTCGAAGGTCTTGTCGAGCTCCATCTTGCCGACCACGCTGCGCAAGGTGGTCTGCGCCAGCTGCGTGATCGCCACGATGTAGTCGCTGCTGCCATAACTGGCACGCATCGGGTCGGTGACCTGGAAGTACAGGATGCCGTCCACCTGCAGCTGCGTGTTGTCCCGGGTGATGCACACCTGGCTGGGCACGTCCAGCGGCACTTCCTTCAGGGAGTGCTTGTAAGCCACCCGGTCGACGAACGGGATGACAAGCTTCAGCCCCGGCGTCAGCGTGCGGTCGTACTTGCCCAGCCGCTCGACGACCCAGGCGTGCTGCTGGGGCACGATCTTGTAGGTCTGGACGATGAAGATGATGGCGATGACGGCCAGAACGATGGCGATTTCCATTGGAACCTTCGTGAATTCACTTGGCGGTGGCGGGCGCCACCTGCAACTGGCTGCCCTGGACGGCGACGATGACATGGTCGCCCGGCGTCGGCGTGCCGGGGCCGGCGAAGCGCACCGTCCAGGCGGCGCCGCGGTAAGGCACGCGCGCCGAGCCGTCGGCGTCCCACGCCGGCACGTGCAGCATCTGCCCGATGTCGAGGTTGACGTCGCGATTGCTCTGCGCCGGTGCCGCACGCGGGCTGCGCATGCGCTTGAAGTGCCAGGCGGCGGTGGCGCCGCCGCCGGCGATGGCGGCCACGACAATCTGGGCACTGCTCCCGGCGCCGAGATGCGCCGAAACCGCACCGGCGGCGGCGCCGAGCGCCACCATCAGCAGGTAGAAGGTTCCGCTGGCGAGCTCGGCCGCCACCAGCGCGCCTGCGGCCAGCCACCACCAGGTGGATCCGTTCCAGTCCAACGTCGCCTCCCGTCCACAGAATGGAGCCGGTCGAGTGTAGCGATCCGCGCGCAGTGGCGGTCCGACCCTACACTTCGCGCACTTTTGCAGCTCCGCCCCAGGCCGCGCCCATGCTTCGCTTCCATTTCCCGATCGTCATCATCGACGAGGATTTCCGCTCCGAGAACACCTCGGGCTTCGGCATCCGCGCCCTGGCGCAGGCGATTGAGAAGGAAGGCTTCGAGATCCTGGGCGCCACCAGCTACGGCGACCTGGCGCAGTTCGCGCAGCAGCAAAGCCGGGCAAGCGCCTTCATCCTGTCGATCGACGACAACGAGTTCACGCCCGGGCCCGAACTCGACCCGGCGGTGCTGAACCTGCGCAAGTTCATCGAGGAGATCCGGTTCAAGAACGCCGACATCCCGATCTACATTTACGGCGAGACGCGCACCAGCCAGCATATCCCGAACGACATCCTTCGCGAACTGCACGGCTTCATTCACATGTTCGAGGACACGCCGGAGTTCGTCGCCCGGCACATCATCCGCGAGGCGCAGAGCTACCTCGACGGTCTGGCGCCGCCGTTCTTCAAGGCCCTGATGGGCTACGCGCAGGATGGCTCGTACAGCTGGCACTGCCCGGGGCACAGCGGCGGCGTCGCGTTCCTGAAGAGTCCGGTGGGGCAGATGTTCCACCAGTTCTTCGGCGAGAACATGCTGCGCGCCGACGTCTGCAACGCGGTCGAGGAACTCGGCCAGTTGCTCGACCACACCGGCCCGGTGGCCGCCAGCGAGCGCAACGCGGCGCGCATCTTCAACGCTGATCACTGCTTCTTCGTCACCAACGGGACGAGCACCAGCAACAAGATGGTCTGGCACCACACGGTGGCGCCCGACGATGTGGTGGCGGTCGATCGCAACTGCCACAAGAGCATCCTGCACGCGATCATCATGACCGGCGCGGTGCCGGTGTTCCTGACGCCGACGCGCAACCATTACGGCATCATCGGCCCGATCCCCGAAAGCGAGTTCTCGCCCGACGCGATCCGGCGCAAGATCGCCGCCAATCCGCTGCTCGCAGGCGTCGATGCGCAGAACGTCAAGCCGCGCATCCTGACGTTGACGCAGAGCACCTACGACGGCGTGCTCTACAACACCGAGACCATCAAGCACGCGCTCGACGGCTACGTGGACACGCTGCATTTCGACGAGGCCTGGCTGCCGCACGCGGCCTTCCACCGCTTCTACGGCTGCTTCCATGCGATGGGCAAGAAGCGCGCACGGCCCAAGGACCAGCTGGTCTTCGTGACCCAGAGCACGCACAAGCTGCTGGCCGGCCTCAGCCAGGCGAGCCAGGTGCTGGTGCAGGACGCGACCGAGCGCAAGCTCGACCGCCACCTCTTCAACGAGGCCTACCTGATGCACACCAGCACCAGCCCGCAGTACGCGATCATCGCCAGCTGCGATGTCGCGGCGGCGATGATGGAAGCACCCGGCGGCCCGGCGCTGGTTGAGGAGAGCATCGCCGAATCGCTGGACTTCCGCCGCGCGATGCGCAAGGTCGAGGCCGAGTTCGGTAGCGACTGGTGGTTCAAGGTCTGGGGCCCCGACATGCTGGCACCCGAGGGCATCGGCGAGAGCAGCGACTGGGTGCTGCGCGCCGACAACAACTGGCACGGATTCGGCGCCCTGGCCGAGGGCTTCAACCTGCTCGACCCGATCAAGTGCACCATCATCACGCCGGGGCTGGATCTGGCGGGCAACTTCGCCGAAACGGGCATCCCGGCCAGCATCGTCACCAAGTTCCTCGCCGAGCACGGCGTGGTGGTCGAGAAGACGGGTCTGTACTCGTTTTTCATCATGTTCACGATCGGCATCACCAAGGGCCGATGGAACACGATGCTGACCGCGCTGCAGCAGTTCAAAGACGACTACGACAAGAACGCGCCGATGTGGCGCGTGCTACCGGAGTTCTGTGCCGCTCATCCGCGCTACGAGCGCATGGGGCTGCGCGACCTGTGCCAGTCCATCCATGGCATGTACGCCAAGGGCGACATCGCGCGCCTGACGACCGAGATGTACCTGTCGGACCTGCAGCCGGCGATGAAGCCCAGTGACGCCTTCGCCCACATCGCGCGGCGCAGCACCGAGCGCGTTGCGATCGACGCGCTCGAGGGCCGCATCACCACCGCGCTGCTGACGCCCTATCCGCCGGGCATCCCGCTGCTGATCCCGGGCGAACGATTTAACCGCAAGATCGTGGACTTCCTGCGCTTCACGCGTGCGTTCAACGCCGCGTATCCCGGCTTCGACACCGACGTGCACGGGCTGGTCGAGGCCGACGAAGAGGGCGTGGCCCGGACCTACTACGTCGACTGCGTGCGCGAGACCTGAGTCAGGCCGTGCCCTCCAGCCCCGCCCCGCTCATAGCGTGGCTGAAGCCGCCGTCGACGTGCGTGATCTCGGCGGTCACGCCGGCGGCCAGGTCCGACAGAAGGAAGGCGGCGACGTTGCCGACGTCGTCGATGGTGACGTTGCGCCCCAGCGGCGAGCTCTGCGCTACCAGGCCCAGCAGCTTGCTGAAATCCTTGATGCCCGAGGCCGCCAGCGTCTTGATCGGCCCGGCCGAGATGCCGTTGACGCGCACGCCCTTGCGCCCGAGGCTGGCGGCCAGGTAGCGGACGCTGGCTTCCAGCGAGGCCTTGGCCAGGCCCATCGTGTTGTAGTTCGGCACCGCCAGTTGCGAGCCCAGGTAGGTCAGCGTCAGAAGGGCCGAGTTCGCCCGCAGATAGGGCAGCGCGGCCTTGGCCATGGCCGGGAAGCTGTAGGCGGAGATGTCGTGCGCGATGCGGAAGTTCTCGCGCGACAGGCCGTCGAGAAAGTCGCCGGCAATCGCCTCGCGCGGCGCGAAGCCGATCGCATGCACGAACCCGTCGAACTGCCCCCAGGACGCACCGAGCTGCTCGAAGACGCGCGCGATCTGGGCGTCGTCGGCGACATCGCATTCGAAGACCAGTTCGGAGCCGAACTCGCGTGCGTACTCGCCGATGCGGTCGCGGAAGCGCTCACCGACATAGCTGAAAGCCAGCTCGGCGCCCTGGGCTCGGCAGGCGCGGGCTATGCCGTAGGCGATCGAACGGTTCGACAGCACGCCGGTGATCAGGAAGCGCTTGCCGGCAAGAAAGCTCATGGGGTCTCCGTGGGACTCGTTCGGGCCGGATTCTGGCATGCACCGGGCCCCCGACGGCCGCGCTGCGGCAGCACGCTTGCCCGTGACAAAAGCCCAGGCTATAATTCATCCTTTCCCGGGTAAGTGCTGCGTGGGCGGAATCTTCCAGCCCATTTTTTTTGCTTGATCGACTCTTGGGGGCGCGGCGGCGAGCCGGGCCGCGCAGGGCCGGTCCTGGCGGCTGGCCCGGTGGCATGGGTCGAGCAACCGGATCAGGGCGGCAAGAGTTTGCGTCAGACATCAGGCAACAGCGCCGGCAGCGGCGCGAAGCGTATCGCCAATGCAGCGGCCTCGGGCACGAGGGCGGGCAGCCGTGCGCGCGTGCCGCAGTTGCCGGCCACCGCCGATGCGCGCCTGGACTGGCGCGAGGCCATCGCGACAACGGTCAGCGGCCTGGGCTACGAGTTGGTAGATGTCGAACGCGCTCAGCGCGGCTTGCTGCGTGTCTACATCGATCGCCTGCCCGGTCGCGGCTACCCGAGCCGTGCGCCCGAAGGCGGCGTGCTGGACATGGGCGAGTTCGTCACCGTCGATGACTGCGAGCAGGTCACGCGCCAGTTGCAGTACGTGCTCGAGGTCGAGGGCCTGGACTACGCAAGGCTCGAGGTGTCGTCGCCGGGGCTCGACCGGCCGCTGAGGACCGAGGCCGACTTCGCGCGTTTCGCGGGCCAGGCCGTCAGCGTGACGTTGAAGACGCCGTTCCAGGGCCGCAAGGTCTGGCAGGGCGTACTCGGCGCGGCTGCCGAGGGCGATGGCTGGCAGCTCGTTCTCAAGGATGGCAAGGCCGAGCAGGTGCTCGGCTTCAGGCTCGAGGAGCTGCGTGAAGCCCGTCTCGTGCCGGTGGTGGATTTCAAGGGCCGCAGGCCGGCGGCGCAAGCCGCCGACGGAGGCCAGTCGGGCGCGGCGCCGGCTCGAGCGGCCGCGTCGGACAACGAAGGAGGCTAGGGGAAGCGATGAACCGCGAAATGTTGATGCTGGTGGACGCCATCTCGCGCGAGAAGTCGGTCGATCGCGAGGTTGTCTTCGGCGCCGTCGAGGCCGCGCTGGCCCAGGCCACGAAGAAGCTCAACGGCGGCGAGGTGGACATCCGCGTCGCCGTCGATCGCGAGACCGGCGACTACGAGACCTTCCGCCGCTGGCTGGTGGTGCCAGACAGCGCCGGGCTGCAGAACCCCGATGCCGAGGAACTGCTGTCCGAGGCCCTGGACCGCATCCCGGACATCGAGGAAGGCGACTACATCGAGGAGGCAATCGACTCGCTGACGATCGGGCGCATCGGTGCCCAGGCGGCCAAGCAGGTGATCCTGCAGAAGATCCGCGACGCCGAGCGAGAGCAGTTGCTCAACGACTTCCTGGCCCGCGGCGAGAAGATCTTCGTCGGCACCGTCAAGCGGCTCGACAAGGGCGACATCATCGTCGAGAGCGGTCGCGTCGAAGGGCGCCTGAAGCGCAGCGAGATGATCCCGAAGGAGAACCTGCGCAGTGGCGACCGCGTGCGGGCCTACCTGATGGGCATCGACCCGACTCAGCGCGGGCCGCAGATCATGCTCTCGCGCAGCGCGCCGGGCTTCATGATCGAGCTCTTCGCCCAGGAGGTGCCCGAGATCGAGCAGGGCCTTCTCGAGATCAAGAGCTGCGCCCGCGACCCCGGCAGCCGCGCCAAGATCGCGGTCGTCTCGCACGACCGCCGCGTCGATCCGATCGGCACCTGCGTCGGCGTGCGCGGCTCGCGCGTCAATGCGGTGACGAACGAGCTAGCCGGCGAGCGGGTGGACATCGTGCTGTGGTCCGACGATCCGGCGCAGTTCGTGATCGGTGCGTTGGCGCCGGCCAACGTCGTCTCCATCGTCGTCGACGAGGAGCGCCACGCGATGGACGTCGTCGTCGACGAGGAGAACCTGGCGATCGCGATCGGCCGCGGCGGCCAGAACGTGCGCTTGGCCAGCGAGCTCACCGGCTGGCGCATCAACATCATGACGGCCGAGGAGTCGAGCGCCAGGCAGGCCACCGAGAGCGAGTCGGTGCGCGCGCTGTTCGTCGACAAGCTCGACGTCGATGAAGAGGTGGCCGAGATCCTGATCGCCGAGGGCTTCACCAGCCTCGAGGAGGTGGCCTACGTGCCGCTGCAGGAGATGCTCGAGATCGAAGGCTTCGACGAGGACACCGTTCACGAGTTGCGCACGCGGGCCAAGGACGCGCTGCTGACGATGGAGATCAAGAAGGAAGAGCAGGTCGAGGCGGTGTCGCAGGATCTGCGCGACCTCGAGATCGATGGCCACGGCATGACGCCCGAGCTCATCTCCAAATTGGCCGGCGCGGGCATCCACACCCGTGACGACCTGGCCGACCTTGCAGTCGACGAACTGACCGAGATCTCGGGCATCGAAGACGAGCAGGCCAAGACCCTGATCATGAAGGCGCGCGAGCACTGGTTCACCACCTGAACCATCCACCCGCCCGCACCGCATACCCGAGGAACCCGAACCCATGGCCGTGACCACTGTCGCCCAGTTTGCCGCGCAGCTCGGCCGTCCGACGACGGCGCTGATCGAGCAGCTGCAGTCGGCCGGCGTGACCAAGCAGTCGCCCGAGGATGCCCTGACCGAGGCCGATAAGGAGCGCCTGCTCGACTTCCTGCGCACGTCCCACGGCACCGCCGCCGGCGCCGAGCGCAAGAAGATCACGCTGACGCGCAAGACGTCCACCGAGATCAAGCAGGCTGACGCCAGCGGGCGCGCACGCACGATCCAGGTCGAGGTGCGCAAGAAGCGCGTCTTCGTCAAGCGCGACGACGCCTCGCCTGCGGTCGAGGAGCCCGCAGGCCCGAGCGCCGAGGAACTCGACCTGCAGCGGCGAGAGGAAGAGGCGCGAGCCCAGGCCGATGCGATCCGGGTTCAGGAAGAAGAGCTCGCCCAGGCCCGTCGCCTGCGCGAGGAACAGGAACGCGCCGCCCGCGAGGCCACCGAGGCGGCAGCGGCCGAGGCCGCTGCGCGCGCCGCTGCCGAGGCGGCCGCTGCGGCAGCTGCCGCGGCCGCCGCCCCGGCGAAGCCGAAGGTGGGTCGTGGTGCTGCGCCCGTCGAGGCGCCGGCGGCAGCTGCCGAGGCCGAGCCGATGGAACCGGTCAAGGCGGCCGAGCCGCCGAAGCCGACCCTGCGCGTGGTGAAGGCCGCCGACAAGGCGGCCGAGGACAACGCCAAGCAGTTCGATCTCGAGCGCCGCCGCAAGGCCGCCGAATCCGAGGCAGCGGCGATCCGCGCCATGATGGCCGGGCCGAAGAAGGTGCTGGTGGCCAAGAAGCCGGAAGAGGCTAAGCCCGACGCGGCCAAGGAAGCGATTAAGGGGACCATCCACAAGCCCAAAGCGGTGCCGGGCGCGCCCACCTCGACCACTGTGGCCAAGGCAGGCGACAAGAAGCAGGTCAAGAGCGAGAAGCTCTCGTCGAGCTGGGCCGACGACGCGGCCAAGAAGCGCGCCGCACTCAAGACCCGCGGCGACAGCAGCGGCAGCCGCGCCGGCTGGCGTGCGCCGCGCGGCGGTGCCCGCCGAGGCGAGCGCGGGGAGATGGGCGGCACCTTCGCCCAGGCTGCCGAGCAGCAGGTGCAGGAAGTGCACGTGCCCGAGACGATTTCGGTGGCCGACCTGGCACACAAGATGAGCGTCAAGGCCAGCGAGGTCATCAAGCAGCTGATGAAGCTCGGCCAGATGGTCACGATCAACCAGCAACTCGACCAGGAAACGGCGATGATCGTCGTCGAGGAGATGGGCCACAAGGCGCTGGCCGCCAAGCTCGACGACCCCGAAGCCTTCACCGAGGAAGAGACCGCGCTGCACGATGCGGCGGACCAGCTGCCGCGCGCGCCGGTGGTCACCGTGATGGGCCACGTCGATCACGGCAAGACGTCGCTGCTCGACTACATCCGTCGTGCCCGCGTGGCCGCGGGCGAGGCCGGTGGCATCACGCAGCACATCGGCGCCTACCACGTCGAGACGCCGCGCGGAATGATCACCTTCCTCGACACCCCGGGCCACGCCGCGTTCACCGCGATGCGGGCCCGCGGTGCGCAGGCCACCGACATCGTGATCCTGGTCGTGGCTGCCGACGACGGCGTGATGCCGCAGACAAAGGAGGCGATCGCCCACGCCAAGGCGGCGGGAGTGCCGGTCGTCGTCGCGATCAACAAGATCGACAAGCCGGACGCGAATCTCGAGCGCGTCAAGAGCGAGCTGGTCGCCGAGGGCGTCGTGCCCGAGGAATTCGGCGGTGACTCGCCATTCGTGCCGGTCTCGGCCAAGACCGGACAGGGCATCGACACCCTGCTCGAGCAGGTGCTGTTGCAGGCCGAGGTGCTCGAGCTCAAGGCACCGACCGAGGCCGCGGCCAAGGGCCTGGTGATCGAGGCCAAGCTCGACAAGGGCCGCGGGCCGGTGGCCACCGTGCTGGTGCAGAGCGGCACACTGAAGAAGGGCGACGTGGTGCTGGCCGGCAGCAGCTTTGGCCGCGTGCGCGCGATGCTCGACGAGGACGGCAAGGGCATCGATTCGGCCGGGCCATCGCTGCCAGTCGAGATCCAGGGCCTGACTGAGGTGCCGCAGGCCGGTGACGAGTTCATGGTGCTGTCCGACGAACGCCGGGCACGCGAGATCGCCACCTTCCGCCAGGGCAAGTACCGCGAGGTCAACCTGAACAAGCGACAGGCGGCCAAGCTCGAGGGCATGTTCGAGAGCATGGGCGAGGGCGCGGCGCAGACGCTGTCGCTGATCGTCAAGGCCGACGTCCAGGGCTCGCAGGAGGCGCTCGCGCAAAGCCTGGTCAAGCTCAGCACGCCCGAGGTCAAGGTGCAGATCGTGCACGCCGCCGTCGGTGGCATCAGCGAGAGCGATGTCAACCTGGCGATTGCCAGCAAGGCCGTGATCATCGGCTTCAACACGCGTGCCGACGCCGGTGCGCGCAAGCTGGCCGAGAACAACGGTATCGAGATCAAGTACTACAACATCATCTACGACGCGGTCGACGAGATCAAGGCGGCAATGAGCGGGATGCTGGCGCCCGAGCAGAAGGAGGAAGTCATCGGCACGGCCGAGATCCGCACCGTGTTCGTGGCCAGCAAGATCGGCACCGTGGCCGGCTGCATGGTCACCGCGGGGCGCGTCGCGCGCGACGCCCGCTTCCGTCTGCTGCGCGACAACGTGGTGATCTACACCGGCGAGATCGAGTCGGTCAAGCGGATGAAGGACGACGTGCGCGAGGTCCAGGCCGGATTCGAGTGCGGCATCAAGCTGAAGAACTACAACGACATCAAGGAAGGCGACCAGCTCGAGATCTTCGAGGTGAAGGAAGTGGCACGCACCCTGTAGCACGCATCGCACCGGGACGAGAAGAGGTCCCCCGGGGACCTCTTTTCCATTCGGGGCAGTGCTGGAGTCCATCGACATGCGACACAAGAAAGCCGTTCCCAACCGCAGTTTTCGCGTCGCCGACCAGATCCAGCGCGACGTGGCCGAGCTCATCCGCGACCTCAAGGATCCGCGCGTTGGCATGGTCACGATCAACAGCGTCGAGGTCTCGCCCGATTACGCCCATGCCCAGATCTACTTCTCGGTGCTGGTCGGCACGCCCGAGGACAGCACCGCGGCGCTCAACGAGGCCGCCGGCTTCCTGCGCAACGGCCTGTTCAAGCGCCTGTCCATCCATACGGTGCCGACCTTGCACTTCCACTTCGACAAGACCACCGAGCGCGCCGCCGATCTCTCCGCGCTGATCGCGCGTGCGAACGCGGTGCGGGCCAAGGACGACTGATGCGCGAGAAGATCGTCCGTCGCCCGCTGCACGGCGTGCTGCTCCTCGACAAGCCGCTGGGCTGGACGAGCAATGACGCGCTGCAGAAGGCCAAGGGGCTGCTGCGGGCGGAAAAGGGCGGCCACACCGGCACGCTGGACCCGCTGGCCACCGGCTTGCTGCCGCTGTGCTTCGGTGCGGCGACCAAGTTCTCGCAGGCCAGCCTCGATGCCGACAAGCGCTACCTCGCCACCCTGCGCCTCGGCCGGCGCACGAGCACCGGTGACGGGGAAGGCGACGTGATCGAGACGCGGCCGGTCGAGACCGACAGCGCGGCCATCGCCGTCGCCTGCCGGTTCTTCACCGGGCCGCTGGCCCAGCGCCCGCCCATGCATTCGGCGCTCAAGCACCGGGGCCGGGCGCTGTATGACTATGCGCGTGCCGGCATCGACATCGATCGGCCGACGCGCGAGGTCACGATTCATCGCATCGACATCGTCGAGTGGCACGCTGAGACCCTGGTGATCGACGTCGCCTGCAGCAAGGGCACCTACATCCGCACGCTGGCCGAGGACATCGGAGCCGCGCTGGGCTGCGGCGCCCATCTGGCGGCCCTGCGTCGTACCGGTAGCGGTGCGCTCGATGTCGCCGACGCGGTGACGATTGAGGCGCTGACCGCGATGACCGAGCCCGAGCGCGAGGCGAGGCTGCTTCCGGCCGACCGGCTGCTGGCCGCCTGGCCCGAAGTCCGCCTGGGTGCCGACGAAGCCGGCCGTTTCCTGTGCGGCCTGCGCCGCCGCGTGGCCCTGGGCGACGCCGCCGCCGTCCGCGTCTATGCCGAGGCGCCCAAGGCCTTTCTCGGTACCGCCCACATCACCGCAGGCGAGCTGATCGCCGACCGCCTGCTGAGCCCGATCGAAGTCCAGGACGCTCCATGACCCACGCCGCCATCCGCAACATCGCCATCATCGCCCACGTCGACCACGGCAAGACGACACTGGTGGACCAGCTCCTGCGCCAGAGTGGTACCTTCCGCGAGAACGAGAAGGTCGCCGAGCGGGTGATGGACAGCAACGACATCGAGCGCGAGCGCGGGATCACGATCCTGGCCAAGAACTGCGCCGTTGAGTGGAAGGGCACTCACATCAATATCGTCGACACGCCGGGCCACGCCGACTTCGGCGGCGAGGTCGAGCGCGCGCTGTCGATGGTCGACGGCGTCGTGCTGCTAATCGACGCGCAGGAGGGTCCGATGCCGCAGACCCGCTTCGTGACCAAGAAGGCGCTGGCGCTGGGCCTCAAGCCCATCGTCGTCGTCAACAAGGTCGACAAGCCGGGCTCGCGGCCCGACTTCGTGATCAACGCCGCGTTCGAACTGTTCGACAAGCTCGGCGCCACCGAGGACCAGCTCGACTTCCCGGTCGTCTACGCCTCGGGCCTGAACGGCTGGGCGTCGCTCACCGAAGGCGTACCCGGCGAGCAGTGGGGCCCCGACCTGAGCCCGCTGTTCGACACCATCCTACAGCACGTGCCGGCGCACGAGGGCGACCCCGCCGCGCCGCTGCAGCTGCAGATCTCGTCGCTGGACTACTCGACCTTCGTCGGCCGCATCGGCGTCGGGCGCATCAACGCCGGCACCTTGAAGCCGATGATGGACGTCCTCGTCATGGAGGGCCCCGACGGCAAGGCGACCAAGGGTCGCATCAACCAGGTGCTGACCTTCGAAGGCCTGGAGCGGGTGCAGGCCGACGAGGCCGGCCCGGGCGACATCGTGCTCATCAACGGCATCGAGGGCATCGGCATCGGCGTGACGATCACCGACCCGCTGGATCCGCGGCCGCTGCCGATGCTCAAGATCGACGAGCCGACGCTGACAATGAACTTCTGCGTCAACAACAGCCCGCTGGCCGGGCGCGAAGGCAAGTACGTCACGAGTCGCCAGCTCTGGGACCGGCTGCAGAAGGAGCTGCAGTCCAACGTCGCGCTGCGCGTGAAGGAGTCCGGCGAGGAAGGCATCTTCGAGGTCAGCGGCCGCGGCGAGTTGCACCTGACGATCCTGCTGGAGAACATGCGCCGCGAAGGCTACGAGCTTGCCGTCAGCAAGCCGAGGGTCGTGTTCCACGACGTCAACGGCGTGCGCCACGAGCCAATCGAGCTGCTCACGGTCGACATCGAGGACCAGCACCAGGGCGGCGTGATGCAGGCCCTGGGCGAGCGCAAGGGCGAGCTCGTGAACATGGAGACCGACGGCCGCGGCCGCGTGCGCCTGGACTACCGGATCCCGGCGCGCGGGCTGATCGGCTTCTCCAACGAGTTCATGAACCTGACGCGCGGCACCGGCCTGATCAGCAACATCTTCGACGGCTACGAACCATACAAGGGCGAAATCGCGGGGCGCAAGAACGGCGTGCTGATCAGCATGGACGCCGGCGAGATCGTCACCTACGCTTTGGGCAAGCTCGACGACCGCGGTCGCATGTTCGTGCGCGCCGGCGACCCGGTCTACGAAGGCATGATCGTCGGCATCCACAGCCGCGACAACGACCTCGTCGTCAATGCGGTGCGGCAGAAGCAGCTCACCAACTTCCGCGTCAGCGGCAAGGAAGACGCGATCAAGATCACCCCGCCGATCGAACTGACGCTGGAATACGCGGTCGAATTCATCGCCGACGATGAATTGGTCGAGATCACGCCCAAGAGCATCCGGGTGCGCAAGCGCCACCTCAGCGAGCACGAGCGCAAGCGCGCCAGTCGCGAGGCGGCGTAGCCGCTGCGCGACTGCGCCGTGGCGGTCAACCTCGGGTGCGCCCTGGCTCGCAAGCCGGACCCCCGCGAACCCCGGACTGCTCGAGCCGTGCAGCCGACAACGGGACGGCCGCAGCAGCTCTCGCCCCCCACCGGGCGGGTTCGGCGGTCGGATGGTCGGCCGGATCGCTGTGCGAACCTCTGAAAGCCAAGCGCGCATGTCGCATCGGAAGGCGGTCTGGGTGATGGCGGCGGCGGCGATGATGTGGAGCATTGCCGGAGTGGTCACGCGCCAGCTCGAGGCAGTGCGCAGCTTCGAGCTGACCTTCTGGCGCAGCGGCTTCAACGCGTTGGCGCTGGTGGCCCTGCTGGCCTGGCTGCGCGGCCCCGCGGCGCTGCGTGCCGACCTGCTGCGGGGCGGCCCCGCGCTGTGGCTGTCCGGGCTGTGCTGGGCGGTCATGTTCACCGCCTTCATGATCGCGTTGACGTTGACGACGGTTGCCAACGTTCTGGTGACGATGTCCATCGGGCCGCTGCTCACAGCGCTGGGCGCGCGCTTTGCGCTCGGCCAGCGCCTGGCGCTGCGCACCTGGCTGGCGATCGCGGTGGCCGGCGTCGGTATCGTCTGGATGTACGGACACGCAGTTGGCGGCGACGGCGCACGGCCCTGGCTGGGGACGGCCATGGCCCTGGGCGTGCCGGTGGCCGCGGCGCTGAACTGGAACTTGCTGCAGTTCCGCAAACGCCGCGCGGTCGCGCCCGACATGCTCGCCGCCGTGCTCGTCGGCGCGCTGCTGTCGGCCGTCGCCACGCTGCCGCTGGCGCTGCCCTTCGCGGCTTCGGCGCACGACCTCGCGCTGCTCGCCCTGCTCGGCGGGGTCCAGCTGGCCATCCCCTGTCTGATGGCGGTTGCGGCGGCGCACGTGCTCAGTGCACCGGAGGTGTCGCTGCTCAGCCTGCTGGAGGTGGTCTTCGGCGTGGGCTGGGCCTGGATCGGCGCGGGCGAGATTCCCCAGCCCGGCTTGCTCGGCGGCGGCGCGCTGGTACTCGCGGCCCTGGCCGTCAACGAAGTCATGGCGCTGCGTTCGCCGCGGCCAGCGGGCGGATAGGGTGTCCACCGAGCCGGGCCGCTCGAGCCGCGCCCTAGGATAGGCCAGCGGCAGCGGCACCGCTGCCATGGAGACTGAATGGAGCAACTCTCGGGCCTGGACGCCACCTTCCTGTACCTCGAAACACCGGAGATGCCGATGCATGTCGGCGCCCTGCATGTGTTTGAACTGTCGGCCGGCACCAAGGGGCGCTTCGTCACCGCGCTGCGCAAGCACATCGCCTCGCGGCTGCCGGTGGCGCCGGTGCTACGGCGGCGGCTGTGGTGGATGCCGCTGAACCTCGCCAACCCGGCCTGGGTCGATGCCGTGCCCGATCTCCGGCAGCACATTGTCGAGGTCAGGCTCCCGCCCTCTGCCAAGCTCGGCGACGGCATGGCCGAGCTCGAGTCTGCGGTTTCGCGCCTGCACCCGGTGCTGCTCGACCGCAAGCGACCGCTGTGGAAGTTCCACGTCATGGAAGGCCTGGCCCCTTCGCCCACAGGGCGTCGGCGCGTTGCGCTGTACACGCAGCTCCACCATGCGGCGGTCGATGGCCAAGCCGCGGTAACGCTGGCCAACGCGATCCTGGACCTGAGCCCCGAGCCACGTGCGGTCGAGACCCGTGCGGCGCGCCGGCCCAAGACCTTCCGCCTGGAGATGACCGAGATGCTGCGCGGCGTGCTCGGCAACCAGGCGCAGAAGGTGGCCGAGATCCTGCGCAAGCTGCCTGCCACGGTGGGCACGATGAAGAATGCGGCCTCTAGCGCGGTGACGCGCTCGACGCTGCTCGGCGGCCCGAAGCGGCCGAGCAATCTGACGCTGGCGCCGCGCACCGCGCTCAACGCCTCGATCACGACCGGTCGCGCTTTCGCGACCGCCACGCTGCCACTGCGCGAGCTCAAGGCCGTCGCCCGCGCCCACGGGGCCACCGTGAACGACATCGTGCTGGTGGTGTGCAGCAGTGCGCTTCGGCGCTATTTCGGCAAGCGGCGTGCCTTGCCACGCAGGAGCCTGATTGCCGCGGTGCCGATCTCGCTGCGAGACAAGGGCGACACGCGGAGCGACAACCAGGCCTCGATGAGCTTCATCAGCCTGGGCACCAACCTCGCCGACCTGCGCCAGCGGCTGGCCCATGCCATGGCCGCGACGGCGGCGATGAAGTCCACCATGGGCAGCCTCAAGAGCGTCCTGCCGACCGATTTCCCGTCGCTCGGCATGCCCTGGCTGATCGAGGCCGCCACGGCGCTTTACGGGCGTGCCCGGGTTGCCGACCGCATCCCGCAGATGGCCAACCTCGTCATCTCCAACGTCCCGGGCCCGCCGGTCCCGCTGTACATGGCCGGTGCGAAGATGATCACCAACTTCCCGGCCTCGATCGTCGTCCACGGCATGGCGCTGAACATCACCGTGCAGAGCTACGACCAGTCGCTGGATTTCGGCCTCATGGCCGATGCGAAGGCGATGCCCGACGTGCGCGAACTGGCCGAGGCGATCGCGATCGCGTTCGACGACCTGCGCGCGCTGCCGCTGCCGGGCGAACCCGACCCCGATGCGGCGCCGCCCGAGGGCCTGGTCAGCAAGGCCACGCGCACGCTCACCAGCGCCATGGGCAAAGCGGCGCGCCAGATGGTGGGCAGCGCCGTCAGCACGGCTGTCGCGCAGGTGACGGGACGCCCTAGGAGTGTGGGCGGCAGAAGGGAAGACCCGGACATCGTTTCGTGAGGGTGCG
>JBBINW010000036.1:0-46002 GCA_037443665.1 Betaproteobacteria bacterium
CGGGACTCGGAGTTATGGCGCTAATTCCGGAAGCGGAATTAGCGCCACAGCTTCGCCGTCAGGCGGCTGATCTTGTGGCACGAGCAGGGGGTGGACCTCGATCAGCGGATGCTGGCGCTGTCCACCTACATGGGGCACGTCAAGATCTCCAACACGTACTGGTATCTCACCGGCGTGCCCGAGTTGATGGCCTTGGCCGGCGCCCGGTTCGAGCGCTTCGCCGACGCCCAGCATGCTGGGGAGTTCGACGATGCGTAACCCCGGCGCCCCACCCAGCTTCGCGGCGTTGGTGCAGTCGTTCTTCGCCGAGCATCTGACCCAGC
The DNA here is from genome assembly GCA_037443665.1 of Betaproteobacteria bacterium. GTDB lineage: Bacteria > Pseudomonadota > Gammaproteobacteria > Burkholderiales > Burkholderiaceae_C > Rubrivivax. The sequence goes on from JBBINW010000036.1 coordinate 324, forward strand.
AGCGCGCGCTGAGCGCGCGCACCGTGGCGGCCTACCGCGATGCGTTCATGCTGCTCCTGGAGTTCGCCCAGGCGCGTCTGCACAAGCCGCCAACGTCGATGCTGCTCACCGACATCACGCCGGCGCTGATCCTGGCCTTCCTCGACCACCTGGAGGGTGAGCGTCACAACGCGGTGCGCAGCCGCAATGCCCGGCTGGCGGCGCTGCGCACATTCCTGAAGTTCGCGGCACGTCGGGATGTCGCCGCAATGCATGTTGTCGAACAGGCACTGGGCGTGCCGATGAAGCGCTTCGAGCGGCCGATGCTCGGCTTCCTCTCGCGCGAAGAGATGCTTGCAGTGATCGGCCAGCCCGGCCTCGGCTGGGTCAGCCAGCGTGATTGCCTGCTGCTGGCCTTCATGTACAACACCGGCGCCCGAGTCTCGGAGGTCATCGGCGTGAAGGTAAGCGACGTGGTGCTGGACGCTGCGGCCTGCGTTCACTTGCACGGCAAGGGACGCAAGGAGCGCTCGGTGCCGCTGTGGCGCTCGACGGTCAAGGCGATCCGGGCGTGGCTGCGGTTCAGCGCCGATCTCGGGCCAACGTCGGCCTTGCTGCCCAACCGGGGTGGCGAGGCCATGACGCGCTCCAACGTCACGCAACGGCTGGCGTTGGCAGTGAAGGCAGCCACCAGCACGACGCCCAGCCTGACCAAGCGTTCGATCTCCCCTCACACCTTGCATCACACCACAGCCATGCACTTGCTGCAGTCCGGCGTGGACATCAGCGTGATCGCCTTGTGGCTGGGCCACGAGAGCCCGACGACAACGCATCAATACGTCGAAGCGGACCTGGCGATGAAGGAGAAGGCCTTGGGTCGACTCCAGGACCCCGAGACGCCGGTACGCCGCTTCAGGGCGACGGACTCGCTGTTGGAGTTCCTCAAGACGCTGTGACTATGCGCAGAACCCGGTCGCTGACTCCAGCCCCATCACGAGGAAGAATCGGCGCCCGGCCAGCCCAAGCTGTTCATAACTGAGGCCTGTGCATAACGGCCATAAACGGCCCGTGGCAACCGGCAGCTATGCCGCCAATCCATGCCCTTGTCCAATTTCAATTCGACGCGCAATCGGTCCGAAGCCTCGGCGCACTGATCCTTGCCCTCAAGGCTCAGCGCCGAGGGTTTAGAACTTTCTGACCTCGATCCGGTTCTTTTGCAACGCATACCCAAGCTGCCGGGGTGTCAGCTTCAAGAGGCGCGCCGCCTTTGCCTGGACCCAGCCGCATTGCTCCATCGCCCAGATCAGCCTTGCGCGCTCGTCATCGGGCTCGGGCGCCGTGCTCTCGCCCGGGTGGCTGGCGGGCAGGCTGCGAGTTGGCCCGATCACGGTCGGGCTTGCCGCAGAGCCCGTACTGGCCTTCGCGCCAGCATCCGACCCATTCTCGGCCACCGAGCGCGTCTGAACCGCGGCCACGGCATCGGCTTTGTCCATGAAGTGCAGGGTCTGGGTGAGGCACCGGTTCTGCTTGCACGGGAAGGCCAGATCGCGGATGGTGTCGCCCTGCACCATCGTCGCGGTGCGCTCGATGCAGTTCTCGAGTTCGCGGACGTTGCCCGGCCAGTAGCAGCTGGTCAGCACCTTCATGGCCTCGGGAGTGACCTTCAGCTGGCGCCGGTTCTCCTTGTTGTAGCGGTCGATGAAGTGGGCCACCAGCGGCGGGATGTCGGCGCGCCGCTCGCGTAGCGGCGGCAGGAAGATGCTGACGACGTTGATGCGGTAGTACAGGTCGGCACGGTACTCGCCTCGCTGCACCATCTTCTCCAGGTCGCGGTTGGTGGCGCTGACCAGGCGCACGTCGACCTTCACCGGCTTGCTGCCACCCACGCGCTCGAACTCGCGCTCCTGCAGCACGCGCAGCAGTTTGGCCTGGAAGCCGGCCGAGATGTCGCCGATCTCGTCCAGGAACAGGGTGCCGCCGTGCGCCAGTTCGAAGCGGCCCTTGCGTTCGCCGACTGCGCCCGTGAAGGCACCCTTCTCGTGGCCGAAGAGCTCGCTTTCCAGCAGCGATTCGGTCAGCGCGGCGCAGTTGACCTTGATGAAGGCGGCGTCCTTGCGCGGCGACAGGTAGTGGATGGCGCGCGCGATGGCTTCCTTGCCGGTGCCGCTCTCGCCGCGAAGTAGCACGGTGGCGCGGGAGGGCGCGGCCTGGTGCACCTCGACGAAGACCTGCTGCATCTCGCGGCTCTCACCGATGACGTTGTCCAGAGCGTAGCGGCCGCGCGGCTGGCGCTGCAGCGCCTTCTGCAGCCGCGTCGCTTCGCGCTGCAGGCGCTGGTGTTCGTCGCGCACCGCCTCGTGCAGCTGCGCCGCCTGCGCCAGCAGAGCGGCCACCATGGTCAGGATGCGCTGGTCGTCCGAAAGCCTCGCATTGCCCTTGACCTCGCGCTGCGCTGCCAGCACGCCTAGGGTGCCCTTGTCGGTCTTGAGCGGAAACACCAGGAAGGCCATCATGTGGTCTTCCTGGGCGCTGAAGGCGCCGGTGCGGTCGATGAACTCGGTAGCCTGGCCGACGTCGGGCAGCACCACCGGCATGCCGGTGGCGTAGACGTGGCCGATGACGCCTTCGCCGACATGCCAGCGGCCGCGCGCTTCCTGCTCCCGCGACAGACCGGCGGCGCTGTGCAACATCAGCGCATCCTCGTGGGGGTCGGCCATGACGATCATCACCCGCTGCAGGTCCAGCTGCGCCGCCAGCACGTTGAGGACGGATCGGAAGCTGCGGTCGATGTCCAGCGAAGCGCCCAGGATGCGGCAGATCTCGTAGACCGTGATCAGCTCGACATGCGAACGCTGGTCGTGGGCATTGCGGGTCAACATCTCGCACCTCCGTGGGATCCGGCGGGGCGTGCGCGGGGTCACCGGCACGCGCCGGTGCATCGATCGCATCGTCGCGGGGCGCCACGGATCGCGCGGCGCTCTCGCTGGCACGGGGTGCAAGAAGCAGGCCGGCGGCCAGGTCGCCCGCACGGCCCTTGACCCAGGTCAATCGCGCAGTGGCTGGGGCGCCCGCCCGGTGTCTCCGGCAGGGCAGGCCGCAATCAGCCGCTCCAGCTCTCGCACGTGCTCGGCCTCCTCGGCAGTGAATTCCGAGGCGATGGCGCGCAGTTCGGCATCGGCCGTGCTGGCGGCCATCGCGGCGTAGTAGGCATGGCCGCGGCGCTCGCCGTCCAGCGCCAACAGCAGGGCCTCGCGGGGGCCCATCTGGGCATCGACGCCGGCCCATTCGGCGGTCTCTGGCGAGGTGCCCTCGGGCCATTCGAAATCGCTGGCCGCAAGCGGCGGCAGCTCGCGAAAGCCTCCGCGCGCCGTGGCCTGGGCAAGGTGCAGGCGTGAGAAGTGCGCCATGCGGGCGAAGAACGCTGCCAGCTCGCCGTTGCCCTCGGTGCCCATGGCGGCAGACAGCTCTTCGTAGCGTCGCGCAGCGTCGCGCTCCAGCTGCACCGCGTGGGCGAGGAATCTTTCGACGTCGTTCATCGGTTTGCCCGGGTCAGCCGAACTTGAAGAGGATGCCGTGACCGCCGCGCGGGTACTCCCACGCCACGTTGCTGTGGTCGGTGCAGATGATGCGGCAGCTGCCGCATTCCAGGCAGCCGTCGGTGATCAACGTCACCGAGCCGTTGCCCTCGGCCTTGTAGCAGGACGCCGGGCAAATGTAGGTGCAGGCCTGCGACCGACAGAGATTGCTGCACACGGCAGCGTCCTTGATCTGGATGTGAGGCCGGCCATGGTCGACCTTGTAGCGATTCTGGAACAGTTTCTCTTCGACATTGGATGCCAAGGCGCTCATCGGAAGGCCCTCCACAACTTGAATGCATCACCCACCAGGCCGCGCCAATGGCGGGCCGACTTGAAGCTGCCGAGGATCTGTCTTTCCTTGGTCTTCTTGTCGACGCCGTCGACCGTGAACATCGTCTTCGCCGCCCCCGTCACCAGCTGCGGGTAGGTCGTGAAGAACTGGCGGCTGTCGTGCATCACCTGCGGCATGCGGCGGTACTTGTGCAGGTCCTTCATCACGAAGCTCTCGTCCAGGCGCTGCTTGTAGGCGCGCAGCGTCCTGGCGGTCATTTCCGCGCCTGCGGCCTTGGCTTCGATAATGGTCTGCGCCGCCAGCTGTCCGGTGGTCATCGCCAGGTTGCTGCCCTCGCGGTGCACGCCGTTGACGAAGCCGCCGGAGTCGCCCACGATCAGCCAGCCGTCGCCGTAGACCTGCGGCACGGCGTTGAAGCCGCCTTCGGGGATGAGGTGGGCGCAGTACTCCTTCATCTCGCCGCCGGCGATAAGCGGTGCGATGCTTGGGTGGCGCTTGAGCTGCTCGAGCAGCGCGTTGGGCGTCGTGCGCCTGGGGTTGGCCTTGAAGTCGCTGAGCATGCAGCCCACGCCGATGGTCAGCGAATCCTTGTTGGTGTAGAGGAAACCGGTGCCGACCATGCCCTCGGTGACGGTGCCCATCAGCTCGATGACCACGCCTTCGTCTTCCTTGACGTTGAAGCGCTGCTGAATGACTTCTTCGGGCAGGAAGAGGATTTCCTTCACCGCCAGCGCCACTTCGCCCGGGTCGAGCTCGCCGTGGAAACCGGCCTTGCGCGCCAGCGTCGAGTTCACGCCGTCGGCCAGCACCACCACGTCAGCATGCACCTCGCCGCCCTTGCGGTCGCAGCGCACGCCGATGCAGCGCTTGCCGTCCATCAGCAGCTCCTCGACCGTGGTCTCGCAGATCAGCAGCGCGCCGGCCTCGCGCACCTTGGACGAGAACCACTTGTCGAACTGGGCGCGGATGATGGTGTAGCGGTTGTAGGGCGGCTTGTTGTAGTCCTCGCTGCGGAAATGCGTGCCGACGAAGCTGTTGTCGTCCAGCACCCAGACGCGCTGCTCGATGACGTGGCGCTCCAGCGGCGCGTCTTCGCGGAAGTCGGGGATGACCTTCTCCAGCGCATCGGCGTAGAGGATGGCGCCCTGCACGTTCTTGCTGCCGGGGTACTCGCCGCGCTCGATCTGCAGCACCTTCAGGCCGGCCTTGGCCATCAAGTAGGCGGCGGTGTTGCCCGAGGGGCCAGCACCGACGACGATGGCGTCGAACTTCTCTTCCATGTTGGCTCCTTTACGCCGCTTTGCGGATGCGCTTGTCGAGGTGGGTGCGGAAGGCCTGCGTCAGCACCGGCAGCACCTGCATCGCGTTGCCGACGATGCCGTAATGGGCGATGTCGAAGATCGGTGCATTGGGGTCCGTGTTGATGGCCACGATGACATCCGAGCCTTCCATGCCGACGCGGTGCTGGATGGCGCCGCTCACGCCCGCGGCGATGTAGAGCTTTGGGCGTACGGTCTTGCCCGTCTGCCCGACCTGGCGTTCGGCCTCGGCCCAGCCGGCCTGCACCACGGCGCGCGTGGCGCCGACTTCGGCGCCGAGCACACGCGAGAGCTCCCACACGAGCTTGAAGTTGTCGGCGTTCTTAAGCCCCTTGCCGCCGCAGATGACGACATCGGCATAGGCCAGGTTGACGGTGTTGCGGGTGGCGTCGGGGATGAAGCCGAGCAGCTTGGTGACGATGTCGGTCTCGACCATGCCCAGGGGCATCTCGACGATGTCGCCGCTGCGCGTGGCGTCGCGGCGCGGCAGGCTCATCACGCGCGGCCGCACGGTGGCCATCTGCGGCCGGTAGGCCAGGGTCATGATCGTGCACAGCAGGCTGCCGCCGAAGGTGGGGCGGGTGGCGGCCAGGGCGCGGCCGTCGATGTTCAGCTCGGTGCAGTCGGCCGTCAGGCCGGTGCCCAGCGTGGTGGCCACCGAGCCCGCGAGGTCGCGGCCCATGGTGGTGGCGCCCAGCAGCATGATCTCGGGCTGATGGGTGTTGACGAGGTCGGTCAGGCCCTTGGTGAAGGGCTCGTTGCGGTAGCCCTTCAGCACCGGGTCGCGCATGGTGTAGCAGCGGTCAGCGCCGTAGGCGTAGGCCTCGGCAGCGTAGGCGTCCAGAGGCTCGTCGGGACCGCCCAGGATGACGCCCGAAACCGACACCTGCAGCTTGTCGGCGAGCTTGCGCGCTTCGCCCATCAGCTCCCAGCTCACCGGGTTGACGTGACCGCGGTCGTGCTCGACGAAGACCCAGACGCCCTTGTAGGCCTTCAGGTGTTCGGGCAGTTCGATGTTGCGGCCGGCGCGGCCGGCCGGCTTCGGCGCCACAGGTTTGGGGGCTTCGCTCATCGCACGGACTCCTTCAGGCCGACAGGCGTTCGACCAGCTCTTCTTCGAGCTGCGGGTGGGTGGTGAAGAGCTTGCCCAGCAGGTTCAGCGCGACGTCGTTCGGCGTGCTGTCGGCCACCACCTGCGTGTCGGCCTTCTGGCTGCGCGGCGTTGGCCCGAAGACCTTGCTGACGACCGTGGGCGAGCCCTTCAGGCCGATCTTCGTCAGGTCCTCGATGCCGGCGTCGTCCTTGTTCCACTTGCGCACCGCGTGGCGGCCGGCGCGCAGCATGTCGTCCATGCTGGCGAAGCGCATCTCGTTGGTGCCTTCCAGCATCGTGATCAGCGAGGGCAGCGTGGTCTGCAGCAGCTGCACGCCGCCTTCGGCGCGGCGCTCGACCTTCAGCGTGCGGCCATCAAGATCGACCTCCACCACCTTGCTGACGTAGGTCAGCAGGTTCAGCCCCAGGCGCTTGGCGATGCCGGGGCCGACCTGCGCGGTGTCGCCGTCGATGGTCTGCTTGCCGGTGAAGACCAGGTCCACCGCCTGCTCCTGGCCGATCTTGCGGATGGCCGCGGCCAGTGCGTATGAGGTGGCCAGTGTGTCGGCACCGGCGAAGGCGCGGTCGGTGACGAGGATGGCGTCGGTGGCGCCGAAGCTGATGCACTTGCGCAGCGCCTCCTCGGCCTGCGGCGGGCCCATGCACAGCATCGTGACGCGGCCGCCGAAGCGGTCCTTCAGCCGCAGCGCCTCTTCCAGCGCGAACAGGTCGTAGGGATTGACGATGGCCGGCACGCCCTGGCGCATGATGGTGTTGGTGACCGGGTGGACGCGGATCTGCGCCGAGTCGGGCACCTGCTTGATGCAGACGACGATGTGCATGGCTGTGCTCCTTCGCTCAGGCTGCCTGCGGCACGTGGGGCTTCGGCCGGCCGCGCTGCAGTGATTCGACGCGCACATGCTGCGTGCCGCCGGCGTCCTGGAAGACCTTGAACACCTTCTCCTGCGCCGGTGTGGAGCGCACGAAGTCGGCATAGGCGTGCGCCAGCAGCTCGCGGTAGCGGCGGTACAGCTCGACCTCGCACAGCCCGTCCAGCCCCTCTTCCTTGTGCAGGTACTGGTAGAAGCGCTTGAGGATGTGCAGCCGGTTCACCTGCACCACCGGCACCTCGTAGGCGACGGCGAAGAACGCGAAGAAGTCCTCGGCGCTGGACAGGGCCTTGAGGCGATCGAAGAAGGTGCCCATTTCGGTCTCCTGGGGGTCAGGCCTCCGCCGTGGCGAGGCAAGGCTGGATTTCGATGTAGAAGCGCAGCAGTTCGTCGTCGCGGGGGGCACGTTTGGTCTTGCTGACGTGGGCGCGGATGCGCGCCAGCAGCGCCTGGGCAAGATCGGCGTCCAGCGTGCGGCCCAGCCGCGCATAGGCCGCACGCACGCCGCGCGAGCCCGAGTGCTTGCCCAGAACCAGGCGGTGCTGGCGACCGAGTTCCTCGGGCCGGAAGGCCTCGTAGTTGCCGCGGTCCTTGAGCAGGCCATCGACATGGATGCCCGATTCGTGCGTGAATACCGCCTCACCGACGATGCTCTTGCCCGCTGCCACCGGCCGGCCCGCAGCGCGCGCCACGAGCTGCGAGATGCGGGGCAGCGCCGTGGTGTCGACGCCGCACTCGACACCGTGCAGGTGGCGTGCCGCCATCACGACCTCTTCCAGCGCCGCGTTGCCGGCCCGTTCGCCCAGGCCGTTGACGGTCGTGCTGGCATGGGTGGCGCCGGCACGGAAGGCGGCCAGCGTGTTGGCGGTGGCCAGGCCGAGGTCGTTGTGGGCGTGGATCTCGATGGCGATGTCGGTCTCGCTGCGCAGCGCGGCGATGCGCTCGTAGGTGGCGAAAGGGTCGAGCAGGCCCAATGTGTCGGCGTAGCGCACGCGCACAGCACCGTGGCGCTGCGCCAGTTGCGCCGCCTGCGCCAGGAAGCCGGGGTCGGCGCGCGAGGCATCCTCGAAGCCGACGCTGACCTGCGCGCCGGCATCGGCGACGCGGTCCACGCAGCGTGCCACCGTGGCCAACACCCAGGCGCGGTCCTTGGCCAGCTTGCGCTGGATCTGGATGTCGGAGACGCTGACGGCCAGGTGCACGGTGTCGGCATGGCAGCGCAGTGCGGCGGCGATGTCGGCGTCGGCCATGCGCGACCACACCATCGTGCGCGAGTGCCGCACCGACCGCGTGATGGCGCGGATGAGCTCGCACTCGTGTTCGCCCATGACGGGGATGCCGACTTCCATCTCGGGCACGCCGGCAGCGTCCAGCGCGGCGGCGATGGCCAGCTTCTCGTCGTCGCTGAAGGCCACGCCTGCGGTCTGTTCGCCGTCACGCAAGGTGGTGTCGTTGATCGTCAGCGGCAGCGCGGGCATGGGAGCTCCTGGGTTCAACACTGGCAATACCGCAAGCGCTGTGCCATGCCTTTCGTCGCTGGCAAGTGGCTGATCTGTATAGGTTTCACGACGACGCCGCGTGGTCGCGACGCTGTGATGTTTGTTGCATAGCCGACAGGGCGGCCGGGGCCGCGGGGCCTCAGGCTTCGCGCGCGTGGTTGCGCGTGAAGCGTGGCAGCTCGATCACCAGTTCGAGCCCGAGCACGCGCACGCAGCACGACAGCCGCGACTGGCCGTCTAGGCCCCAGGCGTCGCCGAGCTGGTCTTCCTCGTCCTCGGTCGCCACCGCCACAAACTCGGCGCCACTGCGCAGGTGCACATGGCAGGTTGCGCAGGCGCCCACCTTCTCGCAGGCATGTTCGATGGCCACGCCATGGGCCAGCAACTCGTCGACCAGCTTGCGACCCTGGCGTGCCTCGAAGACCAGGCCCTCCGAGCACAACTCGGCATGCGGCAGCACGCGCACGCGCGTCGTCGGCGCCGTCTCGCCGAGGCGTTCCTTCATGCGGCCATCTGATCGATGCGACGACCGGAGAGGGCGTCGCGCACCCGCGCATCCATGCGCCGACCCGCGAAGGGTGTGGTGATGCGGTTCAGCGCCTCGGACGCTGCGCGAAGGGCTTCGCGCAGCGTCCTGTGTTCGAGCAAGGAGCTGCCCTCACCCTCGGCGCATTGCTCCAGCAGGTCGGCCACGGCCTGCATGCCGCAGAGGATCTCGAACTGTTCGCGTGGCTGCAGCAGCGCGTCGCCGTCGTCGCGCAGCGCGGCCTGGGTGGCGTCGAGCAAGCGCCGCGCATCCAGCTCGGCCTCGCGCAGCATGCGCGCGGCAGCGTCACCTTCTGCGCTGCCCAGCGCGTCGCTGAGCATCGCGGCGACGGTGTCGGTGGCCAGCCCGTAGCTGGGCTTGACCTCGACCTGAGCCTGCACGCCGTTGCTCTGCTCCACCGCGTTCACCGACAGCAGGCCGTCGGCGTCAATCTGGAAGGTGACGCGAATGCGTGCCGCGCCGGCCACCATGGGCGGGATGCCGCGCAGCGTGAAGCGCGCCAGGCTGCGGCATTCGCCGACCAGCTCGCGCTCGCCCTGCACCACGTGCAGCGCCATCGCGGTCTGACCGTCCTTGAAGGTGGTGAACTCCTGCGCCCGCGCCGTCGGCAGCGTGCTGTTGCGCGGGATGATCTTTTCGACCAGCCCGCCCATGGTCTCCAGCCCCAGCGATAGCGGGCAGACGTCCAGCAGCAGCAGCTCGCTGTCGCCGGCGCGGTTGCCGGCGAGCTGGTCGGCCTGGATGGCGGCGCCCAGGGCCACAGCCTGGTCGGGGTCGATGTCGGTGTACGGTTCGCGGCCGAAGAGCTGCGCCACGGCGGCACGCACCTGCGGCATCCGGGTGGCGCCGCCGACCAGCACGACACCATCCACGTCGCTCGGCTTGAGCCGGGCGTCGCGCAGCGCGCGGCGCACCGGGCCCAGGGTGCGGTCCACCAGTTCGCGCGTCAGGTCCTCGAAGATGCTGCGGTCCACGGCCAGCGCCTCCGAGCCGCCGTCACGGCGCGCGCATTGCATGATGACCTGGTCCCGGTCGGTCAGCGCCTCCTTGGCGATGCGGGCGGCTGCGTGCAGGGCGCCAATGTCGGCATCGCTCCAGTCGCCACCGCTTGCGGCGGCGAACCAGGCGCCCAGGCGATGGTCGAAGTCGTCGCCGCCCAGCCGCGGGTCGCCGCCGGTAGCCACGACCTCGAAGACACCGTGCGTCAGCCGCAGCACCGAGACGTCGAAGGTGCCGCCGCCGAGGTCGTAGACGACGTACATGCCTTCGCTGGCGTTGTCCAGGCCGTAGGCGACGGCGGCCGCAGTGGGTTCGTTAAGCAGGCGCAGCACGTTCAGTCCCGCGCGCGCCGCGGCGTCCTTGGTGGCCTGGCGCTGCGCATCGTCGAAGTAGGCGGGCACGGTGATGACGGCGCCGACCAGCTCGCCGCCCAGCGCGGCCTCGGCGCGAAGCCGCAAGGCGCGCAGCACCTCGGCACCGATCTCGACCGGGCTCTTCAGGCCCTGGCGCGTGCGCACGCCAACGGCGGTGTCGGACAAGGCCTCGACGGCATAGGGCAGCGGTGTCGTCTCGACATCCCCCAGCGCTCGGCCAATCAGCCGCTTGGCCGAGGCCACGGTGTTGCGTGGGTCGGCCGCGGCGCGGGCCCTGGCCTCGTGGCCGATGGCGAGCATGCCGTCCTCGCCGTAGTGCACGACCGAAGGCAACAGGGCGCGCCCCTGCGCATCGGCCAGCACCGTCGGCACGGCGCTGCGAACCGTGGCCACCAGCGAGTTGGTCGTGCCCAGGTCGATGCCGACCGCCAGCCGGTGCTGGTGCGGCGCCGCGGCGCGGCCCGGTTCGGCAATCTGCAGCAGGGCCATCGCCGCCTCGATGCTAGACCGTGAAGGATTCCCCGCAGCCGCAGGTCGCCGCGGCGTTGGGGTTATTGAACCTGAAGCCCTCGTTCAGGCCTTCGCGCACCCAGTCCAGCTGCGTGCCGTCGACCAGCGGCAGGCTGGCCGCCGTCACCAGCAGCTGCACGCCTTCGCTCTCGAAGGAGAGGTCGTCGGCGGCAGCGGCGTCGGCGAATTCGAGTGCATAGGCATAGCCCGAGCAGCCGCTGGTCTTGACAGCGACGCGCAGTCCGACGCCGCCGCCGCGCTTGCCCAGCGCCTTGCGGATCTGCGTGGCGGCCTTGGGGGTGACGCTGATGGCCATGCCTGCCTCCTTCAGACCGAGAACGAACTGCCGCAGCCGCAGGTGCTGGCGGCGTTGGGGTTGCGGATGACGAAGCGCGCACCTTCCAGGTTGTCCTCGAAGTCGATCTCCGCGCCCATCAGGTACTGCAGGCTCATCGCATCGACGACGACCTTGATCGGGCCGCGCTCGACGCGCAGGTCATCCTCCTTCACCTCGTCGTCGAAGGCGAAGCCGTACTGAAAGCCCGAGCAGCCGCCGCCGGTGACGAAGATGCGCAGCTGCAGCGCCGGGTCGCCTTCCTCGGCCAGCATCTCCGCGACCTTGGCGACCACGGTCTCGGTGATGCGGATGGCGTCGGTGCCGTCGGGGATGGCTGGGGTCTCGGCGTGTGCGGCGAGCGCACCCGGCGCGCAGGAAGAACCGGCGTGGCTTTGCGATGGGCAGGCGGACATGGTGGGAGTCTTTCGAAGGTGGACCGGTTCAGGCCGCTGCGGCCGGGGTGCAGGCGGCCTGTTCGAGGATGCCGCCGCGGCGCGAGCGGTAGTCGTTGACGGCGGCCTTGATGGCGTCCTCGGCCAGGATCGAGCAGTGGATCTTCACCGGTGGCAGCGCCAGTTCCTCGGCGATGGCGGTGTTCCTGATCGTCAGCGCCTGGTCCAGCGTCTTGCCCTTGACCCATTCGGTGACGAGCGAGCTCGACGCGATTGCTGAGCCGCAGCCGTAGGTCTTGAAGCGCGCGTCCTCGATCACGCCAGTGGCCGGGTTGACCTTGATCTGCAGCTTCATCACGTCGCCGCAGGCCGGCGCGCCGACCATGCCGGTGCCGACGTCGTCGCCGTTGCCCAAGCTGCCGACGTTGCGCGGGTTCTCGTAATGGTCGATGACCTGTTCGCTGTAAGCCATATCGTGCTCCGGTAAGTCAGTGCGTGGCCCACTGGACGGCGGCCAGGTCCACGCCGGCGCAATGGAGATCCCACAGCGGGCTGAGCGTGCGCAGCCGCTCGACCGTGGCGGTGACCTGCGCGATGGCGTCGTCGATTTCGGCGGCGGTCGTGGTGCGGCCGACCGAGAAACGGATCGAGCTGTGCGCCACCTCGTCCGACAGGCCCAACGCGCGCAGCACGTAGCTGGGCTCCAGGCTGGCGCTGGTGCAGGCGGAGCCCGAGGACACGGCGATGCCCTTCATCCCCATCAGCAGCGATTCGCCCTCGACGTAAGGAAAGCTGATGTTGAGGTTGTGCGGCACGCGCTGCTCGAGGCTGCCGTTGACGCACGCCTCGGGGATGGCCTGCAGCCCGGCGAGCAGGCGGTCGCGCAGCGAACGGATGCGCTCGTTCTCGCTGCCCATGACCTCGCGCGCCAGCTGGTAGGCGGCACCCATGCCGACGATCTGGTGCACGGGCAGCGTTCCGCTGCGCATGCCGCGCTCGTGGCCGCCGCCGTGGATCAGCGCCTCGATGCGCACGCGCGGCTTGCGCCGCACGTACAGCGCGCCGATGCCCTTGGGGCCGTAGGTCTTGTGCGCCGACAGGCTCATGAGGTCGACCGGCAGCGTCGCGAGGTCGATCGCGACCTTGCCGGTGGCCTGCGCCGCGTCGGTGTGGAAGAGGATGCCGCGTGCGCGGCACAGCGCGCCGATGGCGGCGATGTCCTGGATGACGCCGGTCTCGTTGTTCACGAGCATCACCGACACGAGGATGGTGTCCGGGCGCAATGCGGCCTGCAACTTCCCCAGGTCAAGCAGGCCGTCTGCCTGCACGTCAAGAACGCTCACCTCGAAGCCGGCACGCTCCAGTTCGCGCATCGTGTCGAGCACCGCCTTGTGTTCGGTCTTGACCGTGATCAGGTGCCTGCCCTTGGCGGCGTGGAACTGCGCTGCGCCCTTGATCGCGAGGTTGTTGGACTCGGTGGCGCCGCTGGTCCAGACGATCTCGCGCGGGTCGGCGCCGATCAGCGCGGCGACGTTCCCGCGTGCTGTCCCGACCGCCTCTTCCGCAGCCCAGCCGTAGGCGTGGCTGCGCGACGCCGGGTTGCCGAACTGCTGGTACAGGTACGGCACCATCTGCTGCACCACGCGTGGGTCCACGGGGGTGGTGGCGGCGTGGTCGAGGTAGATCGGCTTCGTTGCGGCGGGATCCATCGCGTGCGGTTCTCGGAATCGGGGCTGTGCGGCATCCATCGCACGGACCGTGCCAGGCGCAATGGCGCACGAAAAAGCGCCCTTGCGTCAGGCACTTGGCAGGCGGAGCCCGGCAGGCGCGGTTCGTGCCACCGGCGCCGACACCAGCCGCCTTGTCGCCTTTGTCGCGTCTTCGACGCGCGGGCGGCGGAGGCCGACCCCGCCGTGCGCGGCCGCGGTCGCCCTATTGCGGCTGCAGGCGCCGGACCCGTGGCGCTGCGCGCGCTGGCCGCCATCTGGGCCGAGCCGCGCCACCTGCGCAAGCTCTGCGCCGGGGTTGGTGCAGCCGTGGCGCTGCGGCTCAGTGCTGAGCCGCGATGTGCACCTGCACGTCGGCCGGCGGCGCGAAATAGGGCGCCGACGTTACGAGCAGATCGGCGCCGGCGCGTGCGTACTCCAGCGCGTTGGCCAGCGTCACCCCGCCGGCGGGCGCGAGCTTGACCTGCAGGCCGTCACCGTGCAGCCGCGCGCGCAGCGCGGCCAGCGCGGCCGGCGTGTAGCGCTCGAGCTGCAGCACCTCGGCGCCGGCTCGCGCCAGGGCCAGGGCCTCGTCGTCGTTGCCGACCTCGACGACGAGCCTCTTCTCGGGCTGCGCCATGCGCAGCGCCGACAGGGCAGTAGCCAGTTCGGTCGCGGCGAGGAACACGCGGTGTTCGGGAAAGACCAGCAGGGTCTCGGACAAGCCGAGGCGGTGCATCACGCCGCCCCCGGCACGCACGGCCTTGGCCGCCAGCACGCGCGTGCCGGGGAAAGTCTTGCGCGTGCAGGCCACCGGCACCGCGCAGCCGGCGTTGCGCAGCGTGTCGACGATGGCGGCCGTCGCCGTGGCGATGCCCGAGGCCGATTCGAGCATCGTCTGCGCCACCTTCCAGCCCAGCAGCAGGGCGGTCGCCGGTCCTTGCGCGTCCAGCAGCAGCGCGCCGGCCACCACCGCCGTCCCGCTGGGCGCGTGCAGGTGCGCCGACGCCCCCGCCAGCTGCAGCAGGCGGACGGCCTCCTCGCTGCCGGCCACGCACATCGCCGCGCGCGCGCTGAACCGCATGTGTCCGGCACGGCCGTGCAGGGGCAAGGCCGCCGACGTGAGGTCGCCGTGCGGTGCATCCTCGCGCAGCCAGGTCAGCAGCTGCGTGTCGTCAATGGTGGTGCTGGCATTCATCTTGCGTCGCCCCTTGCGTTGTGTACTGAAGTACACAAAGCATGTCTTCCCTGCCATCGACCTGGAGCCGCGCCATGATCGCCACCGCCTCGCCGCCAATCGCCATCGACCCCCCGCGCGCGCGCCTGCGGCCGCGGCGACCCGGCCAGGACCATGTGCAGATCGGCGGCTGGGTGCGCAAGCCGCTGGCCCTGGACGGTGCGCTGCTTGACGGATTCGACGCGCCGCAGGTGGCCGACTTCGTCGTCGTATGCACCTTCGACGGCGTGCACGGCGGGCCGCGACAACTGCGCGGCGTGCCGTTGCGGGCGCTGGTGGAGGCGGCTCAGCCGGCGTTCGACCAGCGCACGGACTTCAAGCGCGTCGCGCTGGTCGCCGAGTCGGCCGAGGGCTACCGCGCGCTGTTCTCGTGGAACGAGGTCTTCAACTCGGTCGTCGGCGACGGCGTCATCGTGGCCTGGGACGCGCCCGAGTCGCCGCTGCCGGCGCCGATGGGGCCCTACGCGCTGGCCAGCCTGTACGACCGCGCCACCGGCCCGCGTTTCGTGCAGCGGCTGGCCAAGGTGGAGCTGCACAAGCTGTGGTGAGCGCGGCGTGGCCGCGCGACGCGACGGCACGCCCTGCCTCGCGCTCAGGGTTGCGCGGCGACCATGACCGAGTACGCCTTGAACACCGCCGTCGCCGGTGTGCCGACCTTCAGGCCCAGCGCATCGACGCCGTCGTTGGTGACGCTGGCGGTAACCGCTGCACCACCCGGCAGCGTGACGACCACCAGCGAGGACACCGCGCCCTTCTCGATGCGCGACACCGTGCCCGCAAGCTGGTTGCGTGCCGACAACTGCCAGCCGCCGAAGTCGGCGACGAGCACGATCGCCGAGGCCTTGATTAGCGCCAGCGCCTCCTTGCCCTTCTTCAGCTTCAGCCGTTCGGCGGCGGCGCTGGTCATGGTGGCCGTGATCTCGGCGCCGGATTCCAGTGCGATCGTCACCTGCGCCGACACCGGTCCCACATGGACGTCCTGGATGGTGCCGGCGAACTGGTTCCGGGCCGTCGTCTTCATCGACATTCTCCTGAGCAGCCCCTTGAGGGCCGCAAGTTGCGTCAGTTCAGCTTCCTGCTCCTGCAGGAAGGCACGATGCCGCGCCTGCAGCCCGTGCCAGGCCTCAAGCAAGGCGCGGGCCGCGGCCGTCAGCCGCGTGCCGCCGCCACCGCTACCACCGGTGGCCGTCTGCAGCAGCGGTTCGTTGGCCATGTTGCAGGCTGTCTCGAGCATGGTCCACGCGCCCTTGTAGCTCAGGCCCGCGGTGCGCGCCGCGCGGTTGATCGAGCCCGTCTGGTGCAGGGCCTCCAGCAGGGCGAAAAAACGCGCGTCCAGACGCCCGGCCAGCTTCAACTCGCCACCGAGCAACGCACCATCTTTCGTGCGGGTCGTCATTCCATCTTGGCCACGGTCGTCACCTGCGACCACTCCGGCAGGTCGGGCGCCAGTTGCCGCGCATGCGCGGACCGGCGCGAAAGGCGCGCCCACAGCGGCACGCTGGCGCCATTTTCCGCCGTAACGCGCACCCGCGCCAGCGCCGGCGCCGGCTGGTCGTCGTCGGCGCTGGCCTCGAAGGTGTGCACGGCGTGCCGGGGCGGCGGTGGGTCGCGCCGTCGCTCAGACCTCGGGGCCGAAGCACAGGCCGCGGTCACAGCACACCGCGCAGCTGGGCGCCTTGCAGATGAAGAGTTCCTCACGTTCGCAAAGCTGCTTGTAGAGGAACTTCTTCCACTTCATGTCGCCGTGGTTCTTCGCCACCAGCGTCGGGAACCAGTGCCGCATCAGCGCCGAGAGCTCCGCGCGCGAGCCCAGCTGCATGTCCTGCCAGAGGTGGTTGTCGCCCAGGCAGGCAGTGGCCACGGTGTGCGCCATCTCTTGGCATTCGGCACTGCCGGCGTGCCGCGGGTGCGCGTGCTCGGCCAGCAGCGCGACCAGGTCCTGCACCTCGTCGTCGCGCTGCGCGCGCTGGGACAGCACCACCGGTGCCGGCATGATCGGCGGCCGCGCCCCCATCGCTCGCTCAGGCCGGCGCCGCTGCGTGCGTGTAGCACTTCTTCGGGCAGATCTTCGAGCAGGCGGTGCAGCCTATGCACAGCTCGCCGTGGGCGATGGTCATCACCTTCTTCTCGTATTCCTCGTCCTCGTCGTCGTCGGCGTCGATGGCGATGCGCTCGCCCGCGTCGTCCAGGCCCACGAGTTCGAGCACGCCGCGCGGGCAGACGCGGAAGCAGCGCCCGCAGCCTATGCACTTGGCCTCGTCGATGGACTGCACGAAGGTCGGCGTCCAGGTGGCGCCCGAGGGCAGTGTGACGCTGAAGCTGCTCATGACAGGCTTTCCAGCTGCCGGCGTGCCGCCACCAGCGCGGCATGGGCCTCGTGGGCGATGCGGGCGACCTCGGGGATTCGCTCCCAGTTCGTCGGCAACTCCTCGGAGAGGTCGTGCAGGTCCATCTTGGCCTGCGTGGCGCGCGCATTGAGCTTCTTCACCGCGGCCTTCAGCGTTTCGACGTCGCTCATGGTCGTGTTCCTTTCACTCCCAGTTCGCCACGTCGGGGTACCGGCAGATCATCGCCACCCCGTCGGCCACCAACTTGTTGCCGGCCTCGGACAGCTTGGCCAGGCTCGCGAAGCCGAAGCGGTGCACGTCGCGCAGGTGGCGGTTGACGACGATGAGCCGGCCGGTGGTGAGCACGGTGCGGCCGAAGCCCTCGTGGCTCATCTTGGTCATTGGCGTCACCATGCATTTCGTCTGCCCCTCGATGGCCAGGCCGATGGCGTTGTGGAAGAGGTCCAGCCGCCACAGCGTGTCGGGGTCGGGGTCGCCCATGATGGGCATGGCGCGGCGCTGCTCGGCCGTCAGGATGTAGGGCTCCAGAAGCTTGGCGTCGCTCTTGCCTTCCCAGGTGCCATGGGTGTCCTGGGCGCGGATCTGCTTGACGAGCTCGCGCACGAAGGGGTCCTGCAGCAGGGCTTCGTCGCTGGGGGCTTCGACCATGGCTGCGTTGCTCATGACTTCGCCTCGTCGTCGCTCTCGAAGTCGAAGCTGCGCGGCGCATCCTTGAGCAGGGCCTTGCGCAGCCAGGGCGGCGGCGTACCCTTCAGCACGTCCTGCAGCTTGTCCAGGATGTCCAGGATGGGCTCGGGCGCCGCGACCTTGATGGGGTGGATCTTGGCCGCCACCACGCGCGCCGCCGCCGAGCCGCCGATGGCGGCGACGTAGACGATGGCGCAGTCGCGGATGGCATCCAGCTTGGGCGCGAGCTTGTCCTCGTTGCCGTCCTCGGCGAGGTCCTCGCCGAAGGGGAAGTCCTGCACGAAGCCGACGTCGGTCGGCGTGACCTCGTAGACCGCCAGGTGCTTGGCCCAGCCGAAATGCGCATCGACGCGCTGCTGGTCCTGGGTGGCGAAGGCGACTTTCATGGCAGGTTTCCTCTCATGGGTGTTCAGGCGCTGGCCGCGGCCAGCTTGTCGTCGGGCTTGCGCAGGCGTTCGATGACGGCCGGCAGATGGGCCACCGCGGCCGCGCGGGAGGCAGGCGGCAGCGGCCAGTCGTCGGGCCCGTGGTGGCCGATCTGGTCCATCAGCAGGTTGCCGACCTCGTGGACGAAGTTGCGCGTGCCGCGGTAGCCGACATGGCAGATGTGGGCGTTGCCGATGCGGTCGAAGATGGGCATGCCGATGCGGAACAGCGGCTTGCCCAGGCGGTCGGCCGCCTGGCGGCCATGGGCATGCGTCATCAGCAGCTCGCAGCCGGCGGCGTGGGCGCTGCGCTCGAAGTCCTCGAGGTCGCCGATCAGCACCTCGGCCACCGGCAGCTGCGCCAGCAGCGGCGAGGCCGTCGTCGTCACGCACACCGACAGTTCGGCGCCCATCTCGGCGAGGAACATGCCGGCCGACCACAGCAGGTCGGGCTCGGCCGCCAGCGCCACCTTGACATTGCCGAAGTGGAAGTGGCCGTCGAGCATGGCGTCCACCAGCTGGCTGCGCTGGCGGCGGATGCGTGCGGGCACCGGGCGGCCCGAGAGCTGCGCCAGTTGCTGCACCAGGGCGTCGGTGGCGGTGAGGCCGGTGAGCCGGTCGTACAGCGTGTAGGGCACGCCGCAGTGAGCTTGCAGTGCCTCGGCGGCCGGGCGCATCTGCTCGCCGATGGCCAGCGTGTGCACGGCACCTCCGAGCTCCCGCAGCGATGCCAGCGGCGTGCCGCCGAGGGTTGTGCCCAGCCACTGCTCGGGAATGTGGCCATCGAGCGAGCCCGACACGTCGGGCACGAAGGTCGGCTGCAGGCCGAAGGCCTCGATGAGCTCGCGCAGCTCCTCGATGTCTCCGGGGGTGACATGGCTGCCCGGCAGCACGTTGATCGCGCCGGGCCGCTGCGGCGTGTCGACCTGCGGCACCTTGGAAACCAGCGCCGCCACCGCCTTTGCCCAGCCGTCCTGAAAAGCCCCCGCGTAGTCGGGCGTGGAGACATAGACGATCTCGGTGTCGGCCAGCTCGGGGTGTTTCTGCCGCGCCAAGGCGATATAGCCGTCGACGTCGTCGCCCTTGGTCTCGGTCAGGCCGGTGGAGCAGATGCCGATGATGGCTGGCCTGGCCCGGCTGCGGATGTTCAGCAGCGCCTTGGCGAGGTTGTCGTAGCCGCCCATGATGGTGGTGGCTTCGTTCATCGCGCTGGTCTGCAGAGGGATGGCTTCCTTGAAGTGCCGCACCAGCAGCACCAGGCCGAAGGAGGTGCAACCCTGCGAGCCATGCATCAGCGGCATGCATGAGCCCAGGCCCATGAAGGCGTAGGCCGCGCCCAGCGGCTGGCTCATCTTCAGCGGGTTGACCGCGCAGGCCTTCTTCGCTTCGGTGACATGGGCCATGGTCGGGTCGCCTCGGGCCGCCAGCAGCGTGTCGGTGACTTCCCAGGGCGCGGGGCTGCGCACCTGCTGCCACACCGGGTTGAAGATGGCCTTGTCGATCTCGGCCACCATCGTCACCATGCCCTCGTAGCCTGCGTAGGCGCGGTGGCGTTCCTGGTTGATGTCCATCCAGGGCATGCGCGCCTTCAGCGCCACGAACTGGCTGCGGCCGCCACTGAGCATGATGTCGGCGCGCGCCTCGCACAGCATCGCATACATCTCGCGAGGCGTCATGTCGTCGATCATGTGGGCATCGTCACCCATGATCTCCTTGATCTTCTGCTTGTCCTCCTTCGTGCTCTTCTTGACGCTGGTGCCGACGACTTCCAGCCCGGCCTCCTGCAGCGCCGAGACTACGCTCCAGCTCTTCACGCCGCCGGTGATCAGCAGCACCTTCTTGCCCGCCAGGCGCCGGCGGTAGGCGCGGATGCGTTCCCAGGCCCGCGCTTCCTCATTCGCGATCAGCGCCTCGGCGCGCGCCGGCAGGTCGGCCGGGCCGCCGGTGGCCACCAGCAGGCGTGCGATCTCGCGCAGCGTGGTGCTCATGTCGCTGATGCCGTAGAACGAGCCTTCGAAGTAGGGGATGCCCCAGCGCTGCTGCATGCGCGTGGCGATGTTGATCATCGACTTGCTGCAGACCATCATGTTGACCTTGGCGCGGTGTGCCGAGGCCACTTCGGCATAGCGGCCGTCGCCCGAGATGCACGACAGCACGCGCACGCCCAAAGCGTCGAGCAGCGGCTTGACCTGCCAGAGCTCGCCGCTCAGGTTGTATTCGCCGATGATGTTGATGTCGGTCGGCGTCGTGAACTCGGGCTCCATGGTGCCGATCACGTGGTCGAGCAGCGCCTCGGCGCCGAGTTTGTTGCCCAGGTTTTTCGGCCCCGCGAAGCCGGGCGCGTCGATCGGGATCACCGGACGGCCGAACTTCTCGGTCGCGCGCTTGCAGACCGCCTCGATGTCGTCGCCGATCATCGCCGTGACGCAGGTCTGGTAGACGAAGATCGCCGGCGGGTCGCTCTTCTCGAGGATCTCGCGGATGGCCTTGAACAGGCGCTTCTCGGCGCCGTAGATGACGTCGAACTCGTTGATGTCGGTCGTGTAGCCGGTGCGGTAGGTCTGCGGGCCGGACGACGCGCTGTGGCGGTTGTCCCAGCTGTTGCCTTCGCAGGCGATGGGGCCGTGCACCAGGTGCGCGACGTCGACGATGGGCTGCAGCGCGATCTTGGCGCCGTCGAAGGCGCAGCCGCCGGCCGCGGCGCCGGGCATGAGCTGCTTGGTGCAGCCCTTCTTGCGTTCCTTCTCGCTCTTGGCCTGGTTGTGGTCGCAGCCGGGCTCGTCGAAGACCTGGGCGATCCTGGCGTTGAGCGTGGCGGACATGGCGGCCTTTCTGAGGTAGGTGCAGGCAGGCTCGTTGCAGGATCGGTGCCAAGGTCCAAATTGAGGCGGATCAAGGACTTGGACAATGCGGTGGCCGATTTGCCGCTGGCGGCTTTGCGACAAACGCCACCTTCACAGATCGTCGGCCAGCACTTCCAGCGCCACCAGTTGATCGCGCAGCGCCAGGCGTGCGCGCCAGCCGGCGCCTTGCCAGACCGGCTCGTCCTGGCGCTCAAAGGCGGCCATGGCCAATGTGTCGCTGTGGTAGACGCGGCAGGGCCCGCGCGCCTGCAAGGCGGCCACGGCCAGGTCCAGCGGTTCACTCTCGCCCAGTCGCTCGTGCGTCGCGCGCAGCAGTGCCAGGTCGATGGCCGCCACCTTGCGCAGCAGGTCGGCCCCGTCGAAGGCAAACCAGGCGTGCGGCGGCGCGGCGGGAGGCAGCTCGAGGACGAAGATCATCCAAGTCCCCGCGCTGCAGCCGCCGTCATTCGGCGCCGTCGGCCAGGGACTTGCCCCATTCGGCGCGCCGGATCCGTTCGCGCACTGCCTGCAACGAGCCGTCGAAGCTGTACCGCGCGGCGCGCAGCGCGGCCTCCGCCACCGAGGCTTCGGCCAGCGTCAGCGGCAGCCGCCCGGCCACATGCGTGGCCCGCGGCACCGCGCGCAGGATGGCCGCGCGGTTGGGGTGCTCGTCGAGCACTGTCAACTCGGCCGCCTCGGGCCGGCCATCGAGGCAGACCTGGCCGCCTATCACTTCGACCTTGCGGCCGTCGTGCGTGGTCCTGACGAGGACGGCCCCGGAGCTCATCGGATGATGTCGTAGCTGTAGTCGGTCTTGCCCGGGACGATGGTGTTGGCGTCCAGCGTCTCGAAGAACTCGTCCAGCAGCATCGTCAGCACCCACAGCGCGCCGTTGTAGCCCCAGGTGGGGAAGCGGTGGTAGTGGTGGCGGTCGAAGATCGGGAACACCAGGCGGATCAGCGGCGCGCCGGTGTCGCGCTCGAGGTACTTGCCGTAGGTGTTGCCGATCAGGAAGTCCACCGGCTCGGTGAAGAGCAGGCTGCGCAGGTGCCACAGGTCCTTCTTCGGATAGACCTTGCAGTCCTTGCCATACGGCGAGCTGTCGAACAACTTCTGCACCTTGGCCGCCCAGTCCTCGCCGCCGTTGGTTGCCAGCACGTGGCTGGGTTCGGCACCCAGCTCGAGCAGGAATTCGCTGTAGCCCAGCAGCTGGTCGGGGTCGCCGTAGAGGGCGTAGCGCTTGCCGTGCAGGTGGGCCTGGCTGTCGGCCATCGCGTCGACCAGTTGGCCGCGTTCGCGTTCCAGCAGCGCCGGCACCGGCTTGCCGGTGAGGCGGGAAATGGCCATGATGAAGCGGTCGGTGCCGGCCACGCCCATGGGGGCGTTGAGCACCACGACCTCCTGGCCCTTGCCGGCGATGTACTTGCTCGTCTTCTCGCAGCAGTACTCCTGGAAGACGATGGTGGCCTTGGCGTTCAGCGCCGCGATCACCGTCTCCTTCGTCGTGCCGCCCTCGTACATCCGGAACTCACCGTCGGTGGGCGTGTTCCAGACCTCGCTCGGGTCGCACAGGATGTTCACCTTGGCGCCGAAGAGCTCGAAGATGCGCTTGACCTCCTTCATGTTGCCGACGACGAAACCGTCGAAGCCGCCAATGAAGTTGATGCTGTCGTCGGGCGCGCGCTCCAGCGCCGGCGCCGTGCCGGCCTTGCCGTCCCAGAAGTGCTGCAGCACGCCCAAGAGGGCGTTGTCGTAGCCGGTGACGTGGCTGCCGACGAAAGCCGGCGTGTGCGCGAAGGGCACGTCGAACTCGGCCGGCACGCTGCCCTTTTCCTTGCTCGTCTTGATGAAGGCGTTGAGGTCGTCGCCGATGACCTCGGCCATGCAGGTGGTGCTGACCGCGATCATGTCCGGCTTGTAGAGCTTGTAGGCGTTGGCCAGGCCGTCGACCATGTTGTTCAGGCCGCCGAACACCGCCGCGTCCTCGGTCATCGACGAGCTGACGCAGGATGTCGGCTCCTTGAAATGGCGGCTGAAGTGGCTGCGGTAGTAGGCCACGCAGCCCTGGCTGCCATGTACGAAGGACAGGGTCTTGGCGAAGCCGTTGGCGACGAACACCGCGCCCAGCGGCTGACAGGCCTTGGCCGGGTTGACCGTCAGCGCCTCGCGGGCGAAGTTCTTGTCGCGGTATTCCTTGCTCTTGGTCCAGTCGCGGATTTCCTCGACCTTCGCGTCGGCATGGTTGAACTCGAAGTTCGCCTTCTTGTCGGCAAACAGCTTCTGGTATTCCGGTTCGCGGAACAGCAGTTCGTGGTCGATGACCCTGTCGGCGGTCTGGGGCATGGGGTTCTCCTGAAACCTTGAAGGGCGGCGCCAGCCGCCTGCTGTCGTGTTCGCTTACGCGGCCTTCTTCCAGGGCGCCGACTTGGCCAGGCCCCAGATCGGCGAGCTGATCGCCATGTCCATGTCGCGGGCGAAGATGGCGAAGCCATCGTAGCCGTGGTACGGGCCCGAGTAGTCCCAGCTGTGCATCTGGCGGAACGGCACGCCCATCTTCTGGAACACGTACTTTTCCTTGATGCCGGAGCCGACGAGATCGGGCTGCACCTTCTCGACGAACTTCTCGAATTCGTAGCCGGTCACGTCGTCGTAGATCAGCGTGCCTTCCTTGATGTAGTGCGTGGTGCGCTGGTAGTCGTCGTTGTGGCCGAACTCGTAGCCGGTGCCGACCACGTTCATGCCCAGGTCCTCGTAGGCGCCGATGACGTGCCGGGGGCGCAGGCCGCCGACGAACAGCATCACCGTCTTGTCCTGCAGGCGCGGGCGGTACTTGGCGATCACCGCGTCCATCAGCGGCTGGTACCTGGCGATCACCGCCTCGGCTTTGGCCTTGATGCTGTCGTCGAAGTGCCTGGCGATCTCGCGCAGGCTCTCGGCGATCTTGGTCGGGCCGAAGAAGTTGTATTCGACCCAGGGGATGCCGTACTTCTCTTCCATGTGCCGGCTGATGTAGTTCATCGAGCGGTAGCAGTGGATGAGGTTGAGCTTGGCCTTGGGCGTGTTCTCCAGCTCGGCGATGGTGCCGTCGCCCGACCATTGCGCAATCACGCGCAGGCCGATCTCTTCCAGCAGGATGCGGCTGCTCCAGGCATCGCCGCCGATGTTGTAGTCGCCGATGATGGTGACGTCGTAGGGCGTGCTTTCGAATTCGGGGCGGTGGCCGGCTTCCAGCTTGTCGAAGACCCAGTCGCGGATGGCGTCGTTGGCCAGGTGGTGGCCCAGCGACTGGCTGACGCCGCGAAAGCCCTCGCAGCGCACCGGCACGATGGTCTTGCCGTTGTACTGGGCGCTCTTCTTCTTGCTCACCGCCTCGATGTCGTCGCCGATGAGGCCAATCGGGCATTCGCTCTGGATGCTGATGCCCTTGTTGAGCGGGAACAGGTCCTGGATCTCGTCGATGATCTTGTCCAGCTTCTTGTCGCCGCCGAAGACGATGTCCTTTTCCTGGAAGTCGCTCGTGAACTGCATCGTCACGAAGGTGTCCACACCGGTGACGCCGATATAGTAGTTGCGCCGCGCGGCCCAGCTGTACTGGCCGCAGCCCACCGGGCCGTGGCTGATGTGCACCATGTCCTTGATCGGGCCCCACACCACGCCCTTGCTGCCGGCGTAGGCGCAGCCGCGGATCGTCATCACGCCGGGAAGGCTCTTGATGTTGCTCTTGACACCGCAATCGGGCTTGCCTTCCTCGTACTGGCCGAGGTGCTTGGCGCGGCGCTTGGCCATCTTGTCGGGGTAGGCCTTCAGGACCTCGTCGATCAAGGCCTTGTTGGTGGCCTTGCGCTCTTCAACCGTCATGCTCATGTCTGTGCTCCAAAGCGGGCTGTGTGAGGCTCCCTCTCCCGGCAAGAGGGAGAGGGTTGGGGCAGGGCCGGTCAGGCCGCGAGTGCGGCGGCCTCGGCGGCCGCCGCGGCTTCCGCCGCCGCCTTGCCGACCAGCGACTCGTCGACGCTCTTCATGATCCCGTGCTCCATCAGCAGGTCTTCCAGCTGGTCCATCGTGATCGGCGTCGGGATCGTGCCGTTACCGGCGTTGGCGTGGATCTTCTGCGCCAGCGTGCGGTACTCCTGCGCCTGCTTCGATTCCGGCGCGTACTCCAGCACCGTCATGCGGCGCAGCTCGGCGTGCTGGACGATGTTGTCGCGCGGCACGAAGTGGATCAGCCTGCTGTTGAGCATCTTGGCCAGCGAGTCGGCCAGTTCGAGCTCCTTGTCGGTCTGGCGCTCGTTGCAGACGAGGCCGCCCAGGCGAACGCCACCGCTGTTGGCGTACTTCAGGATGCCCTTGCTGATGTTGTTGGCCGCGTACATGGCCATCATCTCGCCGGACATCACGATGTAGATCTCCTGCGCCTTGTTCTCGCGGATGGGCATGGCGAAGCCACCGCAGACGACGTCGCCCAGCACGTCGTAGCTAACATAGTCGACGCCGTCGTAGGCGCCGTTTTCTTCCAGGAAGTTGATCGAGGTGATGACGCCGCGGCCGGCGCAGCCGACGCCGGGTTCCGGCCCGCCGGACTCGACGCAACGGATGTCGCGGTAGCCGATCTTCATCACGTCTTCGAGCTCCAGGTCCTCCACGCTGCCGGCTTCGGCGGCCAGCGAGAGGATGGTGTCCTGCGCCTTGGCGTGCAGGATCAGGCGCGTCGAGTCGGCCTTCGGGTCGCACCCGACGATGAGGATTTTCTGGCCCATCTCGGAAAGGGCGGCCAGGGTGTTCTGCGAGGTGGTGGACTTGCCGATGCCGCCCTTGCCGTAGAAGGCGATCTGTCGAAGTTTTGCCATGGGTTGCTCCAGTTGTTGAGGGATGCGTTGACGAGACTGAATGAACGTTCGTCGCGATCTCCATGCAGCCTTCGGTGCCTGTATGGGTCTTCTTTGAAGGTCCCTCGGGGCCTGACAACGGGCGTCGCGCAGCCTGCCTATCGCAATGGCCGTGCCATGACCCGAGCGACCGGCCCAAGTGCTTGTTTTGCGAGGGAAAAGGCGCGAAGAGGCGAGGCCCTCGTGGTGGCGCGGCGCATTGTTCGAAACACGACAAATGGCGACGATCGCGACGCCGGCGAACGACAGCGACCGCACGCCGGCCTGCCGCGCCACCCAGCAGCGCGGCCTGGGCGCGAGAGGTGGTACGGCGGTTGCTCTGACAGCCGCCACAGCCTCTTCCACTCGAAAGCCCTTCATGAGCACGACCCTTGCCGAACCCGGACTCGCCGACACCGCCTTCGCCCGCCTGCAGTCCGAAGGCCGGCTGCTCAACCCGGTGCTCAAGGCGCGCACCCACAAGCCCGGCCGCTGGGGCTTTCGCGGCGAGCTGGCGCTGCGCTTTGCCGAGAAGATGGCCGACGAGGCGCGCCCGCCCGAGCTCACCTGCGACCAGGTCATCGCGGTGGCGCAGGAAGGCAACCCGAAGCTGCCCTTCTTCGCCGGCTACCTGCTCAACTTCGCGCACCTGAAGGACGTGGCCGAGACGCTCGGCGACACGCTCAGCGCGGGCGGCAAGTACTTCCTGTTCTGCAACAACATCGACCTGTCGAAGAAGTACCAGGTGCCCCTGAATGGCGCCTTGTTCTACGTGCTGCCGATCGACGAGTCGACGGTCTACAACGAACTGCTCGAACTGCTTTACCTGGAAAAGTCCGAGCTGAAGAAGCTCGACACCGCGGGCAAGACCGACCGCGTCGCCGACGCGGCGCTGAAGTTCGACGTCACCTTCGACACCATCACCTACGCCGAAGGGCTGGCGCTGATGGGCCCGGTGCGCAACCCGAACGAGAACCGCCCCGTCTGACGCCCCACCCGCGGGCCATGCAAGGTGAGCGCGAGTCCGAACCCGGGCGCTGGTACTCGACCAACCTGGTCGGCATTCCGGCGCCGCTGCTGTCCAGCGCAGCCTTCAATGCGCACCCTCAGCCGCTGCGCATCGCCGGCGCTCGCGAATGCAGCCCGGGCCTGTTCGCGCTGCTCGACCGCTGCGGCGACGCCGCGCAGGCGCGCGAGACCTTTGAGCACTACATGAGCCTGGCGTTCGGCCTTGCCAAGCCGGACGTTGCCGCGACCGGCTCCGAAGCGCGGCGCTGGCGCGCCAGCTACCTCAAGCTGCTGCAGGGCTGGGGGCTGGACGCCAACGGCCCCGCCGGCGCGGTGCTCAAGGGCTGGGTGGAAAGCCGCTTCGGCCTGGTGCCGGCCTTCCACAAGGCGCCGCTCGCGCGCTACCCCTCACCGACCTGGATGGGCTACCTGGAAGAGAAGGCCGCCAGCCGCTACCACAACAACAACATCCACCAGCAGCTGGACCTGCTGTTCGAGTTCTGCCAGTGGATGCTGGCGCGGTTTCAGGCGCCGGCGCTGCTGGGCGACGCGGCTGAGCGCAGCCATGTCTGGCTGTGGCGCGGCAGCACGCGCTGCGAAGAGCAGCTCGTGGCCGGCTCGCTGCGCGAACGGCGCTGCACGCTGCGGCTGAACAATCTGGTCTCGTTCAGCCGCAGCGCCGAGCAGGCCGGCTGCTTCGGCGACTGGGTCATGCGCGCCCGCGTGCCGCTGGCCAAGCTGCTGCTGGTGCCGGGCTTGCTCGACACGCGTTCGCTGCACGGCGAGTCGGAGGTGCTGGCGCTGGGCGGCGACTACGAGGTCCAGGTGCGCTATGACTGAGCCGGTGGCGCGTCTAGTCGACCGCGCGATGGGCGCCTATCTGGGCCTGGCGATCGGCGACGCGCTCGGGGCGACGGTCGAATTCATGACCCCGCGCGAGATCGCGCTGCGCTATGCCGGCCAGGGCGGCCAACACCGCGACATCGTCGGCGGCGGCTGGCTGAAGCTCGCGCCCGGCCAGGTCACCGACGACACGACGATGAGCCTGGCGCTGGGCGCGGCGCTGCTGCACGGCCCCGTCGACGAAGGCGAGGCGACGACGCGGCGCATCGCCGAGGCCTTGGTCGCCTGGTGGCGCGGCCGCCCGGTGGACTGCGGCAACACTTGCCGGCGCGGCATCCAGCGCTACCTCGCCGAAGGCAGCCTGCAGGGCGAGGCCAGCGCCGGCGACGCCGGCAACGGCGCGCTGATGCGCAACCTGCCGGTGGTGCTGGCGACCTTGGGCGACGACGAAGCCTTCGAGCGCCTGGCGCTGGCGCAGGCGCGCTTCACCCACCACCACCCGCTGTCCGACGCCGCGGTGCTGGGCATCGGCCGCCTGCTGCGCGCGGTGCTTGGCGGCGCCGACAACAAGGCGCTGGAAGCGCTGTGCCAGGCTTTCGCGACGCGCCACCCGGAGTTCCGCCATGAGCCCTATCCGGGCCGCGCCAGCGCCTATGTCGTCGACACCGTGCAGACGGTGCTGCACCACCTGCGGGTCCATGACGACTTCGAGGTCGCACTGCTGGCCACGGTGAACCGGGGCGAGGACGCCGACACCACGGGCGCCCTGGTGGGCATGCTGGCAGGCGCACGCTGCGGTGCACGGGGGCTGCCGCAGCGCTGGCTGCGCCGGCTGGCGCCCGAGATCGCCCATGCGGTCACCGACCAGGCCAGCGCGCTGGTCGCGCTGGCGCTGGCACGGGCTGACCGGCCCACCTCAGCGCCGGAGAAGGTGGCATGACCGAGATCGTCTTCTACGAGAAGCCCGGCTGCACAGGCAACGCGCGCCAGCGCGCGCTGCTCGAATCCGCCGGTCACTGGCTGCAGCGGCGCGACCTGCTGCGCACGCCGTGGACGGCCGCCGCGTTGCTGGACTTCCTGGCCCCGCTGCCGGTGCCGCAATGGTTCAACCGCAACGCGCCGCGCGTGAAGGCTGGCGAGATCGTTCCCGAGGCGCTGGCCGCCGATGCGGCGCTGGCGCTGCTGCTGGCCGAACCGCTGCTGATCCGCCGCCCTCTGATGCGGCGCGCCGACAACGGCCGGCGCCTGGTGGGTTTCGACCTGGCCGAGGTCGAGGCCTTCGTCGGCCTGGCGCCCGCGGCCGACAAGGCCGGCACGCTGGAAGGCTGCGCTGCTGCGCAGGCGCCCTGCGCCGGCCCGCGCCGATCCACCCATGGAGGCTGAGATGCCGATCTACGACTTCCTCTGCACCGCCTGCCAGGCGCCCTTCGAACAACTGGTGCGCAGCTGCACCGTGCCGACCTGCCCGCAATGCGCATCGACGGCGGTGGAGCGCTGCGTCTCGCGCACCTCGCCCCCGGGCCAGAGCCAGGCCCTCATCGCCGCCGGCCGCCGCGCCGCCGCGGCCGAGGGGCACTTCAGCCATTACAGCCGGGCCGAGAAGGCGCGCATCAAATAGCGTTCCTGTGGCCGGTTCGGCCGGCCCGGCCGGCCCTCCCGTTCAGACCGTCGCCTGTTCCTTCCTCGCGCGCAACGCCGCTTCCTCCTGTTCTATCCACTGCTTGAGTTTCTCCACGTGCTCGGTCTCCTCGCGCACGAACTCGCGCGCCACGGCGCGGATCTCGGCGTCGGTGGTGGTGTGGGCGATGGCGTAATAGAACTCGAAGCCGCGCCGCTCGCCCTGCAGCGCCACCTTCAGCGCCCCCAGCCGCGACAGCAGCGGGTCGCCGGCCCACAGCGTGGTCTTCTCGGGCGAGGTGTTGTCGGGCCAGGATGAGCTGGGCGGCAGCGTCAGGTTCACGTCGAAGCGCGTGCACTTGGCCTTGGCCTCGGCCAGGTGCAGGCGCGAGTACCCGCCGAGCTGGCGGAACAACGTCTCGACATCGGCGTTGCCGCAGGCCTTCATCGCGTCGGCCAGCTGCTCGAAATGCTCGGCCGCGTCCTGCTCCACCTGCACGGCGTAGTTCAGGAATTCGTCCATCGTGCGCACCGGTACGCCGCCCTTGTAGACCCCGGCGGCGATCGACAGCCCCGGCCCGCGCGCCGGCAGCGTGGTGTCACCTTCGAAGCTCACGAAGATGTCCTCGTTGCGCACGAAGCACTGGCATGCCAGACGGTGCCGCGGCGGCATGTCGTTGACCTCGGCGTCCATGATCTCTTCCTTGGTGATCTTGCCGAGCTGGCGCAGCAGATCCTTCTCCTTCTCGGTCATCGCCACGCCGCTGCGCACATGGCGGGCGAGGTGCTTGACCTCGACCAGGCAGGATCCGCATTCGCCGTCCTGGCAGTCGTGCGGCAGCGGGATGTGGTTGGCCTTGGCCAGGCCGAGCAGCGTGCCGCGGTCGCCGGCGACGGCATAGACAGTGACGTCGCGCGCCATGACGGGGGAGGAAAAAGTGACGTTGGCCATGATGGCCCTTTCGATGGATGGTGGGGGGGATGGTCTTCGGGCTGCGTGCCAGGGCTCAGCCGGACAGCGCGCCCAGCAGTTCGACGGTGACGGCCTCGGTGCCCAGGATCGTGGTCTGGCAGGCCAGGCGTGACTTGCTGCCGATGCCGACGAGGGTGTCGAGCTTGGCGTTTTCCTGCGGCGTGATCCGGCTCAGGCCCTTGCGCCCTTCGATGACGAACAGGTGGCAGGCGCCGCACTTGGCCTGTTCGCCGCACTGGGTAGCGAGCTTGCCGCCGGCGGCGAGGATGGCGTGCAGCAGGTTGACGCCGGCCTCGACTTCGGTGACGATGCCAGCGGGCTGGATAGTGAGCGTGCTCATGGGTCGGTCTTTCTCTCTCTTTGCGGTGCTTCCTGGGGAGTGCGGAAACGCTCAGGCCGCCGGCGCCAGCGCCCCGGTCAGCAGCTCGGCCACCTCGGCCAGCGGCATCGCGATGCGCGTGATGCCCTGTTCGGCCAGGAAGCGGCCTTCCATGCGCGTGGGCGGGTCGGGCAGCACCGCGTAGTGCGGGCCAGCCGAGCGCTTCATGATCTGGCGCGCGAAGGCGCGCGGCAGCTGGTCGTTGAAGCGGCAGCCCAGGAAGACGAAGCCCAGGCGGCCGCGGCGCTGCTGCACCGGCAGCGGGATCGGCGACTGGATGTCGATCTCGGTCAGCACCTCGACGAAGTCGCTATCGGAGACGAGGTAGTTGCCCGCCGGCGCATGGCCGCCCCAGGGCTTGTAGAACAACGTCGGCGCGGCGATGGGGTCGGCCTGCGCCGCACCCGCGGCGTCGTACCAGCCCAGCCAGTGGCCGAAATGCTCGCTCTGCGACTGGCCCTGCACCTCGGCCCAGTCGACGCGGCTGCTGGCCGCCACCAGCGCGCTGCGCAGCGTGTCGTCGTACCAAACGTCGACGATCAGCGGCGAGCGCAGCTGCGCAAGCCAGTGATGCACCGGCGACGGCATGGCCTGCTGCGCAAAGGCCTCGTTCATGGCCTTGACCAGGGTCTGGCGGTGCTTGAAGTTCTCGATGAACTGCGCCGCCGCGGTGAGGCGGTTCTTGATCTTGCCCGGCACCGAGACCTTGGCCGTCAGCTTCGCCGCCAACGCCACCGGGTCGGCCGGTGGCGCGTTGTCGCACAACGCCAGCAGGCCGGGCCCGAGGTAGGGCACCAGCGCGCCGCCTTCCAGGCCCTCGATCAACGCCGCGGGCAGTTCGCTCAGGGTCTCGTAGCTCATCGCACGGTCCTCGGGTTGGATTCAATAGATGGCCGCGCCGGCGCCGACGTTCACCGACGAGTCCTTCAGCGTCTCGACGATGAAGCGCACGTGGTCGGGTGCCAGCGCGGCGTGCAGCGGCAGCGCCAGTGCGCGGTCGGCTATGCGTTCGGCCAGCGGCAACTGGCCGCGGCGGCAGCCCTGCTGCTGGTAGTGGTGCTGCTGGTGCAGCGGCTGGCAGTACATGACGGCCTCGATGCATTCGGTGGCCAGGTCCTCGATGACCTCGGCGCAGGCACTGGCGGTGAACCGCTTGCCCAGGTGCACGAGGTAGACCATCCAGTGCACTTCGTCGACGTCGGGCGCCAGGTAGGGCGGCTTGATGCCCTCGAAGCTGCGCATCTGTTCCAGATACAGCTGCTCGACGGCCTTGCGCCGCTCCAGGATCTCGTCGACGCGGGAGAGCTGCGCCAGGCCCAGCGCGGCGGTGAGCTCGCTGATGGACGCCTGCACCGGCACGCGCGCACCCACCGAGACCGAGCGGCGGTCGTTGAGCGAGCGCGCGCGCAGGTAGCGCAGCTCCGAGGCCAGTGCCGCGTCATCAGTGACGACCATGCCGCCCTCGCCGCAGCTGAGAGCCGAGGGCTGCGAGAAGTCGAACACCGCCAGGTCGCCGAAGCTGCCGACGGGCCGGCCACGGTAGCGCGAGCCGATCGCCTCGGTGCTGTCCTCGATGAGATGCAGGCCGTGGCGCGTGGCGAGTGCGCGCAGCTCCTGCCAGGCGGCAGGGTGGCCGTTCACATTGCCGGCCAGGATGGCCCGGGTGCGCGGCGTGACCTGCGCCTCGGCACGGGCCGGGTCGAGGCAACCCGACCAGTAATTGATGTCGGAGAACCGCACGTCCGCGCCGGCCAGCGTCACCGCATGCGCTACCTGGTGCCAGCCATGCGCCGAGGCAATGACCTCGTCACCCGGGCCGATGCCCAAGGCGCGTAGCGCAAGCCAGGTGCCCAGCGTGCCGCTGGCCACCGCCACCGCGTGGCCGCGGCCCAGCCATTGCGCGTAGCCCGACTCGAAGCGCTCGACCATGCGCCCGGCCGACAGCCGCGACGAACCCAGCGCGGCCTGCACCAGCCCGGCCTCGAGCTCGCCGAGGTCGGGTTCCGACAGCCGCAGCCAGTCCTCGGGCAGGTTCAGCTCGTTCATCGCATCAGGCCCGGTCGGCGACGAAGAGGCCCGCGGCCTGCGCCGCGTCGGCGGTGACGGTCCAGCAATGGCCGTCGCTGGCGCAGTAGTGCAGCTGGCGTTTCGTGCCCTGCGCGGCGAGCGGCTCGCCGCGCATGTCGAAGGCCTCGACGACGACCACGCGCAGCGACGCGAAGCGGGTGCGCAGCGCCGCGGCGGCGTCTCGCACGCTGGCCGCGCCTTCGGCGATGGCCAGGGCTTCGCTCAATGCGGTCGAGTCCATCTCATTCGCCGCTGGACAGCCGCCGCGCCTCGACGGTGATCGGCAGCGTCGTGCCCGCGGCCATCTCGGGCAGCGCCAGCAGCCAGCCGTTGGCCAGCGTGACGGTACCGCCCCACAGGCCGGCGAGCTCCTGCGCCACGATGGGCTCCTCGAGGTCCTTCTTCGGCACATAGGCCGACAGGGCGCCGGACGAGGTCTTGCGGATCATGACTTTCATGGCAGGACTCCAGGGTGTTCAGGCGGCGATCGCAGCCATGGGTGCGGCAGCAGGTGCGAGCAGGGGGCCGAGGGCGCGCAGCGCGGCGGCGAGGGTGAAGTCGATCTCTTCGGCCGTCGTCTGCGGCCCCAGCGAGAAGCGCACGCCCGCCTTGGCCTGCGCCGTGCCGGCACCCAGCGCCAGCAGCACATGCGAAGGCTGCGTGCCGCCGGCGCTGCAGGCCGCGCCCGAGGCAGCGACGACGCCGGCGCGTTCCAGCCGCGACAGCACCATCTCGGCGTCGAGCTCGCCGAAACGCAGGCACAGCGTGTTGGGCAGGCGCTCGGCTTCGGCGCCGAAGACCTGAACTTCGGGCAGGGCGCTGCACAGCCCCGCCTGCAGGCGCTGGCGCAGCGCGCGCAGGTGCCCGAGGTCGTGCGCCAGCGTGGCCGCAGCGGCATCGCAGGCGGCGGCAAAGCCGACGATGGCGGGCAGGTTCTCGGTGCCGCCGCGGCGGTGGCGCTCCTGCCGTCCCGACAGCAGCGGCGGCAGGGCCAGCCCCTTCTTCACCACCAGAGCGCCGATGCCCTTGGGCCCGCCGATCTTGTGCGCCGAGACCGCCATCAGGTCGGCGCCGCTGCTGGCGAAATGCAAGGCCGACTTGCCCAGCGCCTGCGTCGCATCGACATGCAGCCAGGCACCCGCAACCTGCGCCAGCGCGGCGACCTCGGCCACCGGCATGGTCACGCCGGTCTCGTTGTTGGCGGCCATGAGGCAGACGAGCGCAACGTCGGCACCGATCAGCCGACGCGCCTGCGCCAGGTCGAGCCGGCCCTGCGCATCGACGCCGATGAGGTCGACGGCCACTCCCTCGGCCTTTAGCCGCTGCGCCAGCGCCAGCAGGCCGGCGTGTTCCACCGCCGACATCACGACGCGCTGCCGGGCGCTGCCGCGCTGCGCCGCCAGCGCACCCAGCACGGCCATGTGGTTGGCCTCGGTGGCGCCGCTGGTAAAGACCAGCTCGGTGCCCAGGCAGCCGATGAAACGGGCGACGCGTGCACGCGCATCGGCCAGGGTGCGCCGCGCGGCCTGCCCCGGGCCGTGCACCGAGGAGGGGTTGGCCCAGACGTGCGACATCACCTCGACCATCTGCGCGAGGGCCTCGGCCGCCACCGGCGTGGTGGCGTTGTGGTCGAGATAGACGCTGCGGCTCATTGCCAAAACTCCCGCTTGACATCGCTGCACAACAGCTGCAGCGCCGCGTCCAGCGTCAGCCCGACTCCCATCGGCACCCAGATCGACAGCGCATGGTCGCGCGAGTGCAGGCGCCAGCGGCCGGCGCTCTCGGGTTCGAGCCAGGCGATGGCGATGGTGCCGCCGCTGGCGTCGACCGTGCGCGAGCAGTTCGGGCTGACGACCTTCCAGCCCGCGCCTTCGCGCTCGACCTGCGGCTGCACGTACTTGTAGCGCTCGCGCCGCGCCAGCGCCCGCACGATGCGTGCGGCCACCAGCGACACCACGCCCTCGGCTTGCGGGGCCGCCGCGCTGCGGCGCAGCGCGGCATTCACGCAGCGGCCTCCGGCATGGCCGCGATCTCTTCTTCCAGGCAACCCAGCACGGCGACGCCGAAGTCGACCATGTAGACGGGCACATTGGCCTCTTCGTGCCGGCCCACCTGCACGACTTCGCCCGGGCCGCCGGCTACGACCAGCAGTGCATCCTCGTCGGCCCCTTGCAGGCTGCCGTCGTTGTACAGGTCGGCGGCGGCCACCACCGGCTGGCCCCATTGGTACTTCGGTTCACGCAGGTCGATCATCAAAAGCTCCTAGCGCAGCGTTTGCAGCTCGGCCGCGCGTTCGCCCAGCCTGTCCAGCACTTCGGGCGGCAGGTGGTCCAGCGTGCACAGTTCCTTGGCACGCATGCCGACTTGGTGGCCGCTGGCGGTGAACTCGACGGCGTAGATGTAGAACTGCTGCAGGAAGGTGCCGATCGAGCGCACGTAGCCGATCTCGCCGCGCTGCACCAGCACGTCGCCGATGTCGTGGCCGTTGTAGGTGCCGTCGTTGCGGATCACGCTGCGGCTGACGACGCGCTCGCCCATCGTGAAGCGCGGCGGCAGCGCGATCTCGACGATGTCGTCGTCGCGGGTGATATCAGCCATGGATGGGGTCCAGTGCGCGCTGGCGCTGCGCGGCGCGCTCGCGCACGTCGGGCTCGGCATCGGCCATCAGGCGCTGCAGCGCGCGGCCGACGGCGCGGCCGGCGGCTTCCCAGCGCACGGTCCAGTCGCTGTCGTCGGCGACCGCGTCGAGCAGGGGCGCGGGCAGCCTCTCGGCGGCGATGCGGCGCACCTCGGGCGCCGGGTCCTCGACCAGACGCCACAGCGCCGGCATCGGCAGCCGGCGCGCCACCTCGAGCCGCACCTGCAGGTCGGGGTCGTGCATC
Organism: Betaproteobacteria bacterium; assembly: GCA_037443665.1. Lineage (GTDB taxonomy): Bacteria > Pseudomonadota > Gammaproteobacteria > Burkholderiales > Burkholderiaceae_C > Rubrivivax. The sequence goes on from JBBINW010000036.1 coordinate 36,009, forward strand.
AGCAGCGGCAGCAAGGCCTGGGGCAGGCGCCGCGCGACGATGCTGCGCACCTGGTAATCCTCGTCGCGCACCAGCGCCGCCAGCTCGCTCGTGTCGATGCGCTGGGCGACGCGGATGCGCACCTCGCGGTGCGGGTCGAAGCGCAGCTTGCGTAGCAGGCGCTGCGGCACGCGCAGCGCCACCTGGAGGCGCACCGTCTCGTCGGGATCGTCCAGCAGCGGCGTGATCTGGAACAGGTCGGCATGGCGCGCCGCGATGGCGCGCACCTCGAAGTAGTCGTCGCGCAGATGCGCCAGCGTGAGCGCGCGGTGGCTGCGGAAGAAACGGTCGATGCGCCGGGTATAGACGTCGCGCATGCAACTGCGCCCGGGCTCGCAGCCCTGGGCGGCGCGCAGCGCCGCGTGCACGCAGGCGGCGCAGGTTTCGGCCGTGATGGGGCGGCCGTCCGGGTCGACCGCGGCGATGTCGTCGGCGTCTTGGTGGGCGTGCATCGCGGGCCTGGCTTCAAGTCGCGGCGACCGGCAGGCGCGACCATGCGGCAGCGCCCGTGGCCGGCACGACATCGACGTCGTCGGCTTCGGCTACGGTTTCGGACGCCGCGGCGCGCAGGCGCACCGATTCGAGCAGCGCGGCCCCGACGCAGTCCTCGGGGTCGAGCGCGCGCAGCAGCGCCAGCGCGTCGCGCGCCTCGACCGGGTCGTCCAGGCGCAGGCTGAGATAGGCGTAGCCCTTCAGCACGAAGAGGTAGAAGCGCGTGCACGGGTCGTGCCTGGCCCCTGGCAGCGCCCGCGGCGGCACGGCGCGCCAGACTTCGGGTAGCCCGAGCGCCCGCGCCCCCACGACCAGCGCGCGCCTCGCCACGTCGCGCGCCAGGCGCAATCGGTGGCCGTAGAAGTGATGGCGGTAGAGCGCGATCAAGACGGCCGGGTGCTCGGGCGCGAGCGCCTGCGCGCGCATCAGCGCCGCGGCCACCTGCACCGCGTCGTCGCGCGCCGCGCCGGCCTCGTGCAATGCCTGCTCGACGCCGGCGGGCAGCGCCAGGCCGAGCACGGCAGCGTCGAAGTCGGCGTCCATCGCAAGGGGCCTAGAGGCGCCGGATCGACGACAGCGACACCGTGGCCTGCGCCGGCGGCTTCGCGTCGCTCGCGGTCGAGCATCCGCAGGCCTCGGCGTTGGGGTTGAAAAAGGTCAGCCCGGACTGGGTCGGCGTGTCGGCGAAGTCGACCGTCACGCCGTCGAGCAGCAGGCGGCTCTCGGCCGGCAGGAACACGCGCAGGCCGTTGACGCCCAACTCGGCGTCGCCGCCGCGCGGCGCCGCCTCGACGCTGAACTCCGAGCTGTAGCCCGAGCAGCCGCCCGGGGTGACGGTAAGGCGGAATCCGCCCGCTGGCGTGGCCGAGAAACGCACCATGCGGCGCATGAACTTCTCGGCCGCGGGGGTGACGGTGACCTGGGGTTGCAGCATGGTCATGCCTTCACGATGCAGCCGTCGACCGGGCACACCGCGATGCATTGCGGCGCGTCGTAGTGGCCTTCGCATTCGGTGCACTTCTTCGGATCGATGACGAAGGTGCCGCCCTTCTCGCGGATGGCGACGTTGGGGCACTCGGGCTCGCAGGCCGAGCAACCGGTGCAGGTCGATGAAATGATCTTCAGGGCCATGGCGGTCTCCTTCTTCGGCAAAGGTTGGGTCGGGTCAGGCCGCCTGGGCGGCGCCGCTGTAGGCGCCCTGGCGGATGCGTGCATCGCCGCGCGGTTGGTGCTTGATCGCGCCGCTGGCGATGCGGCGGCGGTAGCCGGCGAACCAGGCCAGCGCCGCCTTCTCGATGAACTCGTGCGCGTGCTCGTCGACCGGCTCGATGCCGGCGGCCTTCAGCTCGTCCCTCGGGCAGGCGCCGATCTTGGCCACCAGCACGGCGTGGCAGTCGTTGATCGCGCCGACGATCGAGGGCAACTGCTCGTCCTCGCCGTAGCCGCCCCGGCAATACAGGTCGACGCGGCGGTGGCCGACGAAGAGGGCTTCGCTGCGGCTCACCTCGTAGATCTGGAACTCGGTGGCGTGGCCGAAATGCTGGTTGACCTTGCCCTGACCCTCGGTGGCTACTGCCACCAGCACCTTGATGTCGGCGTCGACGCCTTCGTCGGCCGCGGCGGCGGCGAGCGCCGCCTGCTTGGCGTCATGCTGGGCCTGGCGCTCGACCTCGACCGCCTGCTGGTAGGCGCGGCGCTTGTTGAGGTCGTAGACCACCTCCATCTGCTCGATCTTGTCGAGCGTGAATTCCTCGCTGCGGTCCTCGCCCAGCAGGCCGACGGCGTCGGCGCGGCATTGCCGGCAATGCCGCATCAGGTTCGCGCCGCCCATGCAGGCGTCCTGCACCGCCTTCAGCTCCTGCGCCGTCGGGCCGCGCTGGCCGGTCAGGCCGAACACCGTGCCATGCTCGGCCTCGCTGATCAGCGGCATGATGTTGTGCAGGAAGGCGCCGCGCTTCTTGACCTCGCGGTTCACTTCGTAGAGGTGTTCGTCGTTGATGCCCGGGATCAGCACCGAATTGATCTTGGTCAGCACGCCGCGCGCGGTGAGCATCTCCAGGCCCTTCATCTGCTGCCGGTGCAGGATGGTCGCGGCCTCGACGCCGGTGACGCGGCGGTGCTGCCAGAAGATCCACGGATAGATCTTCGCGCCCACCTCGGGGTCGACCATGTTGATGGTGATCGTGACGTGGTCGATGTTGTACATGCAGATCTCGTCGACCATCTCGGGCAGCGCCAGGCCGTTGGTCGACAGGCACAGCTTGATGTCGGGCGCCTGCTCCTGCAGCATGCGGAAGGTCTCGAAGGTCTTCTTCGGATTGGCCAGCGCGTCGCCGGGGCCGGCGATGCCCAGCACCGTCATCTGCGGGATCTCGCTGGCTACAGCGACGACCTTCTTCACCGCCTGGTCGGGAGTGAGCTTCTGGCTGACGACCCCGGGCCGGCTCTCGTTGCTGCAGTCGAACTTGCGATTGCAGTAGTTGCACTGGATGTTGCAGGCCGGCGCCACCGCCACGTGCATGCGCGCATAGTGGTGATGGGCCTCTTCCGAGTAGCAGGGGTGGTTCTTCACCTTTTCCCAGATCGCGTCGGGCATGTCGCCGGGGCCATCGGACGAGCCGCAGCTGGCCTTGCCTTCACCGCCCAAGGTGGAGCAGCCGCCGCTGGCGACGGTCTCGATGATCTGGCTCACGGCCTGGCGGCCGCGCCTGAGGTCGCCGATCGAAACAAAGGCCTTGTTGCTCATGACTGGCGCCGTGCTCGCGTGGAGGTGTTGGCCACCCTCATTGCGAGACCCGTGCCAGTGCAAAATCCACCATGGATCAAGGACTTAGCCTGGCTGGGGGCGCGGCAGGCGCTGTGCAGTTCCCGACAATCGCAACAGTTCTCGGGGTGGCTGCCTTGATTCGGAGCGTCTGCTTCAAGTCCCGCCAGCGCGCGGCCGCCGCTGCCGGTCCTTCCCGTCGGCGCTCTAGAGGGTTGACGGCAAGCCGTCGTAACTCTTCATTGGCCACCAATCGATCATTTCAAGTACCTGTGCTGGCTATGCACCCCATAGCTTTCGACGTGGACGAGGCAGGCCGCACCGTGCACTTGCAGGCGTCACCGATAACTGAAGGAGATGCAGTTGATTCGAACTACAGCTTGCACCGAGCAGCAAACCGGATCTGGTCGAATGTCAGGGTCGAGGAGGCAGCGGAGGCTCCTAGCTTGAGCGTCGGCTTTGCGGCGGCGAAGATCTTCCATCGCTGTCGCTGATGGGTCGGCCAGCGCCGGTCGGGCGCGCGATCTCACCGCCGGAAAGCTGACCCCCAAGGTGAGCGACCAGATGGCCGACGTCCGCGGTCGGCAGTGGCTGTCAAGGGTCGTCGGACAGCTGCCGGCGTGGGCAGTGAGTATTCGACCTGCACCGATCTGAGGGCAGGTGTCCGACAACCCTTGACAGAGGCGGACCTGCGAATGCCGGATGCGGGCGCCCGCCGACCGTCAGTTGGCGGGCTCAACAGTGACCATGACGCACGGACGCGCAGCTGACTTCGCTGGCACCGAAATGGATCCGAGTCTTTTCGCGTGAGCTGGTGGGCGTGCCGTGTCGACCCACGACACCACGTCGTTCTCGCCGTCAAGGTCTGCGCGCTCGCTCAGGCGAGCGCTTGCGGCCTGCGGCCGTCTTCTAACCCTGACGGCTGCGCTGCGCCGTGGTGCTCCGGTCTCGGGCAATCCCGCCCGACACACCGGAGTCCATCATGTCCACGTCTTCGATTCCATCCGTGGGTGCCGCCGATACGCTGCTGGTCCGCGATGTCGACGGTCAGTACCGGCCGGCGCATGCTGACGAGGTGCTGTGCCACGCACGGCGCCTGCTGGCCAACCGGGTGCGGCGCGGTGCCACGATGTCGTCTCCGGAGGCGGTCAAGGACCATCTGCGCCTGGAGCTGGGCGTGCTGGAGCACGAGGTGTTCTGCGTGCTGTTCCTGGATGCGCAGCACCGCATCATTGCGCTCAAGCAGATGTTCCGCGGCACGGTGTCGCAGACCTCGGTCTACCCGCGCGAGGTGGTCAAGGAGGCGCTGTCGGTGAATGCAGCGGCGGTGATCCTGGCGCACAACCATCCGTCGGGTTCCGTGGAGCCGAGCCGTGCCGACGAGTTCCTGACGCAGACGCTGAAGACGGCGCTGGCGCTGGTCGACGTGCGGGTGCTCGATCACCTCGTACTTGCTGGTGCCGACGTGTGCTCGTTTGCGGAGCGCGGGTTAGTCTAGCTCCGATGGGGCGCCGATCGGCGGCGCCCCTCGCGTTTCACGCCAGGCCGATCCGTCGGACCTCGAGCGCGAAGGGGCCGGCCTGACGCTCGGCGATCATGAGGCCGACGTGGCGGATGCGCGCCGGGTCGAGCGACGGTGCGCCGGGGACCTCACGGCCGCGGAAGGTGGCGCGGAAATTCGCCAGGGGAATGTGCAGCGCCTGCCAGGCGGATTCGGGGGTGAAGCTGGCCTGGTAGTTAGTGCTGTCGAAGGCATCGTCGGTCAGCAGGTTCAGCTTGAAGCGCTTGCCCGTGGCGCGGGCCTCGATGAAGCAAGTCTGCGCGCCCGGCGTTCCGCGGTTGGCGGGTCTTGAGCGGATCGACGCGAAGCCGCCATTGCGTTCGAGCGACACGTTGCCTTCGAAGATGGCGTGGCCGGCTGGGTCGAGTTTCAATCGGCTGCTCGAGATGCCACCCATGACACGATCGTCGATCGCATCCCACTCGGCGACCGCGGCGGGGTCGCTGAAGTCGAACAGCAGCCATGTCGTGTCGGGGTGGCTCACGGTGCGATTCTGAGGCGTGCGAGTGTCATCTGTACGGGTGGCAAGATGCGCCCAAAGAAGGGAGGCAGGGATGAACCTTGGTGAACTGCAGGCCGAGTTGCGGCACTTCGCACCAGAGGTCGCCGGTCGGCGCTGATGCTGTGTGGCTTCCGGGCCGGCAGTGCGGCGGCCGGTGTGCCACTCAGGGGCGCTTCGTTGCCGTGGCGGCGATCGGCAGGCCGAGCGTCTGGCGCAGCCAGGCGGAAATGGGTCGGTCGGGTCCGAGGGCATGCTCGATGGCCGCCTGCGCCAGGTCGGTCTGGTGGCATGCCTCGGCCCCGTCGAGAGCCAGGCGGTGGGCTTCGTGCGCATCGAAGCCGGTGAGTTCGTAGCCGTGGCCCATCGACATCCAGTGCAGTGCGGCCAGGGCGCATTGCATGGCGAACGCCGGTTGCTTCAGCAGGTGGTCGCGTGCGGCGCGGGTCAGGGTCTTCGGGTCGCAGGGTGAGGCCCAGGCCAGCTGGGTCGCCCGGTCGAATTGCTTCAGCGTCTTGGCGGCGGCGAACCACTTGCCGGGCTCGCCGGGTGTCGAGGCGATGAGGTGGTCGAGCAGCTTGTCCGGCGCCAGCTCGGGGTACTTCTTCGCCAGTGCCCGGAAGGTCGAGAGGTTGGAGTTGGCCTGGTTGGCCAGCAGCGCGTACTGGTCGAAGGCTTCGGAGCGCCGGCCGGCCTTGAGCAGGGCCTCTTCGGCAAAGCGCGCGATGGTCTCCAGGCTGGTGGTGCTGCCGGCGCGTTCCCGCACGTAGGCGATGGCGTCGTCGACCTGGCCGCGTGCCGCCAGCACGCGGGCGCCCCAGATCAGGTAGGGCCAGATGGGCTTCGGGTCCAGGGCCAGCAGCTCCAGCAGCTCGTCGTGGCGGCCGGCGCTGAACAAGGCGCTGTAGCAGGGGCTGGTGCCGGGGAAGAAGGCGAAGGTGCCGCGCTTGCGCTCCCGCAGGACGCTGCGCAGCGTGGGCAGCAGCTGGTCGGCCCAGGCTGAGGCCAGCTCGGGCGTAGCGCACAGTTCGCCCCAGTGGTCGCCCAGGTGCTCGATGTAGGGCGGGTCGTCGTTCTGGATGGCCTCGAAGAGGCGGTCGAGCCACTTCTTGCGCGTGGCCGTGTCCACCGGCGCCGTGCTGATGATGGGCGCCAGATCCTGTACCGCCGCATAGGCGGCATTGCCCAGCGCGCCGGTGGAGCTGTCGACCTGGCACAGGGCCGGCGAGAGCTTCTCGAGGAACAGGACGGCTCCCTCCGCTGCTTCCGCGGGATCCCGCTTCAGTGCTGCGCGGATCTCGGCCAGGGCTTCGTGGATGCGCTCGATGGCCAGCTTCGATCCGTTCCAGCCGAAGGCAGCGCGGCGGAATCGGGTTCGGAATGCCCAGGCGTGCATGGTCCAGGCTTGGTCGTCAGAGTCGCACGGCGCCGCGTCGCCAGGCGTCGTGCAAGGCAGCCACGGTCTGGGTCTGGCCGTCGGCGGCCAGCCGTTCCAGCAGCCGGTCCGGCTCGGGCGCAGAGCGCAAGGTGCTGCGCAGCGCCGCGAAAGCGGCGGCGACGGCTTCGGGGCTTTGCCGGAACTGCTGCAGCAGGAACGCATCCGGGCGCTGGACATCGATGCCGAGGGCCGCCAGCTTGCGCACACCAAAGTCGCGAATGTTCCGGGTGACGAGGCTGACGACGTTGGCGTCGGGGTAGAAGTCATCGGCCAGGATGGCTCGGGCGCAGGCCGCAACGTGGGTGTCCTTGGTGGAACGCACAGCGGGTGCCACGTCTGCGAACTGGGCCTGCACCTGCTGGGTCGTGATCTCGGCCTGCGGCAGCGCGCTGCGCATGAGCTGTTCGTGTCGGTGCGCCGATGCGGTGTCGGGCTTGCGGCCGGTGTCGACGAGTGCACGGCTCAGCTCGGCGAGGATCAGCGTGCTCCAATGCAGGCGAATCAGACCCTGATAGTCCAGGTGGATCAACAGGCCGCGAGTGGTCGCGCCAAACAGCGTGTCGGCGTCGGCGACGACGGGGATCACCGAGGTCAGCCTGGGAAGATCTCGTGGTCGAGGTCGGCGCCGAGCTGGCCCAGGGCCTTGCGGCGCCGGGTCTGCTCCTGGCGTTGCCAGGCCAGCACGGCGGACTTGAGGACGCGCCGCTGGTTGCCCACCTGCTGGTGCAGCGGGATGTCACCGGCCGCGATGCGGGCCACGATGTAGGGGCGGGAAACGCCGGCCAGGTCGGCGGCCTCCTGGGTGGTGAGGACCGTGTCCGTGGCCCGTTCTGCCGTGGCGGCCTTGCGGGTGCTGCCGCTGATGGTGGCGCCCCGGAAGAGCTGCGCGAACTCGCCCTTGATGAGTCGCGTGGTCTGGGGGGTGAGCTTGACGTGGCGCCGCACGACTTCGACCAGGGGGTCGATGTCGATGGATAGTGCCGATGGGGCGCTGCGCTGTGTTGCTTCGGTGGGCTTGCGGGCGGTCTTCATGGGGTTAGAGTCTATCAGCCTTACTCGAAATAGTCGAAGCTCGCGAAACAGCAGCGAGGTGATCGTCGGCCGAGATCGGCGAGTTGCTGCTGGTGGAGGCGATGGGTGAGGTGATGCTGACGGCGGTTCTGGTGTGGGCGCTGCCAGGTCCTGATGGGCCTGGCCGTCTCCCCGCTGCGCGAGGTAGGGCTGTCGCGCTGCGCGTCGAGCCACCGGGGTACCGGCGTCTCGCCCAGGACGGGCTTCCATCCCTGACTATATGAACGCCCCCCGTTTGCGAAGACATCGTTGTGCTCAGACTGACAGGTTCGGTCGCAGATCTATATCCGGCCTTGGTGCAGCCGAATAGGCTGCGGGCCTCGAAGAAATCCGCTGGTCCATGCCTCATTCGCAACGCGAGCTTCGCGCTCAGTCAGGGATTCAGGCTTGGTGGACCCCGGTCCTACCTGGTTTGTCTTCGCACGACAGTGCCAGCGCAACCTTCCGAGTGTTCGTTGTAGGGACGGTGCAATGTCCGACGCCTTACGCCGGCCGGACGCTGATGTGATTTCGCTCGTAGGCGACTCCTCGAGCAAGGACGGCCCAGATGGTCCGTGCTGTCTTGTTGGCCTGGGCAACTACAGCGACGTTCAATGGCCTTCGGCTCTGCAGCCGTTCCGCCCAGGTATCGGGTTCCTTCCTCACGCGAAGCACACTGCGAGCGCCGTGGACGAGCAAGGTTCGCAGGTACGTGTCGCCGCGCTTGCTGATGCCATGCAACGTCACCTTGCCGCCGGAGCCGGTTTGTCTTGGAACCAAGCCGATCCAGGCCGCGAACTCGCGGCCTGATCGGAATACGCTGGCGTTGCCCATGGTCGCGACGGCGGCGGTGGCAGTCAGGAGACCGACATCGGGGATCTCCGCGATCGCCTTGACCGCGGGCTCCTGCTTCATCCACTGCGCGAGCCGGTGCTCGATCTCGCGAATGCGCTTGTCCAGCTCTGTCAGGTTCGTCCACTGCTCGCGAAGAGTGTCGATCATCACGGCCGGCAGCCGATCCACCAGTCGGGCGAGGACTTCGGGGATCGCACGATCCAAGGACGCACGACCAGCGCCCATGACTTCGCCGTACTCCGTCAGGAGGCCGCGGAGATTGTTGACCTGCGCGGTTCGGAACTTGACGAGCTGCTGTCGCATGCGATGCAGCGACAGCACGGCCTGTTGAGCCTCGGTCTTCACAGCGACTGCCTTGCATGGTTGCTGCATGGCAAGCCAGATGGCCCGTGCGTCGGCCGCATCGTTCTTGTTCCCGATATTGAACGCCTTGACGAACCTGGATGGCATCAGCTTGACTTGGTGCCCGAGGCCGGCAAGCGCCCGAGCCCAATGGTGGGCACCGCCGCAGGCTTCCATGCCAACGAGGGAGGGCCTGCGATTGGCGAAGTACTCGAGGAACTTGGCGCGCTTCAGCGTTCGATTCACGATCTCTCCGGTCTCGGGATCGACGTAGTGGATCTGGAAGACGCTCTTGGCGATGTCGACGCCAATCGGTGTGGGTTGCATGGCTGCACTCCTGGCTTGGCTACGGGAACGCGATCTTCTTCCTCCGGTTCGACAGCGTCACGCCGGCGACGAGGTGAGGGGCGTTCATTTCATTCGCGACACGGTCAAGCCGGCAGAGCCGGCTGAACTACGCGGCGGCCCATCCCGTGCCCGGGGATCGCGGGCTTCTTCGTCCGTCCTTCTGCGCAGGACCGACGCCCGCTTGGCGATCGGGCCGGCTCGCAAGTCGCTGCGCTGCGCTCCGCTCGGTGCTCGCACTTCCCGAACGCCACCCCGGTCACCCGCCAAGCCCGGAGCCGGGCCGCTGAATGCCGGGTGCAGTGAAGTGCCCGCAGCGGCCTTGCCGCTGCACAGCCAGCGATCAGCGTCTCGACCGCCGCGCCATTCGCTGCGCTCGGTGTCACGTCGGCCGCAGAGCCGCCGCTGCTCGTGATCGTCCGGTCGGCTGCGCTGCAACCGCTGCGCCAGGCGAGCTGGCACATCGGCGGCGACGCTGCGCCGACCGTGGGCAGGGGCAGCCCGTGCGCCAGTCGTCCCACCGCGCTCCCCCCACGGCGCCCCCGTCAACGGGTGAGGGGGACTTGTGGGGGGATCTTCAAGCGGTGGGCCGGGAAACCGGCTCACTGC
>JBBINW010000037.1:0-41611 GCA_037443665.1 Betaproteobacteria bacterium
CCGCGGCGGGCAGCGTCGTCGCGCGCTGGGTCGTCTGGCGCCGGGCGGCCGGCGCCGGCGCGCCGTGGCGCTTGTCGGTGCTGCCGGCGCAGCAGCGCATCATCGAGCTGGCCGGCGACCGAGCGCTGGTGGTCAGCGCCATCGGCCGCACCGGCCTGCTCAGCGCGCGCGCGACCTTCCAACTGCCATGACCGTTTCGCCACCACTCGCCACCGAACAGCCGCACCCGGGCCACGCCGCGCTCGACGGCTACGACACCGCGGCGCTGGTCGCCGCCTTCGTCGCCGACCAGGCGCTGGCCGCGCAGGCGGTGCAGGTGGCCGCGCCGCAACTCGCGCAGGCCGTCGATGCGGCGGTGCCCCGGCTGCGTGCCGGCGGACGGCTGGTCTATGCCGGCGCCGGCACCAGCGGCCGCCTGGGTGTGCTCGACAGCGTCGAGCTTCATCCCACGTTCTCGTGGCCGCGCGCGCGCGCGCTGCTGGCGGGGGGCACCGGGGCGATGTTCGTGGCCGTCGAAGGCGCCGAGGACGACGCCGATCGGGGCGCGGCCGACCTGCGCGCGCTGCAGCCCACGGCGCGCGACGTCGTGCTGCTCGTCGCTGCCTCGGGCACCACGCCGTACGCGATCGGTGCCGCGCAGGCCGCGCGCGCGGCGGGTGCGCTGACGATCGCGATCGTCAACAACCCTGGTACGCCGCTGGCCGCGGCGTGCGAGATCGGCCTCGTGCTCGACACCGGGCCCGAGGTCATCTCGGGCAGCACGCGGCTGAAGGCCGGCACGGCGCAGAAGATCGCGCTCAACGCCTTCAGCAGCAGCGTGATGGTGCGGCTGCACAAGGTCCACGGCAACCTGATGGTCGATCTGCGCGCGACCAACGCCAAGCTCGTGCGGCGCGCGCTGCGCCTGACGATGACCGCCACCGGCGCCGACACCGCCCGCGCGCAGGCCGCGCTCGACGCCAGCGGCGCGCGCGTGAAGGTGGCGATCGTGATGCTGCTGGCCGGTGTCGATGCGACCGAGGCCGAGCGCCGGCTCGATGCGGCGCACGGCAGCGTCCGCGCGGCGCTGATCTGAGCGGGGAAGGCTCGCACTCAGCAAGCCTTCCTTTGCCGGCACCGGCCCTTCCCGCTGCGAGACCCGACGTGACCGGGGGCCGGGGCTTTCGGGGGCGGCGCGAATTCAACCGCCCTTTTTCCGCTCAACATCGCCGCCGCGGTGCCGATGAAGACCTCAACAGTCGGCACGCGCGTTGTCGTGGTGCCAAGAATTCCAATGAGATTGCGTGCTGTCTCGCGAGGCTTCTTCGCCGCCGTGCTGCTCGCGCTGGCAGCGAACCTGGCCTTCCTCGTCGTGATCCGACAGGCCGAGCGCGGTGTCCGGGCGGCGTTCGACGCGCGTGACCGAGCGCTGGGCTTCGTCGACCAGCTCGCGCGCGAGAACGAGCTGCTGGCGCAACTCGTGCAGCGCTTCACGACGACCGGCGAAATTCCCAACCTGACGGCCTACTACGACATCCTGGCCGTGCGCGACGGCGAGCAGCCGGCGCCGACGGCCGGCGACGCGGTGCTGTACTGGCGCGAAATGGCGGCCGGCCGCCGGCCGCCGGTCGCGCGCGGCGACGGCATTCGTCAGTCGATGATCGAGCGGATGCGGCGGCTGGACTTCAGTGCCACCGAACTGTCGACGGCGAGTGCGGCGCTCGCCGTCGCGGCCGAGATGCAGAAGATCGAAAAGATCGCCTTCGCCGCCACGCAGGGTCTTTACGACCGCAAGTCCGGCGAGTTCGTCTCCGATGGCCGACCCGACATCGAGTACGCCGTGTCCCTGGTCCACTCGGCGGATTACGAACGCCATCGCATCGACCTGCTGGCGGAGGTCAGCCGGCTGCACGACCTCTCGCAGGCGCGCACGCAGGACCAGGTCAGCGAGATGCGTCGGCGGCTCGACCGGGCGATCGCCGCGGCCATCGTCGTCGATCTGGCCCTGGTCCCGTTGCTGGTGGCAGCGTTGATGGTGCTTCGCCGGCGCGTGTTGCAACCGATCGGACATCTGGGCAATGTCGCCGTTCGCTACACCCGGGGCGATTTCCGGGCTCGTACCGCGATCGGCAGCGGTCGGGTGCAGGAGCTCGAAGTGCTGTCGACGGCGCTCGACGACATGGCCGGCGCGATCGAGAACGACCTGCGCCGCCGCGACCAGGACCAGCAGGCTTTGCAGGCCGCGCGCGACGAGGCCGAGGCGGCGACACAGGCCAAGTCGCGCTTCCTCGCCAACATGAGCCACGAGATCCGCACGCCCATGAACGCGATCATGGGCATGACGCACCTGGCCCTGCAGACCGAGCTGACGGCGCAGCAGCGTGACTACCTGAACAAGTCGCAGGGTGCGTCGCGGATGTTGCTGGGCCTGATCAACGACGTCCTCGACTTCTCCAAGATCGAGGCCGGCCACATGACGATCGAGGCCGCGCCCTTCGTCGTCGAGGAGGTTGTCGCGCAGTCTGTTGAACTCGTGCGCCAGGCGGCGCAGCACAAGGAGATCGAACTGCTGTGCGAGTTCGCCGACCCATCGCTGCTGGCCGATCGCGCGACGCTGCGCGGCGACGCGCTGCGACTGCAGCAGGTGCTGACCAACCTGTTGTCCAACGCGATCAAGTTCACCCCCGCCGGCCAGGTACGGCTGGTCGTCGACACCGAGCGCGAACCCCCGGCCGAGGCTGGCGCGGTCGCGCTGCGGCTGGCGGTGCAGGACAGCGGCATCGGCATGAGCGAGGCGCAGCTCGCCGGTCTGTTCAAGGAGTTCGTGCAGGCCGATGTGTCCATCACCCGCCGCTACGGCGGCACCGGGCTCGGACTGGCGATCACGCACCGGCTGGTCGAGCTGATGGGTGGCCGGATGGCGGTCCAAAGCCATCCTGGCATGGGCAGCCGCTTCGAGGTCTGGCTGCCGCTGGGGCTGGAGCCTGGCAAGCCTTGCGAACCCGGCTGTCCGCAAGCCGAGGGCGCCCGCGTGCTCGTCGTCGATGACCAGCAGGACACCCGGCTGGCCATCCTCGCCCAGCTGCACACGCTGGGGATTGGCGTCAGCGGCCGCGTGCAGGGCGTGCGCGATGCCGCGGGGGCGCTGGCCGCGCTGAGCGACGCCGAGCGGCAAGGCACGCCGATCGACCGCGTGCTGCTCGACTGGGTGCTGCCCGACGCGGAGGGGCCGGCGGTGCTGGACCGCATCCGCGCCCGCCACCCCGGCGTGCGTGTGGCGGTGGTCTCGGCCTACGGCACCGACGAGGTTCGCGCCCAGGCGCGGCAGCTCGGCGTCACCGAGTTCGTCTCCAAGCCCGTGCTGCCCGAGGATCTGCGCCGCCTGTTCAGGGCCGATGCGGTGGCCGCACGCGCCGCGGGCCCCGTGGCAGCAGGGTTGGCCGGATTGCGGGTGCTGCTGGTCGAGGACAACGCGCTGAACCAGGAGATCGCGGTCGAACTGTTGCGCCGCCGCGGCGCGGCGGTGGATGTCGCCCACAACGGGCTGGTCGCGGTCGAGCGCCTGGCCGCGCTGGGTGCCGGCGCCTACGACGTCGTGCTGATGGACCTGCAGATGCCGGTGCTCGACGGCATTGGCGCCACGCGCCGCCTGCGCCAGGATCCTCGGTTCGACACGCTGCCGATCCTCGCCCTGACGGCCCATGCGCTGGCCGACGAGCGCCAGCGCTGCTTGGCGGCCGGCATGCAGGGGCATATCGCCAAGCCGCTGGACGTGGCGGGGCTGGAACGTCAGCTGATGCCCTACCGCCGGCGCCCCGAGCTGGCCGATCCTGCGACTTCGCCAGCGCCGCCCTCGGCGCCGGATGGGCTGGCCGGCTTGGCGGGGCTGGACGTCGAACGGGCTCTGCGCCAGTTCGACGGCCACCGTGGCCTGTACCGGCGCACCCTGCGATCCTTCGCGCGCGAATACGGCGACGGGACGGCCACCTGGGCCGGTTGGCTCGCCGAAGGACAATGGGACGCGCTGCGGCGCGCCACCCACGTCTTGCAGGGCTTGGCCGGGACGATCGGCGCTGCGGCCCTGCATGACGCGGCCATGGCAGTCGAACGCGCCGCCGCCCGCCGGGACGCCGCGACCGCCGAGGTGGCGCTGGCCCCGATGTCGACCCTGCTCGCAGAGGTCGTGGCGCAGATCGACGCGGCGCTCGATCCGCCACCGCCCTGGCTGGTCACCGAAAGCGCGATCCTCGGCGCGGCCCATACCGACGCCGATGCGGCGGTCGAGGGCCTGCGCGAACTCCTTGCGGCCAGCGACAGCCGGGCCATCGACTGGTGGCAGCGGAACCAGGACGTGCTGCGCACGGCGCTCGCCCCGACGGCCGTGCGCCGGCTGGCCCAGGCGATGAACGGCCTGGACTTCGACGCTGCCCTCGCCGCTTTGCCGGCGCACGAAGCGGCGACATGACGCCCATGGCGCAAGCGCGACTGCGCCAGATGCCGAGCCAGCCCTCGCGCGAGACCGTCCTCGTCGTCGACGACACGCCGGCCAACCTGAACCTGCTCGCTCGAGTACTGAACAAGCAGTACCGGGTGCAACTCGCGGTCAGCGGCACCAAGGCCCTGCAGATCGTCGAGCGCGACCCGCCGGACCTGATCGTGCTCGACGTCATGATGCCCGAGCTCGACGGCTACGAGGTCTGCCGCCGGCTCAAGCTCGACCCCCGCTTCCGCGAAATCCCGGTGCTGTTCCTCACCGCGCTGACCCAGCCCGAGGAGGAGACCGCCGCCTTCGAGGCCGGCGGCGCGGACTTCGTGCACAAGCCTTTCAACCCGGCCACCGTGCTCGCCCGTGTGCGCACCCAGCTCGCGTTGAAGGCGGCGCACGACCGGCTGCGCACCCACAACCTGCGCCTGAGCGGCGAACTCGACGCCCGGCAGCGCGAGGTCGAGCGCCTGCGTGACACGACGCTGTTCGTGATGGTCGGGCTGGCGGAGTTCCGCGACACCGACACCGGCAACCACATCCAGCGCACGCAGGAGATCGTGCGCACGCTGGCGACCTGGTACGCGGCGCAACTCGACGGCTCGGCCGAGCTCACGCCGCACGCGATCGACGAGCTGGCCAAGGCGGCACCCCTGCACGACATCGGCAAGGTCGCGATTCCCGACGGCATCCTGCTCAAGCCCGGCAAGCTCACGGCCGATGAGTGGGCGGTCATGAAGACGCATGCCGTCCAGGGCGCCGAGCTGCTGCAACGCGCCATCGACCGTCTCGGCGACGATGCCGGGCTGCTGCTGCATTTCGGCCGCCAGATCGCGCTCCACCACCACGAGCGCTGGGACGGCACCGGTTACCCGGACGGTCTCGCCGGCGCGGCGATTCCGCTGGCCGCCCGGTTGATGGCGGTGGCCGATGTCTACGACGCGTTGATCAGCCGCCGGCCATACAAGGGACCGCTGACCCACGACGAAGCGATGGGCTTCATCCGCGAAGGCAGCGGCAGCCATTTCGACCCGCGGCTCGTCGACGGGCTGCAGGCCTGCCAAGCCGAGGTGATCGCGATCACGACGCAGTGGCGCGACTGAATCGAACAAAGGGACCTTCCATGCCCATGCATCCCAAGCGACTGCTTCTGGCCCTGCTGGCCCTCGCCGGTCTGCCGGCCGCCGCGCAGGACCTTTCCTGGTCGGGCTACGGCACGATCGGCTACGCGACCTCGAACCGCAACTACACCTTCCAGCGAAGCATCAGCGACCGCGGCACCTTCGACCGCGACAGCGTGTTCGGGCTCCAGGGTGATCTCCGATTCAACCCACAGTGGTCGGCGACCGTGCAATTGAAGGCCGCGCAGTCCTTGACGAGCGACAGCCGCTGGGCGCTGACGCCCGCCTGGGCCTTCATCGCCTGGCGCCCGAGCGACGACTGGCTGTTGCGCGCTGGCAAGCTGCGCGTGCCGCTGTACCTGCACTCGGAAGCGCTGGACGTCGGTGTCACGCACGACATGGTCCGGCAGCCCGCCGAGATGTACTCGATCTCGCCGACCAACGACTTCGACGGCTTGTATGCCACCAGGACCTGGCCGCGCGGCGAGGGTGAAGTCTCGCTCGACGCCTACGCCGGCGGCATTTCGACGACGGCGCGCTTCTGGACCCGCGACGGCGCGCCGCCGCAGATCGCGCCCGGGGCGGAGTTCGTCGACGTCGATATCAAGGCCGAGGGCGTCGTGCTCACGGTGCGCCAGCCCGACGGTGTCTGGCGCGCCGGCGTGCATCACATCGTGACCCGCCAGAGCGATGGCTCGACCATCCCGGTGAGCTACCCCTACGTCGACCTCGGTAACGGCATGGGCTACTACCAGGTGAACCCGGCGCTGCCGGGGCCCGGGATCGCGACCGTGCCGTCGATCACCAACTACCTCTTCACCTTCGGCGTCGAGCAGCAGTTCGCGCAGGACTGGCGCATCGCCGCTGAATTCGCGCGCGACGTGCAGCGCGACACCCAGGTCGGCTCGGACACGCGCGGCGGCTATGCGGCCCTGTATCGCAGGATCGGGCGCGCGACCCCCTACGTCAGTCTGGGCGTCCTGCGCTCCAGCGCCGGCTCGCTCGACTGGTACCGACGCCTGACCGCGAACCCGCTGCCCGCGATGGTCCCCGGGGCGGCGCAGGTCAACGCCGCCCAGCGCCTGGCCGCGGAGTCGATCTGGGCCCTCGACCAACGCTCGCTGGCCATCGGCAGCTCGTACGCGATCGACAACAGCCAGAAGCTCAAGTTCGAGTGGATGCGCACGCATGTCGGGCAGGTGAGCCGCCTGGTCGACTCGCCGCCGGGCAGTCCAGTGCCGCACGACACGAACATCGACGTCTGGTCTGTGAACTACAACTTCAGTTTCTGAGCGGAGCGCCATGCGATACCTCCTCAGATTCATCGCCGCCCTGTCGCTGCTCGTTGCAGCGGCGGCGGGCGGTGCCGAGAACGGCGGCGCGATCGTGGTGATCGCGCACGTGGGTGTCGAGGGCGTTGACGCCACCACCCTGCAGCGCCTGTATACCGGCCGCGCGATCGAGATCGCCGGCGTGCCGGTGATGGCGGTGAACCTGCCGTCGGGCGACCCAGTGCGCGAGCGCTTCCTGAGGCTCGTGCTCGACGAACAGGACGACCACTATGCGGCGTATTGGACCGTTCGCCGCCACGTCGGCAAGGGCGTTCCGCCGCGTGAGCTGAAATCGGCCGCCGAAGTGATCGGGTTCGTTCGGTCCACACCCGGTGGCGTGGGCTACATCGCGGCCTCGGACCTTCGACCGGGCATCAACGTCATCTTCCGGCCCTGAACCCGCGGGCGCCGTCGCTGCGCCGACGCGCCGGCCCGCTCCCGGCACACCAGGCTTGGCCCGGCACCGCCGAGGGTGACCGCATCGCGGCCTGCGCATACCGCGCCGCCACGGAGCGTGGCCCGATGAAGACAGGCATGATGCGCACGCAGTCGGCGGCGCTGGCGCTGGCCCTCGTTGTCGGCGTGGCGGGCGTCGATGCTGCTGCCCATCGAGTGCCTGCGCCAGGAGTGAGCGGCTCGCCCATGACGACCACCGAAGTCTTCCTGCTCGCGATGCTCATCGTCTTCGCGGCGCCATACCTGGTCTGGCGGTTCGGACGCACCGAGTACTGGGCGCCGCTGGTGGTGGTGCAGATCGTCGCCGGCATCCTGCTCGGGCCCGGCGTGCTGGGCGCGGTGCTGCCCGCGTACTACGACTTCTTGTTCCGGCCATCGGTGATCACGCTGCTCAACGGCCTGGCCTGGTGGGCGGTGATGCTGTTCGTCTGGATCGCCGGCATCGAGCTCGACCTGCGCCGGGCCTGGCGTCATCGGCGCGAGAGCGGCCTGACTGCCGGCCTGGCACTGGGCACGCCGCTGGCCTTCGGCTGCGTGGCCGCGCTGGCGATGCTGGCCACGCCGGGTTGGCGCGGACCGCAGGCGACGACCTGGCAGTTCGTCCTCGGCGTGGGCATGTCGTGCGCCGTCACCGCACTGCCGATCCTGATCCTGTTCATGGAGAAGTTGCAGATCCTGCGCCAGCCGATCGGCCAGCGCATCCTGCGCTACGCGAGCCTGGACGACGTCGCGATCTGGGGCGTGCTGGCGCTGATCCTGACCGACTGGGAGCGGGTGGGCAAGCAGCTCGGCTTCCTGCTCGCCTTCGCGCTCGCCAGCGTGCTGCTGCGGCGGCTGATGGTGCGCATCGGCGAGGTCGATCGCTGGTACGCGGGCGTGATCTGGCTCGCCGCCTGCGGCCTGGGCGCCGATTGGTCGGGGCTGCATTTCATGGTCGGCGCCTTTCTCGCCGGGGCGGTGATCGACTCGGACTGGTTCGACCGCGCCCAGATGGACCTGCTGCGCCGGCACGTGCTGCTGGTACTGATGCCGGTGTTCTTCCTCAGCACCGGGCTGCGCACCAACTGGAGCCTGGGTGGCGCCGCGGTCTTCGTCGCCGCGGCCTGGCTGCTGCTGGCCGCGGTCGCGGGCAAGCTGATCGGCGTCCACCTGGCCGGGCGCGTGCTCGGCTGGCAGCGCGGCGAGGCCTCGCTGATCGGCTGGCTGCTGCAGACCAAGGCGCTGATCATGATCATCTTCGCCAACGTGCTGCTCGACCGCCAGCTCATCAGCAGCGAGACCTTCACCGCCCTGCTGCTGATGGCGGTGGCCAGCACGATGCTCACGGTGCCGGTGGTCGCGCCGATGCTGCGGCGGCTGAAGGTGCTCGTCGGCCGTTCGGCCTGAAGCGACGGGTTCAGCGCCGCGGCGCCGGGCCGGTCGACGCCCGGACCACGAGCCGGACCTCGACTTCGACCGGCGGCGGCATCGGCCGCTGCTCGATCGCCGCGACGAGGCGGTCGGCGACGGCGTTCCAGAGCTGCTCGGTGGGCACGTGCAGCGTGGTCAGCGCCGGCCGGATGTGGCGCGCCATCTCGAGGTCGTCGAAGCCGACGATCGAGACCTTCTGCGGCACGCGCAGGCCGAGCGCCTGCGCCTCGAGCAGGGCGCCGAAGGCGAGCACGTCGTTGCCGCACAGGATCGCGGTCGGCGCCGGACGCACCGCCATCAGGGCGCGGAAGCCTTCTCGCGCGTCGGCCAGGGCGTAGGGCCGCTCCACCAGACGGTCCGGCGGCAGGTCGAGCCCGGCGTGCGTCAGTGCCTCGCGCACGCCCGTCAGCCGAGCCGCGGCGCGGTCGTTGTCGCGGGTCACGCCGGCCAGCATCGCGATTCGCTCGTGCCCCAGGTCGAGCAGGTAGCGCACCGCCTGGCCGATCGCGCGCTCGTTGTCGAAGCCGACGCAGACGGTGCCCGGCGGCGGCGGCCAGGTCATGGCGTGGACGACGGGCAACTCGCGCTGGCGCAGGAACTGCAGCAGGCGCGGACTCTGGCTCACGCCGCACAGCGCCAGCGCGTCGGCTCCACGGGCGACGAGGTTGATCGCCTGCCGGGTCTCGGTCTCGATGTCGTAGCCGCTGGTGGCGATCAGCAACTGCTGGCCGGCGTCCGCCAGCCGCTGCTGCAGGGCGTCGATGGCCTTGGCGAAGATCGCGTTGTCGATGGTCGGAAAGATCGCGCCGACCGTACCGCTGCGCTGCAGCTTGAGCGCCCGGGCGCCGGCATGGGGCACGTAGCCGAGCCGGGCGATGGCGTCGGTCACGCGCTGGCGCAGCGGGTCGCGGACCGCGTCGGGCGTGTTCAGCACGCGTGAGACCGTGGCCGTCGAGACGCCCGCGGCGCGCGCCACGTCCTCGATGTTCGGCAGTCCGACTTCCCGCGCTTGCATCATTCCAATGTAATCGCTTTCGACCACGACTCATTTCTGTCGATCGGGCCGCCTGCAGGGAAAGTACTGAGAATATGGGCATTGACGCATCGGCTCATGCGATCGATCATGAGCTGAAATGAAATCGATTACAAAAGTGCTCGTGCGTACGGCAGCCCCTTCGGCCGAAGTCGGGGCGCGACCCGGCGACGGCTGGCGCCGGGTCGTCAGCGGGTCGGTGCGGGTGCTGGCCGCCCTCGCGGCCGTGGGTGTCGTCTGGCAGCTGTTGACGGCCGTGACCGGGCTGATCTCGCCCGCGCGCTTCCCGGCGCCGCTGGAGGTGCTGGCCGCGCTGCGGCAGATCGTGTTCGACGGCTATGCCAACGCCACGCTGGCCGAGCACGTGCTGCGCAGCGTCGCGCTGGTGACGATGGGCTTCGTCATCTCGTCGAGCTTCGGCGTCTTCCTCGGCCTGTCGATGGCTGCCAGCCGGACTGTCGAGGCGCTGGTCAATCCGGTCTTCCTGGTGCTGCGCCCGATCCCGCCGCTGGCCTGGATTCCGCTGGCGATCGTCTGGCTCGGCCTGGGCAACGGCGCCAAGATCATGGTCATCTTCTTCGCCGCGTTCGTGCCCTCGGTCATCAACAGCCACGCCGGTGTGCGGCAGATCGACCGGCCGGTGTTCGAGGCCGCCGCGATGCTCGGCGTGCGCGGTCCGCGGCTGTGGCGCCAGGTGCTGATTCCCGGCGCGCTGCCCAGCATCTTCACCGGCCTTCGGCTGTCGCTGCAGGCCTCGTGGACGACGCTGGTGGCGGCCGAGCTGGTCGGCGCGATCGCCGGGCTGGGACAGATCCTGAACCAGGCGGCGCAGGACATCTACCCGGCGATGATCGTCGTCGGCATGGCCAGCGTGGCGGTGTGCGGCTGGCTGATGACGGCCGGTCTGGGCTGGATCGAGCGCCACGCGATGCCGTGGAGGGCGCTCTGATGCTGCAGCCGCCGCTGTCGCCCCGGCGCCAGGCCACGCTCGGTGGCGTCGGTGCGCTGGCCTTTGTCGCGCTGTGGTCGGCGGCCGCGCTGTCGGGGACGACCTCGCGCGACTTCCTGCCCGCGCCGTGGGACGTGGTGGTGCGCTTCGTGCACCTGCTGGCCGACCCCTTCGCCGGCCACACGCTGCCGCAGCACCTGCTGTCCAGCCTGCACCGTTTCGGCCTGGGCTTCGCCGCCGCCGTCGCGGTGGGCATTCCATTGGGGCTGGCGATGGCGCGCTTCCGCTGGCTCGACCGCATCGTCACACCGGTCTTCGACGCGGTGCGCTTCGTCGCCCCGATCGCCTGGGTGCCGTTCGCCGCGCTGTGGTTCGGCACCGGCATCGGCGGGCCGGTGCTGATCATCTTCACCGGTGCGTTCCCGCCGGTGCTCATCAATACGTACCGCGGCGCGCGGCATGTCGACCGCAAGTACCTCGAGGCGGCGCAGACCCTCGGCGCCAGCCACTGGCGGGTGATGACGCAGGTGCTGCTGCCGGCCGCGGTGCCGTCGATCGTCGCCGGGCTGCGGGTCTCGGCCGGCCTGGGCTGGCAGTCGCTGGTCGGCGCCGAGCTGATCGTCGCCAGCAGCGGCGTCGGATACCTGCTGGTCAAGGGCCAGGCCTCGATCTCCACCGCCACGGTGATGAGCGGCATGGTCGCCATCGGCCTGGTCGGCATGCTCATCGACACCGCGCTGCGCCGGCTGCAGCGCCACATCGAATCCCGGCGCGGCGCCTGAGCCGCGTGCCCACCGGACCCGCCATGGCCAACATCAGCTTCGATCGCGTGCAGCGCGTCTTTCGTCAGAACGGCAAGGAATTCCTGGCGCTGAAGGACGTGTCGCTGGAGGTGCGCGACCGCGAGTTCGTCGCCATCGTCGGACCCTCGGGCTGCGGCAAGACGACCTGCCTGCGGATGGCCGCCGGGCTCGAGCACCCGACGGCCGGCAGCGTCAGCGTCGACGGCGAGGTCGTGCGCCAGCCCGGTCCCGACCGGGCGGTGGTGTTCCAGGCCTTCGCGCTGTTCCCCTGGAAGACGGTCTGGGACAACGTCGACTTCGGCCTGGTCTCGCTGGGCGTGGACGCCGCCGAGCGCCGCCGCCGCATCGAGCACTACATCGGCCTGATGGGCCTGGCCGGCTACGAGCAGGCCTTCCCGCACCAGCTCTCCGGCGGCATGCAGCAACGGGTGGCGATCGCCCGCGCCTACGTGCTCGACCCCAAGGTGCTGCTGATGGACGAGCCCTTCGGCGCGCTCGACGCCCAGACCCGGGTCGTGATGCAGGAGGAACTGGTGCGCCTGGCGCGCCAGCATCCGCGGACGGTGCTTTTCATCACCCACGCAGTCGAGGAGGCGGTGTACCTCGCCGACCGCATCGTCGTCATGACCGGTCGCCCGGGGACGATCCGCGAGATCGTCGACGTCAAGGCCATGCGCGAGCAGGAACAGTGGGACCGCCACCCGCGCATCGAGGACGTGATGGACGAAACCTCGTTCGTGCACCTGCGTTCACATGTCTGGAAGCTGCTGCGCGACACCGAGGGCGGCAGCCTGCGTTGACCCGACCCACCCGCGAAAAGGAGACAACCGATGCAAAGCCTCTTCCCCCGAATCGCCCGCGCCGCGGCCATCGCCGCCACGGTCGCTGTCGCCGGCGGCGCCTTCGCCGAGCCGGCGCTGACCGAGATCAAGGTCAGCTACCAGCCCTCGCTGTACTGGGCGCTGCCCTTCTACGTCGCGACCGAGAAGGGCTGGTGGGCCGAGGTCGGCCTGAAGCCGACCTTCAGCACCTTCCCAGCCGGCGTGCCTCAGATCGCGGCCTCGGCCTCGGGTTCGTGGGACGTCGGCGGCACCGGCTCGGTGCCGGCGGTACTGGGCTTCGTGCGCTTTGGCATCAAGACCATCGGCATCACCAACGACGAGTCGGCGGGCAACGCGCTGCTGGCCAGCAAGGCCACCGCCGAGAGGTTCGCCAAGGACCCGAAGTCGATGAAGGGCCAGACGATCCTGCTGACCGCCAACTCCACCGGCGACTACGCGGTCCAGTCGTGCCTGAAGAAGTACGGCCTGGCCAAGACCGACGTCACGATCAAGAACATGGGCCAGGGGGAGATCATCTCGGCGGTCTCCTCGGGCAACGCCGATCTGGCCGGCCTGTGGGCGCCGAACATCTACACGCTCGAGGAGAAGGCCGGCGCCAGGGTCATCTGCTCGGGCAAGGAGGGTGGGGCCGTCGTGCCGGGTGCGCTGATCGTGCGCGGCGAGTACGCGCAGAAGAACCCGCAGGACGTGGCGAAGTTCCTGGCCGTCTACCTGCGCGCCTGGTCGTGGATGAACGCCCACAAGCCCGAGGCGATCGCGATGATGAAGACCTTCTACGACCAGGGCGGGGTGTCGATCAGCACGGCGTCGATGAACAAGGAATTCGACACCCGGCCGACCTTCGATCTGGCGCAGCAGCTGCAGCACATGGATCGCTCGAAGGGCCGATCCGATGTCGACGCCTGGTTCGACCAGATCGCCGGGTTCATGCACGGCACCGGCGCGATCCAGTCGGCCCCGCCAGCGTCCGACTACGTGACCGACGCGTACATGAAGCTGGTGCAGGCCGACCCCAAGCTGCGCGCCTTCGCCAACGAATCGAAGTAGGGCCGGCGCACACCGGCACCCCCCCCCCCCCGCATCCACGAGGACCCCCGCCCATGGCTGAGACCTACCTGAAGAAAGCCACCAAGACGCCCGCGACCGAGACCGCGAACGCCCAGGCGGTGGTGACGAGGATGCTGGCAGCGATCACCGAGCGGGGCGAGGCAGCGGTGCGCGAGTTTGCATTGGAACTCGACCAGTGGCGCGGCGAGATCGTGCTGACCCGCGCCGAGATCGACGGCCGCGCCGCCGAGGTGCCGGCCCAGGTGCGGCGCGACATCGACTTCGCGATCGAGCAGGTCAGCGCCTTTGCTCATGCGCAGCGCGCGTCGCTGCACGAATTCGCGGTTGGCCTGCACCCTGGCGTCACGGCCGGCCAGCGCGTGCTGCCCGTCAACGTCGCCGGCTGCTACGCCCCGGCCGGGCGCTACGCCCACATCGCATCGGCCTACATGGGCGTGGCCACGGCCAAGGCCGCGGGCGTGAAGACCATCGTCGCCTGCTCGGGCCCGTTCCGTGGCGGGCCGATGCACCCGTGCCTGCTGTACGCGTTCGACCGCGCCGGCGCCGACGTGATCATGACGCTGGGCGGCGTGCAGGCGATCGCCACACTCGCCTACGGCCTGTTCAGCGGCAAGCCGGCCGATGTCATCGTCGGCCCCGGCAACAAGTACGTCGCCGAGGCCAAGCGCACGCTGTTCGGCCAGGTCGGCATCGACGTCTTCGCCGGGCCCTCGGAAGTGGCGGTGATCGCCGACGACAGCGCCGATGCCGAGATCGTCGCCAGCGACCTGGTCGGCCAGGCCGAGCACGGCCACGAATCGCCGGCCTGGCTGTTCACCACCAGCCGCGACCTGGCCGAGCGCGTGATGGCACGGGTTCCCGAACTGATCGAGCGCCTGCCGCCGACGGCGCGCGACGCCGCAGCCAGCGCCTGGCGCGACTACGGCGAGGTGATCGTCTGCGACACCCGCGAGGAAGTCGCCGTCGTCTCCGACCGGTATGCCAGCGAGCACCTCGAGGTCCATGCCCGCGACCTCGACTGGTGGCTGGCGAGGCTGACCTGCTACGGCTCGCTGTTCCTCGGCGAGGAAACGACGGTGGCCTACGGCGACAAGGCCAGCGGTCCCAACCACGTCCTGCCGACCAAGGGCGCGGCCCGCTACTCGGGCGGCCTGTCGGTGCACAAGTTCATGAAGACGCTGACCTGGCAGCGGATGACGCGCGAGGCGGCGCGCGACATCGGCGAGGTCACGGCGCGCATCTCGCGCCTGGAAGGCATGGAAGCGCATGCCCGCACCGCCGACGACCGGCTGGCCAAGTATTTCCCCGGGCAGGCCTTCGAGCTTGGCGAGCCGGTCGCGCAATGAGGCTGGCGGGCCTGTTCGACCTCTCGGGTCGCCGCGCGCTGGTCACCGGCGGGAGCTCGGGCATCGGCCGTGCGATGGCGCAGGCCCTGGGCCTGGCCGGCGCCAGCGTGCTGCTGGTGGCGCGGCGCGAGGGCGAGCTCGAAGCCGCCGCGCAGGGCCTGCGCGATGACGGCATCGCCGCCGACTGGCTGGCGGCCGACCTCGGCGCGGACGAATCGCGGCACGGCGTCGCCGCGAAGGCCGAGGCCCGCGCCGGCGGCATCGACATCCTCGTCAACGCCGCCGGCATCAACCTGCGCCAGCCCTTCGCCGAGGTCACGCCGCAGACCTGGTCGGCACAGCTCGCGATCCACCTCGCGGCGCCGTTCTTCCTGACGCAGGCGCTGGCGCCCGGCATGAAGGCGCGCGGCTGGGGCCGCATCCTCAACGTCGCGTCGCTGCAGAGCTTCCGCGCCTTCGGCAACAGCGCGCCCTACGGCGCGGCCAAGGGCGGCGTCGTGCAGCTGACGCGGGCGATCGCGCAGGAATGGTCGGCGCACGGCATC
This sequence comes from Betaproteobacteria bacterium, assembly GCA_037443665.1. Lineage (GTDB taxonomy): Bacteria > Pseudomonadota > Gammaproteobacteria > Burkholderiales > Burkholderiaceae_C > Rubrivivax. Next base: position 15,367 of record JBBINW010000037.1, read on the forward strand.
ACCTGCAACGCGATCGGTCCCGGCTTCTTCCCGACCGCGCTGACGGCCGCGGTCTTCGACGACCCGGCGCTGGCAGCGAGCAACGCGGCCCAGACCTGCTGCGGTCGCAACGGCGAGCTCGCCGACCTGCACGGCGTGACGGTGTTCCTGGCCAGCGACGCCAGCCGCTACATCACCGGCCAGACCCTGATGGTCGACGGTGGCTTCACCGCCAAGTGATCGCCGGTTCGACCGAGAATCCGACCCCGGGAGGTGAGATGAAGGCGATGGTCTATACCCGGCCCGGCGAGATGCAGCTGCAGCAGCGGCCGCTGCCCGAGCCGGTGGCCGGCGAGGTGCTGCTGCGGATCGAGGCGGTGGGCATCTGCGGCTCCGACATGCACGCCTGGCACGGGCACGACCCCCGCCGCCAGCCCGGCCTGGTGCTGGGTCACGAATTCGTCGGCCGCATCGAGCGCTCCGCCGCGGCGGGGTTCGATCCTGGCACGCGCTGGACCGGCAATCCGCTGATCGTCTGCGGCACCTGCGAGTACTGCGTGCAGGGCCGCAACAACCTGTGCGCCCATCGGACCATGGTCGGGATGACGCGGCCCGGGGCTTACGCGGAATACATGAGCATCCCCGCCGCCTCGCTCGTGGCGATGCCGCAGGACATGCCGGCGGTCGACGCCGCGCTGACCGAACCCGCGGCGACGGCGTGGCATGCGGTCAACCTGTCGATGCGCGTGCTCGCCAGGCCGCTGCACGAATGCCGGGTGCTGGTCATCGGTGGCGGCGCGATCGGCATGCTCGCCGCGCTGCTGCTGCGCCACCTGGGCGTCGACCGCTTGCACGTGACCGAGCCCAACGCTCTGCGCCGCGAGACGCTGGCGCGGGCGGTCGGCTGCGAGACCGCCGACCCGCGCGAGCACCCGCCCGCCGCGACCCGGTTCGACTACGTCATCGACGCGGTGGGCAGCCGGATCACGCGCGACCAGGCCTTCGTCGCCGTCAAGCCGGGCGGGGTGATCATGCACATCGGCCTGCAGGACTGGTCCAGCGAGATCGACATGCGCAAGCTCACGCTGGCAGAGATCACGCTGCTGGGCACCTACACGTACACCACCGCCGACCTGCGGGCGACCGTCGAGGGGCTGCACCGCGGCGTGTTCGGCGACCTGTCCTGGGTCGAGGAGCGGTCGCTGGACGACGGTCCGCAGGCCTTCGTCGACCTCGACCGCGGGCTCAGCGCCGCGGCCAAGATCGTGCTGCGGCCCTGAAGGCGCGGAGGCGACGATGCACGTCAGCGAGATCCGCCAGCGCCTGCACGCCCTGGGCGCCAATGCAGCGCACGCGGCGCGCGTGCTGCGGCTGTGGTCGCAGGCCAAGCCGCAGGCCGGCGGCCGGCGGCCGCTGGAGACCTTCCTGCCGCAGTCCCTGCGCGTGGCGCTGCCGGCGCTGGCCGACGAACTCGCGGGTCTGGCGGTGCTGCAGTCCGAGCACCGGGGTGCCGACGGCTCGGCGCGGCTGCTGGTGGGCTTGCGCGACGGCCAGACCGTCGAAGCGGTGCTGCTGCCGCCGGGCCGCACGCCGGGCTTGTGCGTCAGCACACAGGTCGGCTGCGCGGTGGGTTGCCTGTTCTGCATGACCGGCCAGGGCGGCCTCGTGCGCCAGCTCGGCAGCGCCGAGATCGTGGCCCAGGTGGTGATCGCGCGTTCGCTGCGGCCGGTGAGGAAGGTCGTCTTCATGGGCATGGGCGAGCCGGCCCACAACCTCGACGCGGTGATGGAGGCCATCGAGCTGCTGGGCACCGGCGGCGCCATCGGGCACAAGAACCTGGTGCTTTCGACCGTGGGCGACGTGCGCCTGTTCGAGCGCCTGTACGGCCTGGCCGTCGGCAGCGTGAAGCCGGCGCTGGCGCTGTCGTTGCACAGCACGAATCCGGTGCTGCGCGCCGAGCTGCTGCCGCGGGCGCCGCGCATCGCGCCCGCCGAGCTGGTGGCGTTGGGCGAGCGCTACGCGCGTGCCAGCGGCCACCCGATCCAGGTCCAATGGACGCTGATCGAAGGCGTCAATGACGGCGACGACGAGGTCGAAGGCATCGCCGCGCTGCTCCAGGGCAAGTACGCGGTGATGAACCTCATCCCGTACAACGAGGTGCCCGGGCTGGCGTTCAGGCGCCCGGCGTGGAAGCGCGCGGCCGAGATCGCGCGCCGCCTGCACCGGCGCGGCGTGCTCACCAAGCTGCGCCATTCGGCCGGGCAGGACGTGGAGGCGGGTTGCGGGCAGCTGCGCGCGCGCGCCGACGGCAGGGCCGTGAACGTCGTGCGCCCGCCGGCGCGATCAGTGATAGCGGTCGCGCCCGCCGCCGCCGCGCGGCCCTGAACCGCTGCCGACCGTCGATGCCGAGCCGCCACCGGCCTGCGCCAGCAGCGCCTGGCCGCTGACGCCGGCAAAAAGCGCTGCGGCACGCACCTTGATCTCGAGCAGTTCACTGGCGTTGACCGAGTACTCGCCGGTCACGCGGTTGACGTCGATCTTGAACTCGACGTCCTTGCCGGCGTTGGACAGCGTGCCGCTGGTGAACTCGTAGTCCTCGCTCTCGAACGGATAGCCCTGCGTGGCCGGGTCGTGGTCGGTGTAGGTCACACCCTGGATCGCGCCGCTGGCGAGGTTGAGCGAGCCAGTGGAATGGATGACCTCGTCGGTCAGCTCGTCGGTGATCGTGATCGGTACTTTCAGGTCCACGGCGCTCGCTCGGCAAAGGCAGGATGCCGATTCTGCCTGCGATCGTCGGCGCGTCGCGTGGTGTCGGGCCGTGCACCGGATCGGCAGCGGAATCGGCCGTCGGCGGCGCACGCGCATCAGGCGGCGGCGCGGAAGCCGCGCGGGATGGCCGCCAGAAGCCGTTTCGTGTACTCCTCGCGCGGCGCGGCCAGGATCTGCTCGGCGCTGGCCAGCTCGACGACGATGCCATCCTTCATCACCAGCACCTCGTCGCTGATGAAGCGCACCACGGCCAGGTCGTGGCTGATGAAGACGTAGCTCAGGCCGAGTTCGTCCTGCAGGTCCTTGAGCAGGTTCAGCACCTGGGCCTGGACGCTGACGTCGAGTGCACTCACTGCCTCGTCGAGCACCAGCACCTCGGGACTGAGCGTGAGGCAGCGAGCGATCGCGACCCGCTGGCGCTGGCCGCCCGAGAACTCGTGCGGGTACTTGCCGAAGGCGCGGCCGTCCAGGCCCACCTTCTCGAGCAGGCTGCGCGCCCGTTGCTCGCGCTCGGCGGTGTCGCGGCCGATGCCGTGAATGACCATCGGCTCGAGCAGCGTCTGGCCGATCGTGAAGCGCGGGTTGAGGCTGGCGTAGGGGTTCTGGAAGACGATCTGGATGCGACGGCGCATGGCCTGGCGCTCGCGTTCGCCCAGCGCGAGCAGGTTGTGGCCGTCGAAGATCACCTCGCCCGTCTCCGGGCCGTGTCGCGGCTCGTGCAGGCGCAGCAGGCTCAGGCCCATCGTCGTCTTGCCCGACCCCGATTCGCCGACCACGCCCAGCGTATGCCCCTTGCGCAGCCTGAAGCTCACGTTCTGCACTGCCTTGAACTCGCGCCGGCCGAACAGACCCTCGCGCAGCCAGAAGCTCTTGCCCAGCGAGCGCACTTCGAGCAGCACCGGCGCGTTCGGGTCCTTGGCTCGGGCGGGCGCCGCGGCCGCACCGGCGCCGCCGCGCGCGGCGGCGATGTGGTCGTCGATCACCAGCAAGCGCGCAGGATTGCCTTCCAGACCGGGCCGGCAGGCGAGCAGTGCGCGGGTGTAGTCATCCTCGGGCGCGGTGAAGATGCGCGCCACCGCGCCCTGCTCGCGCACCAGCCCGTCGCGCATCACGACCACGCGGTCCGCAATCTCACCGACCAGGGCCAGGTCGTGGCTGATGAAGAGCAGGCTCATCCGGCGTTGGTCCTTCAGCCGCGCCAGCAGCTCGATGATCTGGCGCTGGATCGTCACGTCCAGTGCCGTCGTCGGCTCGTCGGCGATCAGCAGCCGCGGCTCGCACGCCAGCGCCATGGCGATCATCACGCGCTGCTGCTGGCCGCCACTCATCTCGTGCGGGTAGCTGGCCAGCCGCCGCCGGGGTTCGGGGATGCCGACTTCGCCGAGCAGGTCCTCCGCGCGCGCCAGCGCCTGCCGCCGGCTCAGGCCGAGATGTTTCCTCAGGGGCTCGGTGAGCTGCCGACCGACGTCGAAGACCGGGTTGAGCGAGCTCATCGGATCCTGGAACACGCAGGCGATGTCCTTGCCGCGCAGGGCCTGGAGATCGGCCAGCGAGGTCTGCAGCAGGTCGCGTCCCTGCCAGAACACGCGCCCGCTGCGCTCGGCGTTGTCGGGCAGCAGATTGAGCACCGACATCGCGGTCACGCTCTTGCCCGACCCCGATTCGCCGACCAGCGCCACCGACGCGTTCTCTGCGATCTCGAAGCTAACGCCCCGTTCGCCCCGGCCGACCGCTTCGGCGCGCTGGCTGGGGCCCATGCGGAACGCGACCCTCAGGTCTTCGATCGACAGCAAAGCCGTCATTCTAGACCCCGCAACTTCGGATCGAGCGCGTCGCGCAGCGCGTCGGTCATCAGCGAGAACGCGGTGACGAACAAGGCCATGAACAGCGTGGCCGTGGCCAGCTGCCACCAGTGGCCGAGGATCAGCTCGCTCTGCGCCTCGGCGAGCATCGTGCCCCAGCTGACCTGGTCGACGCGCACCCCCAGGCCCAGGTAGCTCAGGATGACTTCGGCCTTGATGAAGCCCACCGTCAGCAGGCTCATCCGCACCAGGATCACATGGCTGACGTTGGGCAGAATGTGACGGAACATGCGGCTGGCCGTGCTCGCGCCGATCGCGTCCGCCGCGCGGACGTAGTCGCGCCCGGCGTGCTTGATGAACTCGGCGCGCACCTGGCGGTACATGCCGGTCCAGCCGGTCAGCGCGAGGATCACGACCACGCTCTGAACGCCCCGCCCGGCGACCGCGGCGAAGGCGAAGATCAGCAGGATGTCGGGGATGCTCGTGAAGACGTTGTAGACCCACTCCATCAGGTCACCGACCTTGCCACCGAAGAAGCCGCCGAAGGCGCCGAGCACGGTGCCGATGACGCTCGCGACGACAGCAGCGGCCAGACCCACGAAGACCGAGATCTCGGTGCCCTTGATCGTCTTGGCCAGCACATCGCGTCCCAGGCGGTCGGCGCCGAAGGGCCGTGTCCGGGCCTTCACCGTCTCCACCGTCTGGTACTTCTTGGCCCGCTCGGCCCATTCCTCGTAGCGCGGGGCGAGCGGGTCGACCGCCGAGAGGTCGACGCGGGGCCCCTTGGGCTCGGCGATCGCCCCGGCCGCCTGCGGCGACGCCGGGCCCATGACGGTCGGCGGCGCGTCGGGCACGGCGACCTCGTCCTGCCAGTGGCTGGCGACCAGTCCGAGCGCGGCCAGCAGCACCAGCACCATGAAGCCGAGCACGACGAGGGCCGAGACCAGGCCCACGCGGTCGGCCTTGAAGCGTCGCCAGGCGGCGTGCCAGACGCCTTCGCTGCCTTGCTGCGCGGCGTCCAGCGCCGAGGGGGCAGGCAGGATGGCGCTCACTTCAACACCACCCGCGGATCGGTGATCTTGTACGCCACGTCGGTGAGCAGGTTGATGAGCATCGTGATCACGGCCAGGTAGATCGTGAACGCCTGGATGACCGGGAAGTCGCTGCGGTTGACTGCCAGCAGCACCTCGCGACCGACGCCGGGGATCGAGAAGAAGACCTCGATCAGGAACGAGCCGACGAAGATGCCCGGCAGCTGAAGCCCGATGTTGGTCAGGATCGGGATCATCGCGTTGCGCAGCACGTGGCGGAACAGCACCACGCCCTCGGGCATGCCCTTGGCGCGCGCGGTGCGCACGTAGTCCTGGCCCAGCTCGTCGAGGAAGAAGGTGCGGTACAGCCGCGTCTGCGGCGCCAGACCCACCATGACCGCGAGCATGACCGGCAGCGGCACGTAGGTCGCCAGGTTGGTGAGCACGCTGTCGCTCCAGCCCTGGACCGGGAACCAACCGAGCTGGAAGCCGAAAAGGTACTGCCCGACGATGACGTAGACCAGGAAGCTGATCGACAGCGCCATCGTGCTCGCGATCATGATCGCGCGGTCGGTCAGCGACCCGCGCCGGTAGGCCACCCACATCGCCACCGGCAGGGCGAGGAAGGTGTCGAGGATCAGGATCGGCGTCATGACCGTCAGCGTGGCCGGCAGCCGCGTGCGGAACAGGTGGCTGACGGCCTCGTTGGTGGCCCAGCTCTTGCCCCAGTCGAAGGTGACGACCTGCTTGACGAAGATCCACAGCTGGATCCATACCGGCTGGTCGAGCCCGAGCTGCTGGCGGATCGCCGCGACCTGTTCCTGGCTCGCGTTCAGGCCGCCGAGCACCTCGGCGGGATCGCCGCCGAAGGTCTTGAAGAGGAAGAACACCAGCAGCATCACGCCGAGCAGGGTCGGCACCATCTGCCACAGGCGCCTGATGAGGTATGCCGCCATCGCGTTTCGGACTCCGGGGCGCCAGGATCGCAGCGCGCGGGCTGCGGCGGACACGGTTCTTGGATCGGCCAGTGTAGGGGCCCCCTGCCGCCGGCAGCCGGTGATTTCCCCGCCGCAGCGCCGGGAATCACCGCTACGCCCGGCAAGGACGGGCCTCTAGACTTGGCAGCTTTCATGCCATGGCGGCTTCGATGAAGTCTTCCTTCCGGCGCGCCCGGCGCGCGCTGCTCGCGGGCCCCCTGCTGGCCTGGACTGCGGGCCGGCCGGCGCCGGCCGGCGCCGGCCTGCAGCCCAGGGTGCTGCGCTACGCGTTCCAGATCGCGACCACGAACTTCGACCCGGCGCAGATCAGCGATGTCTATTCGCGCACGGTCTGCAACGGCTTCTTCGAGGCACCGCTGGAGTTCGAATTCCTCGCCCGCCCGGCGCGCATGCGGCCATGCACGGCCGCCGCCATGCCCGAGGTGTCGTCCGACTTCCGCAGCTACACCTTCCACATCAAGCCCGGCATCCATTTCGCCGACGATCCCGCGTTCAAGGGCGTTCAGCGCGAACTGACGGCCGAGGACTACGTCTATTCGATCAAGCGCCACTACGACCCCCGCTGGAAGAGCGCCAACCTGTACCTGCTCGAGAACGCCGGCATCCTCGGCCTGTCGGAGTTGCGCGCGAAGCTGATCGAGGAACGCCGGCCCTTCAACTACGACACCCCGGTGGAAGGCCTGCGAACGCTGGACCGCTACACGTTCCAGGTGCGGCTGCGCGAGACGACGCCGCGCTTCCTCTACAGCTTCGCCGACGGCTCGTTCACCGGCGCGCTGGCACGCGAGGTGGTGGAGGCCTGGGGCGAGCGCATCGGTGACCACCCGGTCGGCACCGGTCCCTTCGTGCTGGAAAGCCAGGTGCGCAGCTCGAAGATCGTGCTGGTGCGCAACCCGGCCTACCGCGACGTGCGCTACGACGAGCACCCGCCCGAGGGCGAAGCACGGCTGCGGGCGATCGCACGCCAGCTGCGCGGCCGCCGACTGCCCTTGCTCGACCGCGTCGTGATCTCGATCATCGAAGAGCCGCAGCCGCGGTGGCTGAGCTTTCTGAGCCAGGAGCACGACGTCATCGAGATCGTGCCCAACGATTTCGCCGACGTCGCCTGGCCCAACAACCGGCTCGCCCCGAACCTGGCCGGGAAGGGCATCCAGATGGTGCGCTACCCGCGCGCCGACGTCTCCGTGTCGTACTTCCAGATGGAAGACCCGATCGTGGGCGGCACCACGCCGGCGAAGGTGGCGCTGCGCCGCGCGATCGGCCTGGGCGTCGATGTGCCACGCGAGATCCGGCTCGTGCGCCGCAACCAGGCGATCCCGGCGCAGGGCCCGATCGCGCCCGAGGTCTGGGGCTACGACCCGGACTTCAAGAGCGAGATGGGCGAGTTCAGCCGCGCCCGCGCGAAGGCGCTGCTCGACATGTTCGGCTATGTCGATCGCGACGGCGATGGCTGGCGTGAGCAGCCCGACGGCAGCCCGCTCGTGATCGAGTACGCCACCAGCCCCGACCAGACCAGCCGCCAGCTGACCGAGCAGTGGCAGAAGAACATGACCGCGATCGGCATCCGCATGGTGTTCAAGGTGGCCAAGTGGCCCGAGCAGCTCAAGGCCTCGCGCGCCGGCAAGCTGATGATGTGGGGCGTGGGCTGGGTCGCGGCGCAGCCCGACGGCGACACCTTTCTGGCGCTGGGCTACGGGCCGAACAGGGGCCAGGCCAACCATTCCCGCTTCGAACTGCCAGCCTTCAACCGGCTCTACGAGCAGCAGCGCCGGATGCCCGACGGGCCCGAGCGGCAGGCCGTGATGCAGAAGGCCGCCGAACTGATGATTGCCTACATGCCATACAAGATCCACGTTCACCGCATCTTCACCGACCTGGCCCAGCCCTGGGTCGTGGGCTATCACCGCAACATCTTCGTGCGCGAGTTCTTCAAGTACGTCGACGTCGACGCGGCCGAAGCCGGGCGGCGCGGGGTGCGCACGTGAAGCGGCGCGACGCGCTGGCGCTGGGGGCGGCCCTCACGCTGTCCAGCGTTGGCGCGGCAGCGACGGCGCGCGCTGCCGAGGAAGGCCCGCGCGCGCACGTACTGCGCTACGCGTTCCCCGTGGCGACGACGAGCTTCGATCCGGCGCGCATCAACGACCTGTACTCGCGCACCATCACGGCGCACATCTTCGAGGCGCTGTACGGCTACGACCACCTCGCGCGCCCGCCGCGCATCGTGCCGCTGACCGCCGAGGGCATGCCCGAGGTCAGCGAAGACTTCAAGCTGTGGACCTTGCGCGTGCGGCCCGGCATCTTCTTCGCCGACGACCCGGCCTTCCAGGGCCGGCCGCGCGAGCTGGTCGCGGCCGACCACCTCTACGTCTTCAGGCGCATCGCCGACCCGGCGCTGAACTCGCCGCTGTGGTCCAGCGTGGCCGACTGGGAGATCCCGGGCCTGGCGGCGTTGCGCAAGCGGGCGCTGGACAAGCGCGAGCCGTTCGACTACGACGCCCCCGTCGAAGGCCTGCGCCTGCTCGGCCGCTACACGCTGCAGATCCGGATCGGCAAGACGCTGCCGCGCTTCCTCGAGAACCTGGCCGTCAGCGACCTCTTCGGCGGCATCGCGCGCGAGGTCGTCGAGCACTACGGCGACGCGATCGGCGACCACCCGGTGGGCACGGGGCCGTTCCGCCTCGGCGAGTTCCGCCGCTCGTCGCTGATCGTGCTCGAGCGCAACCCGATGTACCGCGAGCGGACCTGGCAGGCCGACCCGGCCGCCGACGACGCCGAGGGGCAGGCGATGGCCGCGCGGCTGCGTGGCCGCCGCCTGCCGCTGCTCGACCGCGTCGAGATCTCGATCGTCGAAGAGGAACAGCCGCGCTGGCTGTCGTTCGTCGGCGCCCAGGCCGACTTCATCGAGCGCGTGCCGGCCGAGTTCGTCGACAAGGCGATGCCTGGGGGGCGCGTCGCGCCCAACCTCGCGCGGCAGGGCATCCGTGGCCTGCGCACGCTCTCAGCCGATCTCGTGATGACCTTGTTCAACATGGACGACCCGGTCGTCGGCGGCCTGGCGCCGGCGCGCGTCGCGCTGCGGCGGGCGATCTGCCTGGCGGTCGATCTCGAGCGCGAGATCCGGCTCGTCCGCCATGGCCTGGCGATCCCGGCGCAGAGTCCGATCGTGCCGCACACCAGCGGCTACGACCCGAACTTCAAGAGCGAGATGAGCGACTACAGCCCGGCGCGGGCGCAGGCGCTGCTCGACCTGGTGGGCTACGTCGACAGAGATGGCGACGGCTGGCGCGAGCAGCCGGACGGCTCGCCGCTGGAGCTCGAGTACGCGACCAGCCCCGACCAGGCGAGCCGCCAACTCAACGAGCAGTGGCAGCGCAACATGGACGCGATCGGCGTGAAGATCCGCTTTCGCACCGCGCAGTGGCCCGAGAACCTGAAGGCCGCGCGCGCCGGCAAGCTGATGATGTGGGGTGTCGGCTCGCTGGCCTCGGGCGGCGACGGCCAGGCCGCGCTGCAGCGCTACTACGGGCCACAGGCCGGGCAGGGCAACATCGCGCGCTTCCGCCTGCCGGCGTTCGATGCGCTCTACGACCGCCTGACCGTGCTGCCCGACGGGCGCGAGCGGCTGGCGCTGTTCGGGCAGGCCAAGCTCTACGCGGTGGCCTACGCGCCGTACAAGCTGCACTGCCACCGCTTCGCCGTCGACATGATGCACCCGGGCCTGGAGGGCTACCGCCGGCCGCTGTTCTGGGACGAGTGGCTGCACATGGTCGACTTCATCCCCGGGTCCGCGACAGCGGCCTGAGCTGCATGCGCCATCCTTTCATGATCGACACTTGGCGCTTCGTCGACACCGAACCGGAGGCCGAACCCCATGGCTGAGCCCGAAGCGCGCATCGCGATCTACCAGCGCTGGCTGCAGGCCGAGCGCGGGCTGCAATTCGCGACTTACGAAGACCTGTGGCGGTGGTCCACGACCGACCTGGCCGGCTTCTGGTCGTCGATCTGGGACCACTTCGGGGTCGAGTCGCCGACGCCGTACCGCTGCGTGCTCGAGGCCGAGGTGATGCCGGGGGCGACCTGGTTTCCCGGCGCGCAGATCAATTACGCGCGCCAGGTGCTGCGCCACGCCGACGCTGCGCATGCGGCCGGCCAGCCGGCGATCGTTTTCCAGAACGAGCGCATGGCGGCGCCGCGGGAAGTGTCCTGGCCCGAGCTTCGCCGCCAGGTCGGTCGCTTCGCAGCCCGGCTGCGGGCAGTCGGCGTGCAGCCGGGGGACCGGGTCGCCGCCTACCTGCCGAACACGCCGCAGACCGTGGTGGCGTTCCTCGCCGCGGCCAGCGTCGGTGCGATCTGGTCGGTGTGCTCGCCCGACATGGGTCCGGTGGCGGTGCTCGACCGCTTCCGCCAGATCGAGCCGAAGGTGCTGGTCGCCGTCGACGGCCAGGTCTGGGGCGGCGTCGCGCACGACCGCCGACCGGTGCTGCGCGAGGTGCTGGCCGGCCTGCCGTCGGTGCGCCACCTGGTCTGGCTGGCGGACGTCGATCCGGCGGCCGACGCGCGCGAATGGGCCACCGCCGATCGCCGCGTGCACGCGTTCGCCGACTGGGTCGCCGGCGCCGCCGCGGCGGCCGACGGCGAACCCCCGTGGCTGCCCTTCGACCACCCGCTGTGGATCGTCTATTCCAGCGGCACCACCGGGCTGCCCAAGCCCATCGTCCACGGCCACGGCGGCATCGTGCTGGAGATGCTCAAGGGCAGCCTGCACAACGACGTCGCGCCCAGCGTCGAAGCCGGCGAGCGCTTCCACTGGTTCAGCAGCACCGGCTGGATCATGTGGAACGCGCAGGTCGGCGCCCTGCTGGGCGGCACGACGATCTGCCTGTTCGACGGCAATCCCGGCGGGCCCGCGAAGGCGCCCGACTGGGGCACGCTGTGGCGCTTCGCCGGTGCCGCGGGCGTGACCTGGTTCGGCGCCGGCGCGGCGTTCTACGCCAGCTGCCTGAAGGCGCATGTCGAGCCGATGCGGCAGGCCGAGCTCTCGCGCCTGCGCGCCGTCGGCAGCACCGGCTCGCCGCTTGCCGACGAGGGCTACCAGTGGATCTGGGACCATCTGCCGAAGGTCGATGGCCGGGACATCTGGCTCGACCCGATCAGCGGCGGCACCGACTTCGCCGGCGCCTTCGTGGCCGGCAACCGCACGCTGCCGGTGATCAAGGGCGAAATGCAGTGCCGCTGCCTGGGCGCGGCGGTCGAGGCCTGGAGCGAGGAGGGCAAGCCCCTGCTCGGCGAGGTGGGCGAGCTGGTGTGCGTAAAGCCGATGCCGTCGATGCCGCTGTACTTCTGGAACGACCCCGGCAACCGGCGCTATCTCGACAGCTACTTCGACATGTACCCCGGCATCTGGCGCCACGGCGACTGGATCCGCATCGTGCCGCACCCGGAGATCGGGGCCAGCGGCGCGGTCATCTACGGCCGCAGCGACGCCACCATCAACCGCCACGGCATCCGGATGGGCACCGCCGAGCTGTACCGCGCGGTCGAGGCGCAACCCGAAGTGCTCGACAGCCTGGTCGTCGATCTCGAGTACCTCGGCCGCGAAAGCTACATGCCGCTGTTCGTGGTCCTGCGAGATGGCCTGGTGCTCGACGAAGCCCTGGCGCAGCGGCTCAAGGCGGCGATCCGCCACGCGCTGTCGGCGCGCCACGTGCCCAACGAGATCTTCCAGGTCGCGGGCGTCCCTCGCACGCTGTCAGGCAAGAAGATGGAGCTGCCCGTGAAGAAGCTGCTGCTGGGAGCGCCACCGGAGAAGGTCTTCCACCGCGACGCGATGGCCAACGCTGGCAGCATCGACTGGTTCGTCGCCTTTTCCGAGTCGCGGCGCCCTGCCGGCTGAAGCGGGCTCGTTCGGAGCGTCTCAGATCTGCACGCGGGTGCCGAGCTCGACCACGGCGTTGTCGGGCAACCTGAAGAACTCGACGACGCCGCTGGCGTTGCGCGTCATCGCCGCGAACAGCCGCTCGCGCCAATGGAGCATCCCGCGGCCCGGCGCCGGCACGACGGTCTCGCGGCTGAGGAAGTAGGTCGTCTCGAAGGGCGGCACCTTCAGGCCGTGCGACTGGGCCAGCGCCAGCGCCTTGGGCACGTCGGGCGTGTTCATGAAGCCGAAGCGCAGCGTCACGCGCCAGAAGGAGTGGCCCAGCGGCTCGACCTCCACGCGCTGGCTCATCGGCACCCAGGGCACGTCGGCGAACTGCACGGTGAGGATCACGTTGCGCTCGTGCAGCACCTGGTTGTGCTTGAGGTTGTGCAGCAGCGCCTGCGGCACCGTCTCCGGATTGGCCACGGCATAGACCGCGGTGCGCTCGACGCGGTGAATGGTCCGCGGGTCCAGCGCATCGATGAACGGCTGCAGCTCGAGGCCTTCGCTGCGGATGCTCTGCAGCAGAAGGTCTCGACCGCGCGACCAGGTGCTCATGACGGCGAACAGCGTCAGCCCCAGCAGCAGCGGGAACCAGCCACCGTCGAGGAACTTGATCGCGCAGCCGGTCACCAGCAGGGTGTCCAGGGCGAGGAAGAACACGGTGGCCGAAGCGGCCAGCGGTGCCGGCAGGTGCCAGGCTTCTCGGATCACGAACCAGGTCAGCACGGTGGTGATCATCATCGTCAGCGTCACCGCGATGCCGTAGGCGGCGGCCAGCGCCGACGAGCTCTCGAAGCCGATCACTGCGGCGACGACGCCGAACAGCAGCGCCCAGTTGACCGCCGGCATGTAGATCTGGCCGGCCTCCTTGGCCGACGTGTAGCGCACCTGCATGCGCGGCAGGAAGCCGAGCTGGATGGCCTGCTTGGTCATCGAATAGGCGCCCGAGATCACGGCCTGCGAGGCGATGATCGCGGCCAGCGTGGCCAGCAGCAGCGCCGGCAGCAGCCCGGCCTTGGGAAACATGAAGTAGAACGGGTTCTCGATTGCCGCCGGGCTGTGGATCAGCAACCCACCCTGGCCCATGTAGTTCAGCGCCAGCGAGGGCAGCACCAGCCCGGTCCAGGCGATCTGGATCGGCTTGCGGCCGAAATGGCCCATGTCGGCGTACAGTGCCTCGGCGCCGGTCAGCGCCAGCACGATCGCGCCGACGGCGGCGAAGAGGTGCCAGCCGCGATGGGTCAGGAATTCCCATGCATGGAGCGGGTTGAGCGCGGCCAGGATGCCGGGCTCGATCACGATGTGGCCCAGGCCCGAGATCGCCAGGGTGGCGAACCACAACACGATGATCGGCCCGAAGAAGCGCCCGACGACGCTGGTGCCCATGCGCTGGACCATGAACAGGCCGAGCAGGATGGCCACCGAGATCGGCACCACGAAATGCTTGAGGGAGGGCGCGGCCACCTCCAGGCCCTCCATCGCGCCGAGCACCGAAATCGCCGGCGTAATCACGCTGTCGCCATAGAACAGCGTGGCCCCGAACACGCCCAGCAGCAGCAGCGCGCCGCGCAGCCTCGGCCGCGAGCGCACGGCGCTGGCCGCGAGCGCGGTGAGCGCCAGGACGCCGCCTTCGCCGTGGTTGTCGGCGCGCAGGATCAGCACCACGTACTTCAGCGTGACGACCAGCATCAGCGCCCAGACGATGACCGAGACGGCGCCGATCACGTTGCCTGCGTTCAGCGCCACGCCGGTCGCCGGCAGGAAGATCTCCTGCACCGTGTACAGCGGGCTGGTGCCGATGTCGCCATAGACCACCCCGATGGCGGCGAGCGTCAGCGCGCCCAGGACCTGGCGCTGCGGGTGGCTGCGGGAACTAAAGCTGGCGGCGGCCGGCGCGCCGGCGCTGGCCGCTTCTTCAGCGGCAGGGGATTCGAGCGGTGCGGCCATCCGCGAACGTTAACCTACTGGCGCGGTGACTCGGCGGCTCGCCGGGCGGCCTCCACGACCGCGGGCCCGCAGCCCGGGCTTCGCGGGGCGCGCGCGTCGCGACCGGCCTCGCGAGCCGGCTCTCAGGGCTGCGCCACGATGGTGACGCGGCGGTTCTCTGGCGCGGCCGGGTCGCCGGGGTTCATCAGCTCTGTCGAGCCCTTGCCGATGGCGGTCAGGCGGTCCGGGCTCAGGCCGTGCTGGCTGACGAGGTATTGGCGCACACTGTCGGCGCGCTCCTGGCTGAGCTTGAGATTGTGTTCTTCGGTGCCACGCGGGTCGGCGTGGCCTTCGATCGTGAAATGCTGGGCCGACAGGCGGTCGGACTTCATCGCCGCCGCCACCACGTCCAGGGCGGTCTTCGCCCGCGCGGTCAGGTCGGCCGAGTCGGTGACGAAGGTGACGAGGATCGACGCCCGACCCGGCTGGGCCGCGACGGCCGCGGTACCGGCGACGGCGGCGGCCGGCCGGATGGCGGGCCGGAAGCCGCGCGTGCGCGGGGCTTCCTGGCCCTCGGCCGCCGAAGCGGCGTTCGCCGGCGCGAGGGCGTCGATCAGCGATTGCTCCGTGACTTGGCCTTCACGCAACACCTTCTCGTCGGCCTGTGAAGTGGCGACGCCAGCGGCCAGCAGCATGGCCAGCGCAAGCGACGCGAGCTTGGAGGGGGCAGTCATGGCGTTCTCCGATGGATGGAAGGGCGGGCGCGATGCCGGCCCGGCGCAATGGTACGCCCTCGACTGCCGCCGGACTCAGGCGCCGCGCTGGGGCTTGGCGAGGGTCTTGAGCGCGAAGCGGCCGTCGCTCTGGAACAGCCAGGCCTCGATCAGGCCTTCGCCGTGAAGGATCGCGTCGGCCTTGGGTGACAGGTCCATCGGCGGCGGCAGCTTGGATACCGACTCCAGCGCGCGCTGGGTCATCTCGGGCTGCTGCGGGTTGTCGCGGAAGACTTCGGCCTGCCAGTGGTTCTCTTGGTCGAGCTTCACCCGCAGCACCACGACGGCGCGCAGCAGCGGCTGCGGGCGATCGTGGTTCACCAGTGGCGCCGAGCTGCGATAGACGGCGCGCGCGAAATCCATCTTGACCTCGTCGGCCGACTGCGCGAGGGCCGAGGTCGTGAACAAGGCCGTGGCGACGGCAAAGGCGGCGGCGATGCGGGGCGTGAATCGGCTCATGGGGTGGGTCTCCGGGTGGATAGGACGGTGTCCGGCATGGGTGCCATTTCGCCCTTCGGGGCGGCCACTGAACACGGACCCGAGGTATATGCGGGCCGACTTTGTGTGCGGTTTCGGCGTGATACCGGGCTGACGTTCCGGCGCCGACGCCGCCGCCTACAGCATCCGGCTTCGCCGCGGCCGAGCGCGCGCCGCCGCCAGGCGCGCAAGACCGGTAATTCTTGCCGGTGCCCGCGACCCCGCGCGGCGCGATGCGGCGCTGTCGCCCGCCGGAGTTCCGTCGCGGCCGTGAAACTCGCCCGCCGGTCGGCCGGTCGGGGCCGCCGCCCGGTTGCAAACCGCGTTCGGCCTTGACCTCGTGTTGCCGCTTCTCACGCTTGCTCACGCCCGGGGTCGTCCGCCGCTCACGCCGGGCGCGGCTTGACGCCGGTCAAGCCGCGTCCAGTGGCTGCGGCGCGGTCGTGCCGGTTGCCACTTCCTCACTTGCCCGCAGCCCGCCAGCGCTCTAGCGTTCACGCACGATGTCCGATCTTCGCGACCCCCCGGCGGCGGTTCTGCCGGCGGCCGACCTCGATGGCCTGTGGCAGTCGCTGCAGGCGCCGCCGGAGCGGCGCGCGGCGCGCCTGGGCGAGGCGCTGGTCACGCGCGGCCTGCTCACGCCGGCGCTGCTGTCGCGGGTGCTCGAGGCGCAGCAGCAGAGCCGGCCGCACCGCCTGCTCGGCCGCATGCTGACCGAAGCCGGGGTGATCACCGAGGACCAGCTCGACACCACGCTGGCCGACTGGCTGGACCTGCGGCAGGTGGACCCGCGGGGGCTGCAGCCCGAGGCACGGGCGCTGCAGGCACTGCCCGCGGCGGTGGCCGAACGCGACGGTGTGCTGCCGCTGATGGTGCGCAACGACACGCTGGTGGTGGCCGTGCAGGACCCCTGGGACAAGCGCCTGCTCGACGAACTGCGCTTCATCTGCGAGCTGAAGGTGGTGGCGGTCGGCGCCGTGCCGGGAACCCTGGCGCCCGCCGTGGCGCGCGCCTACCACCCCTCGGAGGGCCTGCCGGCCGCGCAGGCGGGTTCGCTGCGCGAACTCGCCGCCGACCTCGTCGCGCATGCCGACGGCGTGGCGGCAATCGATCCCGCGGTGGTCTCGGAGTCCGACAACACGCTGGTGCGGCTGGTCAACCGACTGATCGCCGACGCGGTCGCGCTGCGCGCCTCCGACATCCATATCGAGACCGCCGACCCGCCGCGCCCGCTGGTGGCGCGGCTGCGCATCGACGGCGAACTGCTGCGCCACCTCGAGGTGCCTTCGCAGTACCGGTTCGCGCTCGTGGCGCGGCTGAAGATCATGGCCGAGCTCGACATCTCCGAGCACCGCAAGCCGCAGGACGGCAAGATCGACTTCGCCCGCTTCGGCGGGCCCGCGGTCGAGCTGCGCATGGTCACGGTGCCGACTTCGCGCGGGCTCGAGGACGTGGTGCTGCGACTGCTCGCGGGCCACGAGCCGATGCCGCTGGAATCGATCGGCCTGGCCGAAGCCAACCTCGCCGGCCTGCGCGGCGCGATGGCGAAGGCTTATGGGCTGATCCTGATCTGCGGCCCGACCGGATGCGGCAAGACGACCACGCTGCACTCAGTGCTGCGCGAACTGAACACCGACAAACGCAAGATCTGGACCGCTGAGGACCCGATCGAGATCACCCAGGAGGGCCTGCGCCAGGTGCAGGTCAACCCGCGCATCGGCTGGTCTTTCGCCGCCGCGATGCGCACCTTCCTGCGCGCCGACCCCGACGTCATCATGATCGGCGAGATGCGCGACGAGGAGACCGCGCGGATCGCGATCGAGGCCTCGCTGACCGGGCACCTTGTGATGTCCACGCTGCACACCAACTCGGCGCCCGAGAGCATCACGCGGCTGCTCGAGATCGGCCTCGACCCCTTCACGTTCTCCGACTCGCTGCTGGCGATCCTGGCGCAGCGTCTGGTGCGGCGTCTGTGCCTGCATTGCCGCGTCGCCGAGCCGCTCGACGACCGCGCTGTCGAATCGCTGGCCCGGCAGTACCTGCTCAGCAGCAACGGCGTCGGACCGCCGGTCGCCGAACTGACCGCGCGCTGGCGTCGCGTGCACGGCGACCCCGTCGGCGTCTTGCACCACTACCGCCGCCGCGGATGCCCGCATTGCGACGGCAGTGGCTACCACGGCCGGATCGGCCTGCACGAACTGATGCTCGCCGACGAGCGCCTGCGCGAGCGGATCCGGCACCGCGCCGGTGCCGCCGAACTGCAGGCTGCCGGGCTGGCCGCCGGCATGGTCACGCTCCGTCAGGACGGCATCGAGAAGGTGCTGGCCGGGCTGACCGACTTGTCTGAAGTGATTGCTGCCGCCAACCAATGAACGCACACGACATCTCCCTCGGCCCGGCCATGCTGCCGGCCACGCTGTTGGCCCAGATGGGCGAGACCGTCGCCGCCGCGGCCTCGCAGTTGCAGACGCGCTGGCCCGGCATGCCCGGCGCGGCGGCGGCCGCGCTGGCCGAGCTCGAGCAGCTCGGGCTGCAGGCGCAGGCCGTGGTTCGCATGCTGACCGCACCGGGCGGCGCGATGGCCGAGCGGCTGGACCTGGGCGTGGCGGTGCTGCAGGCTCGCGCCGAATGGGGCGCCACGGTGGTGCGCGCCGGCGCCACCTGGACCGGGCCGTCGCAGGCTTGTGAACTGGTCGCCAATCCGGCGGTGGTCAAGCAGCTGCTCGATCTGGCGATCGCGCATGCGCTCGCACTCGGCCCGCGGGGTGCATCCGGGCCGGGCCGCGGTCCCGAGCTCGCCGTCGACGTGGTGCAAGGCGCCGAGCCGCCGCTGGTCGCGATCCGTATCGAGGTCTCGCGTCCCGGCGGCGAGTTGTTCGAGGCGCGACCGGGCGACGCAGCCGAACTTCACTGGGCGTTGCTGACGCAGCTCGCGCAGCACGCCGGCGTGCGCGCCGAGCGCCAGGTGCGTGCGCTGTCGGTGGAGCTGCTGCTGGGCTGGCCGACGAGCAGCGTATCGGCGACGCGGCCGCTGCCCGAGCCGGCGATGCTGCCGCGCACGGCGATCCCCGCGGGCTGCCGCGTGTTGCTGGTCGAGCCGCACGAACCCACCCGCGTCGAGGCTGAAAGGCTGATGCTGCAGGCCGGCCTGAAGGTCAAGTCGGTGCCCACGGTGGACCAAGCGCAGGCCGCGTCGCTGCACAGCCTGCCCGACTGCCTGGTCACCGGCGTCGAGACCGTCGACAGCGCCTGCGCCCTGCTGCTGGCGGACCTGCGCGCGCGCCAGCCGGACCTGTGCGTGCTCGAGCTGAGCCGCCAGCCGCATCTCTTCACGACCTCGCTGCGCGCCGCGGGCCAGCCTGCGCGCATCGGCCGCGACAGCCTGGCGCGCACGCTCGTGCCGGCGCTGGCACAGGAACTCGGCACGCCGCAGTGACGCGGGCACCCACCCGTTGAACCCGGCGGTCGCTGCCCGCCAAGGCCGGGCCCCGCGCATGCTCGGCCGCTCGCCTGGATGGCCGAGGCGTTCGCCTGCAGGCGCAGCCGCAGGGCGCCCCCGTTGCTGAGAGAGTCTCGCCGCCGAGCACGCATCACGCTGCCTTGGTTCGCCCCGTGACCGTCGCCTCCGTGCCGGCCTCGCGCCAGGCCGTCGCTATCACCCGTCTTGCTTCGCCTTTTCGCCACCTGCCTGCTCGCGCTCGCACTTCCCGCTTTGCCGGCACAAAGGGCCAAGCCCCTGGTCTGTTGCGCCGACGCCAGCCTCGAGGGCTTCGGCCGGCGCTGTGGGACGGCATGAGCACCCGCAGCATCACGGGCCGGATCGTCGAGGGCCTGGTGCGCTTCCGACGCGGCACCTCGGTGATCGAGCCCGACCTGGCTCGAGTCGTTCGACAGGAACGATGCGACGGCGCCGCAGGCGTGCTCGATGGCCGCGCGACGCGGATAGCTGGGCATCTGCCCAGCATGCGGTCCAGGACCGCATAGCGGAACTCGGGGCGCTTGGCGGTGGCGTGAAACAGCGACTCGACCGGCTGGCACTTTGACTGGGCCCGGGACACCTCGGGCCAATGGAGCATCCGCACGCCGCACAGGGCTCGCACCGCGCGTCGGTAAGCCGCAACGGTGCGCTCCACATCTGCACGCACCTCAGGCGAGGCACGCGAGCGCCAGCGCTTCGGTGCGGATGATCGAACTGGACATTGATGGCTCTGTTCGCGAAACGCATTGATCGGAATGCGCGTCAAACCTCGCCCTTCAGGGCGGGCAAGGAAAGTGTGGACGCCGAAGGCGTCCTTGGGCCTCAGAGAGGGGTCTGCTGCTGTTCGATGTACTGCCGGATAAGGGCGATGGGAGCGCCGCCGCAGCTTCCCGCGAAATAGCTGGGCGACCAGAGTGCGCCGCCCCAGAGCTTGTTGCGAATGCAGGGATGGTTCTTCTGCCGGATCATGCGGCTGGACACGCCCTTCAGGCTGTTCACCAGCGTCGAGACCGAAACCGTGGGTGGATAGTGCACCAGGAGATGAACATGGTCGTCCTCCCCGTCGAACTCCAGCAGTTTCGCCGCGAAGTCGGAGCAGACGCTGGCGAAGATCATGCGCAGGTCGTCCAGGATGGGTTTGGTGAAGACCCCGCGGCGATACTTGGTCACGAAGACCAAGTGGACGTGCATCAGAAAAACACAATGCCTGCCGTGTCGAAGTTCGTCATTTTGGCGCATAGGCCGAAGTATCATTCAAGCCATGCCGCGGCTCCAGGCCTTCAAGTACGAACTCATGCCAGACGGCGAGCAGGCGCGCGACATGCGCCGCTTCGCCGGGGCATGCAGATTCGTGTTCAACAAGGCGCTGGCGTTGCAGAAGGCCAACCACGATGCGGGTGGCACGTTCGTTAGTTACGTGGCGATGGCCAAGCATCTGAGCGAGTGGCGAAACGGCACCCAGACGCCGTGGCTGCAGGACGCCCCGGTGCACCCGTTGCAACACGCCCTCAAAGACTTGGAGCGGGCGTACAGGAATTTCTTCGACCAACGCGCGATGTTCCCGCGCTTCAAACGCAAGGGTCGGGGAGACCGCTTCCGGTACCCGGACGCCAAGCAGTTCGAGATCGATCCGGCCAACAGCCGCATTCAGCTGCCCAGGCTCGGCTGGGTGCGGTACCGCAACAGCCGGGACGTGCTCGGAGCGGCGAAGAACATCACCATCAGCCAAGCAGGTGGAAAGTGGTACGCCAGCATCCAGACTGAGCGCGAGGTCGAGCAGCGCATTGCGACGGCAACCACGGCCGTCGGTATCGACATCGGCATCGCTCGCTTGGCCACCCTGAGCGACGGCACGTTCTACGCGCCGCTCAACAGCTTCAAGAAGCACGAGACCAGGCTGCGCCGCTGTCGGCGGGCCATGAGACGCAAGACCAAGTTCAGCAACAACTGGAAGAAGGCCGAAACCAAGGTTCAACGCATCCACACCCGCATCGGTAACGCCCGGCGCGACTTTGTTCACAGGACCACGACGGCCATCAGCAAGCACCACGCGATGGTGGCCGTCGAAGACTTGCAGGTGCGCAACATGAGCAAGTCGGCCAGGGGCGACGCCGAAGAGGCGGGCAAGAACGTTCGGGCCAAGTCGGGTCTGAACAAGTCCATCCTCGACCAAGGCGGGTTCGAGTTCCGCCGCCAACTGGGCTACAAGCTCGACTGGAACGGCGGCATGCTCATCGCTGTTCCACCGCACAACACGAGCCGGACGTGTCCGGCGTGCCGGCATGTGGCGGCAGGCAACCGGCTCAGCCAAGCGGGCTTTCCTTGCGTCGGCTGCGGGTTCGAGGAAAACGCCGATGTCGTCGGCGCGATGAATGTACTGGCGCGGGGACACCGCGTTGCAGCCTGTGGAGAGGAAGGCTTTGGCCTTCGTCGCAAGACGAAGACGAAACCGGCCTCGACGAAGCAGGAACCCACCGAAGCGACTACGCAAGGGGCGACTCATGTGTAGCACCGTAGGAATCCCCCGCCTTTAGGCAGGGGAGGATGTCAAGCCCTCCTTGAACCACTCCCACAGACGCATCCAGGCGAGGTGGTGGCTGGGCAGCTCGCTGCGCAACGACGTCCACGGTTTCGTGATGGCGCCCAACGGCAGCGTCGATTTCGAGGGCGTGTGGCGTGAGTGAGCGGCCCATGATGCCGGTCGAGGCGATCGCCGCCGACCGCGCGTTCAGGCGCCTGGCGAGCTTGCGCGGCGTGCTGCACGACCTGCGCTACGTCGGCAGCGACAACTTCGCCGGCCGCAGCCTGTACGGCGACATGGACTGCGCGTGGCTGCGACGCGAAGCGGCCGCGGGCCTGGAGGCGGCCGCCGAGTGGCTGGCTGTGCGGCGGCCGGGCTGGCGCATTCTGGTGCTCGATGCGCTGCGGCCCCAGCGAGTCCAGGAGGCGATCTGGCGCGACGTGGCCGGCACGCCGGGCGCCCATTACTTCGCCAACCCGGTGCCCGGCTCGATCCACAGCTTTGGCATGGCCGTCGACGTGACCCTGATCGACGCCGCCGGCGGCGAGGCCGACATGGGCAGCGGCTTCGACGAGATGACGCCGGTCTCGCACCCGGCGCTGCACGCCGAGCACCTGGCCAGCGGGCGGCTCAGCGCGGCACAGGTCGCCGCGCGGCAATCGTTGCACGACGCGATGGTGCACGGCGGCTTCCATGGCATCGCCAACGAATGGTGGCATTTCGACCACGGTGACCGCGACCGCGTGCGGCGCGAGTTGCCGCGTATCTACTAGCAAGCTATTGAGACCTGGAGCCGGCCGTCGTCTGACCCCGACCCGGCCTCGCTGCCGGGGTCGCGTTCGCCGACGGTCACGCCGGTTCGATGCCCGGCGGGCTACTTGCGCCCGAACAGGCTCTTCAGCCAGCCCTTGAACACGGTCCACATCAGCGCCAGGGCATTGAGCTCCTTGACGGCTGCCGGCGCGGGCGCCGGGCCGCCAGCGCCGGCCGCGGTGCCGCCACCGGAAAGCGCCGCCGCCTCCGAAGTGGCCACCGCCGCCGCCGAAGTGCGGAAGTTGTCGGCGAACTGGGCGAGCATCGCGTCCGACACCGGCACCAGAAGCCGACTGCCGAACTGCGCCAGCTTGCCGCTGACGACGATCGTGGCCTGCCCGACGAGCACCGAGGCGGCAGGCGTCTCGCCGGGCTCCAGGTGCGCGGTGAGGTTCATCGACGCCG
Source organism: Betaproteobacteria bacterium (assembly GCA_037443665.1). Classification (GTDB taxonomy): domain Bacteria; phylum Pseudomonadota; class Gammaproteobacteria; order Burkholderiales; family Burkholderiaceae_C; genus Rubrivivax. Next base: position 38,259 of record JBBINW010000037.1, read on the forward strand.
ACGACCCGGCCTTGTCCGCGCCCTTGGCCAGCAGCTGCAGCCTGCGCGCCGCGGCATCGCGCGCCAGCAGTTCGATGTCGCCGCCGAAGCTCATCACCGCCGGGCCGACCTTGCTCTTCACGGTACCCTTGTAATGGGTATCGTCGGTCTGCTCGGTGATCTGGGCGCCCGGCATGCAGGCGGCGACGGCGCGGATGTCGCTGAGCACCGTCCAGGCCTGTTCGACGCTGGCGGTGATCGGGTAGCGCTTGTCGAGTTTGACTTCCATGGGTCCTGTGGCCGGCAAGGCAGTGAGGCAGCGCCCGTGAACGCGGGCGCTACCGGAACGCCCTGGATTGTGCCCGCTCGGCCCGCCCCGCCTGGGCGGACGCGTTCAAGCCTTCACCGCACACCAGCGCAGCAGCGCGGCACGGAGCTTGTCGGGGTCGATCGGCTTGGTCAGGAAGTCGTTCATGCCGGCGCGCAGGGCCTCCTCGCGTTCGCTGACCAGGGCCGCGGCGGTCAGCGCGATGATCGGCAGCCGCGCGCCGGCGGGCGTGGCCCGCAGCGCCCGCGTGGCCTCGTGGCCGCTCATCACCGGCATCTGCACGTCCATCAGCACGGCGTCGAAGGGGCGGCCGGCGGCGGCGGCGTGCTGCACCAGGGGCAGCGCCTCGCGGCCATCGTGCGCCTGCGTCACCGTCACCCCCCAGCGCTCGAGCATGGTCGCGCCGATCAGCATGTTGACCGGGTTGTCCTCGACGAGCAGCACACGCGCGTCCTCCAGGCCATGCTCGCCCGGCGGTCGCGGCAGCGCCGCCGGTTGCGTCGACGAAGGCAGCGGCAGCTCGGCCCAGAAGCAGCTGCCTTCGCCGGGCCGGCTGTCCACGCCGACCGCACCGCCCATCAAGGCCGCAAGCTCGCGGCAGATCGACAGCCCCAGGCCGGTGCCGCCGTAGCGACGGGTCGTCGATTCGTCGGCCTGCGTGAAGGGCTGGAACAGCCGCGCCTGCGCCGCTGGCTCGATGCCCGGCCCGGTATCGTGCACCTCCAGGCGCACCCGGGGGCCGTCGTCCACCCGGCGCGCGCGCACGTCGATTCGCCCCTGCTCGGTGAACTTGATCGCGTTGGTGAGGAAGTTGACGACGATCTGGCGCACCCGCAGCGGGTCACCGACGACCGCGCCGACGACGCCGGGGTCGATCGCCAGCGCGAGCTCGAGCCCGCGCGCCGCAACCTGGGGCTCGAAGCTGCGCTGCAACTGGCACAACTCGGCCGCGAGGTCGAAGGTGGCGGTCTCGATGAGCAGCTTGCCGGCCTCGATCTTCGACAGGTCGAGGATGTCGGAGATGATGCCCGCCAGCGACTGCGCGCTCTCGAGGATCTGGTCCAGGTACTGGCGCCGCCGCTCCTCGTCCACGTCGTCGTCGCGGGCCATGCGCGCCAGGCCGATCATGCCGTTGAGCGGCGTGCGCAGTTCGTGGCTGGTGTTGGCCAGGAAGGCGCTCTTGGCGCGGTTGGCGGCTTCCGCATCGTCGCGTGCGCGGGCCAGCGCGTGCTCGAACTCGCGCCGCTCGGTCACGTCCTCGACGATCCACACGGTGCCGCCATGCGTCGGGTGATCGGGGTCGATCGCGCGGCCGCGGATGCGAGCCAGGAAGGTACTGCCGTCCTTGCGCCGGCCGGTGCGCTCGAGCTCGACCGGCTCGCCGCGCGCGAGCATCGGGCCGGCCAGGACTCCGACCTCGGCATAGTCCTGTTCGCTGCTCCAGACGACCGCGCCCGGCTGCCCGACCAGCTCGCCCGCATCCCAGCCGTAGATCTGCTCGAAGTGGTGGTTGGCGAGCACGAAGCGGCGGTCGCGGGTGACCGCGATGCCGACCGAGGCGTTGCGCAGGATCGCGTCGCGCTCCAGGCGCTCGCGCTCCTTCTCGGTCACGTCGCGGGCATTGATCACCATGTACTCGCGCCGGTCCATCACGAAGCGCGCTGCAGAGACGACCATCGCGAAGCTGGCGCCGCTCTTGGCGACGAAGGGCACCGGCATGTCGGTGACGACGCCGTCGCTGCGCAGCCGGCCCACGAACGCCTCGCGCGCGGCAGCGCTGCCCCAGATGCCCAGCTCGAACGAGGTGCGGCCCACCGCCTCGGCCGCGCTCCAGCCGCTGATGCGCTCGAACGCGTGGTTGACCATGGCGTAGCGGCCGGTCGTCATGTCGGTCAGCGTGATCAGGTCGGGGCTGGTGGCCACGAGGTGCGAGAGCATCGCCTCCGAACGGCGCACCGCCTCTTCGGCCGCGCGCCGCTCGCTGTCGTCGACGAAGATCGCCAGCATTGCCGGGCCGCCGTCTGCATCGACCCGCACCGCGGTGGCACGGACCGACAGAGTCCGTCCGTGGACGACGAGGCGGAAGTCGCTCACCGGAAGCGCGGCGCCCATCGGCTGGGCGTGCAGGGCCTCGATCCGGCGGCGGGCGCGTTCGCGCGAGTCGCCGCCCTCGAAGCTGGCCAGCATGTCGGTGCCGAGCATGCCTTCCAGATCCTCGTGACCGAACATCGCCAGCGCCGCCGGGTTGGCGTCGATGACGCGGCCGCCCCGGTGCAGCACCAGCGGCGTCGGCAGGTGCGAGAACAGGTCCTGGTAGCGCGTTTCGGTGGCTGCCAGCGCGTCATGGACGGCATGCACTTCGCTCACGTCGCGGGCGACGCCCCAGTAGCCGATGAAGATGCCGCGCTCGTCGAAGCGAGGTTCGCCGCTGACGAGCAGCGAGCGGGTGCGGTCGCCCGCGGCCGTCCAGCGTACCGGCTGGTCGCGGAACGGCACCCGGGTGTCGAGGTCGGCCTGGATCGCGTCGAGCACGTCGGGGTCGCAGCCGAACTGCGGCAGCTCCCATGGCACCCGGCCCAGCCCGCGGGAGGAAGGCAGCGGTCGCAGCTGGCCGGCATGGTCGGCGGCAGCGACGAGGCGGTAGCCGCCGTCGATCTCCCAGTACGCGTCGGCGGCCAGCGCGAGCAGGCCGCGGCAGCGCTCCTCGCGTTCCTGTGCCCCGCGCAGCGTGCGGCCGAGCACGCGCGAGATCATCACGCCCGAGGCGAGGCCGGCGGCCAGCGCGATCAGGTGCGTGCCCAGTTGCAGGCCGGGCGCGGGAAGGCCCGCCGCCGACCCCGGCGCCGCGGCGTTGAAGGCCACGCCGACCAGCGTTGCCGCGGCCACGCCGGCCAGCAGCATGCCGGCGCGCCAGCCCACGGCGGCGCACAGCACGCAGATCATCAGCCCCGGGATCGGCAGCCCGGGCGCGCTCAGGCCCCAGCCCAGCGCCACCGCGGTGGCGCCGATGGCCAGCGTGACGGCGACGAAGACCGCCGTCACGCCG
>JBBINW010000037.1:41704-45834 GCA_037443665.1 Betaproteobacteria bacterium
CCCCGACCGCCGTGGCTGCCGGCGGCAGTCGCGTGGCGGCCCCCGCCAACACCGCCAGCGCACCGAAGGCGCCGGCCAGGGCCAGGCCGCCCGCCTGGCCGGGCGAGAGTGCCAGCAGCAGGGCCGAGAGCGCGCAGGCCAGCGCGCCGACCCAGAGCAGCGCACGCGCCAGCTCGGCCTTCGACTGCGGCGGCGCCTCGGAGGGCGGGTCGCGCTGCGGCGGTGCCTCGTACCCGGCGACGGCTTCGCGCATCGGCACCGAGCGCGCGCCCATCGTGCTCAAGCCCCGGCCGGCAGGGGCCGGGCCCGCTGCAGTTCGGCCCGCGTGGCGGCGGCGACGCGGCACGCGGCGGCGGCGAAGTCGGCCTCGCCGCCGAGGTCGGCGCCGGCGTACAGCACGGCGCGCGACGAGCTGACGACGATCGGCCCGTCCGGCCGCCAGGCGGCGCGCACCGTGGCCCCGGCATCGCCGCCCTGAGCGCCGATGCCGGGAATCAGCAAGGGCAGCGTGGGTGCGATCTCGCGCACCCGGGCGAGCTCGTCCGGATACGTCGCGCCGACCACCAGGCCGAGCTGGCCGCCACGGTTCCAGGGCCCCGCGGCCAGGCGGGCGATGCGTTCGTACACCAGCTCTGCACCGGGCTCGCCGCCCGCCAGCGCCAGCGCCTGCAGGTCGCTGCCGCCGGGGTTGGAAGTGCGGCACAGCAGGATCAGCCCCTTGCCCGGGTAGCGCATGTAGGGTTCGATCGAATCCAGCCCCATGAACGGCGACAGCGTCAGGGCGTCGGCCCGGTAGCGGTCGAAGGCCTCGCGCGCGTACTGCTCGGCGGTGGCGCCGATGTCGCCGCGCTTGGCGTCGAGGATCACCGGCACGCCGGGCGCGACGGCGTGGATATGGGCGATCAGGCGCTCGAGCTGGTCCTCGGCGCGGTGGGCGGCGAAGTAGGCGATCTGCGGCTTGAATGCGCAGACCTGGTCGCGCGTGGCATCGACGATGGCGGCGCAGAAGTCATAGATGCGCGCCGGGTCGTTGCGCCAGGGGCCGGGGAAGCGCGCCGGCTCGGGGTCGAGACCCACGCAAAGCAACGAGTCGTGGGCGGCCTGCGCTGCAGTGAGCTGTTGCGTGAATCCAGGCCGGCCGGTCATCGGGACACCATGCCGGCTCAGGACCAGCGGCGCGCCAGCGCCTCGGCCAGCCCGGTGTAGCCCGCCGGCGTGAGGGCGAGCAGCCGCTGCCGCTCCGGCTCGGGCAGCGGCAGCGCGGCGATGAAACCCTGCATCAGCTCGCGCGTGATCGGCTGGCCGCGGGTGAATTCCTTGAGCTGGTCGTAGGGATTGGGCAGGCCGTGGCGGCGCATCACGGTCTGAACGGGTTCGGCCAGCACTTCCCAGGCGTCGTCGAGGTCGGCGGCAAGCCGCGCCCGGCTGACCTCGAGCTTGTCCAGCCCGCGCGCCAGGCTGTCGCAGGCCAGCACCGTGTAGCCCAGCGCCACGCCCATGTTGCGCAGCACCGTGCTGTCTGTGAGGTCGCGCTGCCAGCGGCTGATCGGCAGCTTGCCGCTCATGTGGCCGAGCAGCGCGTTGGCCAGGCCGAAGTTGCCTTCGGCGTTCTCGAAGTCGATCGGGTTGACCTTGTGCGGCATCGTGCTTGAGCCGACCTCGCCGGCTTTCAGCCGCTGCTTGAAGTAGCCCAGCGAGATGTAGCCCCATACGTCGCGCGACCAGTCGATGAGGACGGTGTTGGCGCGCGCGATGGCGTCGAACAACTCGGCCATGTAGTCGTGCGGCTCGATCTGCACCGTGTAGGCGTTGAAGGCCAGACCCAGCCGTTCCTCGACCAGGCGGCGGCTGAAGCCCTCCCAGTCGAAGTCGGGGTAGGCCGCGAGATGGGCGTTGTAGTTGCCCACCGCGCCGTTCATCTTCGCCAGCAACGGCACGGCGGCGATGCGCGCGCGCGCCGTGGCCAGCCGCGCGGCGACGTTGGCCACTTCCTTGCCCACCGTGGTCGGGCTGGCGGTCTGGCCATGGGTGCGGCTGAGCATCGGCACGCCGGCCAGCGCGTGTGCCATCACGCCGAGCTGGGACAGCAGGCGGTCCAGCGCCGGTAGCAGCACCTGCTCGCGCGTGGCCATGAGCATCAGCGCGTGGCTGGTGTTGTTGATGTCCTCGCTGGTGCAGGCAAAGTGAACGAACTCGCTTGCGCGTTCGAGCTCGGCGTGGCCCTTGAAGCGGGCCCTGATCCAGAGTTCGACCGCCTTGACGTCGTGGTTGGTGGTCTTCTCGATGACCTTGACGGCCTGCGCGTCGGCCTCGGAGAAACGCACCACCAGCGAGCGCAGCAGACCGCGCGCGGCCTCGCTCAGGGGCGCGAACTCGGCGAAGCCGGCGTCGGACAGGGCGATGAACCACTCCACCTCGACCCGCACCCGGTGGTGCATGAGGCCGTATTCGGACAGCAGCGGGCGCAATGCTGCCAGCTTGGGTGCGTAGCGGCCGTCGAGAGGCGAGAGGGCGGACAGCGACGAAAGAGGCATGCAGAGCGGCCTGGCGAGAATCACGGTCGGCAGCACGGCTGTCCTTGCGCGCTGCCGGTCGGGCCGCACGCGCAGTCGCCGTCGAAGATTCTGATTCTAGGCGGCGCGGCCGTCGCGCCGGGTGCCTCGACCACAATCGCGCCGTGCCCGATTCGTCTCCTTTGTCACCGCCGCAGCCCTCCATGCCCTTGCCGAGCTTCGGGCAGGCGCTGGCGTTCTGGTTCAGGCTGGGATGGATCAGCTTCGGCGGGCCCGCGGGGCAGATCGCGCTGATGCACGCCGAGCTCGTCGAGCGTCGGCGCTGGATCGGAGAGCAGCGCTTCCTGCACGCGCTGAACTACTGCATGCTGCTGCCCGGCCCCGAGGCGCAGCAGCTGGCCACCTACATCGGCTGGCTGCTGCACCGCACGCGCGGCGGCATCGCCGCCGGGGTGCTGTTCGTGCTGCCGTCGCTGGCGATCCTCATCGGCCTGTCGTGGATCTACATGCGATTCGGCCAGCTGCCCCTGGTGGCCGGGCTGTTCCACGGTATCAAGCCGGCGGTGACGGCGCTGGTGCTGCAGGCGGCGCAGCGCATCGGCACGCGGACGCTGAGAAACCGCTGGCTCGCGGCGATCGCGGCGGCTTCGTTCGCGGCGATCTTCCTGCTGCAGGTGCCGTTTCCGGCGATCGTTGTCGGCGCCGCGCTGGCCGGCGCCTGGGGCGGGCGGATCCTGCCGCAGGCCTTCGCGCCTGGCGCGACGAAGGCGGACGCCGCCGCCGGCAACCGCGGTGGGGCCGCCGCGATCGACGACGGCGCACCGCCGCCGCCGCACGCCGCGTTCAGCCCTGCCCGCTTCGCGCGCGTTCTGGGGGTCGGCGTCCTGCTGTGGGCGGGCGCGATGGCGTTGCTCGTGCTCGCGCAGGGCCGGCACGGCCTGCTGGCGCAGATGGCCTGGTTCTTCAGCAAGGCGGCGCTGGTGACCTTCGGCGGCGCGTACGCGGTGCTGCCCTACGTGGCCCAGGCCGCGGTCGAGCAACAGCATTGGCTGAGCGCGTCGCAGATGATCGACGGTCTGGCCCTGGGCGAGACCACGCCCGGCCCACTGATCATGGTGCTGGCTTTCGTCGGCTTCGTCGGTGGCTGGCTGCAGCCCGTGTTCGGGCCCGGTGCGGCGCTCTCCTCCGGCATCGCCGCGGCGTTGGTCGTCACGGCGTTCACGTTCCTGCCCTCGTTCGTGTTCATCCTGGCCGGCGCGCCGCTGGTCGAGGCCACCCATGGCCGGCTCGGCTTCACCGCGCCGCTGACGGCCGTGACTGCCGCCGTCGTGGGGGTGGTCCTGAACCTGGCCTTGTACTTCGCCGCCCACGTGCTGTGGCCGCTAGGCCCGGGCGGACGCTTCGATGCCGGGGCGGCGCTGATCATGGTGGCCGCGTCGGTGGCCCTGGTGCGTTACCGGGTCGGGGTCGCCCCGCTGCTGGCCGTCTGCGCGCTGGCCGGACTCGCCCTCGGCGTGGCCGGCGTGCAATAGCCGCGGGGACGGAGCGACCCGTAAGATGGCGCCATGGTGCGTCGTGACGCTGAGGAAGAACTGGATCCCAAAGGGGGAGGTTCGA
>JBBINW010000038.1:0-45815 GCA_037443665.1 Betaproteobacteria bacterium
GCTGCTAGCCGAGGTTGGCGTGGGACCGAACTGGGACCAGGCGCATTGACGGCGCATTGACGGCGCGAGCCGACGGGCGGCGTCCGTCGGTGGCGGACGGTGGTCTTCCCGCGCGACCGGTCGGACCCGGAAATCGCCGGCGCGCGCCGGCGACCGCTGTCGCGGCTCAGCTCGGCTGGTACGCCAGCCGCACGTAGATCGGTGCGAACGCCTCGGCCTGCGTGACCTCGAGCAGGCTCTCGCGCGCCAGCTCAAGCAGAGCGATGAAGGTCACGACCAGCACGGGCACGCCGCGCGTGGCGTCGAAGAGGTCGTGGAACTCCAGGAAGCGCCGCCCCTGCAGCTTGCGCAGCACGACGCTCATGTGCTCGCGCACCGACAGCTGCTCGCGGCTGATCGTGTGGTGCTGGTTCAGCCGCGCGCGCTGCAGGATCTCGGCCCAGGCCTGGCGCAGGTCGTCGGGGCGGACGGCGGGCCAGCGCGGCTGCAGGCTCTGCTCGATGTGCACCTGGGCGCGCAGGAAGTCGCGGCCCAGCAGCGGCAGCGCGTCGAGCTTGGCCGCACCGAGCTTGATCTGCTCGTACTCGACCAGCCGGCGCACGAGTTCGGCGCGCGGGTCCTCGGGCTCGGCACCGTCCGGAGTCTTCTTCGGCGGCAGCAGCATGCGCGACTTGATCTCGATCAGCATCGCCGCCATCAGCAGGTATTCGCTGGCCAACTCGAGGTTGTGGCGCCGGATCTGGTCGACGTACTGCAGGTACTGGCGCGTGACGCTGGCCAGCGGGATGTCGAGGATGTTGAGGTTCTGGCGCCGAATCAGGTAGAGCAGCAGGTCGAGCGGACCTTCGAAGGCCTCGAGAAAGACCTCCAGCGCATCCGGCGGGATGTAGAGGTCGTGCGGCAGCCTGAACAGTGGCTCGCCATACAGCCGTGCCACCGCCACCTGATCGACCACCTCGGGCAAGGGCGCCTCGCTCTCGACCGGCAGTTTGGGCGCAGCGTGGCGCGCGCTCAAGCGTCGTTCTTCGTCTGATAGACGTAGGGCTGCTGCGGCACCCTGGCGTCGCGCCATTCGGCCAGCGCGCTGCGGTCGAGATTGCGGTCCCACAGCAGCGCACGTCCAGCACGCTGCTCGGCTTCCAGCGTTGGTTTCTTCGCCTTTAGCGACTCGATGAAGTCGGTCACGTCGGACGTGTAGGGTTTCCAGAACAGCGGCATGGGGAGCGGGGCGCGGATTGCGCGGCAGAATACAAAGATCAATTTTACGTCCGGGAGCCACCTTGCTTTTGCGCGAAGCCGCCGGCGCTGCCCGTGTCTAGCCGGGACCACGCCTTGGAGGTCGAACTCAAGTTCCAAGTGCCCGCGGCCCGCCGCGAAGCCTTGCGCCGCGCGGTGGCCACCGGCACCGCATGCACGACGCGGCTGCACGCCCTCTACGCCGAGACGCCCGACCACAGGCTGGCCGCGGCCGGGCTGGCGTTGCGCCTGCGCAAGGAAGGGCGGACGTGGGTGCAGACGCTCAAGGGCCGTGGCGACGACCTGATGAGCCGGCTCGAGCACGAGGTGCGGCTGCCGCCGCAGGCCGGAACTCCGGCTCCGGACCCGCAGCGCCATGCCGGCACGCCGGCCGGCGCGGCGCTGACGGCCGCGCTCGGCGACGCTGCCGGCCTGCAGACCCTCTACCACACCGACATCCGTCGGCTGCACCGGCGGCTGCGCTACGGGGGCGCGCTGATCGAGATCGCGTACGACCGGGGCCACATCGTGGCCGGCGAGCAGCGGCAGCCGGTCGACGAGATCGAGTTCGAGCTCGTCAGCGGCCCGCGGCAGGCCCTGGTGGCGCTGGCGCAGCGCTGGGCCGAGCGCTTCGGGCTGTGGTGGGACGGGCGGACCAAGTCCGAGCGCGGCTACCGCCTCGCGCTCGGCCTGGCGAAGGTGCCGGCGGTTAAGGCCACGCGCCTGGCCTGGCACGTCGATGCCACACCGGCCGATGTCTGGCGGGCGGCGCTGCAATCGGCGCTGGCGCAGGCCCTGGCCAACGCGGCCGAGATCGCCAGCGGCCGCGGCGGGCCCGAGCACCTGCACCAGCTGCGCGTGGCGCTGCGCCGCCTGCGGAGCATCCTGCGCGAGCTGGCACCGTGGGGTGGCAACGCGGATGAGGCGCGGTCGCTGCAGGAAGCCTGGAGCGTGCCGTTCGGCGAACTCGGTGCGGCACGCGATGCCGACATCATCGCCGCGATGCGGCCGCGTCTGCAGGCGGCCGGCGCGCCGGAACTCGTCTGGCCGGCGCGGGCGCCGGGCCCGCGGCCGGACGACGTCGTTCGCGGTGCGCTGTTCAACGCGCTGATGCTGCGCAGTCTGGCGCTCAGCCTGGTGCAGCCGGCCGTCGCCGCGCCGCCCGGCCGACCCTCGACGGCCAGCGCGGCGCGTGCCGTGCTGCTCAGGGCCTGGCGCCGCCTGCGCCGCGATGCGGCCGCCTTTGCCAAGGCCGACATCGAGCAGCAGCACCGCACGCGCAAGCGGCTCAAGCGCCTGCGCTACACGCTGGAGGTGCTGCTGCCGCTGTACCCGCGCCGGCCCGCGCAGCGGTTGCTGGACGCAATCGGCAAGGCGCTGGACGCGCTGGGCGAGCTCAACGACCTGCAGACGGCCGAAGTGCTGTGGCGCGCGCGCACGGCCGAAGACCCGGCGGCCTGGTTCGCGGTCGGCTGGCTGGCGTCACGGCGGGTGCACGCCGTCGCGACGGCGGACGCCGCGCTGGCCGCGCTGACCGAGGTGCCGCGCCCGTGGCGGCGCGGCAAGGGCACCCGCTCCTGAGGTTGCGGGCCATGCCGCGCTGCCGGCACCGTGGCCGGCGTCAGGCCCTGGCCGGCGGTGAAGACCCGCAGCGGCGCACGGCAGCTAGGATGCCGCGCAGGATCTCCAGCGGCGGCGGCGGGCAGCCTGGCACCGCGAGGTCGACCGGGATCACGTTCGAGACCCGGCCGCAGCTGGCGTGGCCTTCGCCGTAGATGCCGCCGTCGCAGCCGCAGTCGCCGACCGCGACGACGAGCTTGGGCGCCGGCGTGGCGTCGTAGGTGCGGCGCAGTGCCTGCTCCATGTTGCGCGTGACCGGCCCGGTGACGAGCAGCATGTCGGCGTGGCGCGGGCTGGCGACGAACTTGATGCCCAACCCCTCGACGTTGTAGTACGGGTTGTTCAGCGCGTGGATCTCGAGCTCGCAGCCGTTGCACGAACCGGCGTCGACCTGGCGGATGGCAAGCGCGCGGCCGAGGATCGCGAGGATCTCGTCGTGGATCTGGGTCGCCGCGAGCTGCAGCTCGCCGCTGTCCTGCGGTGCCGGCTCGCTGACCACGCCCGTGCGCACGACCTGGCGCAGGATCTTCCACATCAGAGGTCAGCCCCCGAATAGCTCAGGTTGAAGGACTTGTTGATGAGCGGGAAGTCGGGAACGATGTTGCCGATCACCGCATGCTCGAGCACCGGCCAGTTCTGCCACGAGGGATCGTGGACGTGGCAGCGGCGGATCGCGCCGGCCTCCAGCTCGAGGGCGACGAACACCTCGCCGCGCCAGCCCTCGAGCCAGCCGGCACCGCGCGCGACGCCGTCCGGGACCGTCAACTCGCGGCGCCTGTCGCCCGCCGGCAGACTCGCCGCCAGCGCGCGGATCAGGCGCAGCGATTCGAACACCTCTTCGAAGCGCAGCGCGACACGGGCCGCGACGTCGCCGGCATCGGCGGTCGCCTGCACGACGGCGAGTTGGTCATAGGGTGGCCACGGCTGGTCGCAGCGCAGGTCCCGCGCCTGGCCGCTGGCGCGCCCCGCCAGCCCAGTCAGGCCCAGGCGCGTAGCGAGCTCGGGCGTCACCCGGCCGGTGCCGACGAAGCGGTCCTGCAGGCCTGCGTGTTCTTCGTAGATCGCGTGCAGCTCGCGCACCTCGGCGTCGATCGCGTCGCACTGCTCGGCCAGGCACCGGAGCATCGCGGTGTCGATGTCGGTGGCGACGCCGCCCGGCACGACCGCGTCCATCATCAGCCGGTGGCCGAACGCGGCCAGCGACAACCGCTGCCAGTCCTCGCGCAGGCGCGAGAACTGGGCCAGCGCGAAGCCCAGCGCCGCGTCGTTGCCCAAGGCGCCGAGGTCGCCGAGGTGATTGGCGACGCGCTCGCGCTCGAGCATCAGCGCGCGCAGCCATTGCCCGCGCGGCGGCACGGGGCAAGCGGCTGCGCCCTCCAGCGCCATGCAGTAGGCCCAGGCGCCGGCGACCGTCGAATCGCCCGAGACGCGCCCCGCCAGGCGGTGGGCCTGCAGCGGCGCCAGTTCGGTGAACCGGCGCTCGATGCCCTTGTGCAGGTAGCCCAGCCTCGCTTCCAGCCGCAGCACCTTCTCGCCGACGATCGAGAAGCGGAAGTGCCCGGGCTCGATGATCCCGGCGTGCACCGGGCCGACCGGGATCTCGTGCACGCCGTCGCCCTCGACGCGCACGAAGGCGTAGTCGTCGGCGCCGGCGGCCGAGTCGGGCCATCGGCCGTGGTCCAGCCAGGGCCGGCGGTCGCCCGCATGGTCGGCCTGCACGCCGGTCAGGTCGGCGGCCGCGCGCTGCATGCGCACCGCGCAGGGCCAGCGCGCCGAGAGGTCGGGGTAGCCGCCGGCGGGAACCGGCAAATCGACCCAGAGCAGCCCGTCGGCGAAGGCCCAGGCCGCCGAGACGACGGGCTCGCCGTGCCGCCGGCTGCCCCACAGGGCGACGAGGCGAGTCGCGGCCTCGGCCACCGCGCGCCACCGGGCGTCGTCCACGGGCGCATGCCAGACCGGCGGTGCCGTGGTCAGGCGCGTGGCGGTCAGACCGAGATCACCGATCGGCATCGCCTCAGCCGCCCATCAGTTGCACCGCCTGGCGGTACCAGCCGTCGAGGTAGGGCGGGATGTACAGCCCGAGCATCAGGCTCAGCGCCAGGTGAACGAACACCGGCACCAGCGCCGGGGGGTGCGGCAGCGCCTTCAGTGCGGTGTCGCCGAAGACCATCGGCTGCACGCGGCCGAGCACGGAGGCGAAGGCCACGCCCAGCGCGACGAGCAGGAACGGCGTGGCCCAGGGCTGCTCGCGCATCGCGGTGGTGATGATCAGGAACTCGCTTGCGAAGACGCCGAACGGCGGCATCCCCAGGATCGCCAGCGAGCCCAGCATCAGCCCCCAGCCGACGGCCGGGCTGACCCGCGCCAAGCCGCGAATGTCGTCCATCACCTGGGTGCCCGCCTTCTGCACCGCATGGCCGACGGTGAAGAAGATCGCAGACTTGGTCAGCGAGTGCACCGTCATGTGCAGCAGGCCGGCGAAGGTGGCGACTGGACCGCTCATGCCGAAGGCGAACGTCATCAGCCCCATGTGCTCGATCGACGAGTAGGCGAACATACGCTTGATGTCCTTCTGCCGGAACAGGAAGAACGCCGCCACCACCACCGACAGCAGGCCGAAGCCCATCATCATCTGCCCGGCGAGGTGGCTGTGCAGCGCGCCGTCGGTGAGCACCTTGAAGCGCAGCAGCGCGTACAGCGCGACGTTGAGCAGCAGCCCGGAGAGCACGGCGGAGACCGGCGTCGGGCCCTCGGCGTGGGCGTCGGGCAGCCAGTTGTGTAGCGGCACCAGCCCGACCTTGGTGCCATAGCCGATGAACAGGAAGGCGAAGGCCAGCGTGATGATGTTCGGGTCGAGGCGGCCCTTGACGCCGTCCAGGCTGGTCCATAGCAGCGCGCCGCCTTCCGCGCCGAGAACGCGCTCGGCAGCCATGTACAGCAGCACGGTGCCGAACAGCGCCTGCGCGATCCCGACGCCGCACAGGATGAAATACTTCCACGCCGCCTCCAGGCTCGCCGCCGTGCGATAGACGCTGACCAGCAGCACCGTGGTCAGCGTGGCGGCCTCCATCGCCACCCACAGGATGCCGACGTTGTTCGTCGTCAGCGCCAGCAGCATCGTGAAGCTGAACAGCTGGTACATCGAGTGATAAAGGCGCAGCCGCGGCGGCGTCATGCGGCCGTGGTCGCGCTCGATGCGCATATACGGGCGCGAGAAGATCGCCGTCGTCAGGCCGACGAAGGCCGTCAGCGCGACCAGGAACACGTTCAGCGAATCGACGAAGAACGCGCGCTGCCAGGCGAACAGCGGCCCCTCGGCGACGACCTGGACGGTCAGCGCCGCAGCGACGGCGAAGGTGGCCCCGCTGAATGCGATGTTCAGGTCCATCGCCCGCGGCCGATGGCCGAACAGGGCGAGCACGACGCCGCCGGCGAGCGGGACCGCGAGCAGGAGAAGTAGCGTCGGCATCACTCTTCCTTGAGCCGCTCGAGGTGGTGGATGTCCAGGCTGTCGAAGCGCTCGCGGATCTGGAACATGAACACGCCGAGGATCAGCACGCCGATCAGCACGTCCAGCGCGATGCCGAGCTCGACCACCATCGGCATCCCGAAGGTGGCTGCGGTGGCGGCGAAGAACAGCCCGTTCTCGAGGGCGAGGAAGCCGATGACCTGCGGCACCGCCTTCGCGCGCACGATCATCATCATGAAAGACAGCAGCACGCAGGCCAGCGCGATGCCCAGCGAGCCACGCGCGATCGTCGGCGAGAAGCCGGCGATCGGCTGCGCGAGGTTGAAGGCGAAGATCACGAGCAGGATGCCGATGAGCATCGTGGTCGGGATGTTGATCAGCGGCTCGGTGTCCCAGCGAACCGCGAGGCGGTCGATCACCCGGTGCAGCAGCACGGGGATCAGGATCACCTTGAGCAGCAGCGTCAGCGCCGCCGAGAGGTACAGGTGCGGCTGCGCGGTGGCGTAGCCGACGACCGCCGTGGCGACGACGAGGGTGGCACCCTGCAGGGTGTAGAGGTGGATCAGCGAGAGGATGCGCCGCTGCGAAATCATCGCGAAGGCTAGTAGCAGCAGAAGCGCTCCGAGCAGGTCGATGAACTGGCCGAACAGCGGGCTCATGGCAGGGGGCGGTAGCACAGTCTTCGCGCGCCGCCGGCGCACGATCTGCCAGGCTGCGACGCAAGCCGGCGAGCGGACGCCGCGGAGCCGGCTCTGCCGGCCCGCTGGCGTCGCTCCCCTGGGGGGGAGGCGCCGAATGCGCTGCGGGGGGGGATCATCTCAGTACCGCCCGGCCGTTCCGAAGGTACTCAGCGCCCCCTTGGGGGACAGCGACCGCAGTGAGCTCGGGGGCTTCATCTCAGCAGGATGTGCAGCAGCAGGCCGATCACCGCCAGCAGGAAGGCCGTGGCGAGGAACTCGGGGACGCGGAAGATGCGCATCTTGGCGCTCAGCGTCTCGAGCAGCGCCAGCGCGAAGCCGCCCACGGCCAGCTTGAACGCCAGCACCGGCAGTGCGAGCAGCAGCTGCAGCGGCGCGTGCGCCTCGGCGATGCCCCAGGGAAGGAACAGAGCCAGCCCGGCGCAGGAGTAGGCGAACAGTTTCAGGCTCGCCGCCCATTCGAGCAGCGCCAGGTGGCGGCCCGAATACTCGAGGATCAGCGCCTCGTGGATCATCGTGAGCTCGAGGTGCGTGGCCGGGTTGTCCACCGGCACGCGCGCGTTCTCGGCCAGCGAGACGATCGTGAACGCGACGCCGGCGAAGGCCATGCTCGGGTAGATCGCCAGCGCGCGGTGGGCCTGCGTCTCGACGATCGTCGCCAGCGAGGTCGACTGCGAGATCAGCGAGGCCGAGAAGAACACCATCAGCAGCGCTGGCTCGGCCAGAAAGCCAATCAGCATCTCGCGCCGCGCACCCAGGCTGCCGAACGCGGTGCCGACGTCCATCGCCGCCAGCGAGATGAACACGCGGGCGAGCGCAAACAGCCCGACCAGTGCGATCGCGTCGGCGGCCAGCGACAGCGGCAGCGCGGTGGACAGCGTCGGGATGATCGCGCAGGCCAGCGTCATGCAGCCGAAGACGACGTAGGGCGCGCCGCGGAACAGCGGCGAGGCGCGCTCCGCGAGCACCGATTCCTTGTTGAACAGCTTGTGCAGCAGGTGGTAGGGCTGCAGCAGCGGCGGCGCCGAGCGGTTCTGCAGCCACGCGCGCCACTGGTTGACCCAGCCGGTCAGCAGCGGTGCCAGCGCCAGCGCGAGCACGATCTCGAGCCCCTGCGAAACCGCGCCGTAGATCGCGTAGCGCCCGTCCATGCCTTACCTGCGCACCCACAGCAGCAGCGCGATCAGGGTTGCGAAGCTGTACATCAGGTAGATCGAAATCCGCCCCTGCTGCAGCAGGCCGATCAGGCGCGCCAGCCGCGCCACCGCGGCGACGACCGGCTGGTACAGCGCGTGCCAGAAGGGGTCCTCGATCGTGACCCGGTAGTGCGGCTGCGCGTCGAACGGTGTCGGCAGTTCGCGCCGCATGCGGAAGAGGGGCTCGAAGATCTGGCGGATCGGCTGGCCGAAGCCCTCGGCGGTGTCCTGCATGCGCGCGGTTTGGGCCGGGAAGCCGCAGTCCCAGGGCGCGGCGCGGCGCAGCCGGCCGTGGTAGAGGCGGCGCACGAGCACGAAGGCAAGCGCGAAGCTCGCCGCCACCCCGAGCAGGAAGATCACTGGGCCGTAGCTGGCGCGCTCGACCGAGGTCGGCGCCAGCAGCCAGCTGTTGGCGGCGACGGTGGGGCCGAGGCCGGCGCCGGTGAGCAGCCGCGTGACGGGATCGATGAACTGGATGAACTGGATCGGGAACAGCCCGAGCAGGACGCCGCCGACGAGCAGCCAGCGCATCCCGCGCCGCTCCCAGGGCCCGGCGTCGCGTGCCTGCGCCAGCCGCGGTTCGCGCGGTTGGCCGAGGAAGACGACGCCGAAGAACTTGACCATCGTGTAGCCGGCCAGCGCGCCGACCATCGCGATCAGCGCCGTCGCCACCGGGATCAGCATGTTGAGGAACGGGTCCGGCAGGCCGGGCGTGAACAGGAAGCTCTGCAGCAGCAGCCACTCGGCGGCGAAACCGCTGGTCGGCGGCAGCCCCGCGCTGGCCAGCACGCCGGCCAGCGTCACCGACGCGACCCAGGGCATCACGCGCATCAGGCCGCCGAGGCGGCCCAGGCTGCGCTCGTCGGTCGAATGCAGCACGGCGCCGGTGCTCAGGAACAGCAGGCTCTTGAACATCGCGTGGCTGGCGGTGTGGTACAGGCTGGCGGTCAGCGCCAGCGCCGCCATCGCGCGCATCCCGTAGGCCGAGAAGACCAGTGCCAGGCCGATGCCGGCCGCCAGCAGGCCGATGTTCTCGATCGACGAATAGGCCAGCAGGCGCTTCATGTCGGTCTGCGCCGCGGCGAAGACGACGCCGAACAGCGCGCTGGCCAGCCCGATCGCCAGCAGCAGCGCGCCCCACCACCACAATTGAAGGTGCAGCAGGTCGAAGCTCACGCGCAGCAGGCCGTAGATTGCGGTCTTAAGCATCACCGCGCTCATCAACGCCGAGACCGGCGAGGGCGCGGCCGGATGCGCCTCGGGCAGCCAGACGTGCAGCGGGAGCAGCCCGGCCTTGGCGCCGAAGCCGAGCAGCGCCAGGCAGAAGGCCGCCGAGGCCCACGGCGGCGTCAGCGACTGCGCGCGCATGCCGCCGAAGCTGTAGTCGCCGCTGTTGGCCTGCAGCACGCCGAAGCACAGCAGGATCGCGATCGCACCGATGTGCGCCACCACCAGGTACAGCAAGCCGGCGCGGCGGATCTCCGCGATGCGGTGGTTGGCGGTGACGAGGAAGAACGACGACAGCGCCATCGTCTCCCACATCACCATGAAGGCGTAGGCGTCGTCGGCGAGCACGACGCCGGCCATGCTGGCCAGAAAGAGGTGGTATTCCAGGCACAGCAGGCCGGGCGGCGTGCCCTCGCCGCGGCGGAAGTAGCCGGCGGCGAAGGCCGAGATGCCGGCCGAGGTGGCGCCGATGATCATCAGGAAGAACGCCGACAGGCTGTCCAGCCGCAGGTGGAAGGGCAGCGTCGGCAGGCCGATCGGCAGCACGACGACCTCGGTGTCGCCGAACAGCGCGAGCATGGCGACGCCGAACAGCGCCACGCCGATCGCGCCGCCAAGCGGGAACAGCCGCTGCGCCACCAGCTTGAAGCGGTGCAACGCCAGCACACCGGCCGCGCCGACAAGCAGCCAGGCGGCTAGCAGCCCCATCACGGCATCGAGCAGCACCCCATGCCCCGGGATCGCGGGCAGGCTCATCGGGAACGCTTGCGTGGCATCGAAGTGCCGATCTCTCGCTTCAGCGCTTGGCGCGGCGCGACCTGGGCGCCGCCGCGGCAGAAGCCGCGGCAGCCGGCGGTGTTCCGCTCGGCACGTAGCTCACGCCATGGGCGGCGAGATAGTCGCGGATCAGCTGGCGCACGACCTGCGACGGCGTCAGGTCCTGCTGTGCGCACAAACGCTCGAAAGCGGTCTTCTTGGCCGGATCGACGAGCAAGGTCAGGCGGGCAGTCTTCAGTTCCATCGCGGTCGATATGTTAATGCGATGTGCGTGCAGTGGCAATTCGAGAGAAACTTCATGTGTGCACGCTGCGGCCGCACCGGCAGATCCAGCGCGGCTGTCGACGGTCGAAGCGGTGGTGTGGTCTAGCGGACGCGCAGGCCGGGCACCGCACCCGGCCAGGGCTCGAGCACGAAGACGCCGGGGTGCGCCTTCTCGTCGGCGTGGCTGGCGGCGAGCACCATGCCTTCGGAGACGCCGAACTTCATCTTTCGCGGCGCCAGGTTGGCGACCATCACGGTCAACTTGCCGGCGAGCTGCTCGGGTGCGTAATTGGCGGCGATGCCACTGAAGACGCTGCGGTGCCGCGCCTCGCCGACGTCGAGCGTCAGCCGCAGCAGCTTGGTGCTGCCTTCGACCGGCTCGGCGGCGACGATGCGGGCGATGCGCAGGTCGACCTTGCCGAAGTCGGCGATGCCGATCTCGTCAGCGATCGCCTCGCCGCCGGGCGGGGCCGTGGCGGCCGGGGACTCGGGCGTCTCGAACAGCGCATCGAGCTGCGCGACATCGACGCGCTGCATCAGGTGCCGGTACTCGCCGATCTGGTGGTGGCCGAGCGAGCGCGTACCGTCGGCCCATTGAAGGGGCTCGATGTCGAGGAAAGCCTCGACCTGCGCGGCCAGCGCCGGCAGCACCGGCTTGAGGTACAGCGTGAGCAGGCGGAAGGCCTCGATGCAGACGCTGCAGACGTCGTGCAGCGCGGCGTCCATGCCGGGCTGCTTCGCGAGTTCCCACGGCTTGTGTCGATCGACGAATTCGTTGACGCGGTCGGCCAGCGCCATCACCTCGCGCAGCGCCTTGCCGAACTCGCGTTCCTCGTACAAGGAGGCCACCGTGTCGCCATGCGCACGCAGGCCGTCGAGCAGCACGCGGCCCTCGACGCCGAGGTCGGCCGACAGCCTGCCGCCGAAGCGCTTGTGCAGGAAGCCCGTGGCGCGGCTGGCGATGTTGATGTACTTGCCGACCAGGTCGCTATTGATGCGGGCGACGAAGTCGTCGGGGTGGAAGTCCATGTCCTCGACCCGCGCATTGAGCTTGGCCGCGATGTAGTAGCGCAGCCACTCGGGGTTCAGTCCAAGTGCGAGGTAGCGCAGCGGGCTGATGCCGGTACCGCGGCTCTTGCTCATCTTCTCACCGCTGACGGTGAGGTGCCCATGGACGAAGATCCGGTCGGGCACCTTGCGGCCGGAGAACTTCAGCATCGCTGGCCAGAACAGCGTGTGGAAGGTGACGATGTCCTTGCCGATGAAGTGGATCTGCTCGAGCGCCGGGTCGGCGAGGTAGGCCTCGAAGTCGAGCCCCAGACCGTCGAGCCGGTTCTTCAGCGACGCCAGGTACCCGACGGGCGCATCGAGCCAGACGTAGAAGTACTTGCCCGGCGCGTCGGGGATCTCGATGCCGAAGTAGGGCGCGTCGCGGCTGATGTCCCAGTCGCTCAGGCCGGTGGCTGCCGCACCCTCGGTTTCGGCAGTGCCGAACCATTCGCGGACCTTGTTCGCAACCTCGGGCTGCAGGCGGCCGTCCTGCGTCCAGGCCTGCAGGAATTCGACGCAGCGGGGGTCCGACAGGCGGAAAAAGAAGTGCTCGCTGGACCTGAGCACCGGCGTCGCGCCCGACAGCGCCGAATACGGGTTGCGCAGATCGGTGGGTGCGTACACCGCGCCGCAGACCTCGCAGTTGTCACCGTATTGGTCCTTCGCGCCGCAGTTCGGGCATTCGCCCTTGATGAATCGATCGGGCAGGAACATGCCCTTGTCGGGGTCGAAGAACTGCTCGACCACGCGGGTATCGATCAGTTCATTTCGGCGCAGGGCCAGGTAGATCTGGCGCGCCAGCGCGTGATTCTCGGGCGCGTCGGTCGAATGCCAGTTGTCGAACGCGATGTGGAAACCGTCGAGGTAGGGCTTGCGTCCGGCCGCGATCTCGGCGACGAACTGCTGCGGCGTCTGGCCCGCCTTCTCGGCCGCGATCATGATCGGCGCCCCGTGGGCGTCGTCGGCGCAGACAAACTGGACTTCGGCGCCTCGCAGGCGCTGGAAGCGCACCCAGGTGTCGGCCTGGATGTACTCCATGACGTGGCCGATGTGGAACGGCCCGTTGGCGTAGGGCAGGGCGGTGGTGACGAAGAGCTTGCGCGGCATGCGAGCGATTTTAGGCGTTGGGTCGACGCCGCCGGCGCGGCGTGATCGGCACCTCGAGGCTGCGACACCACGCTGGCCCGACGGCAGACTCTGAATGACTTGCGGCCCCGGTTCCAGACCGGGCTGCGGCGCGTGCTCAGCAGCTTCTTGCTCCAGATCGAGGGGGACCGCCGGCCGCCGCGGGTTCACCGCATCCAGTAGGGCCACTGTTCACCCGCAACGGCCGGCCAGGCTAGACTGCACGGCTTTGGCCCGCCGTCAGCTCCAGGAGCGAATCCGCCCATGTCCACCGCCGTCACCGAAGCCGCGCTGCTCGAAGCGCTCAAGACCGTCGTCGATCCGAACACCGGGCGCGACTTCGTCAGCACTCGCGCGGTCAAGAACCTGCGCATCGAAGGCGGCGACGTCAGTCTTCAGGTCGAGCTCGGGTACCCGGGCAAGAGCCAGCACGCCGCGTTGCGCAAGGCGCTGGTGGCCGCGGCCCGCGGCGTGGACGGAGTCGAGAATGTCAGCGTCGAGATCGTCACCCGCATCGTCTCGCATGCCGTGCAGCGAGGCGTGCAGCTGCTGCCCAAGGTGAAGAACGTGATCGCCGTGGCCTCGGGCAAGGGCGGTGTCGGCAAGAGCACGACGGCGGTCAATCTCGCGCTGGCACTGGCCGCCGAGGGGGCCAGCGTGGGCATCCTCGACGCCGACATCTACGGCCCGAGCCAGCCGATGATGATGGGCATCTCGGGCCGCCCAGACAGTGCCGACGGCCAGACGATGGAGCCGATGGAGAACTACGGCGTGCAGGTGATGTCGATCGGCTTCCTGGTCGACGACGACCAGGCCATGATCTGGCGCGGCCCGATGGCCACCCAGGCGCTGGACCAGCTGCTGCGCCAGACCAACTGGCGCGACCTAGACTATCTGCTGGTGGACATGCCGCCGGGCACCGGTGACATCGCGCTTACTCTCAGCCAGCGCGTGCCGCTGACCGGCGCGGTGATCGTGACGACGCCGCAGGACATCGCGCTGCTCGACGCGAAGAAGGGCCTGAAGATGTTCGAGAAGGTCGGCGTGCCGATCCTGGGCATCGTCGAGAACATGGCGATCTACCGCTGCCCGGCCTGCGGCCACACCGAGCACATCTTCGGTGCCGACGGTGGCCGCCGCATGGCCAGCGAGTACGGCGTCGATTACCTCGGCGGGCTGCCTCTGACGCTGAGCATCCGCGAGCAGGCCGACAGCGGCCGGCCCAGCGTAGTGGCCGAGCCCGACGGCGAGATCGCCGCCACCTACAAGGCGGTGGCGCGCCAGGTGGCCGTGAAGATCGCGCTCAAGGCCAAGGACTTCTCGGCCAAGTTTCCGACCATCTCGGTCTCGAAGGCGACCTGAGGCACCTCGTCCGATGCGGACGAGAGCCCAGGGGCACGAGCGCGCCATGACGGACGGCGTCTCGGGCTCTGCACTGAGGGTTCACGCCGAATCTTCAAGGAGATCGCGATGAGACGTTTCGGCCGCTGGTCGGTGGCGCTGGCCACCGTGCGTTGTGCATCGCGGCCCTGGCGCAAGGGGGTCCCGGCGCTGGCCCGGGCGGCGGTTGAGGCCCGGCGATGCGGTGGGGCCCGGACGTAACACCAGGCTGAACACTGATGACCGAGGCCTAACGCAACGCGCTCTGCGAGCGCATGCGGGCGATGAAGACCTACGCCGAATGCCACGCCTACATGGAACAGCACCGCGCCGAGATGGGCGAGCTGGCGAAGCAGAAGGGCAAGTTGCTGCCCACGCCGCGCCGCGACGCCTGTGCCGGACTGGCGCGCCGACCAGCGGCGCGCCGGCGTCGTTCTGGCGCCGCATCAGGCGTTGGCGGCAGAGCTCCTCAGCCTCACGGTGAACACTGCGCCGCGCGCGGCGTTCGCGGCGACGATGTCGCCGCCATAGCGCTCGACCAGCGTGCGGCTGATCCACAGTCCCAGCCCGGTGCCGTCGGGCCGCCGCGTCACGAAGGGTTGGAACAGGCGCTCGAGCAGCTCGGGCGCGAGACCGTTGCCGGTGTCGGCGATGCGGATCTCGATACCGTCCTCGCCAGTGTCCGCGGTGGCCAGGCCGAGCGTGCCGCCGTCGGGCATGGCCTGCAGCGCGTTGACCATCAGGTTGACCAGCACCTGCTGCAGTTCGTTGCGGTTTATCGCCGGCCTGCGGCTGGCGCGATAGCCGCGCTTGACTTCGATGCCGCCGCGGGCGATCTGGTGGCGCGCCAGCAGCAGGCAGACCTCCAGCAACTGCGTTGTGTCGACTTGATCGACGTAGCCCGCGAATTCGGCCGGCCGCGCGAACTGAAGCAGCTGCGTGGCAATCAGCCGCATGCGCTCGATCTGCTCGTCCACCAGCTTCAACTCGGGTGCCACGCGCGCCGCCATCGCAGGCCCCAGCAGCTCGCGCAGCAGGTCGAGGTTGCCCTGTATGACGGCGATCGGGTTGTTCACCTCGTGCGCGATCGACGCCGTGAGCTGGCCCACGGTGGCGAGCTTCTCGCTGCGCACGAGGTGGTGCTGTGCCTCTTCCAGCGCGCGCGTGCGCTCGGCGACCTTGGCGTCAAGCTCGGCGTTCCAGCGCTGCAGGCGCCGGGTGTCGTCGTCGATGGTCTGCAGCAGCCGGTCGAGATGGCGAGCTAGGCGGCCGATCTCGTCGCTGCTGGCCACGGGGCCGACCCGCGCGTCGAGCGCGCCGGCCTGCACGCGCCGCATCGTCGCCTCCATCTGCTCCAGCGGGCGGAAGATCGCGCCGGCCCAGCGCAACGACACGATGGCCGCCACGATCATCACACCGAAGAACAGCGCGCCGACCGCGGCCAGCATGCCGTACTTGAGAAGCGTGAAGGGCCGCTCGAGGATGCCCACATAGAGCATGCCGACGCGCCGCCCGGCGCTGTCGGTCAGCGGCTGGTAGCCCGAGACGTACCAGTCGTTGACGACGAAGGCGCGGTCCAGCCAGGTCGCGCCGCGCCCCAGCACGGCGTCGCGCACGCCGCGCGAGACGCGGGTGCCGATGGCGCGGCTGGCGTGCATCGCGGCGTCGGCGCTTTCCTGTGGATCGGCGCCGAACAGGCGCACGTTGGTGCTGATGCGCACGTCGTCGAGAAACAGGGTGGCCGTGCCGCGGCTGCCGAAGGGCAGCGAGCCCTCGGGGTAGACGATCGAATTGATGTGGTCGATGAAAGGCAGGTTGCGATTGAGCAGCACGCCGCCGCGCAGCAGCCCGATCGGGCGCCCGTCCGCGTCGCGCACGGCGTGGGTGGAAAGCAGCACCATCGCGCGGTCCTCGACCGTCCGCGTCGTCGGCGCGGCGTTGCGCGTGGCCAGCAGCGGCACCGCGATCCGCTGGCGCAGCGCCGCCGGCAACGCGGCATGCTGAGCTGGGTCGATGACTTCGACGCTGGTGCCTTCGGCGCCTGCTGCGGCGGGCGGTAGCACCGGTGTCGCGAGCACGCCAGGGGGCGTGCCGCTATCGCTCGCACGCAGCCGACCGTCGCGACCGAGCAGCACAATGAAGTCCAGCCGCTCGCGCTGCGCGAATCGGTGCAGCAGCTGTACCAGCCGGCGCTCGGCCCCGGGACCCGGGTCCGCGAGCGCGGCGGCCAGCGCCCGCGACTCGGCTACCGCGCCGATGCTCGATCCGACCTCGCCGAGCACGCGCTCGAAGTAGCCGCTAGCGACCGCGAGATCGGAGCGCACCTTCGTCAGGAGCAGGCGGTCGAAGGCTTCGTTGCCCCACCACAGGAGCACCGCGCCGAGCAGCGGCAGCACGCCGACCAGCGGCAGCAGCACCATCGCGAGCAGCTTATTGCGGATCGACAGACGCAGGAAGCGGCCACCGGCCGGCGGCCGCGGCACCTTCGTCGGCGGCGGCACGCTCAGCGCGGCAGCTCCGCCGCTGGCCCACTTGCCCATTCGGCGAAGCGCCGCTCCAGTGTGCGGCGCGAGATCCCCAGCAGCTGCGCGGCGCGGCTCTTGTCGCCTTCGACCGAGTCGAGCACGGCCAGGATGTGCTGGCGCTCCAGCGTCTGCAGATCGGTCGGGCCCTCGATCGCGGCGCGCGGCGGCAGGCGCGGCCGCGGCAGCCCCTGGTACAGCGCCGAGACGTTGAGCGCGCCGACGATAAGCGATCGCTCGATGAGGTTGCGCAACTCGCGCACGTTGCCGGGCCAGTCGTACTGCTGAAGGAACTGCATCTCCTCGTCGGTGACCACGATCGGCGGCACGCCCAGCCGCGGCGCCAGCGTGGCGACGAAGTGGGCGACGAGTTGCGGGATGTCCTCCTTGTGCGCGGCCAGCGGCGGCAGCGTGATCTCGACGACCTGCAGCCGGTAGTAGAGGTCGGCGCGGAAGCGTCCTGCCTCGACCTCGGCGCGCAGCGGCCGGCTGCTGGCGGCGACGATGCGCACGTTGATCGGGATCTCCTGCTCGCTGCCGACGGGCCGGACGCGCCGGCTCTCGAGCACCCGCAGCAGCGTGGCCTGCAGCGGCAGCGGCAGTTCGCCGACCTCGTCGAGGAACAGCGTGCCGCCCTGGGCATAGACGAGCAGCCCGTCACGCCCGGGCTGGCCGAAGAGTTCGGCCTCGATCAGCGCCGGCGAGACGGTGGCGCAGTTCACGGGCACGAAGGGGGCCGCGGCGTGCGGGCTGAGGTGGTGCAGGGCAAGCGCCGCCAGCTCCTTGCCGGTGCCCGATTCGCCGGTCAGCAGTACCGTGCTGTCCACCGCAGCGACGCGGTGCAGCGCAGTCTGCAGTCCCTTGATCACGATCGAGCCACCGACCAGGCCATCGGCGGGCGGCGTGCGCTGGTCGAGCGTGCGGCGCAGGACCCAGTTCTCGCGCTTCAGCCGCGCCCGCTCCAGCCCCTGCTTGACCGCGCCCAGCACCTGGACGACGCGAAACGGCTTGAGCAGGAAGTCGCCGGCGCCGGCGCGCAGTGCCTCGATCGCGGTGTCGAGGTCAGCGAAGGCCGTGATCAGCACGACCTCGCAGGCGTTGCCCGCCTCACGCATCTCCTGCAACAGCACCAGGCCCGTCTTGCCCGGCAGTGTGATGTCCAGGATCACGAGGTCGAAGCGATGCCGCTGCAGCAAGGTCTCGGCCTCTTCGGCGGACCCTGCCGCGAGCACCTGGCCCGTGCGCGGTGCCAGCGTGCGCTGCAGGAAATGCCGCATCCCGGGCTCGTCGTCGACCACCAGCACGGCGGCATCGGGCCAGCGCTGCGAGCGCGATGCAGTGCCTCTGCCTTCGGCGCAGTCCGGAGTCGGAACGATGGAGGACCCGAGCGATGAATTGGGCATGGCGGATGCGGTGGCGATTGTAGGCAGCAGCATCCCCGCGGCGCGGCGACACGACTTGTTGCGACAACTTGTCGCAGCGGTCGCGACAGCTTGGCCCGAGGGTCCAGGGTCGCGACCGATGGCGCCGGCCCGCCGCATGCGATGTCATCGCCACCCATCAGCCCGGCAAGTTGTTGGGTCGGCTGTGTCCGCGGGACCCGGGTTGCATCCGCACCGGTCCGGCGGGGTTTCCACCCGAACACGAGGACAGACCATGACCACAGCAGTTGCAAACGGCGCCCCGCCTGCTGGCGGCGGCCTGCTCAGCAAGGAACGCACCCTCGCCGGACCCGGCTTCAACCGCTGGTTGGCGCCGACCTGCGCGCTCGCCATCCACCTGTGCATCGGCATGGCCTACGGCTTCTCGGTCTTCTGGCTGCCGATGACCAAGCTGCTGTCGGGCAGCGACGCGGCGACCTGCAAGCAGCAGAGCCTGCTGAGTGAGCTGTTCACGACCCAGTGCAACTGGACGGTGCCTGCGTTGAGCGTGACCTTCACGCTGTTCATCGTCATGCTCGGCGTCTCGGCAGCGCTGTGGGGGGCCTGGCTCGAACACGCCGGCCCGCGCAAGGCCGGTTTCATCGCCGCGCTGTGCTGGGGTGGCGGCATGGCCCTGGGCGGCGTCGGTGTCGCGATGCATCAGCTCTGGCTCCTCTGGCTGGGCTGTGGCATCCTGGGCGGCGTCGGGCAGGGCCTGGGCTACATCACGCCGGTCTCGACCTTGATCAGGTGGTTCCCCGACCGCCGCGGCATGGCCACCGGCTTCGCGATCATGGGCTACGGCGGCGGTGCGATGATCGGCGCGCCGATCGCGGTCGCGTTGATGAAGTACTTCAGCACCGACGGCGTCCCCGGCGTGCCGAACACACTGATTGTGATGGGCGGCCTGTACTTCGTTGTGATGTCGATCGGCGCGTTCGGCTTCCGTACCGCGCCCGCAGGCTGGCTGCCCGACGGCTACACGCCGCCGTCGAGCAGTAGCAAGGCGATGATCACGCACCGCCACGTCAATCTCGACAAGGCCTGGAGGACGCCGCAGTTCTGGCTCATCTGGGCCGTGCTGTGCCTGAACGTCACCGCCGGCATCGGCGTCATCTCGATGGCCTCGCCGATGCTGCAGGAGGTCTTCGGCGGCAAGCTTATCGGCGCCGCTGCCGGGGCCGAGCTCACGCCGGCGCAGAAGGCCGCGATCGTGGCCGCGGCTGCCGGCCTGGTCGGTCTGGTCAGCCTGTTCAACAGCCTGGGGCGGCTGTTCTGGGCTTCGGTGTCGGACCACATCGGGCGCAAGAACACCTACCACGCGTTCTTCGTGCTCGGCATCGCGCTGTACTGCCTGATGCCCACGCTCGGCCACCTGGGGCTGGCGGCGCTGTTCGTGGTCGTCGTCTGCGCGATCCTCACGATGTACGGCGGCGGCTTCGCCACCGTACCGGCCTACCTGGCCGACATGTTCGGCACCCAGATGGTGGGCGCGATCCACGGTCGATTGCTCACGGCATGGTCGGCCGCCGGCGTGATCGGGCCGGTGCTGATCGCCAACATCCGCGAGGTTCAGCTCAACGCCGGCGTGACCAAGAACCTGGTCTACGATCGCACGCTGTATATCCTGGCAGCGCTGCTGCTGGTCGGCCTGATCTGCAACCTGCTGGTGCGGCCGGTGGCGGACCGGCACTTCATGACCGACGACGAGTTGGAAGACGAGCGCAGCCTGCAGAAGGAGCGGGCCGGCAAGGGAGCCACGGCGACCGCAGCACGCGGTGCCTTCGGCATCGACGGCACGCTGGCGTGGCTGGCGGTGGGGGTCCCGTTCCTGATCGGTGTCTGGATCGCGTTGCAGAAGGCGGCGGCGCTGTTCTGATCGCGCACATGCCGCTCGCGCCTGCCTTGTCGAGGGGCAGGCCCGCATCGTCTTCGCTCCGATGCCCTGCATCCTGCATCCACAGAGGCCATCGCAAGGGCAACCGTGCAGCGGCGCCCCGAAAGCCCAGAATCCGTGCTGCTGAATCGATGGGGCCCGCCGCGGCCAGTGCCCATCGCGGTGCTCGTGGCGTCCGCGGCAGTCCGCGCACCAGAACATGAACCATCCCGTCATCCCCATCGCCGCCCAAGGTGCGAGCCGCGACCGCAAGCGCCGCGCGCCCAAGGGTCGGCGGGTCGATCCGGTTGCCCTGTCCGAGGTGCAGGCGCTGATTGGCGCCGGGCCGCATCGGTGCGACCTGCTGATCGAGTACCTGCACCGGATCAACGACCGCTTCGGCCAGCTCGGCACGCCGCACCTGGCGGCGCTGGCGCAGGAGCTGCGGCTGGCGCAGACCGAGGTCTACGAGGTTGCGAGCTTCTATCACCACTTCGACGTCGTGAAGGAGGATGCCGACGGCCGCGTGCCGGCGGCACCCTCGCTCACCGTGCGCGTGTGCGACGGTCTGGCCTGCGAGATGGCCGGTGCGCTGCCTCTGCTCGAGAAGCTGCCGGCGAGGCTGGGCCCGGGTTTGCGCGTGATCGCTGTACCATGCATCGGGCGTTGCGAGCAGGCGCCTGCGGTGGCGGTGCACCAGCATCCGCTAGCCCGGGCGACGGTGGATGCGATCTTCGGCGCCGTACGCGAGGGCCGGCGCACCGACACGCCCGCACCCTACATCGACCTCGCCGCCTATGAAGCCGGCGGTGGCTACGCGCTGCTGCGGGACTGCGTCGAGGGCCGGCGCGACGTCGAAAGCATCATCCAGACGCTCGAGCACTCCGGCCTGCGCGGCCTGGGTGGCGCGGGCTTCCCGGCCGGCCGCAAATGGCGCATCCTGCGCGCCGAGGCGGCGCCGCGCCTGATGGCGGTGAACATCGACGAGGGCGAGCCGGGCACCTTCAAGGATCGCTGGCTGCTCGAGCGCGACCCGCACCGCTTCATCGAGGGCATGCTGATCGCGGCCTGGGCGGTGGGCATCGAGGCGATCTACATCTATTTGCGAGACGAGTACCACGGCGGCCGGGCGCTGCTCGAGGCCGAGCTCGCCAAGCTGCGCGCCGCCCCGCCGGTGGCCGGCCTGCCGACGATCGAGTTGCGCCGCGGCGCCGGCGCCTATGTCTGCGGCGAAGAGTCGGCGATGATCGAATCGATCGAAGGCAAGCGCGGGATGCCGCGGCTGCGGCCGCCCTACGTCGCCCAGGTCGGCCTGTTCGGCTGCCCGACGCTGGAGCACAACTTCGAGACCCTGTACTGGGTGCGCGAGTTGCTCGAGAAGGGCGGCGACTGGTTCGCCGCGCAGGGGCGCCACGGCCGCAAGGGCTTGCGCCGCTTCTCGGTCTCGGGCCGCGTGCGCAAGCCCGGCGTCAAGCTCGCGCCGGCGGGCATCACCTTGCGCGAGCTGATCGACGAGCATTGCGGCGGCATGCTGCCAGGCCACGATCTCTACGCCTATCTCCCGGGCGGCGCCTCGGGCGGCATCCTGCCGGCGCGGCTGGCCGACTTGCCTCTGGACTTCGACACCCTGCAGCCCCACGGTTGCTTCATCGGCTCGGCGGCGGTGATCGTGCTGTCGCAGCACGACAAGGCGGTCGACGCGGCGCGCAACCTGATGCGCTTCTTCGAGCACGAGAGCTGCGGCCAGTGCACGCCGTGTCGCGCCGGCACCGCGAAGGCGCGGGCGCTTATCGAGCGGCCGTCCGCGCAATGGGACCTGCCGCTGCTGGCCGACCTGTCGCAGGTGATGCGCGACGCGTCGATCTGCGGCCTCGGCCAGGCGGCGCCGAACCCGGTCGACTGCGTGGTCAAGTACTTCTCCGATGAACTGACGCAGCCATGAGCGAGATCACCTTCGTGCTCGACGGCCGCGAGGTCCGCGCGCGTACCGACGAAACCTTGCTGGCCGTGGCCGACCGCGAAGGGGTGGCGATCCCGCGCCTGTGTGCCAGCGACGGCTTGGCGCCGGCGGGCAACTGCCGCTCGTGCATGGTCGAGGTGACCGGCGAGCGCGTGCTCGCCGCCGCCTGTTGTCGTCACCCGCAGCCCGGCATGCAGGTACACAGTGTCAGCGAACGGGCGCGCAAGGCGCAGCAGCTGGTGCTGGAACTGATGCAGTCCGATCTGCCCGAGGCGCGCTACACACGTCACAACGAGGTCGACGAGTGGGCCGTGAAGCTCGGGGTCGGCAAGCCGCGATTCGACGCGCGGCCGGTGGTCGAGGCCGACCTCAGCCACGCCGGCATCGCCGTCAATCTCGACGCCTGCATCCAGTGCACGCGCTGCCTGCGCGCCTGCCGCGACAGCCAGGGCAACGACGTCATCGGCCTGGCCTTCCGCGGCGGCCACGCAAAGATCGTGTTCGACATGGACGATGCGATGGGTGCGTCGACCTGCGTCGGCTGCGGCGAGTGCGTGCAGGCCTGCCCGACCGGCGCGCTGGCACCGGCGGCCGGTGCCGCGCTGCAGGTGCCTGACCGCAGCGTCGAGTCGCTGTGCCCGTACTGCGGCGTCGGCTGCCAACTGACCTACCACGTCAAGGACGAGCGCATCCTCTTCGTCGAGGGTCGCGACGGCCCGGCCAATCACGGCCGGCTGTGCGTGAAGGGCCGCTACGGATTCGACTACGCGCGCCACCCGCAGCGCCTGACGGTGCCGCTGATCCGCCGCGCCGGCGCGGCCAAGGACCCGGACCTCGCACCCGAGCAGGCGATGCAGGCGTTTCGCGAGGCGAGCTGGGACGAGGCGATGGCGCTGGCCGGTGGCACGCTCAAAGGAATCCGCGACGCGCGCGGCGCCAAGGCGCTGGCCGGCTTCGGCTCGGCCAAGGGCAGCAACGAAGAGGCCTACCTGTTCCAGAAGCTGGTGCGGCTGGGCTTCGGCAGCAACAACGTCGACCACTGCACGCGGCTGTGCCACGCCTCCAGCGTCGCGGCGCTGCTCGAGGGCATCGGCTCCGGCGCGGTCAGCAACCCGGTGATGGACGTGTTGAAGGCCGAGGTCGTGATCGTGATCGGCGCCAACCCGACCGTGAACCACCCGGTGGCCGCGACCTGGATCAAGAACGCGGTCGAGCAGGGCACGAAGCTGGTGGTGATGGACCCGCGGCGCAGCGAGCTCGCGCGCATCGCCCACCACTACCTGCCATTCAAGCCCGACACCGACGTCGCGCTGCTGAACGCGATGATGCACGGCATCGTCGAGGAAGGCCTGGTCGACGCGGCCTTCATCGTCCGGCGCACCGAGGGCTACGAGGCCCTGGCCGAGAACGTCAAGGGCTACAGCCCCGAGGCGATGGCGCCGATCTGCGGCATCCCGGCCGAGACCATCCGCGAGGTCGCGCGGCTGTACGCCACGAGCAAGGGCTCGATGATCCTGTGGGGCATGGGCGTCAGCCAGCACGTGCACGGCACCGACAACGCGCGCTGCCTGATCGCGCTGGCGTTGATGACCGGCCAGATCGGCCGCCCCGGCAGCGGGCTGCACCCGCTGCGCGGGCAGAACAACGTCCAGGGCGCGTCGGACGCCGGCCTGATCCCGATGATGTACCCCGATTACCAGCACGTCGACGACGTTGCCGCGCAGGCGCGCTTCGCGCAGGCCTGGGGCGTTCCGGTCGCTCGGCTCGACACCCGGCCCGGCCTGACCGTGGTCGAGGTGATGCGCGCGATCGAGGCCGGGCAGGTCCGCGGCATGTACATCATGGGCGAGAACCCGGCGATGAGCGACCCCGACGCTGAGCACGCGCGGCATGCGCTGGCGTCGCTGGAGATGCTGGTGGTGCAGGACCTGTTCCTGACGGAGACCGCGATGCTCGCCGACGTCGTGCTGCCGGCCTCCGCGTTCGCCGAGAAGACCGGCAGCTTCACCAACACCGACCGTACCGTGCAGCTCGGCCGCCAGGTGCTCGCGCCGCCGGGCGACGCGCGGCCCGACCTGTGGATCCTGATCGAGATGGCCAGGCAGCTCGGCCTGGACTGGTCGCACTACGGCGCGGTCGAAGGCAGCGGCGAGGCCGCGGTGGCGCGCGTCTTCGACGAGATGCGGCACACAATGCCGAGCATCGCTGGGATCACCTGGCGCCGGCTGCAGGCCGAGCATGCCGTCACCTACCCTTGCCACGCCGAGGGCGACCCGGGCGAGCCGGTAGTCTTCACCGACCGTTTCCCCACCGCCAGCGGCAAGGCACGCTTCGTCCCGGCCGACATCATCCCGGCCGACGAGCGGCCCGACGCCCGCTACCCGATGGTGCTGATCACGGGGCGCCAGCTCGAGCACTGGCACACCGGCAGCATGACGCGGCGCTCGAGTGTGCTCGACGCGATCGAGCCGGACCCGGTGGCGATGCTGCATCCGCTGGACCTCGCCGCGCTGGGCGTTGCGGCGGGCGAGCCGATCACGCTGAGCTCGCGCCGTGGCAGCGTCACGCTGTTCGCGCGCGCCGACGAGAGTTCGCCGCGCGGCACCGTGTTCGTCGCCTTCTGCTGGTTCGAGGCCGCCATCAACAAGCTCACCAACCCGGCGCTGGACCCGGTGGCCAAGATTCCGGAGTTCAAGTACTGCGCCGTCCGCGCCACCCGCGGCGGCGATGTGCTGGCCAGCTCTCCGGTGGCCGCATGAACGGGACCGGACTGAGGGCTCACCCCGATGCCCGCGACCGCCCGGACCCCCTAGGATCGAACCGTCAGTTCATTTGGGCGGGCCGCGCGTGCTGCGCGAGGCCTGGTGTCGATACCACGCGCTTCCCGCGGTCGCCGGGCGCGGTCACCTTGAAGGCAGGTCAGCCATGATTCACGAGCAAGAGCCGAGCACGTTCCGGCGCCGTCAGGTCCTCAAGGTCGCTGCCGGCGCAAGCCTGGTGCAGCTCGCGTCGCCCTTCGTCATCACGGCGCGCGCCGCCGACAAGGTGAAGATCGGTCTGGACAACCCCCTCACCGGCACCTTCGCCGCGGTGGGCAAGAACGAGATGATCGGCTGCCAGCATGCGCTGGAGCAGATCAACGCCAAGGGCGGCATCCTCGGCCGCCAGGTCGAGTTGCTGGTCGAGGACTCGACCAGCGGCGACGCCGGCACCGCGGTGCAGAAGGCGCGCAAGCTGATCGAGCGCGACAAGGTCGACTTCCTGCTCGGCAACGTCAATTCGGCGCTCGCGCTGGCGATGGCCCAGGTCAGCAACGAGAAGGGCGTGCTGCACGTCGTGCCCGGCGGCCACACCGACGCGATCACTGGGGCGAGCTGCCACTGGAACGTCTTCCGCATCTGCAACACCACGCAGACCGAAGCCAATGCGGTGACGCCGTCGCTGATCAAGAACGGCGGCAAGAAGTGGTACTACATCACCCCCGACTACGCGTTCGGCCATACGCTGCAGGCGGGGCTGGAGCGGGCCTGCACGAAGGCCGGGGGCACCAAGGTCGGCGCCGACCTGACACCGCTGGGCACGACCGACTTCTCGTCCTACCTGATCAAGGCGCAGGCGGCCAAGCCCGACGTGATCATCATGCTGCCGCAGGGCGACGACATGATCAACCTAATCAAACAGGCGGTGCAGTTCGGCCTCGACAAGCGCTTCTACCTCGCCGGCGCACAGCAGGAGCTGGAGGCGATGGAGGGCCTGCCGCCCGAGGCGCGGGTGGGTACCTGGGTTGTCGAGTGGTACTGGAACCAGCCCGGGGTGCCGCACGTGGCCGAGTTCGTCGCCGACATCAAGAAGAAGACCGGCCGCGTGCCCACCGAGCGCACCTGGTTCGGCTACGCCGCGACCTGGACCTGCGCGCTGGCGGCCAACGGCGCCAAGTCGCTGGAAGCGAAGAGGATGGCCAAGTTCCTGCAGGACTACAAGCTGCCGCCCGAGGTGTCGCTGATGCCCGACGGGGCCTACTTCCGCGCTGGCCAGAACCAGCTGATCCCGAACCTCTACGTGAGCAAGGCGCAGGCGCAAGGGTCGTCGCCGGACGACCTGTTCAAGGTGACCGAGGTCGTCAAGGGCATCGACGTCGCCGGCACGCTCGAGGAGACCGGCTGCAAGATGACCTGGCCGGCCTGAGCCCGGCGCCCCGCGTGCGCCGCCGCAGGTCGTCGGCGCACGCCGCGCCCCGGCTGCAGCGGCGCCCTGCCGTGCTGCACCCGCGTCGCGGGCGAGGGCGTCGTTCTTGCTTTCGGCAGCACGCACGTGTTCTGCCACAACTCTCATGACCTAAGGTCGGCTCCGCGATGACCCAGCTGCTGCTGTTCAATGTGTTCAACGGCCTGATCGTCGGCGCCTTCTACGCGCTGATGGCGCTCGGCCTGTCGCTGATCCTCAACCTGAGCGGCGTCATCAACTTCGCCCACGGCGGCTTCCTCGCGATCGGCGCCTACCTCGCCTACGCGCTGATGCCGTACATCGGCTTCTGGGGCGCCCTGGTCGTCGCGCCGCTGCTGACCGCGCTGCTCGGCCTGGCGGTCGAGCGTGTGCTGATCCGCCGGCTCTACGGCCGCGACCCGCTGTACAGCCTGCTGCTGACCTTCGGCCTGGCCTACATCCTCGAGGACGGAACGCGCTACATCTGGGGCGCCCAGAGCCTGCCGTTCCCGATCCCTGCCTGGCTGACCACGCCGTTGTCGAGCGAGTTCTTCTTCCTCACCGGCTACCGCCTCTTCATGGTGGCCCTGGTCGCGATCGCCGTCGGCGCACTGTTCTACATCCTGAACAAGACGCGGCTGGGGATGCGCATCCGTGCCGGCACGCTGGACCTGGAGACCGTCTCGGTGCTGGGCGTCAACGTCACGGTCCTGCGCAACCTGAACTTCGGCCTCGGCATCTACCTCGCCGGCCTGGCCGGCGTGCTGGCCGCAGGCATGCTCGGGCTGCAGCCGACCATCGGCACCTCGCTGATCATGCCCAGCTTCGTCGCGATCATCGTCGGCGGGCTCGGCAGCCTGCCCGGCACGTTGCTCGGCGGCCTGCTGATCGGCGTGGCCTCGGGCGTGACCACGGTGTTCTTTCCCTCGGCGACGGAGGCGGTGATGTACGTGATGATGGGCCTCGTGCTGCTGTGGCGACCGCAGGGCCTGCTCGGTGAAGAGGGGAGAACGCAGTGATCCGCATTGACAAGCGGGTGTCGACCGCGCTGATCTGGCTCGTGCTGCTGACGATGCCGTACTGGATGAACGCGGTTGGCGGCTACACCGAACTCGCCACCCGCGTCATCGTGCTCGGGATGGCGGCGATGGCGCTGAACTTCCTGCTTGGCTTCACCGGCGTGCTCTCGTTCGGGCATGCCGCGTACTTCGGTCTCGGCGCCTACGGCGCGGCGATGACGATCAAGTTCCTCGCCCCGAGCACCGCCTTCGCGATCCTGGTCGGCGTCGTCGTCGGCACCGTGGCGGCGGCCTGCGTGGGGGCGCTGATCCGCAAGCTGCGCGGCACCTATTTCGCGATGGTCACGATCGCCTTCGGCCAGGTCTTCTACTTCATCGCCTTCCGCTGGAACAGCGTCACTGGGGGCGACGACGGCGTGACCGGCTGGCAGCGTCAGCCGCTGGACCTGGGCTTCACGACGATCGATATCCTGCACCACGACAAGGCGTTCTACTTCCTGGCGCTCGCGCTGTTCGCGGTCGCGGTCGGCTCGATGGCGTTGCTGCTGCGCTCGCCGCTGGGCCGCAGCCTGATCGCGATCCGCGAGAACGAGCGCCGGGCGCGCTTCCTCGGGATCCCGGTCGAGCAGCACATCTGGCTGTCGTTCGTGATCTCGGGCGCCTTCGCCAGCTTGGCCGGCACGCTGTACGCGCTGCTGAACAACTTCACCGATCCGCGATCGCTGCATTGGACCCTGTCGGGCAACTTCGTGATCATGTCGGTCCTCGGCGGCATGCGCTCGTTCTGGGGTCCGCTGGTCGGCGCCGCGATCTTCGTCGTGCTCCAGGACTACGTCTCCAGCCACACCGAGAACTGGATGTCGTTCATCGGGCTGTTCTTCGTCCTCGTCGTCAGCTTCTTCCCGCGCGGCGTGCTGGGCATCCTCAGGCGCAGGGTCGCATCGTGAGCCTGCTTCGCGTCCAGAACGTCTCGCGCCACTTCGGTCGTCTGGTGGCGGTCAACGGCGTCTCGCTGGTCGTCGAGCCCGGTGAGTGCCGCGCCGTGATCGGCCCCAACGGCGCCGGCAAGACCACCTTCTTCAACCTAATCAGCGGCTTCTTCCCGCCCACATCCGGGACCATCCTGTTCGACGACCAGGACATCACGTCCTGGCCGCCGCACCGCCGCGTCGCCGGCGGCATGGCGCGAACCTTCCAGATCACCGAGATCTTCCCCGAGCTCAGCGTGCGCGAGAACCTGCGCATCCCGGTCGAGACGGCCGAGGGCCTTCGCCTGCGGCCCTGGTTGTCGCGGCAGGCCGATGCGCGGATCGCCCGGCGCGTCGAGGAACTGTTGGAAATGGGCGGTCTGACCGAGAAGCCCGACCGGCTCGTCGGCGAGCTCTCGCACGGCGACCAGCGTGCGACCGAGATCATGATGTCGATCGCGCTCAAGCCGCGCCTGCTGCTGCTCGACGAGCCGACAGCCGGCATGGGCGACCAGGAGACCTACAACGTCGCGCGCCTGATCCGGCGACTGCACCGCAACCACAAGCTCAGCATCGTGCTGATCGAGCACGACATGCGCGTCGTCTTCAACCTCGCCGACCGCATCGTGGTGCTCGCCGAAGGCGCCGTGCTGGCCGAGGGCACCGCCGCCGAGATCGCCAAGGACGAGCGCGTCCAGGCCGCCTACCTCGGGACCGCCGAATGAACCTGATCGAAGCCCAGGGACTGCAGACCTACTATGGCAAGAGCCACATCCTCCACGGTGTGAGCCTGACTGTGCGCGAGGGCGAGATCGTGACCCTGCTCGGCCGCAATGGCGCCGGCAAGTCGACGACGCTGCGCAGCCTGATCGGGCTGACACCGCCACGCCAAGGTACGGTCCGCATCTTCGGCCAGGATACGACGGGCTGGCTGCCGCACCGGGTGGTGGCGCTGGGCGTTGGATTTGTCCCCGAGGGCCGCAAGATCTTCCGCAACCTCACTGTCGACGAGAACCTGCGCGTGCCGATGGACAGGCCCGGGCGCTGGACCGTCGAGCGCGTCTACCATCTGTTTCCACGGCTGCTCGAGCGCCAGGCGAACAAGGGTGGTCAGCTGTCCGGCGGCGAGCAGGAGATGCTGGCCATCGCACGCGCGCTGCTGCTCAACCCGAAGGTGATGATCCTCGATGAGCCTTCGCAGGGCCTGGCGCCGCTGATCGTGCGCCAGGTCTTCGAGGTCATCAAGTCCGCCCGCGCCGACGGCATGTCCATCCTGCTTGTGGAACAGAACGTCCGTGCCGCGGTCGAGATCGCCGATCGCGCCTATGTCCTCGAGCACGGCAGCATGGCCTACGAGGGCCCGGCCGCCGAGTTCGCCCGCGACGAGGAGCGCGTGCGCGCCCTGGCCGGTGCCAGCGCCGAGACCTGGGAAGACATCGACGCCTGAGTTATGGCCGCGCTCGGCCCCGGCCGCGCTTAGACCTTAGAGTCTGCGCCTGATGAAGCAGCGCGGCGTCCACCTCCAATACCGATTCGAGGCCCGGCGCGAGGACAGCCCGCGCGGACAGCAGGGCAGCGACCTCGACAACCCGCTGTTCGACCTGCTGCTGGCCGTGCGCGAGCATGGCTCGATCGCGCATGCCGCGCGCGCCAGCGGCCAGTCCTACCGCC
Source organism: Betaproteobacteria bacterium (assembly GCA_037443665.1). Taxonomy (GTDB): domain Bacteria; phylum Pseudomonadota; class Gammaproteobacteria; order Burkholderiales; family Burkholderiaceae_C; genus Rubrivivax. Next base: position 29,683 of record JBBINW010000038.1, read on the forward strand.
ACCTATGGGGCGCACTCAAACAATGGGAGCAGGTGCTCGGCCAGCCGCTGGTCGGCTGGGTGCAGGGCCAGCCGGCGCGGCTGACCGCGTTCGCCGACCGCCTGCTATGGGCCGAGACGCGCGCCCGTGCCCGCCTCACGCCGCACATCGAAGCGCTGCGTGCCGAACTCGAGCGTGTGCTGGCCGACGCGCTCGACGGCTCGCAGCAGGTGCTGACCGTCTTCGCAAGCCACGACCTCGCGCTGCCGGCGCTGCGCGAGCGTGCCGCCGCGCAGGGCCTGCACATCGAGTTGCGCTTCGCTGGCAGCGTCGACGCGCTGCGTGCCCTCGCCGCCGGGCGCTGCGTCGTCGCGGGCTTCCACGTGCCGGTGGGCGACCACGGCGGCAGCGTGTTCGCGCGCCAGCTCAAGCCGCTGCTCAAGCCGGGCCGGCACAAGCTGATCGGTGGCGCGAGGCGGCGCCAGGGCCTGATCGTGGCCGCGGGCAATCCGCTCGCCCTCCACGGCATGGCCGACGTGGCCAGTGCGGTCGAGCAGGGCGCACGCTTCGTCGCACGCCAGGCCGGTTCGGGCACGCGGTTGCTGCTCGAGCACCTGTGTCACGCCGCCGGCGTCGCCCCGGCCCGGCTGCTCGGTAACGCGCGCGCGGCCGAGGACAGCCATCTCGCCGTCGCCGCCGCCGTGGCGAGCGGCGGTGCCGAAGTCGGCCTTGGCATCGAGGCCGCGGCGCGGCAGTTTGGCCTCGACTTCGTGCCGCTGGTCGAGGAGGACTACTTTTTCGTCTGCCTGCGCGACGCGCTCGACGAGCCGCCCGTTCTCGCGCTGCGCGATGTGCTGCAGGGCGCGGCCTGGCGCGACGTGGTCGCCGGCCTGCCGGGCTACACCGCAGCGCACGGCGGCGAGGTGCTCTCGCTGACGCGGGCGCTGCCCTGGTGGCGCTTCAAGGCCCCGAAGGAGCGCTGAAGGCGCCTCGGCCGCGCTACCGGCCGACGTGGACCTGGCCCTGCAGGCTGTGCAGTTCGGCGGCCGTGTTCGCGTTGAAGAAGGCCAGCGCGTCGTCGAACTCGACCGTCGTGCAGCGGTGCTGCGCCGTCCAGCGGTCGATCTTGCGTTGGCCGCCCTGAAGATAGGCTAGCAGGCTCTCGATCAGCGACGCCTGCAGCAGGCAGAACACCGGCTGCGGCTGCAGGATGCCGTCCTCGCGCGTGGCGGCCATCGCGATCTCGGCGCCGTCGGTGACCAGTGCCGAGGCAAGCCGCGGCACGAGGTCGGTGGGGAAGTTCGGCGTGTCGCAGGGTACGGTGACCATGTACGACGTCTCGCAATGTTCCAGCCCTGCGAGCCAGCCCGCCAGCGGGCCGGGATAGTCGGCCAGCGGGTCGGGCCAGACCGGCACTCCCATCGATTCGTAGGCCGCGAGGTTGCGGTTCGCGTTGATCATCGTGGCGCCCACCTGCGGGGCCAGGCGCAGCAGCGCGTGCAGCGCCAGTGGCATCCCCTGATGCATCTGCAGGCCCTTGTCGGCGCCGCCCATGCGCGTGCCGCGGCCGCCGCACAGCACGAGGCCGGTGATGTCGCTGCTCGGAATCGTCACAGGTCGCCCCTCAGGTCTCGAGCAGGTCGAAGGCCTGAGCCTCGACCTGCATGAAAGAGCGCGTGAACTCGGCCACTGCGCGCCAGGTGGCGGCGCGCGGGTGCATCGCGGCGGCGTCGCACATACGCTCGACCCAGGGCTGCAGGTGACTGCGGAAGAAGCGGCGCTGGCGCTCGAGGTTGCATACCGCGGCGTCGTCGCCAGCGATGAGATAGCGCATGACCTCGAAGCCGTAGGCCACGTGGTCCTCGGTTTCCAGCGCGCCCTCGTCGCGCGCCAGCCCCAGTTCGGCGAGGTCGGTGCGCAGTGCGACCAGCGGGCGCTCGTTGAGAAAGCCGCTGAGGTAGTACGAGCCGTAGGCGAACACCTCGGGCTTGCCGATGCCGTGGAACAGCGCCTCGTGCTCGGCGGCGGCATCCTCGACGCTGGTCGCGCGCAGAGCGGCCACCAGCGCCTCCCACGGTGCCTGCAGCGGTGCGCCGGGCTCCGGCGCCTGCGTCACCGCGACCCCGAATTGCTGCAGCATCGCGGCGTCTGGCGGTGCCAGCCAGAGTTGGGCCAGCAGGCCATACAGCTCGGCGCGCGCCAGCTCTTCGTGTTCGCCCGCGGGGGCCAGGCTCATCGGCGCCGTGTTCATAGGTCGGTGATGCGGACTTCGCCGCGGTCGCTGTGGATATCGATCACGCGGCAGTCGCCGCACATCTTCAGGCGCTCGGCGGCGGCGCCCTGGAACGCCGAATGGCCCGAGAGCTTGAGCACCATGTTCTCTATCGCGCGCAGGGTGCCAAAGGGCTTGCCACAGCGCACGCAGCGGAACGGCTCCATCTCGGCGAGAACGCGCGGCGCCTTGCGCGCCGTACCCGCGTCGGCCAGCCACATGCGGGGCTGAAGGGTGATCGCGTCTTCCGGGCAGGTGCTCGCGCACAGGCCGCACTGGACGCAGTTCTTCTCGATGAACCTGAGCTGCGGCCGCTCGGGGTTGTCGGCCAGCGCCGCCTGCGGGCAGGCGCCGACGCAGCTCAGGCACAACGTGCACTTGGCCGCATCCACCACCAGCGTGCCCCAGGGCGCGCCGGCGGCGGGCAGGGCGATCGCGTCGGCCGTGGCCGGCGCCTGCGCCAGCAAGTGCTCGAGCGCGAGCTCGAGCGTGCCCCGCTTGTCTGCCTGGGCCGCGAAGCTGGCCGCCTTGGCGACACCCTGCGCCGGCGCCGCACGCAAGCTCGCGTCCAGTGCCGCCAGGTCCCGGGCGTCGCGCGCCTCGATCAGCCGCAGGTGCTCGCCGCGGTAACCCAGACCGGTGAGCAGCGCCTGCGCGACCGCCATCTGCTCGGCCAGCGCCTGCCGATACTCCGGTGCGTCGCCGAGTGTCAGCAGCACCCAGACCTGGCTCGCGCCCTGCGCGATCGCGGCCAGCCAGAGGTCGATGCCGATGCTGGCGGTGTGCCACACCGACACCGGCAGCACGCGCGCTGGCAGGCCCTGCAGCGCGCGGTCGACCCGCGCGGCGCGGCCGATCTCGCTCACGATGCGGCTGCCAGCGCCCTCATCGTGGATCAGCATCGCGGCCCCCGAGCCGCCCGCTTGGGCGTAGGCAGTGAGCATTGTGCGCAGGCGCCGGCCTTGGTCCACCGTGCCGGGGTAGCCGAAGGCCATTGCACCACTTGGGCACACCGTGCTGCAGGCGCCGCAGCCCACGCACAGGTGCGGCTCGACGACCACGCCGCCGCCGGCTTCGCCCCGCGTCTTGCCCTTGCGCGATGCGTCGCTGCGGATCGCGCGCGTCGAGCAGACGTCGATGCAGGCCGTGCAGCCGATCTGCTCGTTGCGACTGTGGGCGCAGAGCTTGGGCTGGTAGCCAAAGAACTTGGGTTTCTCGAACTCACCGGTAAGTTCGCGCAGCGCGAGCAGCGCAGCTCGCAGCCGCTGGTCATCGGTGGCGGCATGGAAGTAGCCCTGCGGCGGCTGGTGCATCGCGAAGGCCGGCTGCGCGCGCAGGTCGAGCACGAGGTCGAAGGTTTCGCGGTGGGTCAGTGCTTCGCGGTCGAAGCTGATCGCGCTGGCGGCGTCGCACGCGCGCACGCAGTCGCGGTGGCTCTTGCAAGCCGCCAGGTCGACCTGGTAGTCGAGGCCGATCGCCGCCTCGGGGCAGGCATCGATGCATGCGTTGCAGCGCGTGCACAGGTCGAGGTCGATCGGGTTGGCGCTCTCCCACTCGACGGCGAAGGCGCCGAGCCAGCCGGCCAGGCGGGTGAGGCGGCCATGGTGGGTAGCGCGGAGATGGTCCTGCGACAGCGCACCGCCGGGCTCGGTCACGAGCACGCTCACGTCGAGCCTGTCGGCCAGCAGTGCGGCGGCCCGCTCGGCGGCCTCGGCGCTACCGACGACGAGGCAGCGACCGGCGGAGCGGTAGGAGACGCTGGCCACCGGCTCGGGCGGCGGCAGCTGCGCCGCGGCCAGCAGCGCGGCGATCTTCGGCGTCGCTTCGGCCCGGTCGCGCGACCAGCCCGCCGTCTCGCGGATGTTGACGAAGCGGATCGGCCGCTCGGCGATGCCTGCCGTGCCCTCGGTGGCCTCGTTGAGCTCGACGAACAGGCGTTGCTCCTGCGTGCAGGCCACGAGCAAGGGCTCGCCTTCGGCCGCGGTGGCCTTCGCCGCACGCTGGAACGCGCCGGCCTCGCGTCGGCACAGCAGCGTGTGGACGGTCTCCAGGCCCTCAGCGCTCGCCAGCGGGGTGCCCGCCAGCGCCCGGCTCAATGCCGTCGCGTCGAGCGTCATCGTCTGGTTGCAATTGCAGATGAGGGTCTTCATCGGTTTCCAGGTTCGGCACCGCGGGGGCTGAGGGCGCCTCGGGGCCCGCGACGGGTGGCGCGGCGGTGGTCGGGTCGGCGGCAGCGAGTATGGGCGCGTCCACTGGTTCGCGCTCAGCGTCGAACAGGCCGAGCGCATGCGCCTGCGCCATCCGGCGCAGCATGCCTTGGGGCAGCGGGTCGGGCTTGTTGTAGTCGTCGACGTAGGTGTCGAGACCGTCCATCACGTTAAAGCGAGGGTCGGTGAACAGCTGCTTGAGGGCGGCGTTGCGGACTTCGGGCGCAGTGCCGCGGGCGACGAACGGCGCGTAGTCGGCATCGCGCGTGAGGCGGGCGACGTCGGCCATCGTCGGCGGCCTCGGCGATCCGATCTCGGCGGACGACGCAGCGGCGGGCGGCGCCGTCTCGGGGGTTGCGGGCGCCTCGACCGGCGACCCGGACGACGCCGGCGACACGGCCTCAGCTGTCCCTTGGCGGGCCTGCGCCTTGCGGCGCGACCAGCGATCGAAGAACGTGGGCTCGCGTTCCTTCATCGCCGATACCCGAATCAGCGCTCGCGAGGGGCGCGGAACGACGCCGGGCGTCGGCGCTCGCGCGGCTCGGGCCGGTAATGTGCGTCGGCGAAGGCCTGCAGCCAGGCGCACACCTCGCCCGGCAGCGGCAGGTTGTCCACCCGCTCCTGGGCGTCGAGCAGGCGTCCGGCTTCGTGGTATGACAGCGTCACGCGCTCGGGCCAGGCGCGCGACAGGTCGTCGTCGCCGATGCGCCACATCACGAACCAGACCGGCGCGCCCGATGTCAGGTTGAGCAGGTAGCCCTCGGCCTCGTCGCGGAACAGCGTGACCGCCAGCCCGGGGTGCAGGAAGCTGGCCGTGCGGCCGTCGTCGCGCAGCAGCCGTGGCTGGTTGCCGAACTGCCCTTCGTCGGGCACAACCTGCGCGATACGGAAGCGCCATTCCTCCCAGCGGTTGGGCTGGCGCTCGCGCTCGATCTGCACGGCAACGCGCAGGGTGGGGTGGTCGTCGATGGGCGAGGCAAGGGACATGGCTGAAGGTCGCAAGCCAGTGAGTGTAGGCCGCAGGGCCGGCGCGCCGGCGCGCTCGACGGTGGCCAATGACGCGACGAAGGTCATCCCGAACCCCACCGTCCCGCCGCGCGGTTGCGGGTGGATCCCGATGGAAACCGGGCTTCGAGGAGACATAAATGGGGTATGGTTATGCGATCCGTTGCATAGCCATCGCCCTCAGGAGCCAGGATCATGACAACAGGCAGGGCATCGTCCAAGCAAGCCGCGGCCGGGCCATCGGTTCCGGCAGCCATCTCGCGGCGAAAGGTCTTTGCCGGCGCCGGCACCGCAGGAGCGCTGGCCGCCGCCGTGGCGCTGCTGCCGCGCAAGCAGGCCGAGGCACCACCCGGGCCCCGCGCGGGCGCGGGCGCGGCCGCGGGCGACGGTTACCAGCTCACCGAGCACGTGAAGCGCTACTACCGGACGGCGCGCGTCTGAGTCTGAGACAGCGCCACCCGCTCGATCGCCACGCGCGCAGCGCCGCCCGCCCGGATCGCCGCCCACACCCGCCGCGCAGCGCGGCCCCGTACGAGGATCTCCCATGCTGCTGACCCGCAAAGCCACCGCCACCGACGCGCCCGCGTCGAGCCTGGTGGCCAACCTCGCGCGCGGTGTCGCGCGTGCCATTCCGACGATGGACCGCCGCGCCTTCCTGCGCCGCTCGGGCCTGGGCGTCGGCGCCGGAATCGCCGCCTCGCAACTCGTGCTGGTGAAGAAGGCACAGGCTGCCGACAACGCTGGCGCCGCCGAGGGCGGCAAGAAGGTCGATGTCCGGCGCACCGTGTGCAGCCACTGCTCGGTGGGCTGCGCCGTCGACGCAGTGGTCGAGAACGGCGTCTGGGTGCGCCAGGAGCCGGTCTTCGACAGCCCGCTGAACCTCGGCGCGCATTGCGCCAAGGGCGCCGCACTGCGCGAACATGGCCACGGCGAATTCCGGCTCAAGTACCCGATGAAGCTGGTCGATGGCAAGTACCAGCGCATCTCCTGGGATCAGGCGCTGGACGAGCTCAGCACAAAGATGCTCGAGCTGCGCCAGCAGAGCGGACCCGACTCGATGTTCTTCGTCGGCTCGTCCAAGCACAACAATGAGCAGGCCTACCTGCTGCGCAAGTGGGTCTCGTTCTGGGGCACCAACAACACCGACCACCAGGCGCGCATCTGCCACAGCACCACGGTCGCGGGCGTCGCGAACACCTGGGGCTACGGCGCAATGACCAATTCGTACAACGACATGCAGAACGCCAGGGCGGCGCTGTACATCGGCAGCAATGCCGCCGAGGCGCACCCGGTCAGCATGCTGCACCTGCTGCACGCCAAGGAGAACGGCTGCAAGGTGATCGTGGTCGATCCACGTTTCACGCGCACGGCGGCAAAGGCCGACGAGTACGTGCGAATCCGCTCCGGCTCCGACATTCCGTTCATGTTCGGCGTGATCTACCACGTGTTCAAGAACGGCTGGGAAGACAAGCAGTACATCGCCGACCGCGTTTGGGGCATGGACAAGGTGCGTGAGGAGGTGCTGGCCAAGTGGACGCCGGACAAGGTGCAGGAAGCCAGCGGCGTCGACGAGGCCACGACCTACAAGGTGGCCAGGATCATGGCCGAGAGCCGGCCGAGCACCGTGGTCTGGTGCATGGGCCAGACCCAGCACACCACCGGCAACGCGGTGGTGCGCACCTCGTGCCTGTTGCAGCTCGCGCTGGGCAACGTCGGGAAGAGCGGCGGCGGCACGAACATCTTCCGCGGGCACGACAACGTGCAGGGCGCCACTGACGTCGGCCCCAACCCCGATTCGCTGCCGGGCTACTATGGCCTCCTGGAAGGATCCTGGAAGCACTTCGCCAAGGCCTGGGGCGTCGATTTCGAGTGGATCAAGAGCCGCTACGCGCCGGGGATGATGGGCAAGTCGGGCATGACCGTCTCGCGCTGGATTGACGGCGTGCTCGAGAAGAACGAACTGATCGACCAGGACAGCAACCTGCGCGGCCTGGTCTTCTGGGGCCACGCGCCGAACTCGCAAAGCCGCGGCATCGAGATGAAGCGGGCGATGGACAAGCTCGACCTGCTCGTCGTCATCGACCCCTACCCCTCGGCCACCGCGGCGATGGCGGCGATGCCGGGCCAGGCGGGCGACCTCAATCCGAACCGTGCCGTCTACCTGCTTCCGGCCTGCACGCAGTTCGAAACCAGCGGCTCGGTCACGGCGTCGAACCGCTCGATTCAGTGGCGGCAGAAGGTCATCGAGCCGCTGTGGGAAAGCCGCACCGACCACATGATCATGAGCCAGCTCGCCGACAAGCTCGGCTTCGGCAAGGAGCTCGTCAAGAACTACAAGATGGTGCCGGGTCGTGGCGGCATGCTGGAGCCCGAGACCGAGTCGATCCTGCGCGAGATCAACAGCTGCGTGTGGACCATCGGCATGACCGGCCAGACGCCCGAGAGGCTGAAGGCGCACATGCGCAACATGAACGTCTTCGACGTGCGCACGCTGAGGGCACGCGGCGGCATCGACAAGGAAACCGGCTACAAGCTTGACGGCGACTACTACGGCCTGCCCTGGCCCTGCTGGGGCACCCCCGAGATGCACCATCCGGGCACGCCCAACCTGTACGACCCGAGCAAGCACGTGATGGACGGCGGCGGAAACTTCCGCGCCAACTTCGGCGTCGAGCGGGACGGCGTCTCGCTGCTGGCCGCCGACGGTTCGCACTCCAAGGGTTCCGACCTGACGACCGGCTACCCCGAGTTCGACCACGTGCTGCTGAAGAAGCTGGGCTGGTGGGGTGATCTCACCGAGGCCGAGCAGAAAGCGGCCGAGGGCAAGAACTGGAAGACCGATTCCTCGGGAGGGATCATCCGCGTCGTGATGCAGGTGCACGGCTGCTATCCCTTCGGCAACGCAAAGGCGCGCGCGGTGGTCTGGAACTTCCCCGACCCGATCCCGCAGCACCGCGAGCCGCTGTACAGCACGCGGCCCGACCTTGTGGCCAAGTACCCAACCCACGACGACAAGAAGGCGTTCTGGCGCCTGCCCACCCTCTACAAGAGCGTGCAGGAGAAGAACAGGGACATCGGCAAGACCTTCCCGCTGATCATGACCAGTGGCCGCCTCGTCGAGTACGAGGGTGGTGGGGAGGAGACGCGCTCCAACCCGTGGCTGGCCGAACTGCAGCAGGAGATGTTCGTCGAGATCAACCCGAAGGCCGCCAACGACCGCGGAATCCGCGACGGCGAGGACGTCTGGGTCCGCACGCCGACGATGCAGGGCCGGCCCGACTTCAAGGGCCTGCGAGTGAAGGCCAAGGTGACCGAGCGCGTGGCGGAGGACACGGTCTTCCTGCCTTTCCACTTCTCCGGTCATTGGAATGGCGCCGATCTGGCCTCGTACTACCCCGAGGGTGCGATGCCGATCGTCCGCGGCGAGGCGGTCAACACCGGTACGACCTATGGCTACGACAGCGTGACGATGATGCAGGAGACCAAGACCACCGTGTGCCAGATTGAAAGAGCTTCGGCTTAAGGAATCGACATGGCCCGAATGAAATTCATCTGCGACGCCGAGCGCTGCATCGAGTGCAACGGCTGCGCCACCGCGTGCAAGGCCGAGAACGACGTGCCCTGGGGCGTGAACCGCCGCCGCGTGGTCACCATGAACGACGGCGTGCCCGGCGAGAAGAGCATCTCGGTGGCCTGCATGCACTGCAGCGATGCGCCGTGCATGGCGGTGTGCCCGGTGAACTGCTTCTACCGAACCGACGAAGGCGTGGTGCTGCACGACAAGGATGTCTGCATCGGCTGCGGCTACTGCAGCTATGCCTGCCCGTTCGGCGCGCCGCAGTTCCCGAGCAATGGCACCTTCGGCCTGCGCGGGAAGATGGACAAGTGCACCTTCTGCGCCGGCGGGCCCGAGGCCAATGGCAGCGAAGCCGAATTCGAGAAGTACGGCCGCAACCGCCTGTCCGAAGGCAAGCTGCCGGCCTGCGCCGAGATGTGCAGCACGAAGGCGCTGCTCGGCGGTGACGGCGACGTGGTGGCCGACATCTTTCGTCAGCGCGTGCTGGTGCGCGGCAAGGGCAGCGAGGTCTGGGGTTGGGGTACGGCCTACGGCAAGCCCGACAACGGCGGCGCGGCAGCGCCCAAACCCGCGGGGACGAAATGATGAAGTGCCTGACTGCATCGCTTGCGGCGCTGGTCTGTCTGGGGCTGGCCGCCTGCGGCGAGAAGCCGCAGACCTCCGGCGCCCGAAAGACCGCCACGCCCGCCTACGAGGGACCGGCCACCGCCTTCACCGCGCCCGGCTGGAAGCCCGGCGACAAGGCCGCGTGGACCGACGAACTGCGCACGCGGGCGCAGGGCCAGAACGAGTACGTGCGCATCGGCCCCGGTCCCGCCGCCACGCATTGAAGACCCACCGGGAGCAGCGATGAACGGCTCTGTGCGACACCTTCTCCTCGCCGCGGCGCTGGCGTTCGCGGGGCTGGCGCCGGCCGCGGCGCAGACGCCGCCCGCCGCCACCGACACCACTGCGCCGGCTGCGGACACCAACGGCCCGCCGCCCGGATTCGTCTCGCCGGTCGAGCCCCAGCCCGGCGAGACCGAGGCCGTGCGCAGCAAGACGCAGCCGGGCAACAACGCGCCGCTGTGGCGCGCGGTGCGCGACTCGGGGCTGAACGCCGGCACGACCACGCTGCCCGGCGCCGAGAAGGGCGTCCTGATCCAGCCCTTCGCGCGCTACCCGGGCTCGGCCCTCAGCACTGCCGGGGAGGCCTGGCGGCAGGTGCGCAACCGCTGGATCATTCCCTATGGCGGGGCGCTGTTCCTGATCGTCGCGCTGGCCATCGCGATGTTCTACTGGCGCAAGGGCCCGATGGGCGGCCACGTGCCAGACACCGGACGGGTGATCGAGCGGTTCACCTATTTCGAGCGCGCGGCGCACTGGAGCGTTGCAATCAGCTTCGTCGTGCTCGCGCTGTCCGGGCTGGTGATGGCCTTCGGCAAGTTCTTCCTGTTGCCGGTGCTCGGCGCGTCGCTGTTCGGCTGGCTCACCTATGCCCTCAAGACGCTGCACAACTTCGCTGGGCCCTTGTTCGCGGTGGCGGTGCTGGTGTTCATCGTCACCTACATCAAGGACAACATGCCGAGCGCCGACGACCTCGCGTGGCTGGCTCAGGGCGGTGGCATGCTCGGCGGCGAGGAGGTGCCTTCGCACCGCTTCAACGCCGGCGAGAAGGTCGTGTTCTGGGGCGGCGTGATCGTTCTGGGCCTGTTCGTGATCGGCTCGGGGCTGGTGCTCGACAAGCTGGTGCCCGGGCTGGGCGCGACCCGCGGCCAGATGCAGATCGCGCAGATGATCCATGGCGTGGCGTCGGTGCTGATGATGACGATGTTCCTCGGCCACATCTACCTTGGCACGATCGGCATGAAGGGGGCCTACCGCGGCATGCGCACCGGCTATGTCGACGAGGCCTGGGGCCAGGAGCACCATCGGCTCTGGTACGACGACATCAAGGCGGGCAAGATTCCGGCCCAGCGCTCGCCGACGCCGGCATCGGGTTCCGGTGCGGCATCGCATCCAGCTTGAAGCAGCCATCCCACGTGGAGACACTGACGATGAATCCCAAGCGTTTCGGCCCCTGGTGCCTGGCCGCGGCCGCGGCCGTGACCGTGGCATCGGCAGGGGCCAAGCTGCCGCCGCCCAGCGACGAAGCCAAGGCCAAGACGGCGGAGACAGCGGCAAAGGCCGCATGGGCCGGCAAGGTGGACGCCTACGCCCTTTGCAAGAGCATGGACCGCGTCGCCGCGACCTATCGCACCGAGGCCAAGAAAGAAGGCAAGGAACTCAAGCCGGTGATGGCCACGCCGCCCTGCATCGACCCCGGCCCCTTCGTCTACACGCCGGCGGCGGCGGTGGCCGGTGCCGCGCCGGCAGCCAAGAACTGATGCGCTCGGCGCTCTCGTCGCAACATGCCCATCCAGCCTGAGTACTGCCGCTCGCCGGCCTGCGAACCGTCCCGCGATTGGCTCCCGGTCGCAGGCGCGCCTCGCCTGACGCATGCGCGCTGCGAGTTGCTGCGCGAGATCCGCATCCTCGACGAATACGGCGAGAAGCGCAGCATCCACATCCCGGCCGAACGGCCGCTCACGGTGTTCGTCGACAAGCGCGAGTTGGTGACCCTGATGACGCTCGGCGCCCGGCCCGAACTGCTGGTGCTGGGCTACCTGCGCAACCAGCGGCTGATCTCGTCCGTGCAGGAGGTGGAGTCGGTGACCGTGGATTGGGAGGTTGGCGCCGCCGCCGTGCGCACCCGCTCGGGTGTCCATGACATCGCAGCCCGGACCGCGCACCGCGTCGTCACCACCGGCTGCGGGCAAGGCACCGTGTTCGGCGACGCAATGTCACAACTGCATCTGGTGCAACTGCCCGACGCCGCCACTGCACGAATCAGCCAGGGCACGCTGCAGCGCATGCTCGAGACGATGCGCCAGCAAGACAGCATCCACCGCAAGGCAGGGTCGGTGCACGGCTGCGCGTTGTTCCGCATCGGCCGGCAGGCCGGCGAGATGCTGATGTTCATCGAGGACGTCGGCCGCCACAACGCGATCGACACCATCGCCGGCTGGATGGCGATGCACGATGTCGGTGGTGCCGACAAGGCCTTCTACACCACCGGCCGGCTGACCAGCGAGATGGTGATGAAGGCCGCGCAGCTCGGCGTGCCGATCATCGTCTCGCGCAACGGCGTGACGGCGATGGGCCACGAACTGGCGTCGCGGCTGGGCATGACGCTGTTCGGCCGCGCCGCAAACCGGCATTTCCTCTGCTACACCGGCACCGAGCGCTTCGACTCCGAGCCCGAACCGCAGCGCGCCCCGGTGCGCGTGGTAGCCGGCTGAGCTGCGCCGGCTTCAGACGAGGCCGTCGAACAGCCACACGTCCACGGCCTCGCCCGCCGCCACCGAGCCCTGCTCGTGGCGCAGCACGAGCAGCGCGTTGGCCTCGCTCATGCTGCGCAGTATGCCGGCGCCCTGCGATCCCGACAGGCGCACCTGCCAGCCGCCGTCCGCTGCCGGTTCGACGATCGCACGCTGGAACTCGGTGCGTCCCGGGCGCTTGCGGATCGCGCTCGCGCAGCGCGCCTGCAGCATCGGCAGCGGAGCCGGCGTCGCCCCGGCCAGCCGCAGCAGCGCCTCGCGGGCGAAGGTGTAGAAGGTCACGAGTGCGGCCACCGGGTTGCCGGGCAGCGCGAACAGCCAGGTCGGCGCGGCCCCCTCGGCGCGCCGCAGCGGCCCGAAGGCGAACGGCCTGCCGGGGCGCATCGCGACCTTCCAGAACGCGACCTCGCCCATGCGTGCCAGGACCGCGCGCGTGTGGTCGGCGTCGCCCATGCTCACGCCGCCGCTGGTGAGCACGACGTCGGCACGGGCGATCGCGGTGTGGAGCGTGGCTTCAAGCGCTGCCGGGTCGTCGGCCACCAGGCCCAGATCGACGACCTCCATGCCCAGCCGCTGCAACGCACCGGCCAGGCTGTAGCGGTTGCTGTCGAAGATGCAGCCCGGCCCCAGCGGCTGACCCAGCGTGCGCAGTTCGTCGCCGGTGGAGAACAGCGCCACGCGCAGGCGCCTGAACACCGTGACCCGGCCCAGGCCCAGTGACGCGACCAGCCCCATGTCGGCCGGCGTGACCACGCGGCCGGCGCGCAGGGCAGCCCTGCCGGCGGGCAGGTCTTCGCCACGCTGGCGGCGGTTCTCGCCGGCGCGGACCACGCCGGCCTCGATCAGCACGTCGTCGCCGTCGACGCGGCACAGCTCGTGCGGAACCACGGTGTCCAGCCCGGCCGGCATCACGGCGCCGGTCATGATGCGCAGGCATGCACCGGCGTCGACCTGGCCGGTGAACGGCGTGCCGGCGTAGACGACGCCCTTCACCCGCAGTCGGGTCACGCCGTCGGCCAGCAGGTCGCTGCCGGCGAGCGCATAGCCGTCCATCGCCGAGTTGTCATGCGCCGGCACGTCGATCGGCGAGATCACGTCGGCGCCCAGCACGCGGCCCAGGGCATCGATCAAGGCCACGGATTCGATCTCGGCGATCGGGCGCAAGGCCGCGGCAATGGCCTGGCGCGCCTCCTGGACGCTGAGGTGGCGGTCACCCGCCGCGAGCGGCGATTCTGCGAGTTCTGACATCGTTCGATCCTGATTCCGGGCGCGGGCGGACGGGCTTCGATTCTGCAGCGCGAAGCGTGCTATGCACATCGTTGCATATCGCGCCGTGGCCAGCGAGCCAGCGACAATCCCCCGCCGCGCCGGCCTTGTCGTGCAGCCGACACGCGTGCCTTCCCGAACCCATGAACGACATCGCCGACAGCCTTCGGCTCGCATGGAGCCTGATCACCCATGCGGATACCGTGCTGCTGGGCATCGTCGCCCTCTCGCTGCGCGTGAGCCTGGGCGCATGCGCCGTCGGCATCACGGTCGGCTTGGGCATCGGGGCCTGGCTGGCGGTGGCGCGCTTCCCAGGCCGCGCGGCGCTGGTCTGGTTGGTCAACACGCTGCTCGCGCTGCCCTCGGTCGTGGTGGGGCTGCTCGTCTATCTGCTGCTGTCGCGCGCCGGCCCGCTGGGTGCGTGGGGCATCCTGTTCACGCCCACGGCAATGGTCGTCGCCCAGAGCATCCTCGTGCTGCCGCTGGTGGCAGCGCTGTCGCGCCGACTCGTGCTCGACGGCTTGCGCGAAGGCGGCGAGCAGCTGCGCGCACTGGGCGCGGGCCGGCTGCAGTCGGCGCTGCTGATGCTTGTGCACGAGCGCTTCGGCGTGCTGACGATCCTGCTGACCGCGTTCGGCCGCGCCATCTCGGAGGTTGGCGCAGTGATGGTCGTCGGCGGCAACATGGACGGCTTCACGCGCGTGATGACGACCGCCATCGCCCTGGAGACGAGCAAGGGCGACCTGCCGCTGGCGCTGGCGCTGGGGGTCGTGCTGCTCGGCGTCGTCGGGCTGATCAACCTCTTGATCGATGCACTGCCGGGGCAGCGCACCGTGCGCGCGGAGGCCTTGTCGTGAGCGAGGCGCTGGTGACGCTGGCGGGGGTGTCGGTGCAACTCGGCCAGGTTCAGGCCTTGCGCGGCATCGACTTGCGTCTGGCGCGCGGCGAGCGTCTGGTCCTCGTCGGGGCCAACGGGTCCGGCAAGACGACGCTGTTGCGCCTGCTGCAAGGGCTGGCCGGCCACAGCGGCACGCGCACGCTGCATCTTCGGGGTGATGCGCGGCCCGCGGTGGCCGCGATGGTCTTCCAGCGTCCCTTCATGCTCAACCTGTCCGTGCGCCTCAATGTGTTGCTCGCGCTCTGGCTGGCGGGGGTCCCGCGTGCCGACCGGCGCGCCCGCTGCGACGACGCCCTGCGTCGCGTCGGCCTGAGCGCATTGTCGCGGCGGCCCGCGCGCGACCTCTCGGGCGGCCAGCAGCAACGGCTGGCGCTGGCACGGGCGTGGGCGCTACGACCGGACCTGCTGCTGCTCGACGAGCCGACCGCCAGCCTGGATCCCGGCGCAAAGCGCGAGGTCGAGGCCCTGATCCAGGACATCGCCGCCGACGGCGTGACGCTGGTGATGAGCACCCACAACCTCGGCCAGGCCAAGCGGCTGGCGACCCGGGTCGTCTATCTGGACGCCGGGCGGCTGATCGTCGACCTGCCCGTCAACCGCTTTTTCACCGACACGCTGCCGGCCGAGGCGGCGCAATTCCTCAGAGGAGAACTTCCATGGCAATGACTTCGCTGCTGCGTCGCGGCTTCCTGGCAACCGTCGCCATCCTGTGCCTGGCCGCCGCCGTGCCAGTGCGGGCCGAGGGCCGATTCATCACGATGGCCTCGACGACCTCCACCGAGCAGTCGGGGTTGTTCGGCCACCTGTTGCCGGCCTTCAGGCAGGCCACCGGCATCGACGTCCACGTGGTTGCGGTCGGCACCGGGCAGGCGCTGGACATCGGCCGTCGGGGCGACGCCGATGTCGTCTTCGTCCACGACACGGCCGCCGAGCTCAAGTTCGTCGCCGAAGGCCACGCCACGAAGCGCTGGCCTGTCATGTACAACGACTTCGTGCTCGTCGGCCCCGCGTCCGACCCGGTGCACCTGGCGGGCCATGACATCGCCGCGGCGATGGTCAAGCTGGCCGCCAGCCCGGCCGAGTTCATCTCGCGCGGGGACCGCAGCGGCACCAACGCGGCCGAGCTGCGGTTGTGGAAGAAGGCCGGCATCGACCTGGCCAAGGCCAGGCCCGCGGGCTACCGCGAATGTGGCTGCGGCATGGGCCCGGCGCTCAACATTGCCTCGTCGAGCAACGCCTACACGCTGACCGATCGCGGCACTTGGTTGTCTTTCAAGAACCGCGGCGAACTGAAGATACTGGTCGAGGGCGACAACAGCCTGTTCAATCAGTACGGCGTGATGGTCGTCGATCCGGCGCGCCACCCAGGCGTCAAGGCCGACCTGGCGCAGGCCTTTGCCGACTGGGTGACCTCGCCTGCCGGGCAGGTCGCGATCGCAGACTACAAGGTCGGCGGCGAGCAGCTGTTCTTCCCCAACGCCGTCCGCAACTAGACCCCGCAGCGCGCGCCTTGAGGGGCTAGGGCCTGCCCCCGGCGTGAGCCCTCCCATAGCGTTGACAGGCGCTAGCG
>JBBINW010000039.1:0-44158 GCA_037443665.1 Betaproteobacteria bacterium
ATGGCGAAGCACCCGTCTTGCGCCGCTGCTCAGGCCTTCGCGCCAGCCGGCGCCACGGCGGCGTCGCCCTGGGTGGCCGCCTTGCCGGCGCCGGCCGGGGCGGCGGCCGCCTCGCCCTCCTTCTTGGGTGCGGCGCTGCCGCCGCCCTTGAAGTCGGTCACGTACCAGCCCGAGCCCTTGAGCTGGAAGCCCGCGGCGGTGACCTGCTTGGCGTAGGTCGACGCCCCGCAAGCCGGGCACACGGTCAGCACGGGGTCGGAGAGCTTTTGCAGCACGTCCTGTGCGTGACCGCAAGTCGCACAGCGGTAGGCGTAGATCGGCATGGCTAGAACGAGGTCGCAGCGAGGACTCGCCCGGGATCGAGGGAGGTCGCAGCTAAACCGTTGATTAGAAACGTGAAATTATAGGGTGCCTGGGCGTCCCCGGACTACCCGAGCCAATGCAGCAGCGCCCGCGTGCCGACGAGGCCGGCAAAGAAGCCCGCCGCGATCCACAGCATCGCCTGCAGCAGGCGGTTGGTGCGGCGCTGTTCCTCGAGCAGCAGGCGCGCCACCTCGCCCTCGTCCGGACGCGCCTGGCGCTGCAGCGCCTGGTGCAGCAGCCGCGGCAGCTCGGGCAACAGCTGGGCGTAGCGCGGGGCCTCGTTCTTGAGCCGCTCGAGCATGCCGCGCCAGCCGATCTGCTCGTTCATCCAGCGCTCGAGGAAGGGCTTGGCCGTGGTCCACAGGTCGAGCTCGGGATCGAGCTGGCGACCCAGGCCCTCGATGTTGAGCAGCGTCTTCTGCAGCAGCACGAGCTGGGGCTGGATCTCGACGTTGAAGCGGCGCGAGGTCTGGAACAGCCGCATCAGCACCTGGCCGAGCGAGATGTCCTTCAGCGGGCGGTCGAAGTGCGGCTCGCACACCGCGCGGATCGCGCCTTCGAGCGCATCGACGCGCGTGTCCGGCGGCACCCAGCCGCTTTCGATGTGCAGTTCGGCCACGCGCTTGTAGTCGCGCCTGAAGAAGGCGATGAAGTTGTAGGCGAGGTACTCCTTGTCGGTCTCGGTCAGCGTGCCGATGATCCCGAAGTCGAGCGCGATGTAGCGGCCGAAGGTGCGTGGGTCGAGACTGACCTGGATGTTGCCCGGGTGCATGTCGGCGTGGAAGAAGCCGTCGCGGAAGACCTGGGTGAAGAAGATCGTCACCCCGTCGCGCGCCAGCTTGCGGATGTCCACGCCGGCAGCGCGGATGCGCTCGATCTGGCTGATCGGCACGCCGTGCATGCGCTCCATCACGATGACGCCGTTGGTGCACAGCTCCCACACCATCTCGGGCACCAGCACCAGGTTCAGGCCTTCCATGTTCCGTCGCAGCTGGGCCGCGTTGGAGGCCTCGCGAACGAGGTCGAGCTCGTCGTGCAGGTAGCCGTCGAATTCGGCCACCACCTCGCGCGGCTTCAGGCGCCGGCCGTCGGCCGACAGCCGCTCGACCCATTGGGCCAGCAGGTGCAGCAGGCTCAGGTCCTGATCGATGATCTCGAGCATGCCCGGGCGCAGCACCTTCACCGCGACCTCGCGGCCATCCTTGAGCACCCCGAAGTGGACCTGCGCGATCGACGCGCTGGCCACCGGTTCGGCCTCGAAACTGTCGAAAACCTCGTCGATGCTGCGCCCGAACGCCTGCTCGACCAGCGCACGCGCCTTGGCAGCCGGGAACGGCGGCACCCGGTCCTGCAGCCGCGCGAGTTCGTCGGCAACGTCGATCGGGATCAGGTCGCGCCGGGTCGACAGCACCTGGCCGAACTTGACGAAGATCGGTCCCAGCCGCTCCAGCCCCAAGCGCAGGCGCTCGCCGCGCGGCGCGTCGAGCCGCCGGCCGACGGTCACCAGCCGCACCAGCGCGCGCACCGAACGCTGCGGAAACGCCGACAGCGCCACCTCGTCCAGGCCAAAGCGCAACACGGTGACGACGATCGTCACCAGTCGCCCGACACGGCTCAAGGAGACACCCCGGCCGCGGGCCGCGGCCCGGCCCGCTCGAACGGTGACATCGAAGACCTCAAGGGCCGCGCGGGCGCAGTCGCTCGCCGAGCGCCGCCGCGCCCTTGAGCGCGGCGCGCAGGCCCCCGGCCACCGCGCTGCCGATGCGGTGCAGCTGCTGCGCCACCACGGGGCCGAACAGGCGCTCGAGGTCGGCCGCCACGTCCCAGCGCAGGTTCTGCAGCAGCCAGTTCACGTCGCCGGCCATCTGCGCGTCGCCGTCGATCTGGACTGCCGGCGTCTCGCCGACCAGCGTGCGCGCCAGCAGGGCGGCCGGGTTGGAGGCATCGATCCGCACGGCCAGATCGCGCACCGCGTCGGCTTCGGCATCGGCCCCGCACCATTCGAGCAAGCCGGCCGGCGTGATGCGCCAGGCCAGGCGCGGCGGCGCCGGCAGCAGCGAAGGCCAGCCGGCCAGCGTCATTGCCATCGTGCGGCCGGCATGCGGGCGCAGCCGGTCGGTGGCTACGGTCTCGCCGGCCAGCACATGGTTGATGACCAGCGTCAGGCGCTCGGCGACGGCCGGCGCGATCAAGGCTTGCAGACTGTGAAGCATTGCGCGATTGTAGGCAGCGCACCCCCCGGACGCGGTCACTGCGCGTTCATCGCCGCGGACGCAAGTTCGGCCACAATCTCCAGACGGTCGTGCGGTGCGTCGCCCGACGGCCGCGAACGCCCGCCCTTTGCGTCGGGCATGCGCCCGGTGCCGCCGTGCATCGCCACATCCGCTCGCCCCCGATGCCCGAAGACCGAGGCCACGACACGAAGCCCACCGTCCTGCTCACCGGCGCCACCGGCTACATCGCCTCGCACACCTGGCTGGCGCTGCAGCAGGCCGGGTTCGATGTCGTCGGGGTCGATGACTTCTCCAACAGCTCTCCGGTCGTGCTCGAGCGGCTGCGCGAACTGGCCGGCGTCGAGCCGGCGTTCGAACGCGCCGACGTCTGCGACGCGGCAGCGATGGAAGGCGTGTTCCAGCGCCACCGCATCGACGCCGCCGTGCATTTCGCGGCGTTCAAGGCGGTGGGTGAATCGACCGCCAGGCCGCTGGCCTACTACGCCAACAACCTGGGCGGCCTGCTCACGGTGTGCGCCACGATGCAACGCCACGGCGTCAAGCGCTTCGTCTTCAGCTCGAGTGCCACCGTGTACGGCCAGCCCGAGCGGCTGCCGCTGCGCGAGGACGCTGCCCTTTCGGCGACCAACCCGTATGGCCAGACCAAACTGATGGGCGAGCAGATCCTGCGCGACCTCGGTGCCTCGGACCCGGGCTGGCAGACCGCCTGCCTGCGCTACTTCAACCCGGTGGGAGCGCACGAGAGCGGCCGCATCGGCGAGGACCCGCGCGGCGTTCCGAACAACCTGATGCCGTACGTCGCCCAGGTGGCCGTCGGCCGGCGCGAGCGGCTTGCCGTGTTCGGCGGCGACTACCCCACGCCCGACGGCACCGGCGTGCGCGACTACATCCACGTCGTCGACCTGGCCCAGGGTCACGCGGCAGCGCTGCGGCGGCTGTTCGACGCGCCGGGCTCGTTCACGGTCAATCTGGGCACCGGCCGCGGCTACAGCGTGCTCGAGGTCGTGGCCGCGTTCGCCGCCGCCAGCGGCCGCAAGGTGCCGTACGAGATCCAGCCGCGCCGGCCGGGCGATGTCGCCGCCTGCTGGGCCGACGCGACGCTGGCGCAATCGCTGCTGGGCTGGCGCGCACGGCACGACCTGGCCCGCATGTGCACCGACAGCTGGCGCTGGCAAGCAATGAATCCGCGAGGTTTCCAGGCATGACGACGGAGATGCAGAAGATCGACGTCCAACCGGTGGTGATGGCCGGCGGCTCCGGCACCCGGCTGTGGCCGCTGTCGCGCTCGGGTTTCCCGAAGCAGTTCCTGGTGCTCTCGGGCCGCACCAGCCTGTTCCAGCAGGCCGTCGAGCGCCTGCAGGGCCTGGGCGACGACCGGATCGCGGTGGCCGCGCCGCTGGTGGTGGGCAACGAGGAGCACCGCTTCCTGATCCTCGACCAGCTGCGCGAGCTCGGCGTCGAGCCTGGGGCCGTGCTGCTCGAGCCGGTCGGCCGCAATACCGCGCCGGCGGTGACGCTGGCTGCGCTGCAGGCGCTGGAGGGCACGGGTGCGGATGCGGACCCGGTGCTGGTGGTGACCCCGGCCGACCAGACCGTGACCGACACCGCCGCCTTCGGCGCCGCGCTGCGCCAGGCGGTGGCGATGGCCGCCGAGGGTGCGATCGTGATCCTGGGCGTCACGCCGGACCGCCCCGAAACCGGCTACGGCTACATCCGCGCCGACGGTGCGCAGGTGGCGCAGTTCGTCGAGAAGCCCGACCTCGCTACGGCGCAGAAATACCTGGCCCAGGGCGGCTACTACTGGAACGCTGGCATGTTCGTGCTGCGCGCCTCGGCATGGATGACGGCGCTGGAACGCTTCCGCCCCGACATCGCCGCCGCCTGCCGCGCCGCATGGGTCGGGCGCGCCACCGATGCCAGGTTCGTAAGACCGGCCAAGGCCGAGTTCGCTGCCGTGCCCGCCGAGTCGGTGGACTATGCGGTCCTCGAACGCTGCCCCGGCATGATCGACATCCGCATGCAGCCGTTGGATGCCGGCTGGAACGACCTCGGCGCCTGGGAAGCGGTGTGGCAGGTGGCCGAGAAGGACGCCGCCGGCAACGCCAGCGTCGGTGACGCGATCGTCAGCGACAGCCGCGACACCCTGGTGCATGCCACGAGCCGCCTGGTCAGCGTGGTCGGTATGAACGACGTGGTCGTCGTCGAGACAGCGGACGCCGTGCTCGTGGCCAGCCGCGAGAAGAGTCAGGACGTCAAGAACATCGTCAACCAGCTCGGCCGCGAGCAGCGCGGCGAACACGCGCTGCACCGCAAGGTGCACCGGCCCTGGGGCTGGTACGACAGCATTGACAACGGCCCGCGCCACCAGGTCAAGCGCATCCTGGTCAAGCCCGGCGCCTCGTTAAGCCTGCAGATGCACCACCATCGCGCCGAGCACTGGATCGTGGTCAGCGGCACCGCCGAGGTCACCGTCGGCGACAAGGTCATCCTGCTGAGCGAGAACCAGAGCACCTACATCCCGCTGGGTCAGACCCACCGGCTCGCGAACCCGGGCAAGGTGTCCCTCGAGATCATCGAGGTGCAGTCGGGCAGCTACCTGGGCGAGGACGATATCGTGCGTTTCGAAGACACCTACGGAAGAAAATGAGCCCCCAGGCTTGTCGCTTCGCGCCTTCGCCACCCCCCGAGGGGGGGCGAGCCGGACGAGGAACAGTCCCCGCAGACTGTTCCTTGCCTGCGAGCGCCTACGGCGTCCTCGCCGCAGGCTCTTGCAGCGGCCCGGCAAAGCCGGATCCGCGCAAGCGCTTGAATCAACAGACGTTGCACCCATGACCCTTCTCGTTACCGGCGGTGCCGGCTTCATCGGCAGCAACTTCGTCCTCGACTGGCTGGCACAGTCCGACGAGCCGGTCGTCAACCTCGATGCGCTGACCTACGCCGGCAACCTGGGCAACCTGGCCTCGCTGCAGGGTGACGCGAGGCATGTGTTCGTGCACGGCGACATCGGCGACCGCGCGCTGCTGGACCGCCTGCTGGCCGCGCATCGGCCGCGCGCAGTGCTGCACTTCGCCGCCGAGAGCCACGTCGATCGCAGCATCCACGGCCCCGCTGCGTTCATCAAGACCAATGTCGAAGGCACCTTCACGCTGCTGGAGGCCGCGCGCGCCCACTGGTCGGCGCTGGGGCCGGACGCGAAGGCGGCGTTCCGCTTCCACCACGTGTCCACCGACGAGGTCTATGGCAGCCTGGGCCCCGACGCCCCCGCGTTCACCGAGACCCACGCTTACGAACCCAACAGCCCATACAGCGCCAGCAAGGCGGCCAGCGACCATCTCGTGCGCGCCTGGCATCACACCTACGGCCTGCCGGTGCTCACCACCAACTGCAGCAACAACTACGGGCCCTATCATTTCCCGGAGAAGCTGATCCCGCTGATGATCGTCAACGCCCTGGCCGGCAAGCCGCTGCCGATTTACGGCGACGGCCAGCAGGTGCGCGACTGGCTCTACGTCGGAGACCACTGCAGCGCGATCCGGGCCGTGCTCGCGCGCGGTCGCGTCGGCGAGACCTACAACATCGGCGGCTGGAACGAGCAGACCAACCAGGCCATCGTGCACCAGGTCTGCGCCCTTCTCGACGAACTGCGACCGAACGCGCAGGGCCCCTACGCGCGCCTGATCACCCATGTCACCGACCGGCCGGGCCACGATCGCCGCTACGCCATCGATGCGCGCAAGATCGAGCGCGAGCTGGGTTGGCGCCCGGCCGAGACCTTCGCCAGTGGCATCCGCAAGACGGTGCAATGGTACCTGGACCATGCCGACTGGGTGGCCAGCGTGCACAGTGGCGGCTACCGCGACTGGGTGGCGCAGAACTACGCGGCACGATGAGCGGGCCGACGCACGCCCGCCCGAAGGCGGACTGCACCCCCTCGGGGGACCGCCGGCGGTACGCCGCCGGCCCGGCGCGGACATGAGGTTGAT
The DNA here is from genome assembly GCA_037443665.1 of Betaproteobacteria bacterium. Taxonomy (GTDB): domain Bacteria; phylum Pseudomonadota; class Gammaproteobacteria; order Burkholderiales; family Burkholderiaceae_C; genus Rubrivivax. Next base: position 6,581 of record JBBINW010000039.1, read on the forward strand.
GCTGCTCGGCAAGAACGGCCAGGTCGGCTGGGAACTGCAGCGCGCGCTGAGCGTCCTGGGCGAGTTGGTGGCCTGCGACTTCGACAGCCCGGGCGAGCTGCAGGCCGATTTCTCGCAGCCCGATTCGCTGCTGCCGCTGATCCGCCGCGTGCGGCCCGACGTCATCGTCAACGCCGCCGCCCACACCGCGGTGGACAAGGCCGAGAGCGAGCCCGGGCTCGCGCGCGCGATCAACGCCACGGCGCCGGGCGTCATCGCGCGCGAGGCGGCCGCCACCGGCGCCCTGCTGGTTCACTACGGCACCGATTATGTCTTCGACGGCAGCGGCAGCGCGCCGCGAGACGAGAGCGCGCCGACCGGCCCGCTGAGCGTCTACGGCCGCACCAAGCTCGAAGGCGAGGAGCTGATTCGCGCCAGCGGTTGCCGCCACCTGATCCTGCGCACGAGCTGGGTCTATGCGGCACGCGGCGGCAACTTCGCGCGCACGATGCTCAGGCTGGCGGCCGAACGTGAAGCGCTGGACGTCATCGCGGATCAATTCGGCGCGCCGACCGGCGCCGAGCTGCTGGCCGACGTCACCGCACACGCATTGCGCCGCGTGCAGGCCACGCCGGCGCTGGCCGGCATCTACCACTGTGTGGCCGGCGGCGAGACGAGCTGGCACGGCTACGCCAGCTTCGTCGTCGAATGGGCCCGCGTCCAAGGCGTGCAAGTGCGCGTCGCAGCCGACGCCGTGCGACCGATCCCGACCAGCGCCTATCCGACGCCTGCGCAGCGACCGCTGAACTCGCGCCTGGACACGCGCAAGCTGCGCGCCGCCTTCGACCTCGTGCTGCCCGACTGGCACCTGGGCGTCGAGCGCATGCTGTCCGAAGTCCTGAAATGTTGACCCCCAAGCTTGTCGCTTCGCGCCTGCGCCACCCCCGGAAGGGGCTCAGCCCTGCTTGGGGCGGCCCGGCGCTGGGCTGGCGCTGATCGAAGGAATATCCGTGCAACGCAAAGGCATCGTCCTCGCCGGTGGCTCCGGCACCCGGCTGCACCCGGCGACGCTGGCGATCAGCAAGCAGCTGCTGCCGGTCTATGACAAGCCGATGGTCTATTACCCGCTGTCCACGCTGATGCTGGCCGGCATGCGCGAGGTGCTGCTGATCAGCACGCCGCAGGACACGCCGCGCTTCCAGGCCCTGCTCGGTGACGGCAGCCGCTGGGGCATGTCGCTGCAGTATTGCGTACAGCCCAGCCCCGACGGACTGGCTCAGGCCTTCATCCTCGGCCGCGATTTCGTCGGGGGCGCGCCCAGCGCGCTGGTGCTGGGCGACAACATCTTCTATGGCCACGACTTCGGCCCGCTGCTCGCGCGCGCCGACGCGCGCACGGTCGGTGCCACGGTGTTCGCCTATCACGTCAACGACCCCGAGCGCTACGGCGTGGTCGCCTTCGATGCCGACAAGCGGGCACTGAGCATCGAGGAGAAGCCGGCGGCGCCGAAGAGCAACTACGCTGTCACCGGCCTGTACTTCTACGACGGGCAGGTCTGCGACATCGCGGCAACGATCCGGCCCAGCGCGCGCGGCGAGCTCGAGATCACCGAGGTCAACGCGCAGTACCTGCGCCAGAGGCAGCTCGACGTCGAGATCATGGGCCGCGGCTACGCCTGGCTCGACACCGGCACCCACGACAGTCTGATGGACGCTGGCCAGTTCATCGCCACCCTGGAGAAGCGCCAGGGCCTGAAGGTGGCGTGCCCCGAGGAGATCGCCTACCGCGCCGGCTGGATCGACGCCGAGCAGCTCGAGCGGCTGGCGGCACCGATGCTCAAGAACGCGTACGGCCAATACCTGATGCGGGTCCTGCGCGAGAAGGCGTTCTGATGCGACTTCTGCCCACCGAACTGCCCGGCGTGGTCATCGTCGAGCCGCAGGTCTTCGCCGACGACCGTGGCTGGTTCTTCGAGAGCTTCAACGAAGCGCGCTTCAACGCAGGCCTGGCCGCGCTCGGTCTGCCGCCGGCACGCCGCTTCGTGCAGGACAACCACTCGAGCAGCAGGGCCGGCGTGCTGCGTGGCCTGCATTACCAGCTGCCACCGCATGCGCAGGGCAAGTTGGTGCGCGTGGTGCAGGGGGCGGCCTACGACGTGGCGGTCGATATCCGCGCCGGCTCTCCGACCTTCGGACGCTGGCTGGGATTGGAGATCTCGGCCGCCAACAGGCGCCAACTCTGGATACCGGAGGGCTTCGCGCACGGCTTCGTCGCGCTCGCCGACGGCACCGAGTTCCTCTACAAGACCACCGATGTCTATGCGCGGGACTGCGAGCGCAGCATTCGGTGGAGCGATCCCGCGATCGGCATCGCCTGGCCGCTGGCCGGCGGACAAGCGCCGCTGGTGGCGCCCAAGGACGCCGCCGCACCGCTGCTCGCGCAAGCCGCGTTGCCTCGACCGTAGCCGGCGGCAGGCACAAAAAAACCGCAGCCGAAACTGCGGTTCTTGGCTGAGGGAACGAATCCCTCGTGCTGGATTACAGCGCCTTGATGGTCGAGGCTTGCGGGCCCTTCTGGCCCTGCTTCACCTCGAATTCCACCTTCTGGCCCTCGGCCAAGCTGCGGAAGCCGCCGGTGCTCTGGATTTCGCTGAAATGGGCGAAGAGATCCTTGCCACCGCCGTCAGGCGTGATGAAGCCGAAGCCCTTGCCATCATCGAACCACTTCACGGTTCCGGTTTGCGTCGTCATATTGAATTCCTTTCACGGTTGCTGCGCAGCACATGCTGTCGCAGTGCAGATGCGGCCAAGAAAATCACCGATCAAGGAATCCGACAAACCCCCGCACAGCGCAGGCTCACCAGAAACCGTCAAACAACAATCTTGCTCAAATCTACCTCGGTAATGTAACCGCAAACTGCCGGCAGAAGGGGCCCGGCACGAAATAAAGTTTCGAGGTCGGTCACGCCGCGCCGGCCTCGCGACGGCCGATGCCGCTGTACTCGATGCCGTGCATCTGCATCAGCGCGGGGTCGTAGATGTTGCGGCCATCGAAGATCAGCGGCGACTTCAACGCCGCCTTGATGGCATCGAAGTCGGGGTTGCGGAACTCCTTCCACTCGGTCACCAGCAACAGCGCGTCGGCACCGGCCAGCGCCTCGGTGGGGCTGGCGGCGAAGTGCAGGCGCGGCGTGCCTTCCATGACCCGCGCCGCCTCTTCCATCGCCACCGGGTCGTAGGCACGCACCGCGGCGCCGCGGCGCGTGAGTTCCTCGACGATCACACGGCTGGGTGCCTCGCGCATGTCGTCGGTGTTGGGCTTGAAGGCCAGGCCCCAGAGCGCAAAGGTGCGGCCGCCCAGGTCGGGGCCGAAGCGGGCGGTGATCTTGTCCACCAGCACATGCTTCTGGCGTTCGTTGGCCGCTTCCACCGCCTGCAGCACGCCCAGCACCATGCCGTTGTCCTGTCCGGTGCGGATCAGCGCCTTGACGTCCTTCGGAAAGCAGCTGCCGCCATAGCCGGTGCCGGGGTAGAGGAAGTGAGTGCCGATGCGCGGGTCGCTGCCGATGCCCTTGCGCACCATCTCGATGTCGGCGCCCACGCGCTCAGCGAGCAGCGCGAGTTCGTTCATGAAACTGATGCGCGTGGCCAGCATCGCGTTGGCGGCGTACTTGGTGAACTCGGCGCTGCGGATGTCCATCACCTGCAGCCGCTCGTGGTTGCGCATGAAGGGCGTGTACAGGGCGCGCATCAGCAGGATCGCGCGCTCGTCGTCGGCGCCGACCACGATGCGGTCGGGGCGCATGCAGTCGTCCACCGCCGCGCCTTCCTTCAGGAATTCGGGGTTGCTGACGACCGCGAATTCGGTCGCGCCCAACCCGCGCGCCGCCAGCGCCGCGCGGACCGCGCCGCGCACCTTGTCGGCGGTACCCACAGGCACCGTGCTCTTGTCGACGATGACCTTGTAGTCGGTCATGTGGCGGCCGATGTTGGTGGCCGCCGCCAGCACGTATTGCAGGTCGGCCGAGCCGTCCTCGTCGGGCGGCGTGCCGACGCCGATGAACTGGATCGTCCCGTGCGCCACCGCTGCGGCCACCTCGGTCGTGAACTGCAACCGGCCGGCCGCGGCGTTGCGGTGGACGATCGCCTCCAGCCCCGGTTCGTGGATCGGGATGCCACCGTCGTTGAGCATGCGGATCTTGCGTTCGTCGATGTCCAGGCAGACCACGTGGTTGCCCATCTCCGACAGGCAGGCGCCCGTGACCAGTCCGACGTAACCGGTGCCGACAACAGTGACTTTCATGGGTGCGGGTGAGGATTCGAAGGATGGAGGATCGGCACCGGGCCGGCCGGCGTGCCAACCGCCATTCTCGCCGTGGCGCGCGACACCCGCGCTTCATGCGCGCTTCGAAGCGCGACTTGCTCCGCGCTCGGGCGCGCGCGGTCCCTGGAAGGCGCTGATGCGACCCAGGCCGCGGCACCCTGAAGGCGCCCGGTGGCGCCCGCTGGCGCCCGCTGGCGTCGACGCCGAGCGACGCCCGGACCCCTAGGCGAACGTGACCCGGCCCCTCACTTCAGGCCCGGGTCCTTGCCGATGTCGCTGGCGGCCGATCCGGGGCCCGGCGGCGGCGCCCCGGGCATCGCGGCGGGCGCCATCTCGGGTGCCGGGGTAGCGCCGGCGGCCGGCGCGGAGGCCGCCAGCTCGGCGAACTTGCCGACGTACTCGATCTTGGCCGCGGCGCGCAGGCTCTTGAGCTTGTCCTCGACGAGCTTGCGCTTGCGCTCGTTCAGCAGGTACTGCTCGATCACCGGGCGCGCCTGCTCCAGTGTCACCGGCTGGCTGCGCGAGCCGGCCAGGACCACCACCTGCACGCCGCTCTTGGCCGGCACGACCATCGCCTGGCCGTCCTTCATTTGCGCGAAGGCGTCCAGGCTGTTGAGCGGCAGCTGCTCGGCGGCGCGCACCGCCTGGTTGCCCGCGAAGTGGTAATCGTGGGCCTTGAGGTACTCGACGAACTCGTTGACGTTCTTGCTCGCCCCGAGCTGCGTCTTCAGCTCGCCGACCTGGTCGGGCCTGGCCTCGATGGCGATCTCCTGCAGGCTGTAGATGCGCCTCGCGCTGAACAGGGCCGGCTTGTCGTCGTAGTACTTCTTGACCTCCTCGGCGGTCGGCTTCGCGGCGGCCTCGCCGACCTTCTCGAGGTAGGCGCGCGCGATGATCTCGCGCCGCGCCGCCTCGAGCGCCTGCACCACCCGCGGGTCGCGGTCGAGCTTCTCGTCCTCGCCCTGCTGCAGCGCGAGGTCCTGGTCGATCAGTCGCTCGAGGATCTGCCGGCTCGCAGCATCCACCTGGTCCTGCTGCAGGCCGCGCTGCTGCTGGAGCACGAAATTGACCTGCGGGACGGTGATCTGGTCCTTGTCGACCCGGGCGGCGATCTGGACGGTCATGTCCTTCTTGTCGCCACAGCCCGCCAGCGTCACGGCAGTGAGCACGGCTGCCAGCGACAGCCAGCTGCGGGGGGTGCGGCGCACAACGGGCATCGTCAGCTTCATGGATCCGTCCTTGACTGTGTTCTCGGGGGCTCGAGCCGCTCGGCTCGGCGTGCCGCCCTGGGCTTCAGCACTTGATACCGACGTGCAGCGCGACGATGCCGCCGGCCAGGCTGTGGACATCGACATGGCCAAAGCCGGCACCCTTCATCATCGCCTTGAGGGTCGGCGCATCGGGGTGCATGCGGATGCTTTCGGCCAGGTAGCGGTAGCTGTCGGCGTCGTTGGCGAACAGCTTGCCCAGCAGCGGCATCAGCCCGAACGAGTACCAGTCGTAGGGTTTGCGCAGCAGGGGCATGGGCGTGGAGAACTCGAGCACCAGCAGCCGGCCGCCGGGGCGCAGCACGCGACCCATCTCGAGTAGCGCGGCCTCCTTGCGCGTCATGTTGCGCAGGCCGAACGCAACGCTGACGACGTCGAAGACGGCATCGGCGAAGGGCAGCCGCTCGGCGTCGCAGGCGGCGGTCGGAACCACCAGGCCTTCGTCGAGCAGGCGGTCGCGGCCCACGCGGAGCATGGACTCGTTGATGTCGGTGAGCACGACCTGGCCGTTCGCGCCGACCTGCCGCGCGAACGCACGCGCCAGGTCGCCGGTGCCGCCGGCGATGTCGAGCACGCGCATCCCCGGCTGCACGCCGGCCACCGCGACGGCGTAGGCCTTCCAGGCGCGGTGCAGGCCGAGCGACAGCACGTCGTTCATCAGGTCGTAGCGGGCCGCGACCGAATCGAACACGCCGCGCACGCGGTGCGCCTTCTGCGCTTCGTCGACGGTCTGGTAACCGAAGTGGGTCTGGGCCACGTCGGCTCTCAATGCGAACTGCAGGCGCCGCCGGTGCCGGCGGCGGTCATCGCCGCGTCGCGGTCGGCGCCGGCCTCGCGAAGGCGCTCTTCGTAGCGCTGCCACAACTCGGCCTCGTTCGCGCCCAGGTGATAGAGGTAGGGCCACGAGAAGATGCCGCTCTCGTGGCCGTCGGAGAACACGGGCTGCACCGCGTAGTGGCCCACCGGCGCGATCTCGACGATGCCCACGTCGCGCTTGCCGGTCTGCAGCACCTCCTGGCCGGGGCCGTGGCCCTGGACTTCAGCCGACGGCGAGTAGATGCGCATCAGCTCGAAGGGGATGCGAAAGCTGGCACCATCGTCAAACGCGATCTCGAGCACGCGAGAACTCTGGTGAACCGTCAGCGCGGTGGGCTGAGGGCTGTCAGGGACGGGGTCGGCCATGCTCTGCAATCGTTCTGATCATGGTGGCAGTGTATCGCCTGCCCCAGGCGCGCCGGGGCAGAGCGCGATACACGGTCTTGCCGCGGCGCCGCCGTCGACGCCGGGCCTGCGGCCCGGCTCGATCCGGATCAGACCAGCACCCGCTCGATGCCGCCGGCATTGGCGCGCGCCACGTAGCCGGGCAGCCAGTCCTCGCCCAGCAGCACGCGCGCCATCTCGACCACGATGTAGTCGGCCTGCAGCAAGCCGTGACCGAGGTCGTCCTCATAGCGCTTCAGGCCTTGCAGGCAACTCGGGCAGCTGGTCAGGATCTTGAGGTCGACCGGGGCCGGCGCGCCCGCATCGGCCATCCGGCTGCGCAGCGCGGCCTCGCCGGCCCGGATCTCTTCTTCCTTGCGGAACCGCACCTGGGTGCTGATGTCCGGTCGCGTCACGCCCAGGGTGCCGCTCTCGCCGCAGCAACGCTCGCTCTTGAGCACGTTGGGGCCGACCAGCGCCTTGACCGTCTTCATCGGCTCCTGCTGCTTCATCGGGCTGTGGCAGGGGTCATGGTAGAGGTAGCCGGCGGTGTGGCCCGGCAAGGTGATGCCCTTGTCGAGCAGGAACTCGTGGACGTCGACGATGCGGCAGCCGGGGAAGATCTCCTCGAACCTGTAGTCCTGGAGCTGGTCGTAGCAGGTGCCGCAGCTCACGACGACGGTCTTGATGTCAAGGTAGTTCAGCGTGTTGGCGACGCGGTGGAACAGCACCCGGTTGTCGGTGATGATCTTCTCTGCCTTGTCGGCCTGACCGCTGCCCCGCTGCGGGTAGCCGCAGCACAGGTAGCCCGGCGGCAGCACGGTCTGCACGCCGGCGTGCCAGAGCATGGCCTGGGTGGCCAGGCCCACCTGGCTGAACAGGCGCTCGCTGCCGCAGCCCGGAAAGTAGAACACCGCCTCGGTCTCGGCCGTGGTGGCCTGCGGGTCGCGGATGATGGGGACGTAGTTCTTGTCCTCGATGTCCAGCAGTGCCCGTGCCGTCTTCTTCGGCAGGCCGCCGGGCATCTTCTTGTTGATGAAGTGGATGACCTGCTCCTTGATCGGCGGCAGGCCGAGCGTGGCCGGCGGGGCGCCGGTCTGCCTGCGCGCCGCCGGCCCGAGCAGGCCGTTCATGAAGCGCTGGGCCTTGAAACCGACGCCCACCATCGCGGCGCGCATCAGCTTGATGGTCTGCGGGTTCGTCGCGTTGAGGAAGAACATCGCCGCCGCGTTGCCCGGCCGGAAGCTCTTCTTGCCCATCCTGCGCAGCAGGTTGCGCATCGCCATCGTGACGTCGCCGAAGTCGATCTTCACCGGGCACGGGCTCTCGCACTTGTGGCAGACGGTGCAGTGGTCGGCGACGTCCTCGAAGTCGGCCCAGTGCTGCACGCTGACGCCGCGCCGCGTCTGCTCCTCGTACAGGAAGGCCTCGATCAGCAGCGAGGTGGCCAGGATCTTGTTGCGCGGGCTGTACAGCAGGTTGGCGCGCGGCACGTGGGTCGCGCAGACCGGCTTGCACTTGCCGCAGCGCAGGCAGTCCTTGATGCTCTCGCTGATGGCGCCGATGTCGCTCTGCTGCATGATCAGCGACTCGTGGCCCATCAGGCCGAAGCTGGGCGTGTAGGCGGCGCTGAGATCCGCCGCGAAGGTCGGTGCATGCTCACCCGCCGCGCCTTGATCGCCGGGCGGCCCGAAGGTCAAGGACGCCCCTTGGGGGGCGGTCGTCGATGGCAAGGGCCTTGGGCCCCTGAGCAGCTTGCCCTTGTTGAAGCGGCCCTCGGGATCGACGCGCCGCTTGTAGTCGCTGAAGGAGGCGAGTTCGTCGTCGGTCAGGTACTCGAGCTTGGTGATGCCAATGCCGTGCTCGCCGCTGATCACGCCATCCAGCCGCCGCGCCAGCGCCATGATGCGTGCCACCGCTTCGTGCGCGGTCTGCAGCATGACGTAGTTGTCGCTGTTGACGGGAATATTGGTGTGCACGTTGCCGTCGCCGGCGTGCATGTGCAGGGCCACCCAGACCCGGCCCTTCAGCACGTCCTGGTGGATCGCCTTGCAGCGGGCGACGATCGGTGCGAAGGCGTCGCCGGCAAACAGCTGCTGCAGCGGCTTCAGGAGCTGCGTCTTCCAGGACGCACGGAGTGAATAGTCCTGCAGCAGCGAAAACACCGAACGGCCGCTGTCGGCCTGCACGATGTCCAGGCTGGTGAGCCAGGACTTCCACAGCGCACGCACCACGCGCAGCAGCGCCAGCGCCAGCTGCACGCGGTCTTCCAGCAGCACGGCGGTCGGAATCTCGCCCGCGTCGTCGCTCTTGCCCAGCGGCATCTGTTCGCCCGCGAAGAAGGCTTCCAGGCGATCGGCAAGCGCCAGTTTGTTGCGCAGCGACAGCTCGATGTTGATGCGCTCGACGCCTTCGGTGTACTCGCCCATGCGGTGCAGCGGGATCACCACGTCCTCGTTGATCTTGAAGGCGTTGGTGTGCTTGGCGATGGCGGCGGTGCGCTTGCGATCGAGCCAGAACTTCTTGCGCGCATCGGCGCTGACCGCGACGAAGCCCTCACCGCCGCGCGAGTTGGCGATGCGCACGACCTCGCTGGTGGCTCGCGCCACCGCGTTCTCGTCGTCGCCGACGATGTCGCCCACCAGCACCATCTTCGGCAGGCCCGATCCGCTCAGCGCGCGCTTGCTCTTGGTGCTGTAGCCCACCGCCTTGAGGTAGCGGTCGTCGAGGTGCTCGAGGCCGGCCAGCAGGACGGGGGAGGGGCCCCGCCCTTCGACATCCCGGCCCTGGTCCTTCAGCCCGAACAGGTAGTCCTTGATCTCGACGATGCTGGGCACGGCGTCCCTGGCGTTGCCGAAGAACTCCAGACACACCGTGCGCACGTGCGCCGGCATCCGGTGCACGATCCAGCGCGCGCTGGTGATCAGGCCGTCGCAGCCTTCCTTCTGGATCCCGGGCAGGCCGGCGAGGAACTTGTCGGTGACGTCCTTGCCCAGGCCCTCCTTGCGGAAAACGCGGCCCGGGATGTCCAGCCGCTCGGTTCGCTCCAGCGTCCGCCCGCTGGCGTCGAAGTACTTGAGCTCGAAGCTGGCGACGGCAGCATCGTGGATCTTGCCCAGGTTGTGCCCCAGCCGCGTCACCTCGAGCCATTTGGCGTCGGGCGTGACCATGCGCCACGAGGCCAGGTTATCCAGCGCCGTGCCCCACAGCACCGCCTTCTTGCCGCCGGCGTTCATCGCGATGTTGCCGCCGACGCAACTCGCCTCGGCCGACGTGGGATCGACCGCGAACACGTGGCCGGCTCGCTCGGCGGCATCGGCCACACGCTGGGTGACGACGCCGGCCTCGCTGCGTATCGTCGGCACGGGCTGCGCGACGCCGGGCAGCGCAACCCACTCGACCTCGCTCATCGCCTCGAGCTTCTCGGTGTTGATCACCGCGCTCTTCCAGGTCAGCGGCACGGCACCACCGGTGTAGCCCGTGCCACCGCCGCGCGGGATGATCGTCAGGCCGAGCTCGATGCAGCCGGCCACCAGCGCGGCCATCTCGGCCTCGCTGTCGGGCGTGAGGACGACGAACGGGTATTCGACCCGCCAGTCGGTGGCGTCTGTGACGTGCGAGACGCGGCTCAGGCCGTCGAACTTGAGGTTGTCCTTGGCCGTGTGGCGGCCGAGCACGCGGCGCGCGGCACGGCGCAGGTCCCAGACAGCGCGGAAGTGCGCCGCGAACGCCTCCACCGCGGCGCTGGCGGCGGCCAGAAGTTCGCCGACCAGGGCGTCGCGCTGGGCGTCCTCGACCGGGCTGCGCCGCTTGCCAACCTCGACCAGGCGATGGTGCAGGGCTTCGACGAGCAGCTGCCGCCGCTTCGGGTTGTCGAGCAGGTCGTCTTCGAGGAAGGGGTTGCGCTGCACGACCCAGATGTCACCCAGCACCTCGTAGAGCATGCGCGCCGAGCGGCCGGTGCGGCGCTCCTGGCGCAGCAGGCTGAGGATCTCCCAGACGCGCGGGCCCAGCAAGCGCAGCACGATCTCGCGGTCGGAGAACGAGGTGTAGTTGTAAGGGATCTCGCGCAGGCGCACGGCGGCGCCCGTGGCGGCATCATCGGCGTCGGCGGGGCCCGCCGTGACGCGGCGCGGCAGGATAGGCAGGGGGGCGTTCATCGAAGCCTGCGATCCTATCGCAGGGGTTGCGCACCGCCGGCCTGGAGGGTCACGCCGCGTCGGCGCGCCGGCGGGTATCTCCCATGGCAATCGGTCGCCAAGCGTGCGAGAAACGCGTCTGTCACGAAAACCCGCCATATTGCGGAGTTCCCTACACATCCATTGCCGAGGAAGCTGCCGATGAGACCCCTGCTGCTCGCCACCGTCATTGCGGCCGCCGCGTTCGCCGCACCCGCCCACGCGCAGACCGAGATCCAGTGGTGGCACTCGATGACCGGCAAGCTCGGCGACAAGGTGGGCGAGATCGCGGACAAGTTCAACGCCAGCCAGAAGGACTACAAGGTCGTGCCGGTCTACAAGGGCCAGTACGACGAGTCGCTGACGGCGGCGATCGCCGCGACGCGGGCGGGCAAGCCGCCGCAGATCGTGCAGGTGTTCGAGGTCGGCACGGCGACCATGATGGCGGCGCACGGCGCGGTGATGCCGGTCTACAAGCTGATGGCCGACGCGCACGAGCCCTTCGACCCGAAGGCGTACCTTCCGGCGGTGACCTCCTACTACTCCGACACGCACGGCAACCTGCTGTCGATGCCGTTCAACAGCTCGACCCAGGTGCTCTACATCAACAAGGACGCGTTCAAGAAGGCCGGCCTCGATCCCGAGAAGCCGCCAGTGACCTGGCCCGAGCTCATCCAGGACGCCGAGAAGCTCAAGGCGGCCGGCGTGCCCTGCGCCTTCACCACCGGCTGGCAGTCCTGGGTGCAGCTCGAGAGCTTCAGTGCCTGGCACAACGTGCCGTTCGCGACGCTTCAGAACGGCTTCGGCGGCCTGGGCACGCGGCTGGAATTCAACGGCCCGGTGCAGGTCATGCACATCCAGAACCTCGCCGACATGGCCAAGAAGGGCCTGTTCACCTACGCCGGGCGCAAGGACGAGCCGACCGGCAAGTTCATGAGCGGCGAGTGCGCGATGGAGACGACCTCGAGCGGCTCGTACGGCAACATCAAGGCGAGCGCGAAGTTCGCGTTCGGTGTCTCGCCGCTGCCCTACTACCCGAGCGTCCAGGGCGCACCACAGAACACGATCATCGGCGGCGCGACACTGTGGGTCATGACCCAGAAGGACCCGAGCCTGTACAAGGGCATCGCCAAGTTCTTCACCTTCCTGTCCTCGCCCGAGATCCAACTCGACTGGCACAAGTCGACCGGCTACGTGCCGATCACGCTCGCGGCCTACGAGCTGGCGAAGAAGGAGGGCCTGTACCAGGAACGCCCCGGCTTCGACACGGCGATCGTGGAGCTCACGCGCAAGCCGCCGACGCCCAACTCGAAGGGCCTGCGCCTGGGCAATTTCGTGCAGATCCGCAACGTCATTGACGAGGAGTTGGAAGGCGTGTGGAGCGGGCAGAAGACGGCCAAGGCGGCGCTGGATGAGGCGGTCAAGCGCGGCAACGAACAGCTCGAGACGTTCCAGAAGGCGAACAAGTAGACGGCAACGGCGGACCGCGGCTCTGCGGTCCGCCGTCCCTGATCCCCGCAGCTCTCCACGATCATGGAAAAGCGCGCCCTGTTCCGCTCGCGCTGGCTGCCGTACGCGCTGGTGCTGCCGCAGATCGCGATATCGATCGTGTTCTTCTTCTGGCCGGCAGCCGAGACGCTGTACTACTCGGTGCTGCTGCAGGACGCCTTCGCGTCCAAGGTCCAGTTCGTCTGGCTGGACAATTTCGTCACCCTCTTCCACGACCCGCACTATCTGGCGTCGTTCAAGGTGACGGCGCTGTTTTCCGCGGTGGTCGCGGTTTCGGGCCTGGCGCTGTCGCTGCTGCTTGCCGTGTTCGCCGACCGCGTGCTGCGCGGGGCGAATGTGTACAAGACGCTGCTCATCTGGCCCTACGCCGTCGCGCCCGCCGTAGCCGGCGTGTTGTGGCTCTTCCTGCTGTCGCCGTCGATCGGCGTGCTCACGTACGCGCTGCGCGGCCTCGGCATCGACTGGAACTACTACGTCAACGGCGGACAGGCGCTGCTGCTCATCTGCGTGGCCGCGGTGTGGAAGCAGATCAGCTACAACTTCCTCTTCTTCCTCGCCGGGCTGCAGGCCATCCCGACCTCGCTCATCGAGGCGGCGGCGATCGACGGCGCCGGGCCCATCCGGCGCTTCTGGACCATCGTCTTCCCGATGCTGTCGCCGACGGCCTTCTTCCTGCTCGTGGTCAACGTCGTCTACGCCTTCTTCGACACCTTCGCCATCGTCGACTCGACAACCCAGGGCGGGCCCGGCCAGACGACGCAGATCCTGGTCTACAAGATCTACCAGGACGGCGTCCAGGCGCTCGACCTCGGCGGCTCGGCCGCGCAGTCGGTGATCCTGATGCTCGTCGTGGTCGTGCTCACTGTGGCGCAGTTCCGCTGGGTCGAGCGAAGAGTGCAGTACTGACCCTGCCGTGATCGAGCGCCGCCCCTTCCTCACCTTCGTGCGGCACGCCGTGCTGATCGGCGCCGTCGCGGTCGTGATGTTCCCGGTGTACGTGGCCTTCGTCGCCTCGACCTTGTCGCTCGACGAGGTGTTGCACGTGCCGATGCGCCTGTGGCCGGGGAGCCACCTGCTGGAGAACTACGCCGCGGTGATCGCCCACGGCAGCACGCGCGCCTCGAGCGCGCCGGTGGGCCAGATGATGATCAACAGCCTCGTGATGGCGCTGGCCATCGCGTTCGGCAAGATCGCGATCTCGATCGTCTCGGCCTTCGCCTTCGTCTACTTCCGCTTCCCGCTGCGGCGCACCTTCTTCTGGATGATCTTCGTCACCCTGATGCTGCCGGTCGAGGTGCGCATCCTTCCGACCTACCAGGTCGCTGCCGACCTGCACCTGATCGACACCTATGCCGGCCTGACGCTGCCGCTGATCGCGTCGGCGACGGCGACCTTCCTGTTCCGCCAGTTTTTCCTCACCATCCCCGACGAGTACGCCGAGGCCGCTCGCATCGACGGCGCCGGGCCGCTGCGCTTCTTCTGGGACATGGTGCTGCCGCTGTCGCGCACCAACATCGCGGCGCTGTTCGTCATCATGTTCATCTACGGCTGGAACCAGTACCTCTGGCCGCTGCTGGTGACGACGCAGGAGGACATGTACACCACCGTGATTGGCATCAAGCGCATGATGGCCGGCGGCGACGCGGCGACCGAGTGGCAACTCGTGATGGCCACCGCGATGCTCGCCATGCTGCCGCCGGCGCTCGTCGTGCTGCTGATGCAGAAGTGGTTCGTCAAGGGCCTGGTCGACACCGAGAAGTAGCAGCACGGCGATGGCATCCATTTCGATCCGCAATGTCGTCAAGCGCTACGGCCGTGGCCCGAAGGCCCTGGAGGTGATCCACGGCATCGACGCTGAGATCGCCGACGGCGAGTTCATCGTCATGGTCGGTCCCAGCGGCTGCGGCAAGAGCACGCTGCTGCGCATGGTGGCCGGCCTGGAGGAGATCACGGGCGGCGAGATCGCCATCGGAGGGCGCGTCGTCAACACGCTGGAGCCGGCGGAGCGCGACATCGCGATGGTGTTCCAGAACTACGCGCTGTACCCGCACATGAGCGTGTTCGACAACATGGCCTACGGGCTGAAGATCGCCAAGATGCCGAAGGCGGAAATCGAACAGCGGGTGCAGAAGGCGGCCAAGATCCTGGAGCTGGGTGCGCTGCTGCAGCGCAAGCCGCGTGAGCTCTCCGGCGGCCAGCGCCAGCGGGTGGCGATGGGCCGCGCGATCGTGCGCCAGCCGCAGGTGTTCCTGTTCGACGAGCCGTTGTCCAACCTCGACGCCAAGCTGCGCGCGGCCACCCGGCTGGAGATCCAGAAGCTTCACGCCGAGTTCGGGCGCACCTCGCTATTCGTCACCCACGATCAGGTCGAGGCGATGACCCTGGCGCAGCGGATGATCGTGATGAACGCCGGGCGGATCGAGCAGATCGGTACGCCCGAGCAGGTCTACCTGCGGCCGGCCAGCACCTTCGTGGCGGGCTTCATCGGTTCGCCGCCGATGAACCTGCTGGCCGGGCAGGCCGACGGCTCGCGCTTCACCGTCGGCGGCCAGACCGTCGCCGTGGCCGCCGCCGCGCCGCGCAGCGGTCCGCTGACGCTGGGCGTGCGGCCCGAGCACGCCCAGCTCGATCCGGCCGGCCCATGGCCGCTGCGAGTGGAAATGCTCGAGATGCTGGGCGCCGAGCGGCTCGTCTACGGCCGTCTGGGCGACACGATGTTCACGCTGCGAATCGAGGGTACGCTGGCCGCACCGCGCGCCGGCGAGACGGTGCGGGTGCGGGTGCCACCCGAGCACCTGCACTGGTTCGACGCGGGCAGCGGCAAGCGCGCATGACGACGCCGCTGCCAGCCTGGCCGCTGCCGCTGTGGATCGCGCACCGCGGCGCGGGCAAGCTGGCGCCCGAGAACACGCTGGCGGCCTTTCGCGTCGGCGCCTCGCACGGCTACCGTGCGTTCGAATGCGACGTCAAGCTCAGCGCCGACGGCGTGCCCTTCCTGCTTCACGACACCACACTCGAGCGCACGACGACCGGGCACGGGGTCGCCGGCGAACAACCCTGGGCCGCGCTGTCGCGGCTCGACGCCGGTGGCTGGCATGGCCCGGTCTATGCGGGCGAGCCAATGCCCAGCCTGGAGGCGATCGCCTGCTACGTGCAGCGAAACCGCTTCGCGCTGAATCTCGAGATCAAACCGACACCGCAGACCGAACAGGCCACCGGGGCGGCAGTGGGTCAGGCCTGCCTGCGGCTGTGGCAGGGTGCCGACGCGCCGCTGCTGTTCAGCTCGTTCCGCCCCGAAGCGCTGCTGGGGGCGAAGCAGGCCGCGCCGACAATCCCGCGCGCGCTGCTCGTCGACGAGCTGTGGGCCGGCTGGTTCGACATCGCGTTGTCGCTGGGCTGTATGGCAGTGGTCGCGAACCACGAACTGATGGATGACGCGCTGGTCGCGCAGCTGCATGGCGCCGGCCTGCGCGCGCTGTGCTACACGGTCAACGAGTCCACCGAGGCACGGCGCCTGCTCGCCTTGCATGTCGACGGGCTGATCACCGACGCCGTCGACCGGCTTCCCCCTGCCTGCGGGCTCCCGGGTTGACGCGGTGCGCCGGGCCGGCGCGTCTCGCCCAGGCCAAGCCGCCGTCGCATCCCGGGCCCCTCACCGCGAGCGGGGCCCAAGCGGTCCCCGGCCCTGCAACCCGACGAGCCCGTTCTGAGTCGGGCTATTACGGCAGCGTAGGCAAACAGCAAACGATCCTCGCGTTGCTTTGCGTCTGTCAACATGCCACGATGCGGCCGGCTCGTCCACGCCTCGACCATCCCATGGGGTCGTTACATGCTGCGCCAAAGAAGCCCGCGTGCCCTGATCCGAAACATCGCCGTCGCCGCGGCGCTGCCGACGATCGGTAGGCCAGGGCTACCGATCGTCGGCAGCGCCGCAGGACATGGGGGCGACCCCGGATGCGACGACGATGACGGTGTCGATCGTCCTGAAGCTGCAGAACGCCGATGACCTCGACGGCCTCATCGCAGCCAGCGTGACGCCAGGCAGCAGGCAGTACCACAAGTTCCTCAGCGTCCCGCAGTTCCGCGCGCGTTACGTGCCATCCGCAGCACAGATCCGGCGCGTGACGCAGTACTTGCAGAGCCTGGACATCGTCGTCAACGAAGTCTATGACAGCAATCTGGTCATCAAGGCCACCGGGACGGCCGCGCAGTTCAGCCAGGCCTTCTCGACCACGATGCACGACTACACCGACGATCACGGCCGCCGCTTCCATCGGCCTGTCCGCAGGCCCAGTGCACCGGCCCTGCTGCAGGATCTGGTGCTGTACGTCGCCGGCCTCGACACCCAGACGTCGCAGTTCCTGCCGCACTCGACCAACGCCAAGCAGCTGGGGGCAGCCCTGGGCGAGCCGGCACCGCAGGTCGTGCTGCCATCGGGCAACGGCACGGCCACCGGCGTGCCTGGCAGCTACACCACCGGCGACGTCGCCAACTTCTATGGCGTCAACCCGCTCTACGCCAGAGGCATCACCGGCAAGGGGATGACCGTGGGCATCGCGACGCTGGCCGACTTCCTGCCCGCCGACGCCTACAACTACTGGAGCCAGATCGGCCTCAACGTCAATCCCAACCGCATCAGGCAGATCCGTGTCGACGGCGGCGCTGAACTCGCGGCCGACGCCGGCTCCGGCGAGACCAGTCTCGACGTTGAGCAATCCGGCGGCCTGGCGCCCGACGCCAAGGTCATCGTCTATGACGCGCCGAACACCGAGGCCGGCTTCATCGACGTGTTCTACAAGGCCGTGGCCGACAACGCGGTCGACACGCTGTCGGTGAGCTGGGGGTCACCCGAGATCTTCAACTACGAGATCCCCGGCGTCTCCACCGACACCCAGGCCGTGCTCGTGGCCTACCACCAGGCCTTCGCCGAAGCCGCCGCGCAAGGCATCTCGACCTTTGCAGCCTCCGGCGATGCCGGCGCCTACGACACGAATCGCAGCGTGCCCTACCCCTAATTCTCGAAGATCCTGACCGTCGATTCGCCGGCCTCCGAGCCCTACATCGTCGCCGCCGGGGGCACGACACTGCCCGGCGTCATCCAGCGGCGGTACGGCACGGTCACCATCCCCACCGAGCAAGTCTGGGCTTGGGACTACTTCAACGACTACCTTCTCACCAACTACGGGCCGTCCTACCAGGACTACTACTTCTCGGTCGGCGGCGGCGGCGGCGTCAGCGTGTTCTGGCCCAAGCCGGACTGCCAAAATGGCGTCCCCGGCATCCGCAAGAGTGAGCCGAACCAGGTCTGGACCCACACGCCCGACCGCACGGACCCGACCAACCCGTATTACCTGTACACGGTGGCGGCGAACTTCAAGGGCCGCAACCTGCCCGACATCTCGCTCAACTCCGACCCCTACACCGGCTACCTGGTCTATTCGACGCTGGATGGCGGCTGGCTGGGCGGTTACGGCGGCACGAGCTTCGCGTCGCCGCAGCTCAACGGCATCTTCGCCCTCGTCGGGCAGGCCAACGGCTCGCGCCTGGGCCTGCTGGCGCCGCAGCTGTATGCGCTGAAGTCGCGCCAAGGGGGCGGGAAGGCGTCGGCCCTGGTCGACATCGTCGGCGGCGACAACTGGTTCTACTCCGGCGTGCCCGGCTATGACCCCGGTGCCGGCTTGGGCGTCATCACTGCGGCGGCCCCGTCGCGCGCCATCCCGTAAGGCTGGACAGGCAAAGCTCCCCGCGCGGACCTCCGATTCGCATCTTCTGCAAGAGCCCGCCGACGACGTCGAGCGGCTACTCCGCCGTCTGGACCTCGACGGCGGAGTGCAGCCACTGCGATTCGCGTTCCAGCGCCGGCAACGCCTTGAGGCTGCGGATCAGCGGCAGCCGCCACGCCACCGCCGCCAGCAGCAGCGAGACACCACCGGCGAAAGTCAGCGACGCGCGCAGGCCCGCATGCTCGCCCAGCCAGCCCGCCAGCAGGGCCCCCGGGGCGGCGGCCAGCAGCGTCAGCCAGCGCATCGTGCTGGTCATGCGGCCGAGCAGCGGCTCCGGGGTGACGGCCTGGCGCAGCGCGAGGAAGTTGATGAAGATGAAGACCGCGCCGGCGGACGAGCTCATCAGCATCCAGGCGAAGGCCGCGATGCCCAGGCCGCCCGCCGGCGCGATCGCCAGCAGCAACCAGCCCGTACCGCAGATCGCGTATCCGATCACCAGGCAGGGACCGGGCCCGACGCGGTAGCTCACGCGCCGTCCATAAATGCTGCCCGTGATCGTGCCCAGGCCCACGCCCATGTAGCACAGGCCCACCGCCTGCTCCGACAGGCCCAGCACGCGGGTGGCGAACAGGATCTGCACCGTCATCGCCGCGTAGTGCGACATCTGCCAGACCGCCATCAGCACGGCCAGCGCCACCAGCAGCTTCTGCCGCACGACGAAGCGCATTCCGGCCCGCAGGTCGCGCCAGAAATGCGCATCGGGCCGCTGCTCGCGCCGCTCGTGGATCGCGATACCGCGCAGGATCCCTGCCGACCCCAGCAGCAGCACGGCATTGACCAGCAGCGCCACCGGCGCGCCGAAGACCTTGATCAGGCCACCCGCCACCCCCGGCCCCGCGACCTCGGCGCCCGAGGTGGCGAGCGCGTTCTTGGCGTGGGCCTCGACGAGTCGGTTGCGAGCCACGACCTGGGTCAGCACGACCTGCGCCGCGGTGCCGGCCACGGTGTGCACGAGACCGAGGACGAAGGCCACGGTGTAGAGCCAGCCCATCGCCAGCCAGCCGAGCCACCAGGCCACCGGCACGGTGGCCGCCGCCAGCGCTACCAGCGACTCGCCGACCACATAGACCGGCAGCTTGCGCACGCGGTCGAGCCAGACGCCGGCAGGCAGCGAGAACAGTATGAAGGGGACCAGCTCGACCGCGGTGAGCTGCCCCATCTGCGTCGGGGAAGCATGCAGCAGCACGGCCGCGGTCAGCGGCAGTGCCAGCAGCATGACCTGGTTGCCGAAGCTGCTGGTGAGGATCGAGCTCCACAGCCGCAGGTACGCGGGGTCGCGCAGCAGGTCGCCGGGCGCGAGCTTGGGCAGGCTCAGCAGGACACGGCTCTCACAAGCGAACGCCGGGGAACCGGCCGCGCCGGGCCGCTGGCGTTGCCGGCCGCCAAGCATGGCGGCCGGCCCCGCAGGCGGGAGACAGTCCGCAGGGACTGTTCACCGTCCGGGCTCGGCCCCCTCGAGTGGGAGCGCCGCAGGCGCATCGGGGGTGGGACATCAGGAACGGTAGTCGGCGTTGATGCTGACGTAGTCGTGCGAGAGGTCGCAGGTCCACACCTGGGCCGCGGCCGGCCCACGGTGCAGATCGACCCGCACCGTGATCTCGGCCTGCTTCATCACGCGCTGGCCGTCTTCCTCGCGGTAGTCGGGGTGGCGGCCGCCCTGGCGCACGACGTGGACGTCGTCGAGGAAGAGGTCGATCCGCCCCTGGTCGAGGTCGGCTATGCCGGCATAGCCGACCGCGGCGAGGATGCGCCCGAGGTTGGGGTCGCTGGCGAAGAAGGCGGTCTTGACCAGTGGCGAATGCGCGATGGCGTAGGCCGCCAGTCGGCATTCGGCGTCGTCGCGGCCACCCTGCACCTGCACGGTGATGAACTTGGTCGCGCCTTCGCCGTCGCGCACGATGGCCTGCGCGAGTTGCTGCGCCACCGCGAACACGGCCTCGCGCAGCACCCGGCCGGCCGGCGAGTCGAGCGCGGTGATCGGCGCGTGGCCGGCGCGCTGCGTGGCCATCAACATGAATGAGTCGTTGGTCGAGGTGTCGCCGTCGATCGTGATGCGGTTGAAACTGAGGTCGGCCGCCTCCTGCAGCAGTGGCTGCAACAGGGCCGGGGCGATGGCGGCATCCGTGGCGACGAAGCCGAGCATCGTGGCCATGTTCGGGCGGATCATGCCGGCTCCCTTGGAGATGCCAGTGACGGTGACCGTGCGGCCGCCGATCTGCACCTGGCGCGACGCGCCCTTGGGCAGGGTGTCGGTGGTCATGATGCCTTGCGCGGCATCGGCCCAACCGGCCGGCTGGAGCGCCGCCAGCGCCGTCGGCAGGCCGGCCTCGATTCGTTCGACGGGCAACGTCTCCATGATCACACCGGTGGAAAACGGCAGCACCTGCTCGGGCGCGATGCCCATCAGCGCGGCCAGCGCGGCGCAGCTGCGGCGCGCCCGCGCCAGGCCGTCGGCACCGGTGCCGGCGTTGGCGTTGCCGGTGTTGACGAGCAGGGCGCGGATGCCGGCGCCGGGTGCCGCGAGATGCTCGCGACACAGCTGCACCGGCGCGGCGCAGAAGCGGTTAGCGGTGAACACGCCGGCGACCGCGGCGCCAGGCTCGAGCGCGAAGACGACGAGGTCGCGTCGGTTCTGCTTGCGAATCCCCGCCATCGCCACGCCGATGCGCACACCCGCCACTGGATGCAGGTCGTTCGGCTCGGGGGCGCGCAGGTTGACGGGCATGGTGGGCGGAGGCGAGGAGGTTCGCGATTCTAGGCACCCACG
Source organism: Betaproteobacteria bacterium (assembly GCA_037443665.1). GTDB lineage: Bacteria > Pseudomonadota > Gammaproteobacteria > Burkholderiales > Burkholderiaceae_C > Rubrivivax. The sequence continues at coordinate 27,588 of JBBINW010000039.1, forward strand.
CCGGCCGGCGCGGCAAGCCGGTGGGCTGCGATTCAGACGGTCCGGCGAACGGCCAACCGATTCAGGCCAGCTTGCCGTGGCAGAGCTTGAACTTCTTGCCGCTGCCGCACGGACACGGGTCGTTGCGACCGACCTTGGGCACCTGGGCCACGGCGGCCGCGGCCGCGGCGGCGATCGCGGTGCGCTCGGCCTCCGACGAAACGCTGCCATCCTCGTTGGGGTGGGTGTAGGTGATGTTGGCGAGTTGCGCGGCCTGGGCCTCCAGCGCCTCGGCGGCCTGCGCAACCTGGTCCTGCGACTGGATGCGCACCGTCATCAGCACCCGCGTGACCTCCATCTTCACCACGTCGAGCAGTTGCGAGAACAGCTCGAAGGCCTCGCGCTTGTACTCCTGCTTGGGGTTCTGCTGCGCGTAGCCGCGCAGGTGGATGCCCTGGCGCAGGTAGTCGAGCGCCGCCAGGTGCTCGCGCCAGTGGCTGTCGATGGCCTGCAGCAGCACCATGCGCATGAAGGGCGTGAACTGCTCGCTGCCGACGGCGTCGATCTTGGTCTGGAAATGCGCGTCGGCTGCCTCGACCACCTTCTTGACGATGTCCTCGTCGTTGATGCTGTCGCTGGCCTCGACCTCGGCCCTCAGCGCCACCTCGAGCTGCCATTCGTCGCGCAGCACGCGCTCCAGTGCATCGAGATCCCACTGCTCCTCCAGCGTGCCGGCCGGCACGTAGGTGCGCACGACGTCGGTCATCGTGCTGGCGCGCAGGTTGGCGATCTGCGCGTCGAGACTGACGGCCTCGAGGATCTCGTTGCGCTGCTGGTAGATCACCTTGCGCTGGTCGTTGGCGACGTCGTCGTACTCGAGCAGCTGCTTGCGGATGTCGAAGTTGCGTGCCTCGACCTTGCGCTGCGCGCTCTCGATGCTGCGGTTGACGATGCCGGCCTCGATCGCCTCGCCTTCGGGCATCTTCAGCCGGTCCATGATCGCGCGCACGCGGTCGCCGGCGAAGATGCGCATCAGCGAATCGTCCAGGCTCAGGTAGAAGCGGCTTGCGCCCGGGTCGCCCTGGCGACCCGAACGGCCGCGCAGCTGGTTGTCGATGCGCCGGCTCTCGTGGCGTTCGGTGGCAACGATGCGCAGGCCGCCGGCCGCCTTGACCTGGTCGTGCAGGCTCTGCCATTCGTCTTTGAGCTGCTGCGCCCGCGAGCGGCGCTCGTCGTCGGACAGCTCAGGGTCTTCCTCAAGGAACTGGATCTGCTTCTCGACGTTGCCGCCGAGCACGATGTCAGTGCCGCGTCCGGCCATGTTGGTGGCGATCGTGATCATCTTCGGCCGCCCCGCCTGGGCCACGATCTCGGCCTCGCGCGCGTGCTGTTTGGCGTTGAGCACCTGGTGCGGCAGCTTGGCCTTGGTCAGCAGGGCCGAGATCAACTCGGAGTTCTCGATCGAGGTCGTGCCCACCAGCACGGGCTGGCCGCGCTCGTAGCAGTCGCGGATGTCCCGTGTGACGGCGTCGTACTTCTCCTTCGTCGTCTTGTAGATGAGGTCGTTCTCGTCCTTGCGTATGGTCGGCCTGTTCGGCGGGATGACCACCGTCTCCAGGTTGTAGATCTCCTGGAACTCGTAGGCCTCGGTGTCGGCGGTGCCGGTCATGCCGGCGAGCTTGCCGTACATGCGGAAGTAGTTCTGGAACGTGACCGAGGCCAGGGTCTGGTTCTCGCTCTGGATCGGCACGCCTTCCTTCGCCTCCACCGCCTGGTGCAGGCCTTCGCTCCAGCGTCGGCCGCTCATCAGCCGACCGGTGAACTCGTCGACGATGATCACCTCGCCGTTCTGCACCACGTAGTGCTGGTCGCGGTTGTAGAGGTGGTGCGAGCGCAGCGCTGCATACACGTGATGCATCAGCGCGATGTTGGCCGGGTCGTACAGGCTCGCGCCCTCGGCCAGCAGCCCGGCTTCGGTCAGCAGTTGCTCGGCCTTCTCGTGGCCGGCCTCGGTCAGGAAGACCTGGTGCGTCTTCTCGTCGACGGTGAAGTCGCCGGGGTCGATCACCCCTTCACCGGTGCGCAGGTCCTCCTCGCCGATCTGCTTTTTCAAGCGCGGCACGACGGCGTTGATGCGCACGTACATGTCGGTGTGGTCCTCGGCCTGACCCGAGATGATCAGCGGCGTGCGCGCCTCGTCGATCAGGATCGAGTCCACCTCGTCCACGATGGCGTAGTTCAGGCCGCGCGCCACGCGGTCGGCCGTCTCCATCACCATGTTGTCGCGCAGGTAGTCGAAGCCGAACTCGTTATTGGTGCCGTAGGTGACGTCGGCAGCGAAGGCAGCCTGCTTCTCGGCCCGGTCCATGCCAGGCACGTTGACGCCGACGGTCAGCCCGAGGAACGTGTAGAGCCGCCCCATCCACTCGGCGTCGCGCCGCGCGAGGTAGTCGTTGACGGTGACCACGTGCACGCCCTTGCCGGCGAGCGCGTTCAGGTACACGGGCAGCGTGGCCACCAGCGTCTTGCCCTCGCCGGTGCGCATCTCGGCGATCTTGCCCTGGTGCAGCGTGATGCCACCAATCAGCTGGACGTCGAAGTGGCGCATCTTCAGCGTGCGCTTGCCGGCCTCGCGCACGACCGCGAAGGCCTCGGGCAGCAGGTCGTCGAGCGTGGCCCCCTCAGCCAAGCGCTGCCGGAAGGCGTCGGTCTTGGCGCGCAGATCGGCGTCAGGAAGGCTCTCGAACTGAGGTTCGAGCGCGTTGACCTTCTCCACGATGCGCCGGTATGTCTTCAGCAGACGCTCGTTGCGACTGCCGAAAATCTGGGTGAGGATCTTGGGGAACATGCGGCGTCGAGGCTCTCTTGGTTCGGATGCCGGCCGTGCCGGAGGGTTGCCGGCGGGGGCCGTTGGCCCGGCGTGGCAGGCGGCGCGCGGACATCGCCAGTTGAGGGTGCGGCGGCGGCATCCAAGCCGGGGCAGACAACCCGCGGGTGCCTCGCAAGGCCAGGGCGGTGCGCCATGCGCAAAGCGTGCCAGTTTATCACCCGCGTCCGCGCCGGACGGGGCCGGAAAGGCTCAGCCGCCGGCCGCGCCCACCACCGCGGCAGGCACGCCGGCCCCGGCAGGAAGCGATCGACGAGCACCTCGAACTGCAGGTGCGGTCCGTTCGAGCGCGCCGTCGTGCCCACCCGCGCCACCGGCTGGCCGCCTCGCACCAGGGCGCCGACCTTGACCTCGACCGCCGAGCAATGGGCATCGCGGGTCATCAGGCCGTTGCCGTGATCGATCAACAGCTCGTAGCCATACTCGGGATGCCAGTCCACCGCCGTCACGATGCCGCCGGCGGCGGCGCGGATGACGGTGCCCGCCTCGGCCGGAAAGTACAGCCCCGTGTGCAGCGCCATCCGACCCGTGAAGGGGTCGCGACGGAAGCCGAAGCCGGAACCCACCTCGCCTTCCACCGGCGGGCGGCTGGAAACCATCAGTGCCTTGAGCCGACCCTCGAGCTGGCGCGACTCGACCAGCGTGAAGACGTCGGTGTCGAAGTCGGCCGCTTCGTCCAGCGAGCCGACCAGGGTCTGCAGCTGCGCGAGGTTCGGGACGCGCACCGGCAGGTACGGCCCGCCGCGACCCCCCCCGACTTCCGCAGCCGCCGAGGCCGAGGCAGCCGATGCCGCAGCGGGCGGCAACCGCAGCCGGTCGAGCTTGACGCCAACCCGGCCCGAGACGCGGTCACTCATGGCCTCGAGCTTGATCAGCTTGGCCTGCAACTCGCCCACCTTCTGCGCCATCGCGTCGAGGTTCTCGCGCATGACGCGGTCGCGCTCGGCGATCTCGTCGCGCATCAGCGGGCGCACCAGCGTACTGATCACCGGCCAGCCTTCGCGCGCCGCCTTAAGGAAGACGTAGTGATAGACCAGCCCCGACAACGCCATCAGCATCACCGCCAGCCCGAGCGCGGCCGCGACGAGCTGCCAGCGCCGCAGCTGCAGGACCCGGGTCCGTGCCAGGCTGCCGTGGGTGACGAGCAGTTGCATCGTTAGACTCAGTCGATGGCCACACCCGCACCGCCGCCCGGCCTGACCCTGGCCACCGCGCTCGACCGCAGCGAGCCGCTGACCGGGCTGATGCGGCGCCAGCGCGCTTCGCAGGCCCGCCTCGAGGCCATCGGCCATCTGCTGCCGCCGCCGCTGCGCGATGGCGTCCGCCCCGGGCCGCTGGACGATGCGGCCTGGGTGCTGCTGGTGGCCAACGCAGCGTCGGCGGCCAAGGTTCGGCAAATGCTGCCCGCTCTCCAGCAGGCACTGGCGGCGGCGGGCTGGCAAGGCCCACCGATCAAGATCAAGGTCCGCCCGCGCGACTGATGCGGGTGCTGGTGCCGGCTGTCCGAATCGAACGGACGACCTTCCGCTTACAAGGCGGGTGCTCTACCAACTGAGCTAAGCCGGCATTGCCTGCGGATTCTAGGTGCCGGACTTGCGGCCACCAGGGGTGGCGGCCCGCGAAGCCGTGTCTATTTGATTCGCTTCAGCGACGGGCGCGCGCCACCGGGGCCGGCCGGATCCGGGGGTTCGGGCGCATCTTCGCCGGCGGCCGGAGACGGCACGCCGGCGTCGGGTTCGGAGCTGGCCAAGCGCAGCCCGCGCACCGCGCCGGTGTCTTGCGCGGTGTCGCCCCGCGCGCTGTCGGTGGGCAGCGGAAATGCCATCCCCTGCCCGTTCTCGCGCGCATAGATCGCCAGCACGTGGTCCACCGGCACGCGGATCTCGCGCGGCATGCCGCCGAAGCGGGCCTTGAACTCGATGAAGTCGTTGCCCAGCTGCAGGCCCGAGGTGGCCTCGAAGCCGATGTTGAGCACGATCTCATTGTTCTTCACGTACTCGGCCGGCACCTGCACTCCAGGCCCCACGGTCACCGCGATGTACGGCGTGAAGCCGTTGTCGGTGCACCAGTCGTGCAGCGCGCGCAGCAGGTACGGGCGCGTCGAGGCGCTGTCGGACGAGGGGCCGGCCATCGGGGGTGCGCCTACTTGCGCATCACCTTCTCGGACGGCGTCAGCGCCTCGATGTAGGCCGGGCGCGAGAAGATCCGCTCGGCGTACTTGAGCAGCGGCACCGCGTTCTTCGACAGGTCGATGCCGTAGTAGTCCAGCCGCCACAGCAGCGGCGCGATCGCCACGTCGAGCATGCTGAAGTCGTCACCCAGCATGTACTTGTTCTTCAGGAAGATCGGCGCGAGCTGGGTCAGGCGATCGCGGATCTGGTCGCGCGCCTTCTCGAGCTGCTTCTCGGTGGCCTTGACGCCGCGCCCCTCCAGCAGGTTCACGTTCGAGAACAGTTCTTTCTCGAAGTTGAACAGGAACAGCCGCACGCGTGCCCGCGCCACCGGGTCGCCCGGCATCAGCTGGGGGTGCGGGAAGCGCTCGTCGATGTACTCGTTGATGATGTGCGACTCGTACAGGATGAGGTCGCGCTCGACCAGGATCGGCACCTCGTTGTAGGGGTTCATCAGCGCGATGTCCTCGGGCTTGGCGAAGATGTCGACATCGCGGATCTCGAAGTCCATGCCCTTCTCGAACAGCACGAAGCGACAGCGGTGCGAGTAGGGACAGGTGGTTCCGGAGTACAGCACCATCATGGCGTCAGCCTTTCGTGAGCGCTTGCGCTCATCAGCAAATGGGACCAAGGGCCGCGAGGGGCCCGGCGGAAAAGACATGACACAGCGGGTGCCCACGGCCCCCGCTGCGCTGCAGCCCCGGCGCGGGGCCGGGCGCCGAGCGGTCTACTTGACGTCCTTCCAGTACGCCGCATTCAGGCGCCAGGCGATCACCGTGAACAGCGCCAGGTACAGCAGCACCCAGACGCCCAGCCGCACCCGGCTGGTCTGCGCCGGCTCGCCCATCCATTGCAGGTAGGCCACGAGGTCGGCCACCGAGCTGTTGAATTCGGCCGCCGTCATCGAACCCTGGGTGATGGGCTCGAAACCCTTGAGGACCTGCTCGGCTTGGCCGCCTTCCGGGCTCTTATCCTCGGCGAACACGGCGCGCTGCTGGCCCTGCAGTTCCCACAGCACGTTGGGCATCGCGACGTTGGGGAAGGCGGCGTTGTTCCAGCCCGTGGCCTTGCTCGGGTCGCGGTAGAACGTGCGCAGGTAGGTGTAGACGTAGTCGGCCCCGCTGCCCTTGCCCTCCTCGGCGCGCGAACGCGTGATCAGCGACAGGTCGGGGGGCACGTTGCCGAACCAGGCCTTGGCGTCCTCGGGGGCCATCGCGACGTTCATCGTCTCGCCCACCTTGACCCCGGTGAACACCAGGTTGTCCTTGATCTGCTGCTCGGTCAGGCCGATGTCGCGCAGGCGGTTGAAGCGCACGTACGAGGCCGCGTGGCAGTTCAGACAGTAGTTGACGAACAGCTTGGCGCCATGCTGCAGCGCAGCCAGGTCGGTCATGCGCTCCTGAGGAAACTTGTCCCACGGGTAGCCTTCGGCCGCGGCCGGCACCGCGGCAAGCAGGGTCAGCGACGACAGCAGCGCGGCGGCCAACGAACGGATCATTCTTCTCATCTTGAACTCCGCCATGTGCTCTAGTGGGACTGGAAGCTGACGCGGTCGGGCACCGGCTTGAATTCGCCGATGCGGCTCCACCAGGGCATGAGCAGGAAGAAACCGAAATAGAACAGCGTGCCGGCCTGCGCGATCAGCGTGCGCGCCGGCGAAGGCGGGTTGATGCCCAGATAGCCGAGGACGAAGAAGACAACGACGAAGATGCCGTACAGCGCCTTGTTCCAGCCCGGGCGGTAGCGGATCGACTTGACCGGACTGCGGTCCAGCCAGGGCAGCACGAACAGGATCAGCACCGCCAGGCCCATCACGACCACGCCCCAGAACTTGGCGTCGAAGGTCTTCATCAGGAACGCCACGACGACGGCGACCACCAGCGGTGCGAACTTCCACAGGCCCTTGAAGCCGCCGAACAGGAAGCCCAGAACCCCGGACACTCCGACGATGCCGACCAGCACGGTGACCATCTCGTCGGTCACCGCTCGCAGCATCGAATAGAACGGCGTGAAGTACCACACCGGGGCGATGTGCTGCGGCGTCTTCAGCGGGTTGGCCGGGATGAAGTTGTTGGCCTCGAGGAAGTAGCCGCCCATCGTCGGCGCGAAGAAGACGATGGCGCTGAAGATCATCAGGAACACGCCCACGCCCATGATGTCGTGCACCGTGTAGTAGGGGTGGAAGGGGATGCCGTCGAGCGGAATGCCGGTCTTGGGATCCTTCTTGGCCTTGATCTCGACGCCGTCGGGGTTGTTGGAGCCGACGTCGTGCAACGCCAGCAGGTGGGCCACGACCAGGCCCAGCAGCACCAGCGGCACGGCGATGACATGGAAGCTGAAGAAGCGGTTGAGCGTAGCGTCGCCGACCACGTAATCGCCGCGGATCAACAGCGACAGGTCGGGGCCGACGAAGGGAATCGCGCCGAACAGGTTGATGATGACCTGCGCACCCCAGTAGCTCATCTGGCCCCAGGGCAGAAGATAGCCGAAGAAGCCCTCGGCCATCAGGCACAGGAAGATCGCGCAGCCAAAGATCCAGACCAGTTCGCGCGGCTTCCTGTAGCTGCCGTAGATCAGGCCGCGGAACATGTGCATGTAGACGACGATGAAGAAGGCACTCGCGCCGGTGGAGTGCATGTAGCGCACCAGCCAGCCCCAGGGGACGTCGCGCATGATGTACTCGACCGACTCGAAGGCCTTGGCGGCATCGGGCTTGTAGTGCATCACCAGGAAGATGCCGGTGACGATCTGGATCACCAGCACCAGCATTGCCAGCGAGCCGAAGAAGTACCAGAAGTTCATGTTCTTCGGAGCGTAGTACTCCGACATGTGAACCTTGTAGGCCTCGAACGCGGTCGGGAACCGGTTCTGCAGCCAGATCGTCGTCTGCGTGAGCGCCGACGAGCCGGCCGGCGCTTCCTTGAATTCAGCCATCGTGACCTCGGTGTTCGGGTGTTGCGTGCGGGAACCGCTGGCCGTTCAGGCCTTCTTGTCGTCGCCGATCAGCAGCGTCGTGTCGGACAGGTACATGTAAGGCGGCACCTCGAGGTTGTCGGGCGCGGGCTTGTTCTTGAAGACGCGGCCGGCGAGGTCGAAGGTCGAACCGTGGCAGGGGCACAGAAAGCCGCCGCGCCAGTCGTCGGGCAGCGAGGGCTGCGGGCCGGGGGTGAGCTTGTCGCCGGGCGAGCAGCCCAGGTGGGTGCAGATGCCCACGGCGACAAAAAACTCCGGCTTGATCGAGCGCGCCTCGTTGCGGGCATAGGGCGGGGTCAACTCGTCCGGCTTGCGCAGCGACTTCGGGTCGGCCAGCTCCGGGTCGTTCTTGGCCAACTCGGCGATCTGCTCGGGCGTGCGGCGCACGATCCAGACCGGCTTGCCGCGCCACTCCACCGTGAGCTTTTCGCCGGGCTGGATGCCGCTGATGTCCACCTGCACCGGCGCGCCCGCCGCGCGCTCGCGCTCGGAGGGCGCGAAGGTGCTGACGAAGGGCACCGCCGCCGCCGCGGCGCCGACGGCGCCGGCGCCGCAGGTGATGGCGATCCAGGTGCGCCGGCCCTTATCGACGGCGTTCTCGGCTGCGGCGTCGCTCATGCGTTTCCTCGGTAAGCTGGGGGTGGTTCTGAACAACATTGAATTCTAGCCGAGCGGCCCTGGCGCCCCGGGGCTCGCGCATCACGCCCCGTTTCGCGCTCGGCCATTGACGGCGAAGCGCAGGACCACTACCGTCCCTCGACCTGCCTGGCTGCCCGCACCGACAGACGGGCGCAGGCCACAACCCAGGAGTGACAGCGATGAGTTTCGGCTCTGAGTTCAAGGAATTCGCCCTCAAGGGCAACGTCATGGATCTCGCCGTCGGCGTGATCATCGGCGGCGCATTCGGCAAGATCGTCGACTCGCTGGTCGGCGACGTGATCATGCCGGTCATCAGTCGTGTCGTCGGCGGCCTGGACTTCAGTAACTACTTCATCCCGCTTGCGGGGCAGACGGCCACCACGCTGGCCGAGGCGAAGAAGGCGGGTGCAGTGTTCGCCTACGGCAACTTCATCACGGTGGCGATTAACTTCGTCATCCTGGCCTTCATCATCTTCCTGATGGTCAAGCAGATGAACCGCCTGAAGCGCAACGCGCCCCCGCCGCCACCCGCGCCGCCGGCACCCACGCCCGAAGACGTGCTGCTGCTGCGTGAGATCCGAGACGCGCTGCGCAAGTGACATGAGCGTTTGGTTACCAGCGTAGCGCCACCATACCGCGGTCGACCGGGACCGCGGCCACCGCCGGGCAGGGGCTTGCCGCATACTTCGCCTATGCTCCGCGCGGCGTCCGCCCGTCCATGAAGCCGAACCCCGTTCACCGCCTGCCCGCTCCTCTCGAAAGGGCCGTCCAGCGGCTGAAGCTGGCGGCGCGCGAAGCGACCGAACGGACGATCGAGAGCCTGGGCCTGGCCGCGCTGGCCGCGACCTCGGTCACCCAGCGCGACAGCCTGCTGGGGGCGCAGTTCGAGTTCAACCGCAAGTCGGCGGTGTTCGTCCTGGCCTTCAACGAGGCCTTCGACGAGCGTGTGCTGCGCGAGGTCGCCCCCCGCGCACGAGCGGCCACGGGCGGCGGCGCGGCTTCGTCGTCGATGATGCCGTTGCCCGGCAGCAACCCGGTCATAAACTGGGGCCACCTCAGCCTGGTCGAGGACAAGGAGGTCGAGGCGTTGATCTCGGTCGAGCGCTTCGGCCTCGAGATCGCCGGCACCTGCGAGTGGGAGCTACGCGAAGTCGGTAGCTACGTGGCCTCGCTGCTCGACGATGCCGGCGGCGAGCGCGAGCGCAATCCGCTGCGGCCCGAGTTGGTCGGCCACGCGATGCTCCGCGGCATCGAGGCCGCCTCCGACCGGCCCGAGATCCGCAAGGTGCTGGCCGGCGAGCTCACGCGCTCGCTCGGCACGCTGCTGCGCGGCACCTACGCCAACATCGTGAACGACCTGCGCAACGCCGGTGTGCAGCCCAAGGGGTTGGAGGTGCGGCAGCGCGTAGGCGGCGTGAACAGCGTCTCGGGCTACGAAACGATGGGCCGCACGACCGGCGACCCGCATGCCGGCGGGTTCGCCGAATCGCGGGCCGAGAGCCGCAATGGCAGCCGGCGCTCGGCGCTGAGCGACGCGATGGGCAGTGGGCACGGCACACCGCTGGGTCAGGTCGATCCGGCGGTGATGGCCCTGATCCGCCGCCTGGCCCATGTCGATGGCGGCGCCACCGGCGGTGGTGCCTTCGGCCGCAGCGACTACGGCGATGGCGGCAGCCTGTCGGGCTCGTTGCCGCCGAACCTGATCCGCCAGCACCGCGAGGAGCTGCGGCAAGTCTCGCGCGGGGCGCTCGATCACATGGTGATCGACGTCATCGGCTTCATGTTCGACCAGATCCTGGCCGACCCCAAGGTGCCGCCGCAGATGGCGCGCCAGATCGCGCGCCTGCAGCTGCCGGTGCTGCGCGCGGCCCTCGGCGACCCGAGTTTCTTCTCGTCGCGCCGCCATCCGGTGCGCCGCTTCGTCAACCGCATCGCCTCGCTGGGTGCGGCCTTCGAGGACTTCAACGACGAGGGCGGGCGAGCCTTCCTGGCCAAGGTGCGGACCCTGGTGCAGGAAATCGTCGAGGGCGACTTCGAGCAGATCGAGACCTACGAGCAGAAGCTGGCCGAGCTCGAGTCCTTCAGTGCCGAGATCGTTGCCCGCGCCAACCCGGCACAGGTCGAGGCCGCCGCGTTGCTGGCCGAGAAGGAAGACCAGCAGCGCCTGCGCCAGCTCTACGCCCAGCGCCTGGCCGGTGACCTGAAGGACGTCTCGGCGCCAGCCTTCTTGCGCGACTTCATCAGCGGCGTCTGGAGCCAGGTGCTGCTGCGCGCCGCCGAACGCGGCGGGTCCGATAGCGAGCTCTCGCGCCGGCTGCGCGGCGTCGGCAGCGAGCTCGTGCTCAGCGTGCAGCCCAAGGCCACGCCGGACCACCGCAAGGCCTTCCTGGCGGCGCTGCCCAAGCTGATGCAGGACCTGACCGAGGGTATGAACCTGATCGGCTGGCCCGAGGCCCAGCGGCGTGCCTTCTTCGGCCAGCTGCTGCCGGCGCATGCCGAGGCCCTGAAGTCGCCCGGCGGCACGGTGCTCGACTTCAATCTGACGGCGCGCAAGGTCGAAGGCGCGATGCAGCGCCCGATGCCCTCGCGCGAGGACCTCAAGAACGAGCACCTGCTGCCGGTGCTGACCGACGAAGTCGTGGCACCGCAGTTCAGCGCCGACGAGGCCCAGCGCGTGGGCCTTCTGCCCGAGAGCGCGGTCGACTGGGCGACGAAGGTCGACATCGACACAGAGGCCCTGGCCGCCGAGGCTGCAGCCAACACAATGCCGGCCGCTCCCGGCCTGCCGGCGCCGGCGGAGCCGGCCGAGCCGACCGCAGGCCCGACCCTGGCCGACCACGTGCAGGTCGGCTTCGCCTATCAGATGAACCTGCAGGGCCAGTGGCACAAGGTGCGGCTGGCGCACGTCAGCCCGGCGCGCAGCTTCTTCATCTTCACCACGGGCGGACGGCACCAGAAGACGGTCTCGCTGACGCAGCGCATGCTGATGCGGCTGTGCGAGACCGGGCGCCTGCGCGCCTTCGAGAACGCCTTCCTGATCGAGCGTGCCACCGCGCGCGCTCGCCGGCAGCTGGCGACTTTGACGGCGGCTTAACCCGCTGCGCCGGCGAGTCGCCGCGCCATCCGCAGCGCAGCGATCAGGCTGGCCGGGTCGGCACGGCCCTGGCCGGCGATGTCGAAAGCCGTGCCGTGGTCCGGGCTGGTGCGCACGAAGGGCAGGCCCAGCGTCACGTTGACGCCGTGCTCAACGCCCAGGTACTTGACCGGGATCAGGCCATGGTCGTGGGTCATCGCAACCACGAGGTCGAACTCGCCGCGGCGCGCACGCATGAACACGGTGTCGGGCGGCAACGGGCCGCTGGCGGCGATGCCCTCGGCCGCCGCCGCCCGCACCGCCGGGGCGATGATCTCGATCTCCTCATCGCCGAAGAGGCCGCCCTCGCCCGCGTGCGGGTTCAGGCCCGCCACCGCGATACGCGGGGCCGCGGTCCAGGCGCGCGCCGCGCGATCAGCAATCCGCAGCGTCTGCAGCACGGCGTCGAAGGTGATGGCCTCGATCGCGCGGCGCAGCGACAGGTGAATCGTCACCAGGACCACCTTCAGCTCGTCGTTGGCCAGCATCATGCGCACTGGCGGCAGCGGCGCGCCGGGCACCGCGGCCAGCGCCTGCAGCATCTCGGTGTGGCCGGGGAAAGCGATGCCGGCGGCGGCCAGCGCTTCCTTGTGCAGCGGCGCGGTGACGATCGCCGCGCCGCTGCCTGCCAGCACCAGGCGCACGGCGTGCTCGATGCATCGCGCAGCGGCCGCGCCGTTGCGCGCGTCGACGCGGCCCCAGGGCAGCGCGGCCAGGCCCGCGGCGAGCCCCGGCGGCGCGAGCACTGGCAGACAGCCGGGCGGCACGGCCGCGAGGTCCTCGGGCGCATCGATCAGCGCCGTCATCGGGCTGCCTGCACGGCGCAGCACCTCGACGTCGCCGACGACGACGGCGTCGGCGAGCTCGCCGCGCTCGAAGGCGCGCACGATGATCTCCGGCCCGATGCCGGCGGCGTCACCCATGGTCACGAGCAGCGGCTTCATCGTGCGCCTTTGCCGGTCACGGGACTAACCGGCGCTGCGCGCTGCGGGATGAGCGCTTCGGAACGGCCGCGCGCGCTCATGCCGGGTTGTCGATCTCGATGAACCGGTGCTCGAGCCCGAACTGCGCCGCGAGATGCGCGGCCACCGCCGGCGCACCGTAGCGCTCGGTCGCGTGGTGGCCGCAGGCGATGAAGGCGACGCCGGTCTCGCGCGCCAGGTGCGCCTGCGGCTCGGAGATCTCGCCGGTCAGGAAGGCATCGGCCCCGGCGGCCACCGCGGCTTCGAAGTAACCCTGTGCACCGCCGGTGCACCACGCCACGCGGCCCAGCGCGCGACCGTCGCCGGGCACCAGCAGCGGCGCGCGGCCGAGCTGGACGTGTGCGCGCTCGACCAGTGCGCCGAGCGTGCATGGGGCCGGACCGATGAAGCCCAGGTCCTGGGCGCCGAAGCGCGCGTCGGCCGCCAGCCCCAGACGCAGCCCCAACTGCGCGTTGTTGCCGAGCCCGGCATGCGCATCCAGCGGCAGGTGGTAGGCGAACAGGTTGACGTCGGCCCCCATCAGCCGGCGCACGCGCGCGGCCAGCCAGCCGGTCAGGCGCCCGTCCTGGCCGCGCCAGAACAGACCGTGATGGACGAGCAGCGTGTCGGCACCGGCGGCGATCGCGGCGTCGATGAAGGCCAGGCTCGCGGTGACCCCGGATGCGATGTGGCGCAGCTCGCGCCGGCCCTCGACCTGCAGACCGTTCGGCCCATAATCGTCGAAGCGGTCCGGCTGCAGCAGCGTGCGCAGGCAGGACTCGACGTCGTTTCGCTCGGCCATGGTGCCGGGATTCTGCCGGACCCCGACCAGGATGTGGCGTAGAAGCTGGCTCGTCTTTTCGCAGGCCGTCACCGTGGCCATGGCGGCGCTGTTCGTGGTCCTTACCTTCAAGCCCGAATGGTTGCCCCGCGGCGCGGCCAGCGGCCTGTTGCCGGCACCGACGCTGGTACAGATCGCTGCCGCTCCGGCGCTGCCGGCCAGTGCCGGGCGCGCCGGCGGGTTCGCGCTGGCGGCCCGGCGCGCCGCGCCGGCGGTGGTCAGCATCACCGCGACCAAGATGGCGCGACGCAACCCCCACGCGGACGATCCGCGCTTCCGCTTCTTCTTCGGCGACGGCCCGGCCACACAGCAGCAGGTGGGTCTGGGCTCGGGCGTGATCGTCTCGCCCGAAGGCTACCTGCTGACCAACCACCACGTCGTCGACGGCGCGAGCGAGATCGAGGTCCAGCTCGCCGACGGCCGTGCCACCAGCGCGCGCCTGGTCGGCAGCGACGCCGAGACCGACATCGCACTGCTCAAGATCGACCTCGACCGGCTCCCGGTCATCGTCCTGGGCGACGTGCGCGCGCTGCAGGTGGGCGACGCGGTGCTGGCCATCGGCAACCCATTCAACGTCGGCCAGACCGTGACCTCGGGCATCGTCAGCGCGCTCGACCGCCAACAGGCCGATTCGTCGCCGTTCCAGCACTTCATCCAGACCGACGCCGCGATCAACCCGGGCAACTCGGGTGGTGCGCTGGTCGATGTCCAGGGCTCGCTGGTGGGCATCAACACCGCGATCTACTCCGCCGGAGGCGGCAATCTGGGCATCGGCTTCGCGGTGCCGGTGGACACCGCACGCGCGGTGATGGAAGCGCTGATTCACGGCGGCCGCGTGCGCCGCGGCTGGATCGGTGTCGTGCCGCGCGACCTGTCGGCCGAACTCGCCGAAAGCCTGGGCCTGCCGCTCACGGAGGGTGTGCTGATCACCGGCGTGTTGCGCAACGGCCCGGCGGCGCGCGGCGGCGTGCGGCCAGGCGACGTCGTGGTCCGGGTCGGCGACAAGCCGGTGCGCAACACCGGCGAGCTGATGGCCGCGGTGGCCGCGCTGCCCCCCGACAGCCAGGCCGCGCTGCAGCTGCAGCGCGGCGGGGACCGGCTGCGGGTGCAGGTGCACGTGGACGAGCGGCGCACCGACAGCGGCGGCCGCTGAGCGCGCTACAGCAGCACCGCCACGCGCTCGAGGATCAGCACCGCGAAGAAGGCGAAGGCGGCGAGCACCGTCCACTTCACGATCAGCACGCCGCGCTGGCGCCACAGCACCTGTCCGGTGCCGATGTAGAGCGCGAAGCAGAGCACGCCGCTGAGCAGCAGCAGGCCGAAGACGAGGCGGAACAGCGCCATCAGGCGGCGCCTGCCGGCGCAGCGCGCCCGAACATCACCACGCCGGCGCCAGTTCGGCGAAGCCTTGCGGCGCGTCGGCCTCGAATTCGAAGCTGACCACATCGTAGGCGGCCTCGTCGGCCAGGAGCTTGCGCAGCAACTTGTTGTTCAGCGCATGACCGCTCTTGTAGCCGCTGTAGCTGGCCAGCAGCGGCCTGCCGGCGATGTGCAGGTCGCCGATGGCGTCGAGGATCTTGTGCTTGACGAATTCGTCGTCGTAGCGCAGGCCATCGCTGTTGAGCACGCGGTAGTCATCGACGACGATCACGTTATCCATGCTGCCGCCCAGGCCCAGGCCGCGGGCGCGCATCATCTCGACGTCCTTCGTGAAGCCGAAGGTGCGGGCGCGGGCGATATCGCGCTTGTACTGGCCGGTGGCGAAATCGAATTCGACGCGGCGGCCGGTGGCATCGACCGCGGGATGGTTGAAGTCGATCTCGAAGCTCAGCTTGTAGCCGTGGTACGGCTCCAACCGCGCCCACTTGAGCGTGCCGCCCTCGCCTTCGCGCACCTCGACCGTCTTCTTCACGCGCAGGAAGCGCTTCGGCGCGTTCTGAAGTTCGATCCCAGCGCTCTGCAGCAGGAACACGAAGCTGGCCGCCGAGCCGTCGAGGATCGGCACCTCCTCGGCCGTGATGTCGACGTGGAGGTTGTCGATGCCGAGGCCGGCGCAGGCCGACATCAGGTGCTCGATGGTCTGCACCTTGGGCGCCGCCGGGTCGCCGCCGGCGCTGATCGTGCTGGCCATGCGCGTGTCACTGACCGCCTGCGCCGAGACCGGGATCTCCACCGGCTCGGGCAGGTCGATGCGGCGAAACACGATTCCGGTGTCGGGGGCCGCCGGGCGCAGCGTGAGCTCGACCTTCCGGCCGCTGTGCACGCCGACGCCGACGGCGCTGACGAGCTTCTTGAGGGTGCGCTGACGGATCATGTGGCTTTGATTGTCCCGTATCGCGCCGCGGGCTGCAGGGCAGGGGCCGGCGGTCAGCGCATGGCCGGCGGCGCGCCGGGTGTCGCCAGCCCCGGGGCGTCGCTCTCGTCCTTCAAGGCCACGCCGGTCGCACCCAGCCGCTCCGCCGCACCGAGCAGCCAGGCGATCCGCCGCGCGGCCTCGGCGTACGACAGCCCGGCGGGCCGGATGTTGGAGACGCAGTTGCGCTCGCCGTCGCTGCGCCCGACGTGCGGCGCCCAGGTGAGGTAGGCGCCGAGGCTGTCGGACGACGACAGGCCGGGGCGTTCGCCAATCAGCACCAGCACCGCGCGGGCTCCGAGCAGCCCACCGACCTCGTCGCCCAGGGCCACGCGGGCCCGCGTGGCGACCGCGATCGGGCCCAGGGCCTGGCCTTGCGCCTCAAGCCGCGGGCGCAGTTCCAGCAGCAACGGCAAGGCATGCGCCTGCGCGGCGGCAGCCGACAGGCCGTCGCCGGCGAGCACCGCAACGCCGCCTGCGACGGCCGGCGGCAGCGCCGCCAGCAACGCGGCGCTGCGCGCCGACAGCCGGCGCCCGAGGTCGGGCCGGCGCAGGTAGGTGGCGCGGTCGGCAGCCGCGCTCTCGACCGCCGTGGCGGCCCGGTCGTGCGCCGCCAGCGCCGCCTGCAACGCG
>JBBINW010000040.1:0-43902 GCA_037443665.1 Betaproteobacteria bacterium
CCTAGCCCGCGGCGTCGCGCGGCCGGGGCCGGCGCGGCAGCGCTACGATCCCGGTCCATGGCCGACGACATCCCCACCCTGCGCCGCATCCTGAAGGACTGTCGCACCATCGCGATCGTCGGCCTGTCGGCCGAATGGCACCGGCCGAGCAACTTCGTGGCCAAGTACCTGCAGAGCCACGGCTACCGCATCGTGCCCGTGAACCCGCGCTATCCCGAGATCCTGGGCGAGAAGAGCTATGCGCGGCTGGAGGACATTCCGTTTGCGGTGGACATGGTCGATGTCTTCCGCAAGCCGGCCGACGTGCCGCCGATCGCGCGCAGCGCGGCGGCCATCGGCGCCAAGTGCCTGTGGCAGCAGATCGGCGTGGCCAGTGCCGAGGCCGACGCGATTGCGCGCGCCGCAGGGCTCGATTCGGTGATGGACCGTTGCACGAAGATCGAGCATGCCCGCCTGTTCGGCGGCCTGAACTGGGCCGGCGTCGACACCAAGGTCATCTCCGCCTCACGACCACAATGACGGCCGCAGTGACCACCCGAGCCGCCCGCCCATGTCCGACCGCATCTTCCGGCCCGAGACCCTGGCCATCCACGCCGGCCAGATCCCCGACGCCGCCACCGGCGCGCGAGCGCTGCCGATCTACCAGACCACGAGCTTCGTCTTCGACAGCGCCGACCACGCCGCCAGCCTGTTCAACCTGCAGACCTTCGGCAACGTCTATTCGCGCCTGAGCAACCCCACGGTGGCGGCGCTGGAGGAGCGCGTCGCCGCGCTCGAGGGCGGTCGCGCGGCGGTGGCCAGTGCCAGCGGCATGGCGGCCGAGGCGATGGCGCTGATGACGATCCTGCAGTCCGGCGACCACGTGGTGGCCGCCGGCGCGCTGTACGGGGGCAGCGTGACGATGCTGGCCGTGAACCTGCGCAAGTTCGGCATCGAGACCAGCTTCGTCGATGCGACCGACCCCGCGGCCTTCGCCGCCGCGATGCGGCCGAACACGCGCGCGGTGTTTGCCGAGAGCCTGGGCAACCCGAGCCTGGTCGTGCTCGACATCGCGGCCATCGCCGAAGTTGCGCACGCGCACGGCGTGCCGCTGGTGATCGACAACACGGTGCCCAGCCCCTTCCTGTGCAACCCGCTGGCGCTGGGCGCCGACATCGTCGTCCACAGCGCCACCAAGTACCTCGCCGGCCACGGCACCACGCTGGGCGGCGTGGTGGTGGAGGGCGGCAGGTTCCGCTGGGACAACGGCAAGTTCCCGGGCATGACCGAGCCTTCACCGGGCTACCACGGCGTCAGGTTCTACGAGACCTTCGGCGACTTCGGCTTCACGATGCGCTGCCGCATGGAGAGCCTGCGCGTGTTCGGCGCTGCGCTGTCGCCGATGAGCGCCTGGCAGATCCTGCAGGGCGTGGAGACGCTGCCGCTGCGTATGGAGCGCCACTGCAGCAATGCGCTGGGGGTGGCCCGCTTCCTGCGCGACGACCCGCGCGTGAGCTGGGTCAACTATCCGGGTCTGGCAGAGCACCCGCAGCACGTGCTCCTGCAGCGCCAGATGCGCGGAGCCTCCGGGCTGCTCGCGTTCGGTGTCAAGGGCGGCGAGGCCGCCGGCGTGCGCTTCATCGAGAGCGCGCGCTTCATGAGCCACCTCGTCAACATAGGCGACACGCGCACGCTGATCAGCCACCCCGCCAGCACCACGCACCGCCAGCTCGATGCCGTGCAGCAACTCGCCGCCGGGGTCAAGCCCGATATGGTGCGGATCTCGGTCGGCCTCGAGCACATCGACGACATCCTGTGGGACATCGACCAGGCGCTCGCCGCCTTGCGATGAAGCCGTTGAAGGTGGGCCTGGTCGGGTTCGGCTATGCCGGGCTGACCTTCCACGCGCCGCTGATCCGGGCCACCGAAGGGCTGGAGTTGGTCGCGGTGGCGAGCAGCGACGCCTCGAAAGTGCATGCCGCGCTGGGCCCGGACATCGAGGTGCCGGCGAGCGCGGCGCTGGTCTTGCGCGACGACATCGATCTGGTGGTTGTCGCCACGCCCAACGATACGCATCACCCGATCGCGCTGGCTGCGCTGCGCGCCGGGCGGCACGTGGTCGTCGACAAGCCCTTCGCGCTGGATGCGGCGCAGGCCGTCGAGCTCGTCGCCGCGGCGCGCGCAGGCGATCGGCTTCTCAGCGTCTTTCACAACCGGCGCTGGGACGGTGACTTCCTCACGCTGGCCCGCGTGCTGCGTGAGGGACGGGTGGGGCGGCCGGTGGAGCTGATCTCCCACTTCGACCGCTTCCGGCCGCAGGTGCGCGAGCGCTGGCGCGAGGGCGACGGGCCCGGCGCCGGACTGTGGCTGGACCTGGGACCGCACCTGGTCGACCAGGCCGTGCAGTTGTTCGGTCGGCCGGCCGCCCTCATGCTCGATCTGGCCAGGATGCGCGATGGCGCGCGCGCCGACGACTGGTTCCACGCGACGTTGCGATGGACGGCCGGCCCGCACGCCGGATTGCGCGTGCGGCTGCACGCCAGCGCGCTGGCGGCGCAGGCGGGTTCGCGCTTCACGCTGCACGGCACCGCAGGCAGCTTCGGCGTCGACGGGCTGGACCCGCAGGAGGACGCGCTGCGCGCCGGTGCGGACCCGGCGCGCATCGCGGGCGCCGGCTGGGGCCGCGACGAGCGCCAGGCCACGCTGCGGCTGGCTGACGGCGAGACGATGCGCACTGAGACGCTGCCCCTGGCCGCGGGCGCCTATCCGCGCTACTACGCCGGGATCCGCGACGCGATGCACGGCACGGCGGCCTGCCCGGTCGCGGCGGCCGACGCGCTGGCGGTGCAGTGCATCCTGGATGCCGGCCGCACCAGCGCGAGCCAAAGGCGCGAAGTGATGCTGGACGCCGCTGCGGCCTGACGACGGCCGACCGTGCCCCGCGGCCGCCGCGTCGGCCTCAGCGCCCGTACACCTTTCCGAACAGCACCCAGGTCTTGCCGTCGAAGCGCGCCAGCTGCTCGCGCTCGATCGGGAAGTAGTCGTCAGGCGCGGTGTGGATGTTGACGCCGGGCAGCGACATCGGCAGCGTCATGTCCAGGTGGGCGGCCTGCCTCATCACGTTCTCGCGCGTGAGGTCGTCGCCGCACTGCTTGAGCACCTGCACCAGGGTCTGCGCCACACCGTAGCCGTAGACGTTGTTGGCGTCGGTCAGGCTGCCCGCGGGGTAGTACTTCTTCATGAACTCGATCCAGGCCTTCATGCCGGGGTCGTTCGCCCACTGCGGGTCGGTCGGATCCTTGCCGTAGAGCGCGGTGATGATTCCCGTGCCATTGGCCAGGCCGGCCGGCGTCATCACCGAGCTGACCGAGATCGAGACGTTGGTCAGGTAGGTCTGCGGCTTCCAGCCGATCTCGGCCGCCTTCTTGATCGACATCGCGGCGAACTTGGGCGTCGTGATGTCGAGGAAGGTGTCGGCGCCCGCGGCCTTCAGCGTCAGCATCTGGCTGTCCAGCGTCGGATCGGTGACCTCGTACGTCACCTCCTTGACGATCATGGCCGCCGCCTTCGCACCCAGGCCTTCCTTGAAGCCCGAGAGGTAGTCCTTGCCGAAGTCGTCGTTCTGGTAGAGCACGGCAATCTTCGCGTTCGGGTTCACCTCGAGGATGTGCTGGCCATAGATCCGGGCCTCGGCGGCGTAGGGCGGCTGCCAGCCCATGGTCCAGTGGTTGGCCGGGTTGCCGAACTTGGTCGCGCCGGTGGCCACGAACAGCTGCGGCACCTTCTTCGCGTTCATGTACTTCTCGATCGCGGTGTTGGTCGCCGTGCCCAGCGGGTTGAAGACGAGCAGCACCTCGTCCTCCTCGACCAGCTTGCGCGCCTGTTCGACCGTCTTGGCCGGGTTGTAGCCGTCGTCCAGCGGCAGGTACTTGATCTTGCGGCCGTTGATGCCGCCCTCGGCGTTGACCTTGTCGAAGTAGGCGCCGATCGCTTTGCCGATCGTGCCGTAGGCCGACGCGGGTCCCGAGTAGGGGCCGATCTGGCCGATCTTGATCTCCTTGTCGTCGGCGCCGGGGTCGTACTTCTTCTGCGCCCAGGCGCCGCTGGCGCCCAGCGCGACCGCCAAGCCGAGCAGGCCGAACTTCAGATGCTTGAGCTTCATCACCGATGTCTCCTGGGTTGGATCTTCAGCCGCCGGGGGGAGCCTCCTGCCGAGGCACGAGGGGCGCGGCACCCGGCTGTCGCCGTGCCCCGAACCTGCGCACCAGCCCCATCACGCCGGCCGGCATCAGGTACATGAAACCGATCAGGAAGGCGCCGTAGATGGCATACGGCGCAGCCTTGGAGATCTGGTCGGAGATGTTCGGCACGAACTGGATGAAGATCGCGCCGAAGATCGCGCCCGGGATCGACGCCAGCCCGCCGACGACCACGCCCACGAGCAGGCTGATCGACAGCAGGATCGTGAAGCTGTCGGGCGAGACGAAGGCAACCGTGATCGCGCCCAGGGCGCCGGCCACGCCGGTGTACGCGGCCGAGACGCCGAACGTCAGCGACTTGAACAGCGGCAGGTCGATGCCCATCGCCGCGGCCGCGATCGGGTGGTCGCGGATCGCCACCAGTGCGCGCCCGACGCGGCCACGCAGCAGGTTCCACGCCAGCAGGAACATCAGCGCCGCCATGGCCAGCGTCACGAAGTACAACCAGCGGTCGGGGCTCAGCGGCTGCCCGAACAGGTGCAGCGAGAACGGCGCGTCGGGCTTGGTCAGCACGATGCCCTGCACGCCGCCCGTCACCGCCTCGAGACGGCGGTACTTGAGCAGCTGCGGTATCGCCAGCCCGAGCGCGTAGGTGGCCAGGGCCAGGTAATTGCCGCTCAGGCGCAACGCCGGAAAGCCCATCAGGAAACCCAGGCCGAAGCACGTCAGCCCCGACACCGGCAGCGTCGCCCAGTAGGGCCAGCCGAGGCGGTCCATCAGCGCCGCCGCGACATAGGCGCCGGTGGCGTAGAAGGCGCCGTGGCCGAGGGAGATCTGGCCGTTGTAGCCGGTGAGGATGTTGAGGCCGAGCACCGCGATCGCATAGACCAGCACGAGGTTGAACTGGAACACGCGGTAGTTCTTGACCAGGAACGGCAGCACCAGCAGTGCCAGCACCAGCAGCACCGTGGCCACGAACTGCAGCCCGCGCGGCGGCTTCATACCCGGGCCACCACGGCGCGGCCGAACAGGCCGTTGGGACGCAGCGTGAGCGTGCCGACGATGAACACCAGTGCCACCGTCAGCTTGAGCTCGGTGCCGACGACGTAGGCTCCGAGCAGGTTCTCGAGCACGCCCACAATGAGCCCGCCCACGACGGCGCCGAACGGGTTGTCGATGCCGCCGAGCAGTGCCGCGGCGAAGGCGTAGAGCAGGATGCCGCTCATCATGTTCGGGTCGAGAAACACCGACGGCGCCACCATCATCCCGGCGACAGCGCCGATCGCCGCCGCCAGGCCCCAGCCGACGGCCAGCATCCAGCCCACGCGGATGCCCACCAGGCGCGCCGAATCGGGGTTCTGCGCCGCCGCCCGCATCGCCAGCCCGAAGGACGTGAAGCGGAAGAAAACGAACAGCAGCCCCAGCACGCACAGCATCACGCCGGCGGTGCCGATCTCGTGGGCCGAGAAGTAGCGTGTCGCGTACGCCGCGTCCTGCGGGAACGGGCTCGGAAAGGTCTTGATCTCGTAGTCGAAGATCCAGCCGCCGAGTGAGTTGAAGATCACGGCCAGCCCGATGAAGACGATGACGTTGGCCAGCACCGACGCCTTCTCAACTGGCCGCAGCACGACGCGCTGGATCAGCACACCGCCCGCGAACGAGACCGCCACCGTGGCGCCGAACGCGGCCCAGTACGGCCAGCCGGCCTGGATCAGCGCCCACGCGATGAAGGTGCTGAAGGTCGCCATCTCGCCCTGGGCGAAATTGAGGAAGTGGGTGGCCTGGTAGATCATCACCAGTGCCAGCGCCACCGAGCCGTAGATGCAGCCGGTGGCCAGGCCGGAGCAGATCTGGTGCAGCAGGGCGTCCATGTCGTCGCCGTTCAGTAGCCGAGGTAGGCGCGGCGCACCGCCTCGTCGCGCCGGATCTCTTGGCTGCTGCCGGCGAGCGCGACGCGCCCGGTCTCTAGCAGGTAGGCGCGGTCGGCCAGCTCCAGCGCCAGCTTCGCGTTTTGCTCGACGAGCAGGATGCTGACGCCGTCGCGCTCGTTGATTCGGCGCAGGATGCGGAAGATCTCGGTCACGATCATCGGAGCCAGGCCGAACGAGGGCTCGTCGAGCAGCAGCAGCCGCGGGCGCAGCATCAGCGCGCGGCTGATTGCCAGCATCTGCTGCTCGCCGCCCGACAGCAGTCCCGCGGGCTGTCGCCGCCGCTCCTGCAGGCGCGGGAAGCGCTGGTAGGCCTGCTCGATGTCGGCCGCGACCTCGGCCTTGTCGCGCCGGACGTAGCCGCCCAGGCGCAGGTTCTCCTCCACCGTCAGCGCGCCGAAGGTGCCGCGGCCGTCTGGCACGTGGGCGATGCCCAGGCGCACGACGCTCTCGGTCGGCTGGCCAACCAGTTGCCGGCCGTCGAAGACGACGCTGCCGCTGGTGGCCACGGTCTGGCACAGCGCACGCAGCGTCGTCGTCTTGCCGGCGCCGTTGGCGCCCAGGATCGCGGTGATGCGGCCGCTGTCGAGCGTGAAGTCGATGCCGTGAAGCACGCGCGTGGCGCCGTAGCCCGCGTGCAGGTCGCGAACCTCGAGCAGATCAGGCATCGGCTTGGGCCCCGAGATAGGCTTCGATCACCGCGGGATGGTTCTGGATCTCGGCCGGCGTGCCCTCGGCGATCTTGCGCCCGAAGTTCAGCGCCACGATGTGGTCCGACAAGCCCATCACCAGCGCCATGTGATGTTCGACCAGCAGCACGGTGATGCCGAAGCGGTCGCGAATGTCGCGTATGAGGCGCGACAGGTCCTCGAGTTCCTCGTGGTTCAGCCCTGCCGCGGGTTCGTCCAGCAACAGCAGCTTGGGCTCGGCGGCCAGCGCGCGGCCGAGCTCGACCCGCTTCTGGGTCGCGAAGGGCAGGGCCCCCACGGGCCGCGACTGCACGCCGGCCAGCCCCAGGTAGGTCAGGATGGCGTCGGCGCGCTCGCGCAACCGCCGCTCCTCTGCGGCCACACGCGGCAGCCGCAGCGCGCTGGCCAGGAAGCCGGCCGACGAACGGGCGTGGGCGCCGACCATCACGTTGTCGCGCACCGGCATGGTCCTGAACATCGCCAGATTCTGGAACGTCCGCCCCAGGCCGAGTTCGGCGATGCCGTGGCTGGGCACTTCGGCGATCGATCGGCCCTCGAACAGGATGTCGCCGGCCTGGTACGGGTACAGGCGGCTCAGGCAGTTGAACAGCGTCGTCTTGCCCGCCCCGTTGGGCCCGATCAGGCCGCAGATCTGGCCCCGCCCGACCTCGAAGCTCACGCCGTCGAGCGCGACGATGCCACCGAAGCGCACGCTGACGCCGCGGACGTCGAGCAACGTGGCGACGTCGGCCGGGGCTGCAGAGGGCGTCATGCGGTGGACGGCGCGTTCAACGGGCGATCTCCGATCCTGAGGGCGGTGCGAGGCGAGGGCGCCGACCTTATAGGCCGCGATCGGTGACGCACGCAATCCGCGATTGCACCGTGTCGGGGCCGCACGCCGGCCCGGGTGACCGCCATCGGCGGCGTGACCGGCGCGTAACATCTGCGCCTCCAACGCTGACGGATCACGATCATGAGCATCTACGACCAGGGCCTGGACCGCAATGCCGCCAACTTCGTGCCGCTGTCGCCGGTGAGTTTCATCGAGCGCTGCGCCGAGGTCTTCGGCGACCTGCCGGCGGTCATCCACGGCGCGCGGCGCTACAACTGGGCCCAGGTGCACGAGCGCTCGGCGCGCCTGGCAGCGGCGCTGCGCGCCTTCGGCGTCGTCCGCGGCACGACGGTCAGCGTGATGCTGCCGAACACGCCGGAGATGGTCGAGGCGCATTACGCGGTGCCGGCGCTCAACGCGGTGCTCAACACGCTGAACACGCGGCTGGACGCGGCCTTGCTCGCCTGGCAGATGAACCACTGCGAGACGGCGGTGCTGATCACCGACCGCGAGTTCACGCCCGTGATCGGCCCGGCGCTGCGGATCCTGCGCGAGCAGTTCGGCCGTTCGCCGGCAGTCATCGACGTCGCCGACAGCGAGTACCACGGGCCCGGTGACCTTCTCGGCGGCCACGAGTACGAGGTGCTGCTGGAGGCGCATGCGCCGCTGGCCGCGCTGAGTGGCCCGGCCGACGAGTGGGACGCGATCGCGGTGAGCTACACCAGCGGCACCACCGGCGACCCCAAGGGGGTGGTCACGCACCACCGCGGCGCCTACCTCAACGCGGTGTGCAACGCCGCGACCTGGACCATGCCGCACTTCCCGACGTACCTGTGGACGCTGCCGATGTTCCACTGCAACGGCTGGTGCTTCCCGTGGACGGTGGCGATGCTGGGCGGCACCCATGTCTGCCTGCGCCGGGTCGAGGCCCAGGCGATCCTGGGCGCGATGCGCGAGCACGGCGTGGACCACTACTGCGCCGCGCCGATCGTCCACAACCTGCTCGTCAACGCGCCGGCCGCGATGCGCGCGGGCATCACGCAGAAGGTGCGCGGCATGGTCGCCGGCGCGGCGCCGCCGGCGGCGATGATCGAGGGCATGGCGAAGATCGGCTTCGACCTCACCCACGTCTATGGTCTGACCGAGGTCTACGGGCCGGCGGCGGTGGCCGTCAAGCGCGACACCTGGGCCGCCCAGAGCCTGTCGGAGCAGGCGCGGCTGAACGGCCGCCAGGGCGTGCGCTACATGCTGCAGGAAGGCATGACTGTGCTCGACCCCGAGACCATGGCCGAGGTGCCGGCCGACGGCCAAACGATTGGCGAGATCATGTTCCGCGGCAACATCGTGATGAAGGGCTACCTGAAGAACCCGACCGCCACCGCCAAGGCCTTCGAGAGCGGCTGGTTCCACACCGGCGACCTCGCGGTGCTGGAGAGCGACCGCTACGTCAAGATCAAGGACCGCAGCAAGGACATCATCATCAGCGGCGGCGAGAACATCAGCAGCCTGGAAGTCGAGGACGCGCTGTACCGCCACCCCGCGGTGCTGGCCTGTGCGGTGGTCGCGCGGCCCGACCCCAAGTGGGGCGAGACGCCGGTGGCCTACGTCGAGACCAAGGCCGACGCGAACGTCACCGCGGCTGAACTGATCGCCCACTGCAAGGGTCTGCTGGCCGGCTACAAGGTGCCCAGGGAGATCCGCTTCGAGCCGATCCCGAAGACGAGCACCGGCAAGATCCAGAAGTTCCAGCTGCGCGACCGGGCCAAGGGCGCGAGCGCGATCGAATAGCGATCCGAATGCGATCGCACAGGAGAACGACGATGACGCAAGAATCCCTGGTCCTCGAAGATAAGGACCCGCGCGGCGTGGTGACGCTGACGCTGAACCGGCCGGCCGCATTCAACGCCCTGTCCGAGGACATGCTCGACGCGCTGCAGGGCGCGCTCGAACGCGTGGCCGCCGACGACACCGCGCGCGTCGTCGTCATTGCGGCGGCGGGCCGGGCCTTCTGCGCCGGGCACGACCTGAAGGAGATGCGCGCCGAGCCGTCGATGGCGTACTACCGGCACCTGTTCGCGCAATGCGCGCGCATGATGCTGACGATCCAGCAGCTGCCGCAGCCGGTGGTCGCGCGCGTGCACGGCATCGCCACCGCCGCTGGCTGCCAGCTGGTGGCGATGTGCGACCTGGCGGTGGCGGCGCGCGAATCGAAGTTCGCCGTCAGCGGCATCAACGTGGGCCTCTTCTGCAGCACGCCCGGCGTCGCGCTGAGCCGCAACCTGTCGCGCAAGTTCGCCTTCGAGATGCTCGTCACCGGCGAGTTCATCAGCGCCGACGAGGCGCGCGAGAAGGGGCTGGTCAACCGCGTCGTGCCGCTGGCCGAGCTCGATGCCGCGGTCGAGGCGCTGGTCGCTCGCATCGCCGCCAAGCCGAAGGCGGCGATCGCGATGGGCAAGGCGCTCTTCTACCGCCAGCTCGAGACCGGCATCCAGGCCGCCTACGACGACGCCGGCCAGACCATGGCCTGCAACATGATGGACGAGTCGGCGCTCGAAGGCGTCCAGGCCTTCATCGACAAGCGCGCGCCCGATTGGCACTGAGTGGCGCCGTGACGAACCGCTCGCGACGACCCGGCGCTCGCGGCTTCGCGCGCAGCCCGGCTACAGCGCCATCGCCGGTCGCGCGGCCATCGCCGTGCGCCAACGCAGCAGGTGAGGGTGTTCGTCGACCGGCTTGAGGCGGACGGCGCGCGCGAAATCCACCACCACCACGGCCGTGATGTCGGCGATGCTGAAGCGGCCGGTGGCGATCGCCTTGCGGTCGGCCAGGTGGGCGTTCAGCGTGGCGAAGAACTGCCTTGCCCGCGCCAGGCCACGCTCGGCCAGCTCGGGGATCTGCGGATAGTTCACGGGCCCGGTGAGCGCACGCTCCTTCAGCGCCGGCGCGCTGTTGCGCAACGCCTCGGCCACGGCCAGCAGACCTTCGAATTCGACGCGCCAGTTCCAGCTCGCGATCTCGGCCTTCTCCAGCGGCGTCGTGCCCAGCAGCGGCGGCTCGGGATAGCGCGCCTCGACGTAGGCGGCGATGCCGGCGTTGTCGGTCAGCACCTGCCCGTCGTCCAGCCGCAGCGCCGGCACCGTGCATTGCGGATTGATCGCGCGGTAGGCCTCGCCGAGCTGCTCGTTGTTCCGCAGGTCGATCGTCACCGTCTCGTGCGGCACGCCCTTCTCGGCCAGCAGGATGCGCGCGCGGCGCGGGCTCGGCGCGGTGGGACAATCGTACAGGGTGATCATCGCAGGCCTCCTTCGCTCGTATCGGGATCAACGCTGCACGGTCTGCCGCGCGCGTTCGACGAAGGCCTGCGTGGCCTGCTCGTCCTTGAGCGCGCTTCCGACCTTGGCCGGCACTTCGATGCCGCGCCGGCAGGCCGGACGCGCCTTCATCGCCGCCAGCCAGCGCTGCAGGGCCGGCAGGCCATCGATGCTCACGCCGGACCACTTGTGGGTTCGCACCCAGCACCAGTTGGCGATGTCGGCGATCGAGTAGTCGTCGGCCAGCCATTCGCTCTCGCCCAGCCGGCAGTCGAGCACCTCGAACAGGCGGCGCGACTCGTTCTGGTAGCGGGCGATCGCGGGCTCGATCTTCTCCTGGAAGTAGCGGAAGAACACGTTGGCCTGGCCCATCATCGGTCCCACGCCGCCCATCTGGAACATCAGCCATTGCACGACGCGCGAGCGCCCCCGGGGATCGGCGGGCATCAGGCGCCCGGTCTTCTCGGCGAGGTACATCAGGATCGCGCCCGACTCGAAGACCGCGAAGTCGCCCGCGGCGCGATCGACGATGGTCGGGATGCGGCCGTTCGGGTTGAGCCGCAGGTAGGCCGCGGCCTTCTGCTCGCCCCGGGCCAGGTCGATGTCATGCACTGTGTACGGCAGGCCGAGCTCCTCGAGCGCGACCGAGGCTTTCCAGCCGTTGGGCGTGGACGCGGTGTAGAGGTCGATCATCGGGCGGGCTCCGGCTGGATGGGGGCGCCGGCGCCGCCTGCGCGCGCGAAGGCCATCACGCCGTCGTCGACCCGGCCCAGGCGCAGCATCAGCAGGTCGAGAAGGTAGTTCTGGTACAGGCGCCAGGGCTTGCGGTCGCCCTGCTTGGGCAGCATCGCGGCCGCGCGCTGCACGTAGCCGGACGTGAAGTCGATGAAGGGCTCGGGGTGCAGGCTGGCGTCGGGCGCCGGCGTGGCCACCGTGATGCCGCGACGGTCCATGTGGTTGAGCAGCCGGCAGACGTAGCCCGCGGTGAGGTCGGCTTTCAAGGTCCAGCTGGCGTTGGTGTAGCCGAAGGTGTTGGCCAGGTTCGGGATGCCGCCGTACATCATGCCCTTGTAGACCAGGGCCTGCGACAGGTCGCAGGGACGGCCGTCGAGGCTGAGCTTCACGTCGCCCAGCACGTTGAGCTGCAGCCCGGTGGCCGTGACGACGACGTCGGCCGCCAGTTCCTCGCCCGATCGCAGCCGCAGCCCGCGCTCGGTGAAGGTGTCGATCAGGTCGGTGACGACCGACGCGCGGCCCGCGCGCAGCGCCTGGAACAGGTCGCCATCGGGCACCAGGCACACACGCTGGTCCCACGGGTTGTAGCGTGGGGTGAAGTGGCGCGCGACGTCGAAATCGGCACCGAGCTGCTGCTGCACGAGGCCGACCAGGCGGGCCTTGGCCCGGTCCGGGTACTTGCGCGCCAGGCGGTAGAAGTACATGCCGAGCAGCACGTTCTTCAGCCGCACCAGGCGGTACGCCAGCAGCGGTGGCAGCCAGCGCCTCAGTCTTTCGGCGATGGCGTCGTGCGCGGGCCGCGAGACAACGTAGGTCGGCGAGCGCTGCAGCATCGTCACGTGCGCCGCGGTCCTGGCGATCTCGGGCACCAGCGTGACCGCGGTGGCGCCGCTGCCGATCACCACCACGCGCTTGCCGGCAAGGTCGAGCGATGCGGGCCAGGACTGCGGGTGGACCAGGACGCCGGCATAGCGCTCCTCGCCCGGAAATGGCGGCCGGTGCCCCTGCGCGTAGCTGTAGTAGCCGCTGCAGAAGAGCAGGAAGCCGGTACGCAGCACGCTGCGCTCGCGGCCAGGCCCGCGCTCGACGACGACCGTCCAGAAGGCTTCGCGGGCCGACCAGTCCGCGCTGACCACGCGGTGCTGCAGGCGGATGTGGCGGTCGATGCCGTTCTCGGCGGCGGTCTCGGCGATGTAATTGCGGATCGCGGGCCCGTCGGCGATCGCCCTCGCGTCCATCCAGGGCTTGAAGATGTAGCCCAGCGTGTACATGTCCGAGTCCGAGCGCACGCCGGGATAGCGGAACAGGTCCCAGGTGCCGCCGATGGCGTCGCGCGCCTCGAGCAGCGTGAACCGCTTGCCCGGGCAGCGCCGCTGCAGGTGGACCGCGGCGCCGATGCCCGACAGGCCGGCGCCGACGATGATCATGTCGAACTGCTCGACCGTGCGCTCGCGCGCGGCCTGACGCAGGAAGCCCGCTGCGGCGCGCACCGCGCGCCGCGCCTCGGGCAGCTGCGGCAGCAGTTGCCAGACATGCGGTACGACCGGAAAGACCTCCAGGTCCACCACCACGCCGGCCGCGCGCGCCTTCTGCGCCAGGCGCAGGCTGTCGTCGCGCAGGACCTCGCTCTCGCCGACCTGGATCAGCAGCGGCGGCAGGCCGTGCAGTTCGCCCAGCAGCGGCGAGGCCAGCGGTTGCGCGCGGTCGCCGCCGCCCATGTAGGCGACGGCCAGGTGGTCGAGGTCCTCGCCGCGGAACATCGGGTCACGCTCGCTGTTGGTCGTCAGCGAAGGGCTGCCGCCGGTCAGGTCGGTCGATGGCGAGAACAGCACCGCGGCCTCGGGCAGCGCCTGGCCGGCATCGCGCAGGGCCAGCATCAGGCCCAGTGCGAGGTTGCCGCCGGCGCTGTCGCCGGCGAGCACGAGGCGCCCGGTGCAATCGGCGCGCAGTGCGTGCCAGGCGGCCTGCACGTCGTGCACCGCGGCCGGGAACGGGTGCTCGGGGGCCAGCCGGTAGTCGGGCACGAACACGCGCAGGCCCTGCAGCGCCAGCGCCGCCGTCAGCGAGCGGTGCGAGCGCGGCGAGCAGCCGACGAAGCCGCCGCCGTGCAGGTACAGCAGCGTGGTGCCGGCCACTGCGCCGCCATCGGCCTCGACCCATTCGCCGGCCACGCCGCCAATCACCGCCGGGGTGTAGCGTGCGCCGCGCGGCGTCGGCAGCGGCTGCGCGAACACCCGGCGCACGCGGGCAATGTCCGAGAGGTCGCCGAGGGCAGGCTTGACGCGCCGGCGGACGATGAACGCGGCCACGCGGGCCTGCCAGCTGGGCTTCATGCCTTTGCCGGCGCCGTGCGGCGCGCGATGCTGCGGCCCAGGTGCCTCCAGTAGCCGACGGGAAACAGGCGCTGCAACCAGGCCGCCGCCACGGCGTCCCGGCCCACCAGCACGCGCGGCTCGCGATGCTCGATGCCGCGCAGGATGCGCGCCGCCGCCGTCTCGGCCGGCAGGGTCAGCAGCCGCTGTGCCGCCGCCTTGCGCCGCGCGACTTCGGCGGCGTCGACGCCCGCCGGCACGCGCGCGTTCTCGCCGATGCGCGTGCGCACGCCACCGGGATGGACGAGGGTCACGCCCACCGGCGAGCCGGCCATTGCCAGTTCGTGGCGCAGCGACTCGCTGAATCCGCGGACCGCGAACTTGCTCGCGCAGTAGGCCGTCTGCCCCGGCGGCGCGACGATGCCGAAGATGCTCGACAGGTTGACGACCTGCGCCGCCCGTTCGCGGGCGAGCAACGGCAGGAAGGCGCGCGTGAGGGCGACAATGGCGCCGAAGTTGATGCGCATCAGCCAGTCGAAGTCGTCCGCGGCCACCTGCGTGAAGTTGCCGCCCAGCGCCACGCCGGCGTTGTTGACGAGCACGCTGGCGCGGCCGTGCCTGGTGAGCACGGCCGCATGAAGGGCCTGCGCGGCCGCGGGCTCGGCGAGGTCCAGCACGTGGGTGCTGACGGTCACGCCGTGGGCCCGGCACTGCGCCGCGGTGGCCTCCAGCCCGGGGCCATCGACGTCCGCCAGTGCCAGATGCGCGCCGCGCCGGGCGAGCAGGGGCGCCAGGGCGGCGCCGATGCCGCTGGCCGCGCCGGTGAGCACGGCCACGCCGTCGCGCAGCTCGAGAGGGGAGGAATGGGGCATCGGGGGTCCGGGTGCGCCGGCATCGCAAAGGGGTGAGTATCGACCGACTGGCCCCGGCCGGGCCCGCTGCCGCCGCCTTACGATGCGCGACCCCTGCATCGCCCCACAGCCCATGACCTCAGCGCCTCGCATCCCCGGTCGCCGCTTCCTGCATTCGCCGGGGCCCACGCCTTTGCCCGACGCCGTGCTCCAGGCGATGAGCGTGCAGCCGATGGACCTCGGCGACCCGCGCGTCGACGCCAACATCGCTGCCTGCGAGCAGGGCCTGAAGCGCCTGCTGAAGACGCGGGCCGAGGTCTTTTTCTTCGCCAGCAACGGGCATGGCGCGTGGGAGGCGGCGGCCTGCAACCTCGCCGCGCCCGGCCAGGCCGTGCTCGTGCCCGGCAGCGGCCACTTCTCCGAGACCTGGGCCCAGCAGACCGAGGCGCTGGGACGGCGCGCGCTGCGCACGCCGTGGCGCGAGGGCTGGCCGATCGCCCCACAGGCGGTCGAGGAGGCGCTGCGCGAGGATCGCGCCCGCGAGATCAAGGCCGTGTTCGCGGTCCACACCGACACTGCCAGCGGCGTCACCAGCGACCTGGCCGCGATCCGCCGCGCCATCGACGCCGCGGGCCACCCGGCGTTGCTGGTCGCCGACGTGGTGGCATCGCTGGCGGCCGCGCCCTTCGCGATGGATGCGCTCGGTGTCGACGTGGCGCTGGGTGCGTCGCAGAAGGGGCTGATGTGTCCGCCGGGCCTGGCCTTCACGGCGGTCAACGACAAGGCCTTCGCGGCCGCCGAGCGGAACCCGGCGCCGCGCTTGTACTGGGACTGGGTGCGCCGCCGCGACGGGCTGTCGTACCGCAAGTTCTGCGGCACGCCGCCGCAGAACCTGATGTTCGGGCTCGAGGCGGCGCTGGGGCTGATCGAGACCGAAGGGCTGGACGCGGTGATCGCGCGCCACACCCGGCTCGCCGGCGCCGTCCATGCGGCGGTCGAAGGCTGGCGCGAGGGCGGCGCGCTGGACTTCCTGGCGCCGGACCCGGCCCACCGGTCGGTGTCGGTGACGACGATCACCGTGCCGCCGGGGCTGGACGTCGATGCGCTGCGCGCGACGGCGCGCGAGCGCTTCCAGGTCGCGATGGCCGGCGGCCTGGGGCCGCAGACCGGGCGCGCCTTCCGCATCGGGCACCTGGGCGACTGCAACCCGGCGATGATCCTGGGCGCCATCGCCGGCGTCGAGGCGGCGCTCGAAGTGCACGGCGTTCCAGTGGGTGGCGGTGGCACGCGGCGAGCATTGCTCGCGTTGGCGGGGCGCTGAGCCCGGCGCTCGCCGGGCTGCGGCCGCGAACGCTTGCTTCGTCGCGCTACGCCACGACGTAGGTCGCGGCCGCGGTGGCGATCAGCACGCCGGCGTCGTTCACCAGCCGCATCTGCGTGCTGCCGATGCGTCCGCCCAGCCGCGTGACCTCGGCCCCGGCGACGAAGTGCGCGCCCAAGCCCTGGCGCAGGAAGTCCACCCGCAGGTCGACCGTGCCCAGGCGCGCGAAGCGATGCATCACCTGCAACATGTTGTCCTGGGGATGCTTCTCGGCGATGCCGGCCATCAGCGCCAGCCCGCCGATGGCGTCGAGCACGGCCGAGATCACGCCGCCATGCAGGCGGCCAAAGGTGTAGTGGCCGATCAGGTCCGGTCGCATGTCCAGCCGCGCACGCACGTTCCCGGACTGCACCGATTCGATCTTCAGGCCCAGGATCTCGTTGAACCGGATGCGGCGCTCGAACAACTCGACCAGCGCGGCGTCCAGATGCGCCTGCTCCGCGGCGCTGCGGCGGGCACCGGTGGTCATGCGGGGGCGGCCGACAGCAGGCCCAGGCGCTCGCGGGCCTGGGCCGGGGTCGCGATCTCGCGCCCGGCGCGCCGCGCACACACGGCCAGCGCCTCGATCAGCACGCCGTTGCCGCCGGCGCGCGTGCCATCGGGCAGGTAGAAGGTGTCCTCGAGCCCCGTGCGCAGCATGCCACCGAGCTCGGCCGTCTTCTGGTGCACGGGCCAGATCTCGGCGCGGCCGATCAGCGTCGTCTGCCATACCGCGCCCGGCGGCGCGTAGCGCGGCAGCAGGGCCAGCAGGTCGGCGTCGCAGGGCATGCCGCTGGCCACGCCCATCACGAAGTTCAGCTCGGGAACGCCGCTGAACATCCCCGCTTTCAGGTACATGCCCACGCTGCGCACGATGCCGACGTCGAAGCACTCGAACTCGGGGTGGATGCCGAGCTCGTTCATCACGTCCAGGAACTGCTGCACCTTGGCCACCGGGTTGTCGAAGACCATCGGCGGCCAGGCCCATTCGCCATTGTCCTTGATCTTCAGGTAGTTCAGGCTGCCGGCGTTGCAGGCCGCGGCCTCGGGCCGCACGCGGCGCAGGCAGGCCAGCGGGCCCGAGATGTCCTTGCCGACGACGCCGGTGGTGAGGTTGATGATCACGCCGGGGCAGGCGTCGCGGATCGCGTCGACCACGGCCGCGGCCACGTCGGGGTCCCAGCTCGGCATGTGGCCCGAGCCTTCGTCCTGGCTGCGCAGGTGCACGTGCATGATGCTGGCGCCGGCGTCGAAGGCATCGCGAGCCTCGGCCGCCATCTGCGCCGGCGTCACCGGCACCGGGTGCTGTTTCGGGTTGGTGAGCACGCCGGTCAGCGCGCAGGTGAGGATCGCGGGGTTCGTCATTCGGCAATCTCCAGTTCGACCAGCACCGCGCCTGCGGCGACCGGGTCCTTGACCGCGACGTGCACCGCGCGCACGGTGCCGGCGGCGGCGGCGTGCAGCCACATCTCCATCTTCATCGCCTCGACGCAGACCAGCGGCTGGCCGGCGGCCACCGCGTCGCCGGGCGCCACCGCCACCT
This sequence comes from Betaproteobacteria bacterium, assembly GCA_037443665.1. Lineage (GTDB taxonomy): Bacteria > Pseudomonadota > Gammaproteobacteria > Burkholderiales > Burkholderiaceae_C > Rubrivivax. The sequence goes on from JBBINW010000040.1 coordinate 17,740, forward strand.
GGGCCACGACGCCGGCCACCGGCGCACGGGCGCGGCCCGGGTCGGCGGTGCTGTCGCGCGCGGGCCACGCCGAGGGTTCGGTGAAGACGAACACCGCGCCGTCCAGCGCCAGATGCACCCGCTCGCCGCCGGCGCCGGACTCGAGGCGGGCGATCGCGCTGCCGTGCACGCCGTCGACGGCGTGGCGCAGCGTGTCGCCTTCGCGGCCGAGGATCACCACACCCGGCGGCGGGCAGCGCAGCGTTCGCCGCTCGCCGTTGCAGGCCAGCGTGAGGTCGAACGCGGCCAGGCTCGCCGGCCTGAACGGGTCGTTGCCGGCCCGCCCGAGCAGCGCCGCCGCCAGGCGCCAGGCCTGGTCGGGCGGCACCGGGCGCCGCAGCAGCGGCTCGGCCTGCGCGGCCCATTCGTCCAGCGTCGTCGTGTGCATCGCCGCGGCGGCGAAGGCAGGGTGCCGGAGCAGGTCGCGCAGGAAGCGGCCGTTGTTGAGCGGGCCGATCAGCGGCACGGCCTCCAGCGCCCGCGTCAGGCGCCGTACGGCGTCGGCGCGGTCGCGGCCGTGGGCGATGAACTTGGCGACCATCGCGTCGTAGTAGGGCGTGACCTCGTCGCCTTCGGCCAGGCCGTGGTCGATACGCACGCCGTTGCCGGCCTGCAGCGCGCGTTCGGGGCGCCAGCCGAGCACGCGGCCGGTCTGCGGCCTGAAGCCGTCGTACGGATCCTCGGCGTACAGCCGGGCCTCGATCGCGTGGCCGCTGACGCGGACGGCGTCCTGCCCGCCGGGGCAGATCGCCGCCAGCGGCTCGCCGGCCGCGATGCGCAGCTGCCACTCGACGAGGTCGAAACCGGTGATGCATTCGGTGACCGGGTGCTCGACCTGCAGCCGCGTGTTCATCTCGAGGAAGAAGTGGCGCCCTTCGGTATCGACGATGAACTCCACCGTGCCCGCGCCGCGGTAGCCGACGGCCAGCGCCGCCGCCACCGCGTCGCGGCCCATCGCCGCGCGCATCGCCGGGCCGACCGCCGGTGAAGGCGCCTCCTCGATCACCTTCTGCCGCCGCCGCTGCGTCGTGCAGTCGCGCTCGCCCAGGTGCAGCGCGTGGCCGTGCGCGTCGGCGAAGACCTGGACCTCGATGTGGCGGCCGGGCTCGATGAGTCTCTCCAGCATCAGCGCGCCGTCGCCGAAGGCACCGAGCGCCTCGCGCCGCGCACCGGCGATCGCCGCCGGCAACTCGTCCATCGAACTCACGCGCCGCATGCCGCGGCCGCCGCCGCCGGCCACCGCCTTCACCAGCAGCGGCAGCCCGAGCCGCACGGCCTCGGCGATCAGGCACTCGTCGCTCTGGTCCTCGCCCAGAGAGCCGCCTGCGCAAGGCACGCCGGCCTCGATCATCCGCCGCTTGGCCTGGGCCTTGTCGCCCATCGCGCGGATCGCCGCTGGCGGCGGGCCGATGAAGACCAGGCCGGCGTCGGCACAGGCCTGCGCGAACTCGGCGCGTTCGGACAGGAAGCCGTAGCCGGGGTGGATCGCACCGGCGCCGCTGGCCCGGGCGGCGCCGATCAGCGCCGCGATGTCCAGGTACGAGTCGGTCGCCGGCGCAGGGCCGATGCGCAGCGCCTCGTCGGCCTGCCGCACATGCGGCGCATCGGCGTCGGCATCGCTGAAAACGGCGACCGTGCGGTAGCCGAGCCGGCGCGCCGTGCGCACGACCCGGCAGGCGATCTCGCCGCGATTGGCGACCAGGATCTTGCTAAACATCCAGTGCCCCCATCGCGTCGAGATCGCCGGTCTGCGCTGCGTGCGGCACGGATGCTGGTTTCGCCGCAACGACCGCCGGGCGGCCGTTGTCGCCGCGAGGGGCGACCGGGATTGCCTCGAACGTCACTGCGGTACCCAGGCCGCCTTGCGCTTCTGCAGGAATGCCGTCGTGCCTTCGAGGCCCTCGGGGCCGAGTGCGGCGCGCGAGAAGACCTCGGCCGCCTCCTGCACCAGCGAGGCCGGGCTGTGCAGGCGCGCCTTGGCCATCAGGGCCTTGGTCGAGGCGATGGCGCCCGGCGCGCATTGCAGGATCTCCGCGGCCACGGCGTGCACGGCGCTGTCGAGGGCGCCGGCGGCATGCACGGCGTGGACGAGGCGCAGGTCGAGCGCCGCCTGCGCATTCAGGCTGCCGCCAGTGACGGCCAGCCGCTTGGCTTCGGAGTAGCCCAGCCGCTCGACCAGGAAGGCCGCGATCTGCGCCGGCACCACGCCCAGCGAGGTCTCGGGCAGGCGGAACTGCGCACTGGTGCCGGCCAGCGCCACGTCGGCGACGCAAGCCAGGCCGAAGCCGCCGCCCATCACGCTGCCTTCCAGCACCGCCACCGTCGCCAGGCCCGTGCTCGCGAAGGCGACACAGAGCTCGCCGAAGGCGGCGTTGATCTCGACCAGCGCCTTCGCGTCCTCGGCCAGCTTCGCGCGCGCTGCGGCCATGTCGCGCAGGTCGGCGCCGGCGCAGAAATGGCCGCTGGCGCCGCGCAGCACGAGCACGCGCGTGCGGCCGTCGCCCTCGGCGGCGGCCAGGGCCTGGCGCAACTCGAGCACCATCGCCAGCGACATCGCGTTGCGCACCTCGGGCCGGTTCAGCGTGAGGTGAAGGACGGGTCCATCCTGCCGGGCCAGCAAGGTATCCATGCAGATTCTCCAGAGAGGGTCAGCGGCGCGCCGTCAAGCGAACGCCGTGGAACCGGCTTCGCCGGGCCACCGGCGTTGCCCCCTTGGGAGGGAGCTGCCAAGCCGCTTCGGGGGTGGGCGTCATTTTCCCGGCAGCGTGCCTTCGAGCTTGCAGATGATGCCCAGCATCACCTCGTCGGCGCCGCCGCCGATGCTGATCAGGCGGCTGTCGCGGTAGGCCTGCGAGATCGGGTTGTCGGCCGTGAAACCCATGCCGCCCCAGTACTGCAGGCAGGCGTCGGCGACCTCGCGGCTCAGGCGGCCGCACTTCAGCTTGGCCATGCTCGCCAGCCGCGTCACGTCCTTGCCGGAGACGTACATCTCGACCGCACGGTAGGTCAGTGCGCGCAGGGCTTCCACCTCGGTGCGCAACTCGGCCAGCCGGTAGTGCACGACCTGGTTGTCGAGGATGCTCTTGCCGAAGGCCTGGCGCTGGCGTGTGTACTCGATGGTCTGATCGATCAGCCGGTCCAGGCTGCGCAGCGAGCCGGCCGCGCCCCACAGCCGCTCTTCCTGGAACTGCAGCATCTGGAAGGTGAAGCCCAGCCCTTCCTGGCCGATCAGGTTGCGCCGCGGCACGCGCACGTTGTCGAAGAAGATCTGCGCCGTGTCGGAGCTGTGCATGCCGATCTTGTGGATCTTCTGCCGCGTGATGCCGGCCGCATCCATCGGCACCACGATCAGGCTCTTGTTCTTGTGCGGCGCGCCGTCGCTGGTGTTGGCCAGCAGGCAGCACCAGTCGGCCTGCATGCCGTTGGTGATCCACATCTTGCTGCCGTTGATCACGTAGTCGCCGCCTTCGCTGCGGGCGTGGGTCTTGATCGCCGCGACGTCGCTGCCGCCTGCGGGCTCGCTGACACCGAGGCACACCACCACGTCGCCGGCGATCGCAGGCGCGAGGTATTCGCGCTTGAGCTCGTCGCTGCCGAATCGCGCCAGCGCCGGCGTGGCCATGTCGGTGTGCACGCCGATGGCCATCGGCACGCCACCGCAGTTGCACTGCCCGAGCGCCTCCGCCATCACCATGCTGTAACTGAAGTCCAGGCCCGCGCCGCCGAATTCCTCGGGATACTTCAGACCGAGCAGGCCCAGGCCGCCGAGCTTCTTGAACACTTCGTGGGCCGGGAACTGGCCCCGCGCCTCCCACTCGGCGACGAAGGGGTTGAGCTCCTTGTCGCAGAACTTGACCACCGTGTCCTCGAGCTGGCGGTGTTCGGTCGTGAATTTCATGTGGGTCTCTCGAAGTGGAGTCGATCCGGCGGCCGCGGCTCAGAGCCGCGCGACGCCGAAGGTGTTGGGGCGCAGGGTCCGCTCGCCGGCTTCGCGCGCGATGGCCAGGACGAGGCCCAGGATGCGACGAGTGTGGCGCGGGTCGATGATGCCGTCGTCCCACAGCCGCGCGGTGCCGAACAGCGCGGCGCTTTCGGCGTCGAGCCGCTGGCGCAGCGCGTCGCTCATCGCGCCCAGGGCGTCGTCGTTGGCCGGCAGGCCCATCCGCTGGAGCTTGGTGCGGTTGACGATGTCCATCACCTTGGCCGCCTGCGCGCCGCCCATCACCGCGGTGCGCGCGCTGGGCCAGGCAAAGATGAAGCGAGGGTCGAAGCCGCGCCCACACATGCCGTAGTTGCCGGCGCCGTAGCTGCCGCCGAGCACGACGGTGAACTTGGGAACCCGCGCGTTGGCCACGGCCTGGATCATCTTGCTGCCGTGCTTGATCGCGCCGGCCTGTTCGGCGGCCTTGCCGACCATGTAGCCGGTCGTGTTCTGAAGGAAGACCAGCGGCACGCCGCCCTGGTCGCAGAGCTGGATGAACTGCGCCGCCTTGGTCGAGCCCTGCGGCTGGATCGGGCCGTTGTTGCCGACCAGGCCCACCGCCTGGCCGTGGATGCGCGCGTGGCCGCAGACCGTGTCGGTGGCGTAGGGCGCCTTGAACTCGAGGAAGTCCGAGCCATCGACGATGCGCGCGACGACCTCGCGCATGTCGTAGGGCTCGCGTTCGTCGGCCGGCACCACGCCGAGCAGCTCTTCGGGCTGGAACAGCGGCTCGGCGGCGGTCGCGCCGGAGGGCACCGGGTCCCAGGGCAGCTTGTCGATCAGCTCGCGCGCCATCGCGATCGCGTGGGCGTCGTCGTCGGCCAGGTACTCTCCCAGGCCGGTGACCTCGGCGTGCATCTGCGCGCCGCCGAGTTCCTCGTCGGTCGCGTCTTCGCCGATCGCCGCCTTCACCAGCGGCGGGCCGGCCAGGTAGATGCTGCTGCGGCCCTTCACCAGCACCACGTAGTCGCTCAGGCCCGGCAGGTAGGCGCCGCCGGCCGTGGAGGAGCCGTGCACGACCGCGATCTGCGGGATGCCGGCGGCCGACAGCCGCGCCTGGTTGGCGAAGGTGCGCCCGCCGTCGACGAAGATCTCGGCCTGGTACATCAGGTTCGCGCCACCGCTCTCGACAAGCGCCACCAGCGGCAGCTTGTTCTCGGCCGCCAGTTCCTGCGCCCGCAGTGCCTTCTTCAGCCCCATCGGCGCCACCGTGCCGCCCTTGACCGCGCTGTCGCTGGCCGAGACCAGCACCCGCTTGCCGGCGACGATGCCGATGCCGACGATGCTGCCGCCGCCCTGCACGCTCTTCTTGCCGTCGTCGTCGTGCATGCCCAGGCCGGCCAACGGGCTGAGCTCGAGGAAGTCGCTGCCACGGTCGATCAGCCGCGCCACGCGTTCGCGCGGCAGCAACTGCCCGCGCTGTTCGAACTTCGCGCGCTTGGACTCCGACTCCGCAACCACCTTGCCCTGCAGTGCCAGCACCTCGGCCAGGCGCTCATGCATGCGCTGCCGGTTGGCCGCGAAGCGCGCCGAGCGCGGGTCGATCCGCGAGTCCAGTGCCGGCACGTCAGGCGTCCTTCGCCGCGCTCTGGAGCACCTCGGGCACGACGGCGCGATGGAAGCCGTCGAAGGGCACCGACTTCGATCCTGGCCCGAGCGGGAAGATCTCGCTGCCCAGCGAGGCTGCGCCGTCGATGGGCAGCGTCACGCCGGTGATGAAGCTCGCCCCCGGCGAGAGCAGGAAGACGATGGCTGCGCTGACCTCGGCCTCGACGCCCATGCGGCGCAGCGGCACGTGGGCCTTCAGCCGCGGGATAAGCGACTTCATCGCGCCGCCGTAGGTGTCCATGCCGCTGGAGGCGATCCAGCCCGGGGCCACCGCGTTGACGCGCACGCCGGCGTGCGCCCATTCGAAGGCCGCGGTGGCGGTGAGGTTGCTCATGCCGGCGCGGGCCGCGCCGCTGTGGCCCATGCCGGGCATGCCGTTGCGGAAGTCGGCGGTCATGTTGACGATCGCGCCGCCGCTTTCCTGCATGCACTGGACGAACAGCTCGCGCATCATCAGGAAGCCGCCAGTCAGGTTGTTGGCGACGACGGCATCGAAACCCTTCTTGCTGATCGCCATCAGCGGCGCCGGGAACTGGCCGCCGGCGTTGTTGACCAGGCCGGCCACGGGCCCGTGGCGCTTCAGGATCTCGCCGACGCCGGCCTTGACCGCCTCCTCGTCGCGGATGTCGAACGCGATGACGTCGCAGCGGCCACCGTCATCGGCGATCTCGGCGGCCACGCGGTCCAGCTTGTCTTTCGTCCGGCCGCTGATCACCACCGTGGCTCCGAGCGAGGCAAGCTCGTGCGCGACGCAGCGCCCGATGCCGCTGCCGCCGCCGGTGACCCAGGTCACCTGGCCGGCGAAGAGGTCGGGGTGGAAGATGCTGTGATAGGTGTTCGGCAGGGCCATGGGCGTAGCGGGGCCATCGGATGCCTGATTAGGCGTCAGGGTGACGTTAACGTCAATCCGGTGCCTGATAAGTGATTACGCGGATGTCCGCGGAGTGCGAGCCGGATAGCATCGCCGGCATCCCCAATTGACGGAGCCCTTCGCATGGACATGCCAGCCTGCACCGAAGCCCTGCGCGCCAAGGTGGGCGATGCAAGCGGCCTCAACGCCACCCTCAAGTTCGACTGCGGCAGCGACGGCGTGGTCATCGTCGACGGCAAGGCTGTGCCCAACACGGTCAGCAACGACGACCGCGAGACCGACTGCACGGTGGCGATCACGCTCGAGAACCTGACCGCGCTGCTGACCGGCGAGCTCGAGCCCGCCACCGGCTTCATGATGGGCAAGTTCAAGGTCTCCGGCGACATGAGCGTGGCGATGAAGCTGCAGCGGGTGGTCTGAGGCCCATGCTCGCGACCCCGGCGGCGCGCAAGCGAGCTGTACCCACGGCCTCGGAGGTCGTCGCCTCGCACCGCGAGGACGACAGCGGCGAGCTGTTCGGCATCACCGAGCTGTGCCGCGAGTTCGGCATCACGCTGCGCACGATCCGCTTCTACGAGGACAAGGGCCTGCTCGCGCCGCGGCGCATCAACGGCGCCCGCGTCTACACCCGGCGCGACCGGGCGCGGCTGGCGCTGATCCTGCGCAGCAAGGCCATCGGCGCGCCGCTGGCCGAGATCAAGCACTATCTGGACCTCTACGGGGCCCACGGTGAAGGCCGCGTGCAGCAGATGAGGTTCGTGCTCGCGCGCACCGACGCCGCGATCCGCGAGCTGGAAACCAAGCGCGCCCACATCGACGCTACATTGGCCGAGCTGCGCGTGATCAACGCCACCGTGCGCAAGCAGCTCGACGCGAAGTAGGCCGCCGCCGGTCCGACCCCTCTATGACCCCTCCGGCAGGAGATACCCCATGTCCGACGCATTCATATACGACCATGTCCGCACGCCGCGCGGCAAGGGCAAGAAGGACGGCAGCCTGCACCAGGCCAGCCCGGTCTGGCTGCTGCGCACGCTGCTGCAGGCGCTGCAGCAGCGCACTCGGCTGGACACCGCGCTGGTCGACGACGTGGTGCTGGGCTGCGTGACGCCGGTGGGCGAGCAGGGCGCCGACATCGCGCGCACTGCGGTGCTCGATGCCGAGTGGGCGCAGGCCGTGCCTGGCGTGACGCAGAGCCGCTTCTGCGCCAGTGGGCTGGAGTCGGTCAACCTGGCCGCGGCCAAGGTGGCCAGCGGCTTCGAGGACCTGGTGGTCAGCGGCGGCGTCGAGAGCATGAGCCGCTGGACCATGGGCAGCGACGGCGGCGCCTGGTTCATGGACCCGCGCGTCAACCAGAAGCTCGGTTTCGTGCCGCAAGGCGTCGGTGCCGACCTCATCGCGACGCTCGAAGGCTGGGTCCGCGCCGATGTCGATGCCTTCGCGCTGCGTTCGCATGCGCGCGCCTCGGCGGCGCGGGCCGAAGGGCGGTTCGCGAAGTCCGTCGTGCCGGTGCGCGACATCGCCGGCCTGCTGCTGCTCGACCGCGACGAGACGATCCGCGAGAACGCCAGTGCCGAGGCGATGGCGAAGCTGGAGCCGAGCTTCGCGATGATGGGCAGCATGGGTTACGACGCCACGGCGCTGCGCAAATACACGACCGTCGAGCGCATCGAGCACATGCACCACGCCGGCAACTCGTCGGGCATCGTCGATGGCGCGGCGCTGATGCTGGTCGGGTCAAAGGAAGGCGGAGCCAGGGCCGGCCTGAGGCCGCGGGCGCGCATCCGCAGCGCGGCGGTGATCGGCTCGGAGCCGACGATCATGCTCACCGGCCCGACGCCGGCCTGTCGCAAGGCGCTGGCGAAGGCGAGGATGAGCGCGGCCGACATCGACCTGTGGGAGATCAACGAGGCCTTCGCAGTGGTGCCGATGAAGGCCGCGCGCGACCTGGGCGTGGACCTCGACCGCGTCAACGTCAACGGCGGCGCGATCGCGATGGGCCACCCGCTGGGGGCCACGGGCTGCATCATCCTGGGCACCCTGCTCGACGAGCTCGAGCGCCGCAACCTGGCCACCGGCTGCGCCACGCTGTGCGTGGGCGGCGGCATGGGCATCGCCACCATCATCGAGAGGGTGTGATGACCCACCCCCGCAGCGGTTTCGCCGCTCCCCCTCGAGGGGGCGACGCCAGCGGCCCGGCACTGCCGGTTCCGCGGCGTCCACTTGATAACACCACAGAACCGATGGAGCAGCGCCCATGAGTGCCGTTCGAATGAAGCTGGGCGACGACGGCATCCTCGTCGCGGCGATGGACTTGCTCGGCCGGCCGATGAACGTGGTCGGCGATGAATTGATGGCGGGGATCGCCGATGCCGCGAACCGGCTTGCCGATCCCGGCGTCAAAGGCCTGGTGCTGACCTCGGCCAAGGCCGACTTCTGCGCCGGCGGCGACCTCGACCGGATGTCGAAGTGGACGCGACCCGAGCAGGCCTTCGAGGCCTCGATGGCGATGAAGGCGGTGCTGCGCCGGCTCGAACTGCAGGGCAAGCCGGTCGTGGCCGCGATCAACGGCCACGCCCTGGGCGGCGGGCTGGAGATCGCGCTGGCCTGCCATGTCCGGATCGCGATCGACGATGCGCGGCTGAAGATCGGGCAGCCCGAGGTCAAGCTCGGCCTGTTGCCGGGCGGCGGCGGCACGGCGCGGCTGTCGCGCCTGGTCGGCATCCAGCAGGCGCTGCAGATCTGCGCCGAAGGCAACGACCTGAACCCGCAGAAGGCGTTGGACATGGGCCTGGTGGCCGAACTGGCCAAGGACAGGGAAGATCTCCTGGCCAGGGCCCGCGCCTGGTGTGTGGCCCACCCGAAGGCGCAGCAGCCCTGGGACACGCCCAAGTTCCGTTTCCCCGGCGGCGATTCGCGCGCGCCGGGCGTCGCCCAGTTGTTCTCGATCGCGCCTTCGATCGCATCGGCCAAGAGCTGGGGCAACTACCCGGCGGTGCAACACATCATGAGCGCGATCTTCGAGGGCGGGCTGCTGTCCTTCGACGCCGCCTGTGCGGTCGAGAGCCGCTACTTCGCGGCCTGCGCGATGTCGCAGGAATGCCGCAACATGATCGGCACGCTGTGGTACCAGCTCAATGCGATCAAGAAGGGTGCCTCTCGCCCGGCCGGCGTGCCGGCGGCGAAGGTGAACAAGCTCGGTATCCTGGGCGCCGGGATGATGGGCGCGGGCATCGCGCATGTCGCGGCCAAGGCCGGCGTCGAGGTCGTGCTGCTCGACACCACGCCCGAGGCCGCCGAGCGCGGCAAGGCCTATTCGCAGGGGCTGCTCGACAAGGCGGTCAAGAAGGGCCGCAGTACGGCCGACCAGCGCGATGCGCTGCTGGCCCGCATCGCGCCGACCAGCGACTACGCGCAGCTTGCCGGTTGCGACCTCGTGATCGAGGCCGTGTTCGAGGACCGTGCGGTGAAGGCCGAGGTTACGCGCCGGGCCGAGGCCGTGATCGGCGAGGGCGCGGTCTTCGCGTCCAACACCAGCACGCTGCCGATCACCGGCCTGGCGCAGGCGAGTGCACGGCCGCAGCGCTTCATCGGCCTGCACTTCTTCAGCCCGGTGGACAGGATGCCGCTGGTCGAGATCATCGTCGGCAAGGACACCAGCGACGAGACGCTGGCGCGCGGCTTCGACTTCGTGCAGCAGATCGGCAAGACGCCGATCGTCGTCAACGACAGCCGCGGCTTCTACACGAGCCGCGTCTTCGCCACCTACGTGATGGAAGGCATCGCCATGCTGGCCGAGGGCGTGCATCCGCGCAGCATCGAGGTCGCCGGCCTGCAGGCCGGCATGCCGATGCCGCCGCTGGCGCTGCAGGACGAGGTGAGCCTGTCGCTCGGCCTGCACGTCGCCGAGCAGACGAGGAAGGACCTGGCTGCCGAGGGCAAGCCCTACGCCGAACACCCGGGCATGCGGGTGATCCGCCAGCTCTGCGAGATCGGCCGCATCGGCAAGAAGGCCGGTCAGGGGTTCTACGACTGGGGCCTGAATCACGACCCGGGCGGCAAGCGGCTTTGGCCGCAACTGACCACGCTGTACCCCACGGCGGCGCACCAGCCCGAGCAGCGCGAGTTGATCGACCGGCTGATGTTCGTGCAGGCCAACGAGGCCGCGCGCTGTCTGCAGGAGGGGGTGCTGCGCTCGGCCGCCGACGCCAACATCGGCAGCATCTTTGGCTGGGGCTTCGCACCGTTCCAGGGCGGGGCCCTGCAGTTTGTCAACGCGATGGGGGCGAAGGCTTTTGTTGCCCGCGCGCGCGAACTGGCGGCGAGGTTCGGGCCGCGTTTCGAGCCGGCGGCGATCGTCGTCGCGCAGGCCGAGGACGGTGGCCGCTTCGACGATTGAGTTGCCCGACGCGGAGCTGGCGCCGGTGCGTGCGCTGCTGCGCGCCGCGGCCGGCCGCGATGGCTGGCTGTGCGTGCTGACCGGCGCCGGCATGAGCGCCGAGAGCGGCATCCCGACCTTCCGCGACGCGCTCACCGGGTTCTGGTCGCGCTTCGACCCCGTCGAGCTCGCGAGCGAAGAGGGCTTTCGCGCCCATCCGCAGCGGGTCTGGGACTGGTACGCCGAGCGTCGCGAGGCCGTCCGTGCGGCCACACCCAACGCCGGCCACATAGCGCTGGCCGCCTTCGCGCAGCGCCACCCGGGCGTGATGACGCTGGTCACGCAGAACGTCGATGACCTGCACCAGCGCGCGGGCAACGTCGATGCGATCCGCCTGCACGGCGACATCCTGGCCGCACGCTGGCTCGACGACTGCCCGCGCCGCGACCGCGGCGGCAGCGTCTGCGACCCGGAGCGGGCCGAGGCGGGCCGGCCGCCGGCCTGTGCCGAATGCGGCAACCGGCTGCGGCCCGACGTGGTCTGGTTCGGCGAGCCGCTGCCGCCGGGCGCGATCGATGCGGCCGAGCGGGCGGCGCGCAACTGCACACTGATGCTCGTCGTCGGCACCTCAGGCGCCGTCTGGCCCGCGGCCGGCCTCGCCGAACGCGCGCGCGGCCGCGGCGCGCTGGTGGCGATCGTCAACCCCGTGGCGAGCGAGATCGACGACCAGGCGCAGCACCTGCTGCGCGGCACCGCCGCCGGCGTGCTGCCCCGCCTGCTTGCCGCCGACTGAGCGCAGCACCGACTGAGCGATGATCGAGGCCTGCGCCACGGTCTGGTACGGGACTGGCCTTCGATCCCGATTTGCACTATGGTCGTAGATAAGTCCAATTATGGAGATTGCCGTGAGCGCCGTCCTCGCCCCCGCGCGCAGCCTGGATGCCGGCCCCGAGCAGATGGCCGCCGCCGGCCTGCGCGCGTTCGGTCGCATCGCCGAGGCCTGGGGCCTGACGGTCGACGAGCAGTTGCGCCTGCTTGGTCAACCGCCGCGCTCGACCTTCTTCGCCTGGCGCAAGCAGCCCGGGAAGGCGGCGCTGCCGCGCGACACGCTCGAGCGCCTGTCCAACATCTTGGGCATCTACCAGAGCCTGCAGATCCTGCTGCCCGATGCCGCGGCGGCCGATGCCTGGGTGCGCCAGCCCAACAGCGCAGCGCCCTTCGGCGGGCGCTGCGCGCTCGACCGCATGCTGGCGGGCAACGTCAGCGACCTGAACTTCGTGCGCCGCTACCTGGACGGCGTGCGCGGCGGCGGCTGGGCTTGAGCGGCGGCAGCGCTTCGGCGCCGCGCGCGGTCGACGGCATCGCGCTGCACCGCCTGCGCTGGCATCAGGCCTGCCGCATCGTCCCGACGCGCTACCCGGCGATCACGCTCTTCGACCGCGTCGCCGACGAGGCTGACTTCGAGGCGCTGTACGCGCTCGAGGCGATGACCAACGAGCGCGTCCGCGACGAACTCGGCCAGATCGAGCGCGTGCCGAAGAGCGAGCGCCTGTTCGGCGCCGGTAGTAGGCCCGTCATGGCCGCCTTCACGCATGTCAACGTTCTTGGCAGCCGCTTCTCGGATGGCAGTTACGGCGTCTTCTATGCCGCCCGCGAACGCGCCACTGCGGTGGCCGAGACGCGCCATCATCACGGCCTGTTCCTGGCGGCGACGAAGCAGCGCGCGATGCACCTGCCGATGCGGCTGTACCAGGTGGCCATCGACGCCCGGCTGCACGACCTGCGTCCGGCCGATGCGGTGCCGGCGGCGGTCTACGACCCCAACGATTACGCGCCGGCGCAGGTCCTGGGGCGGCGACTGCATCGTTCAGGCTCGGCCGGCGTGGCCTACCGCAGCGTGCGCCACCCGCGCGGGCAGTGCGTGGGCCTGTTCAGGCCCCGCGGCGCGAGCCGCTGCGTGCACGCCGCGCACCTGCTCTGCGCCTGGGACGGCGAGCGCTTCACCGACATCTACGAGAAGACCGAATGACGGCAACGCCAGGGGTCGCCCGCGGCGAGAGGTTCGACCGCCTGGACACGCTGCGCGGCATCGCGATCGTCTGGATGGCCTGCTTCCACTTCAGCTTCGACCTCAACACCTTCCATCTGCTGCGCCCGTTCCAGGACTTCTACCGGGACCCGTTCTGGACCGGCCAGCGCATAGGCATCGTCAGTCTGTTCCTTCTCTGCGCCGGTCTCGGCCAGGCGGCGGCGCTGGCCGGCGGGCAGGGCTGGCCCCGCTTCTGGCGTCGCTGGGCCCAGGTGGCCGGCTGCGCGGTGCTGGTGAGCCTGGGCTCGGCGTGGATGTTCCCGCGCAGCTGGATCAGCTTCGGCGTGCTGCATGGCATTGCCTTGATGCTCATCCTGGCGCGGCTGGCGGCGCCACTGCGGGCCTGGTTGTGGCCGCTGGGCGCGGTCGCGATCGCGTTGCCGCAGTGGGTGGCGCATCCGTTCTTCGACAGCCGCTGGACCGACTGGGTGGGCCTGGTCACGCACAAGCCGGTCACCGAGGACTACGTGCCGCTGCTGCCCTGGCTGGGCGTGATGCTGTGGGGCCTGGCGGCCGGGCAGTGGCTGCTCGCCCACCGGCGCAGCCTGTTGACCGGCAGCGTGCCGCCGGCGGTGGCGCCGCTGGCCTGGCTGGGCCGCTGGAGCCTGAGCTTCTACATGGTCCACCAGCCGGTGCTGATCGGCGGCCTGATGGCCTGGCGGTGGTGGCACGGCTGAGCAGGCATCGACGCCGGCACCGAGCAGACGGAGATGGCCTTGTTGGCGGCATGTTCGATGCCTCCGGCGCGCCCGGCTCAGCTCGCCGCGTCGTCCCCGAACCGGGGACCTATCTTGAAGACCCCGCTGCAGCGCACCGCTGGCACGCCGTCGGCGCGCACCAGGCCGTGCGCGAAGACCATCGTGCGCGTGACCTTCAGCACCTCGGCTTCGCCTTCGACCCAGGCGCCCAGGGGCACCGGGGCCATGTAGTCGAGTTGCAGGCTCACCGTGGGCAGGAAGCGCTGACCCACCTCGGCGCTCTTGCGGTGGACGCTGACGGGCAGCAGCATGTCGCAGAAGCTGGCCAGCATGCCGCCGTGGCACATGCCCATCGGGTTGCAGTGGCGCGACTCGACGCGCAAGCCGAGCTTGACGACGGCGCCGTGCTCGAACACGAACAGCGGCCCGTTCGCGGCGATGAACTCGCCGCCCACCGTCACGGGGCGGTAGCCGGGCGGGGCGGGTGGCGCGGCGTCGCTCATCGTGGCTCCCGGGCGACGTCGGCGAGGAAGCTCGCATCGCCGGTTGCCAGTTGTGGCACCCATCCCGGATACAGCCGTTCGAAGTCGGCCACGATGGCCGCCAGCGGCACGTCGTCGAAGCTGCCGCGCTGGCGCATGTACTCCATGTGCCGGTGGCCTTGGCGGTCGAACGGGTGGTAGATCGAATCCTCACGGCCGTCCCATTGCAGCGGCAGCAGCCCGAAGCGTTCGGTGAGCTCGATGTTGAACGCCGGCGTGGCCTTGAGCCAGCGGCCGTCGATCAGCACCTCGGTGTAGCCGTGCCAGTGGAAGACGTCGGTCTTCATCGTCTGGCGCATGCGCTCGGTGCTCAGGTGGTTGCGCACGTCGGCATAGCCGACCCGTGCCGGGATGCCCGCGGCGCGGCAAGCCGCCGCCAGCAGCGCAGCCTTCGGCACGCACCAGCCGTGCCCACGCTCGATCACGCCGCTCGCGCGCATGCCGGCCGGCGAGAGATCGATGCGGTACGGGTCGTAGCGGAAGCCGTCGCGCACCGCGTCGTAAAGGGCGACGGCGCGCTCCCGCACGGTCGCGCCGCGACCCTGCTCGGCGGCGAAGGCGCGCACGGCCGGGTGGTCACTGTCGATCAGCGCGGTGGGCTGCAGCGTCGGGTCGGTCATTCGTAGTCCTTCTGCGGCCACCAGGGGAAGAACGGCGGCATGTCGCTGGAGACGCGGTCGGGAAACTTCGCCGCGCGCTTCTCGAGGAACGCGGTGACGCCCTCGCGCGCGTCGGCCGAGGCGCCGCGGGTGAAGATCGCCCGGCTGTCGACCCGGTGCGCGTCCATCGGGTGCTCGGCGCCGAGCATGCGCCACAGCATCTGCCGCGTCAGCGCCACTGACACCGGCGCGGCGTTGTCTGCGATCTCGCACGCCAGCGCCTGCGCTGCGGGAAGCAGCCGATCGGGCGGCAGCACCTGGCTGACGAGGCCGCCGGCGAGCGCCTCGGCGGCGTCGAAGACGCGGCCGGAGAAGGTCCATTCGAGTGCCTTCGAGACGCCCACCACGCGTGGCAGAAACCAGCTCGAGCAGGCCTCGGGCACGATGCCGCGGCGACTGAACACGAAGCCGAAGCGCGCCGCCTGGCTGGCCAGGCGGATGTCCATCGGCAGCAGCATCGTCGCGCCTACGCCCACCGCCGGGCCGTTGACGGCGGCGATGACCGGCTTCAGGCACTCGAAGATCCGCAGCGCGACGCGGCCGCCGCCGTCGCGCACGGCTTCGGCGCCGAGGTCCACGCCGCCGCGGGTCGAAGAGGCCAGCGCCTGCTGCACCTCGGGGCGGTCGGCGCGTGCCGCGTAGTCGAAGGTCTTGCCGCCCTGCGACAGGTCGGCGCCGGCACACAAGGCGCGCCCGGCGCCGGTGACGATGACGGCGCGCACCTCGTCGTCGGCGTCGGCGCGATCGAAGGCCGCGATGAGCTCGTTCATCATCGCGCGGTCGAACGCGTTGAGCCTGTCCGGCCGGGCCAGCGTGACCGTCAGCACCCGACGGTCGAGCGATAGGGTCAGGGTCTCGGGGGTCATCGCAGCGTTCTCCACGGTCGACATCGCCTCGCGCGCGAAGGGCCGTCAGACCGCCATCGCGGCGCTCAGCGCCGGGTGGTGCGCGTAGCCTTCGAGCGCGAAGTCCGCCGGCTCGACCCGCTCAAGCCATTCCGGCTCGAGCCGGCCGCTGACCGTGAAATCCGGGATGCGGTCCGCCAGGCGCAGCCGCGGTGCCGGCAACGGCTCCCGCCGGAGCTGCTCGCGCAGCATCTCGAGGTGGTTCTCGTAGATGTGGGCGTCGCCGATGAAATAGCTGAACCAGCGCGGCGCGTAGCCGGTCAGTCGGCCGACCAGGTGCAAGAGCGCGGCGCCCTCGGCGAGGTTGAAAGGCGTGCCCAGGCCGATGTCGTTGCTGCGCACGTACAGGCACAGCGAGATCTCGCGCTGCGCCGCGTTGGGCAGGAACTGGTACAGCAGGTGGCAGGGGGGCAGCGCCATCTCGTCGAGCTGGGCCCAGTTCCAGCCATGGAACAAAATGCGGCGGTCCGAAGGGTTGGCGACGATGGTCTCCAGGCACTGGCGCAGCTGATCGACCGCCTTGTACAGCAGCAACTGCGAGCGGCCGCCGTCGTCCAGCGCCGCCACCTCGCGCCAGCCGTGCGCCAGCGCGTGGTCGATCTGCGAGCGGTGGTCAGCATCGAGCAGTTTGTAGGCGGGCCAGCGCCGCCACTGCACGCCATAGACCGGGCCGAGGTCGTCCTCGCCCAGCCGATAGGGGTTGGCGCGCCAGGCCTGGTTCTCGTTGGCGTTCTGGTCCCAGACCTTGCAGCCCAGGGCGCGGAAGTCGGCCGCACTGCGCGCGCCGCGCAGGAAGCCGACGAGCTCGCCGACCGCAGTCTTGAAGGCCAGCTTCTTCGTCGTCACCGCCGGAAAGCCCTGCTGCAGGTCGAAGCGCAACATCGCGCCGGGCAGGCTGAGCGTGCGGATGCCGGTGCGGTTGGTCTGCCAGCTGCCGGTGTCCAGGATGTCGCGGACGAGGTCGAGGTACTGTCGCATCGGGTCGTTCCGGTGTCAGGAGGCGACGGCCTGCGTCGCCATCGGTTCTTCGAGGCCGAACTGCATCGCCGCCAGCCGCGCGTACAGCCCGCCGCGCGCCACCAGTTCGTCGTGGGTGCCGCTGTCCACGATGCGTCCGCCGTCCATGACCACGATGCGATCGGCGCGCAGCACGGTGGCCAGGCGGTGGGCGATGACGATCGTCGTGCGGTGCTGCATCGCCGCTTCCAGTGCTGCCTGCACGACGCGCTCGCTCTCGGCGTCGAGTGCGCTGGTGGCCTCGTCGAGCAGCAGCAGCGGCGGATTCTTGAGCATTGCGCGGGCGATACTGATGCGCTGGCGCTGGCCGCCCGACAGGCGCACGCCGCGTTCGCCCAGGTAGGTGGTGTAGCCCTCGGGCAGGGCGCTGATGAACTCGTGGGCGAAGGCGGCCCTGGCGGCGCTGACGACCTCCTCGTCGCTGGCGTCGGGGCGGCCATAGCGGATGTTCTCCAGCGCGCTGGTCGAGAACACGGTGCTGTCCTGCGGCACGATGCCGATGCGCTGGCGCAACGCCGAAAGCGACACCTCGCGCAGCGGCACGCCATCGATCTCGAGTCCGCCCGACTGGGCGTCGTAGAAGCGCAGCAGGAGTTGGAAGACGGTGCTCTTGCCGGCGCCGCTGGGGCCGACCAGCGCCACCGTCTCGCCCGGCCTGACCATCAGCGAGAGGTCGATCAGCGCCGCCTGCTTGGGCCGCGACGGATAGTGGAAGCTGACACTGCGCAGCGCGACGGCCGAGCCGCCGCGCACCGCCGGCAGCGGCCGCGGCCGGGCCGGTTCGGCCACCGGAGACCGCGCGGCAAGCAGCTCCATCAGCCGTTCGGTGGCGCCGGCGGCGCGCAGCACGTCGCCGTAGACCTCGGACAGCACCGCCACCGCGCCGACGAAGATGATGACGAAGACCACCGTCTCGCCCAGATGCCCGGGCGTGATGCGGCCGGCGAGCACGGCCTGCGTGCCCTGGTACAGGCCCCACAGCAGGGCGCCGAAGGTGGCGGTGATCATGAACGCGACCAGGAAGGCGCGCACCCGCGTGCGCCGCAGCGCGGTGCGGAAGGCGTTTTCGGTGCTGTCGTGGAAGCGCGTGGCCTCGCGGGCCTCCTGCACGTAGCTTTGCACGACCGGGATCTCGCCGAGCACCTCCGCGGCGATCGCGCTGGAGTCGGCCACGCGGTCCTGGCTGGCGCGGCTGAGCCGGCGCACGCGGCGGCCGAAGTACAGGCTGGGCAGCACCACCACCACAAGGATGCCCAGCACCTGGGCCATCACCGCCGGGTTGGTCACCACCAGCGCGACGAGCGCACCCAGTCCCATCACGACGTTGCGCAGCCCCATGCTCAGCGACGAGCCGACCACGGTCTGCACCAGGGTCGTGTCGGTGGTCAGGCGCGAGAGCACCTCGCCGGTCTTGGTGCTCTCGAAGAACTCGGGGCTTTGCTGCAGCACATGGGCATAGACGGCGGTGCGCAGATCGGCTGTGATGCGCTCGCCCAGCCAACTGACCATGTAGAAGCGCGCCGCCGAAAACGTGCCCAGCGCGGCGGCGACGCCGAACAGGGCCAGGAAATGCTCGCGCAACTGCATCACCCGCGCGCCCGGATCGGCGGCCACCAGCCCCTGGTCGATCAGCGTCTTGAGCGCGACCGGAAACGCCAGCGTGCTGACCGCGGCCAGCACCAGGAAGACGCCGGCCAGCGCAACGCGGGCGCGGTAGGGCCGGATGAAGGGCATCAGCCCGGACAGCGACCGCGGCGACCTGGCGGCCGGGCGGGTAGATTCTTCTTTCATGCGCCGAGTCTATGCGGGCTCCGCAGGGCCCGGCACGACGGCGGGGATCGCGCCGCCGTCGCGGCCGCGGCGCGGATGGGCGGCCAGGCGGACCGCGACAGCCGCTTGCCGACGCTGTTGCGGCGCCGCCGCCCGCGTGCGAATGGCGCTTCAGATCGCGCCGTTTGTGGTCGAATAGGGGCTGTCGTCGCACATCCGATGAACCCCGAAAGCCCCCCTTTGCCGCCCGAGCCGGGTTCCGCTGCCTGTTCCGTGCCCCCGGCAGCAGACGCTGCTCGCACCCGTCGCGGCATCACGCTGCGACGGGCCGCGCTGGGGCTGGGGCTCGGCGGTTCGCTGCTGGCCGCGGGGGTGGCCTACGCGCTGATGTTGTGGCCGGCCATCGAACCGCCCTGGGGCGCGGTGCTTGCCGCCGTGGCGGGGTTCGCGGCCGCCGGCCTGCCGCTGGCCTGGCTGTTCGCCAGGCTGGCGCGCGACCTGTTGCGCGCCCCCGGTGCGCCGAGGCTGGAGCGGCCGCTGGGCGTCAGCATGTTGCGGCCCCTGTTCATGGACCTGGCCGAGCGCGAATGGGCCCGTGCCCGCCGCTATGGCAGCGGCGCCGCATTGGTGCTGGTGGACCTCGACCGCCCTGCCCGCATGGTCGAATCGCACGGCCCGGCGGCCGCCGACGAGGCGCTGCACGAACTTCTGCACCTCACCGCACCCACCCTGCGCCCGGCCGACATGGTCACGCGATTCGGCGAGACTCGACTGGCCGTCTTTCTGGCTCAGGCCGACGCCACCGGCGCGCTCGACGTGGCGGAGCGCATCCGCGAGCGGGTCGAGAAACTCGAGTTGCCGCGTGTGCGCGCCGCCGCTGCGGCGCCGCTGCGCGTGACCGCGAGCCTGGGCGTGGCCCACCTGCGGCCGGCGCACCTGAACCTGCAGGCGCTGATCGACGACGCCGAAGACGCCGTGCTGGCCGCGCGGCAGGCGGGCGGCAATTGCGTACGCGCGGCGCCGGTTGAGATCAGTCGCCTGCGCAGCGGTGCCGCTTGGCGTGGCGACGAACGCCGCGCCAGGCCGAAGCACGGCGGGTCGGCCTAGCGCCGGGTGGCGGCGCTGGCGGGCGACGCGCATCGCCCGCGCTTCGAACGCATCGCCAGGTCACAGTTGCAGTGGCCGTGCGTAGCCGGTCATCTCCAGGTATCCCAGACCCACGCGCCGGCCGCGGACGTCGAGCAGCTCGCTCAGCCCTTCCCAGTAGATCGTGCCGGTGCTGGTGCGGCTGTCGAGCTCCTGGGCGTCCTGCAGCGCGCGCACTTCGAAAGTCCCGGCGGGCGTCTCCACTTGCCATTGGACCGGGTAGCTTGCGCCGCTGGCGGCGCTGTGCCAGCGCCGGCCCGGCGTGAAGCGCAGATCGGCCGGCGCAAAAGCCAGGGCCGCCTGGCCGGCGTGGCGCAAGCTGCCGCCGGCCCACAACGTGCTGCCGTCGCGCCGTCTCATCACGAAGGCCATCAATGCGCTGCCGTCGAACAGGTCGATGCCAACCCAGTCCCAGCCCACGGCCTCCGCGGGCAGGTACTGGTCGCTCCACTCGTGGTCCAGCCAGGCGCGGCCGCCGGCCTGCACGTTGCGACCGGCGACCGCCGCGCTGCCGGCGACGGCCAGCTGCGGCTCGCTGTAGTAGTGGCTGAACTGGTCGGGCTCGGGACCCTTGCGCGAGACGCCGGCTTGGCCTTGTGGCAGCAGCGGCTGTGTGCGCGAGAGCGTGAGGTGCAGGCCGAAGTCGGCGGCCGGGATCTCGGCGTGCCAGCGCGGGCCCTCGTCGCGCAGCGTCCAGGAGCCGATGCGCAGGTCGCCGCAGGCGATGCCGGCGTGGCCGGGTGCGGCATCGGGTGCGCCCGACCAGCGTACGATGCGCTGGTCGTGCAGGTGGCGGTTGGCGGCCAATTCGGTGACGGCGGCATGCGCGAACAGCAGCTGGCGCGCAGCGAAGCGGCTGCGCAGGTTCTCGGCCACCCCGGTGCGGCTGCGGAAGAAGGTGAGCTGGAAACCGTGCGTCGGCTCGGCGGCGGCGCCTTCACCCGGGCCCATCCAGCCAGTCGCATACCACCACTCGGTGCGCGAGGCCAGATGCGCCCCGTGGTCGCGGGGGAATTGCAGGGGCGGCCCGGGCGCGGCCTCGGCGGCTGCCAACGCAGTGGCTTCGGCGCCGGCAACACCGCCTGTCAGCTGCGCGCCCGCGAGCCCGGCAAGCTGCAGCAGCCAGCGGCGGCGCAGCGGGTCCATCACCAGTCCTCCTTGACCGACAGCACGGCAGCGCGCGCGGTGGCGCCGCGCGCGCTGAACGCGGCAGTGGCGGTGCCGGCGACGACGACTGCCGCGGCGAGCAGGGCCAGCCGGCCCCAGGGTAGCACCAGGTCCATCGTCCAGTGGAAGCTCTGCGGATTGACGACGAACACCAGCACCGTGCTGATCGCCAGCCCCAGCGCCAGCCCGACCAGCGCGCCGGCGGCGACCCAGGCCAGGCCTTCGCCGGCGACGACGGCCACGATCTGCCGCCGTGTCAGGCCCAGGTGAGCGAGCAGCCCGAATTCCTTGCGCCGCGCCAGCACCTGGGCCGACAGGCTGGCAGCGATCCCGACCAGGCCGATCGCGATCGCCACGGCCTGCAGGTAGTAGGTGACGGCGAAGCTGCGGTCGAAGATTCGCAGCGAAAGCTTGCGCAACTCGGCGCTGGACGCGAAGTCGAGCAGTGCCGGGTCGGGCAGCAGCGCACGCAGCGCGTTCTGCACTCCGGCCACGTCGGCGCCGGGTGCCAGCCACAGTGCCAGGTCGTTGATGCGGTCGTCGTGCGTCAGGCGGCGGTAGTCGGTGTCGGCGATCGCGATGGCACCGAACTGGCGCGCGTAGTCGCGCCAGACGCCCAGCACGCGGCCGTGGATGGGGCCGCCGGGCGCATCGCCGCCCAGCGGCAGATCCAGCACGCTGCCGGGCGCAGCGCCGTACAGTGCCACCACCGCCTCGCTCGCGTACAGCGCCACCTCGCCGGGCTGCAGCGCCGAAGGCGGCAGCGGTGCCTGCAGCAGCGGTAGCGCCTGCGCCGGGTCGGCCAGCGGCCGCGAGATCAGTGTCACGGCCGGCCGGTCGCCGGCCAGTTGCAGGGCGCGCACGCGGGAGGCCTGCACACGCTCGACGCCGGCCACCCGCTGCGCGAGGGCGGCGAAGTCGCGCGGCAGCCAGGCCTGGTCCGCCGCCGCGCTGGTGGCGGCGCCCCGGGCGTAGAGGTCGGCCGGCAGCACGCGTCCCAGCCAGTCGGCCACGCCGCTGCGGAAGCTCGCCACCATCACCGTCAGCGCCACCGACAGTGCAAGGCTGGCGACGACGCCAGCCACCGCCGCCGCCGCCGTGCGGCGCTGGAAGCGCGCCCGCTGCAGCGCCAGCAGCGGCAGCGCGCCCTGTGCCGCGGGCAGCGCCGCCAGCAACGCATGGACCACCGCCGGCACCAGGGCCACGCCGCCGAACAGCAGCGACGCCACCGCCACATACGCGGCCAGCGGCAGCCCCGCCACGGGTGGCGCCAGCGCCGCCACGGCGCCGAAGGCCAGCAGCAGCAGGCCGGGCCAGGCCGGCGGCGAGCGGCCCTCGGGCTGGCCCAGGCCCTTGAGCGCGAGTGCCGGCGCGATCGCCTCGGCCTGACGTGCCGGCCACCAGCCGCCGACCAGCGCCGAGGCGATGCCCAGCAGCCCGAAGCCGACGGTGCTGACGGCCCCAACCTGCAGCCTGGGCACGATGCCCGGGAAGTAGCCGCCGCCGAGGTCGCCGGCCAGGAAGCGCAGCGCCGCCGCCGCCAGCGCCGCGCCCAGCGCCAGCCCGACCGCGCTGCCGGCGGCGCCGATCAGCGCACACTCGGCCAGCACCCAGCTGCGGCGCTGGCGCGCGGTGAGGCCGAGAACGCCGAGCAGGGCGAAGGTCGGCGTGCGCTGCGCCACCGACAGCGAGACCACCGAGAAGACCAGGAACGCACCGACGAACAGGGCCACGAGTGCCAGTACCGTGAGATTGACGCGGTAGGCGCGCGAGAGGTCCGACAGCCGCTCTTCGCCCTCGCCCGGGTCGGCGGCGACGACTGCCGGCGGCAGCGCCAGCCGGGCCAGCAGCGCGGCACCTTCGGTACCTGGCACCAGGCGCAGGTCCAGCCGCGTGAGTCGGCCATCGGCGCCGAAATGGGCCTGCGCGCCGGCGATGTCCATCACCACCAGCGGCGTGCCGCTGGCGGCCACACTGCCGGCCACGCGCAGACCCTGGTAGCCCGGGCCGGCCTGCAGCGCGATCGCGCCGCCGTCGGCCAGACCCAGCCGGGCACGCGCGGCCGGGTTGGGAAACGCGGCGTCGGGGTCGAGGAACGCCAGCCGTCCCTCGCCTGCGGCGGCGTGAGGCAGCAGGTCCGGCGCCAGCGGCGCGGCCAGCAGTGCGTCGATGCCGATGACGCGCACCGGCACCCGGTGGCCACCGGCGGCGCGAGCGTAGGTGTCGATCTCGAGCACGGGGCTCGCGATGGCCACGCCCGGGTCGGCGGTCACGCGCTCGAACAGTGCGTCGTCGAAGCCGCCGCCGCCGGTGCTGCGCAGGCTGAGGTCGGGACGGCCCTCGGCACCGCGTGCGGCGGCCGAGAACTCGTTGAGTGCGGAGTTGTTGATCAGG
This sequence comes from Betaproteobacteria bacterium, assembly GCA_037443665.1. Classification (GTDB taxonomy): domain Bacteria; phylum Pseudomonadota; class Gammaproteobacteria; order Burkholderiales; family Burkholderiaceae_C; genus Rubrivivax. The sequence continues at coordinate 41,002 of JBBINW010000040.1, forward strand.
TGCACCGAATACGCCAGTGCCACGCCCAGGGCCACCGCGAGCAGCGCCACCCCGTGGCGCCATGGGTGGTGGCGCCACTCGCGCGCGATCAGCATCGCGATCACGATGCCCCTGGCTCGATCGGCGGCGTGATCATCGTGCCGGCACGACGCCGCCGACGGTCAGGCGCAGCACGCGGTCGGCGCGCGCCGCGGCGGCGCTCGAATGCGTCACCAGTAGGCAGGCCGCGCCGGTCTCGCGCACCTGCGTGCGCAGCACGTCCAGCACGCGCTCGGCGGTCTCGGGGTCGAGGTTGCCGGTGGGCTCGTCGGCCAGGATCAGCGCCGGCGCGTGGACCACGGCGCGGGCGATCGCCACCCGCTGCAACTGCCCGCCCGACAGCTGCGCCGGCAGCCGCGCGCCGAGCCCGTCCAGGCCGACGGCGTCGAGCACGGCATTGACGCGCACGGCGTCGTGCTCGCCCAGCAGGCGCAGCGGCAGGCTGACGTTCTCGGCCACGGTCAGGTGCGGGAGCACGTGGAAGGCCTGGAACACGAAGCCCAGCCGCGATCGCCGCAGTCGCGCGCGGTCGTCGCCGGTAAGGCCGGCGAGGTCGGTGCCGGCGATCTCGATGCGGCCTTCGTCGGCCCGGTCCAGCCCGGCGATGCAGTTCAGCAGCGTCGACTTGCCGACGCCCGACTCCCCGAGCAGGGCGACGAACTCGCCGGCATCCAGCGCCAGCGTGACGTCGTGGAAAACGGGGGCCGCGCCGTAGCGCTTGCTCAGGGCCTGGATCGACAGCATGGGTCGCGATGATGGGGCCTGGCGGTCATTCGCGCCCGCCCTGCGTGCTATCGTCCCTGCGAGTCGTTCAGGCGTTGCGGGAAAGGGTTGACCAGCATGGCGTACGAGATCGATCTGTCGGGCCGCGTGGCCTTCGTCACCGGGGCGTCCAGCGGCCTGGGCGCGCAGTTCGCGAAGACCCTGGCCGCAGCCGGGGCGGGGGTGGTGCTGGCGGCGCGGCGCGTCGAGCGGCTGAAGACGCTGCGCGCCGAGATCGAGAGCGAGGGCGGCGACGCCCACGTGGTCGGCCTCGACGTGACCGACCCGGCGAGCATCCGCGCCGCGGTGGCGCACGCCGAGACCGAAATGGGCGCGATTGATATCCTGGTCAACAACTCGGGCGTGAGCACGACGCAGAAGCTCACCGAGGTCACGCCGGCGGACTACGACCACGTGATGGGCACCAACACCCGCGGCGCGTTCTTCGTCGCCCAGGAGGTGGCCAAGCGCATGATCGCCCGCAGCAAGGGCGAGGCGCCGGGCACCTACGCCGGCGGGCGCATCGTCAACATCGCTTCGATGGCCGGGCTGAAGGTGCTCAGCCAGATCGGCGTCTATGCGATGAGCAAGGCCGCGGTGGTGCACATGACGCGCGCGATGGCGCTGGAATGGGGGCGCTACGGCATCAACGTCAACGCGATCTGCCCCGGCTACATCGACACCGAGATCAACCACCACCACTGGCAGACCGAAGCGGGCCAGAAGCTGCTGGCCATGCTGCCGCGCAAGCGGGTGGGCCAGCCGCAAGACCTGGACGCGATCCTGGTCACGCTTTGCGCCAAGCAGAGCCACTTCATCAACGGCGCGATCATTGCCGCCGACGACGGCTTCGGCGTGTAAATGTCGGCCCCAAGACGACTTCGTCGTCGTCTCCCGAGGGGAGCGAGGCCGGCTTGGGACGGCCCGGCGCCGGCCGCGAGATGCGCCACCTGACCCCGCTGGAAGCACGCGTGCTCGGCGTGCTGGTCGAGAAGCAGGCGACGGTCCCCGACACCTACCCGCTGTCGCTCAACGCGCTTTTGGCCGGCTGCAACCAGAAGACCGCGCGGGTGCCGGTGATCGAAGCCACCGAGGCCGAGGTGCTGACCGCGGTCGACGGTCTGAAGGGCCTGAGCCTGGTCTTCGAGGGCAGCGGCAGCCGCGTCGTCAAGTTCGAGCACAACACGGCCCGTGTGCTGCATGTGCCATCGCAGGCGGTGGCGTTGCTGGCGGTGCTGATGCTGCGCGGGCCGCAGACGGCGGCCGAGTTGCGGCTGAACTGCGAACGGCTGCACCGCTTCGCCGACATCTCTTCGGTCGAGGGCTTTCTCGACGAGCTTGCGGCCAGGACACCGCCGATGGTCGTCAAGCTGCCGCGCGCGCCGGGCGAGCGCGAGGCGCGCTGGGCCCATCTGCTGTGCGGCGACGTGGTGCTGCCGGCGGCGCGCGGCGCCGGGCTGGGTACCGGCGACGAGTCGGTGAGTGCCGGCGAGATCGCGGCGCTGAAGGCCGAGCAGACGAGGCTGGTCTATGAAGTGCAGGCGCTGAAGGCGCTGGTGCACCGGCTGGCGCGCGAACTCGGCGTGGCCACGGACGCGCAGGCGGGCGATGCGTTTTGAACTGCCGGCCGAGAAGAAGCACGTCCATGAGGTCGTCGTGCCGCTGCGCTGGGGCGACATGGACGCGATGGGCCACATCAACAATACGCTGTACTTCCGCTATCTCGAGATCGCGCGCCTGGACTGGATGTTCAAGGTCGGCGCCGGCACCGACCGCGACGACCAGGGTCCGATCATTGTCAACGCGTTCTGCAACTTCCTGCGCCAGCTCGAATTCCCGGGCGAGGTGCGGGTGACGATGTTCGTCGCGAATCCGGGGCGCAGCAGCTTCGAGAGCTACCACACCATCGAGCGCACCGACGAACCCGGTGCGTTCTACGCCGAGGGCGGCGCGCGCGTGGTCTGGACCGACTACCGGGCGAAGAAGTCGGCTCCGATGCCGCCGTGGTTCCGAGCCCTGCTCGAGTGAGGCCCGCCGGCACCAGACCGAACCTTGACCGCTGATCTCGCCGCAGAGCAAGCACTGGTGCAGGTTTCGCGC
>JBBINW010000041.1:0-43397 GCA_037443665.1 Betaproteobacteria bacterium
GTGTCCAGCGATTCCTGAAACCTCCCTCAGGACGGGTTCACCGAATACTTACAACGGGTCAGCCCCTTGTGAGAGCTAACCCGTTGATTCAATTGGTCGGGGTGGCGGGATTCGAACTCGCGACCCCTTGCACCCCATGCAAGTGCGCTACCAGGCTGCGCTACACCCCGACGATCAACTCAATTATACGGTGCAGTCCCGGGCTCACACCGAGAGCAGTTCGCGGATCGACAGCAACTCGGCACGCAGCAGACGCGGCTCGAGCGCGACGCCGATGTCCGCTGAAGGCGGCACGGTCGCCTGTTCCTTGAGCCTGTCGTCGGCACGCTCCTGTTCGGGGTTTGCAGCGGCCTCGTGGTCGGCATCGAGCGCCCGCTCGGCCGCGTCGCGGCCGTTGCCCGAAGGATCTGAGAGCCGGTTGCGCGCACCACTGATCGTGAAGCCCTGATCGTAGAGCAGCTCGCGGATGCGCCGGATCAGCAGCACCTCGTGGTGCTGGTAGTAGCGCCGGTTGCCGCGGCGCTTCATCGGCTTGAGCTGGGTGAACTCCTGCTCCCAATAGCGCAATACATAGGGCTTGACCCCGCACAGCTCGCTAACCTCACCGATCGTGAAGTAGCGTTTGGCCGGTATGGCGGGAAGCGCTTTCTCCATTGAAATCAATGGGATCGGTGGGGAAATCTAGACTCTACTCGAAGTCCCCTTCGGCCGGCGTATCGCCTTGTACGATGGACTTCAGCTTGTGGCTGGCATGGAAAGTGACCACGTTGCGCGCCTTGATCGGGATCGATTCGCCGGTGCGCGGGTTGCGACCGGGGCGCGGCGCCTTGCGCCGGATGTTGAAGTTGCCGAAGCCCGACAGCTTCACGTCGTGGCCCTCGACGAGCGCACCGTGGACGATCTCGAAGAAGGCCTCCACCATGTCCTTCGACTCGCGCTTGTTCAGCCCCAGGCGGTCGAAGAGCAGCTCGGCCAGTTCGGCCTTGGTCAGGGTGGGCGTGTCGAGCGAGGGCAGGATGACCTGCTCGCCCGGACTGTCCTCAATGTTCATGTCGGATCCCTCCCCGTTCAGGCGCGCAGCCGCGCACCGAAAGCCTGCGCCGCCCGCTGTACCGCCGCCGCGACGCAGGCGTCGATGCGTTCGTCGGTGAGCGTGGCCAGCGCGTCGAGCAGTTCGAGCCGCACCGCCAGGCTGCGCTCGCCCGCCGCCATCCCGGCGACCGGTGCAGCCGGCTTGTAGATGTCAAACAGGGTCGCGTCGCGGATCAGTCCCGCCGGGTCTTCGCGCAGACAGGCCATCAGCGCATCGTGCGGCACATCGTCGCGCAGCACCAGGGCCAGGTCGCGGAACGCCGACTGCTGTCGTGGAACAGGCACGAAAGCCGGCACCGGCATCTCGAGCACGGCATCCAGGTCCAGCTCGAAAAGCATCGGCGCGAGCGGCAAGTCGTACGCCTGGCGCCAGCGCGGGTGAAGTTCGCCGAGATGCCCGACGACGCGGCCATCTATCTCGACCTGCGCCGAGCGCCCCGGGTGCAATGCCGGATGGCTGGCGCCGGTGAAGCGGGCCCGCCGCGGTGCGAGCAACGCTTCGACATCGCCCTTGAGGTCGAAGAAATCGGCGCCGCGTTCCTTCACGCCCCACTGCAGCGGTTCGGCGCTGCCATAGACCAGACCTGCCGCGCGCATCGGCTGGCGCACACCGGCCACGCCCAGCGGGCCGTCGGTGGTGCCGGCGTCGCGCATGAACACCCGGCCCAGCTCGAAGACCCGCACCCGGCCCGCCTTGCGCGACAGGTTGTGGCGCAGCACCTGCACCAGGCTGCCGAGCAGGCTTGAGCGCATCACCGCCAGCGGCGCGGCGATCGGGTTGAGTACCTTGATCGGGTCGGCGTTGCCGGCGAGCTCACGCTCCCACCGTTCCTCGACGAAGCTGAAGCTGATCGTCTCATGGTAGCCCAGCGCGGCCAGCGCGTGGCGCACCGCGTTCGCGCCGCGGAGGCCCTCGCGACGCACGCGCGCAGTCACCGGCGCCAGCGGCGGGGTGGCAGGCAGCATGTCGTAGCCGATGACGCGGATCACCTCCTCGATCAGGTCTTCCTCGATCTTCAGGTCGAAGCGCCAGCTCGGTGGCGCCACGGTCAGCATGCCATCGCCTTCAGTGAACTGCAGTTCCAGACGCCGGAACACGTCGGCGCACTGCGCCTGCGTCACCGGCATGCCGATGACCTTGGCCGCGCGGGCCACCCGCAGCGTCACCGGCGCCGCCTCGGGCAGGCGCAGCACCTGATCGTCGAGTGGGCCGGGCTGGCCGCCGCAGATCTCGACGATGAGCCGCGTGATGTGCTCGATGTGCGCCGCTGTGAGCGCCGGATCGACGCCGCGCTCGAAGCGGTGTCCGGCGTCGGTGCTGAAGTTGAAGCGACGCGAGCGCCCTGCAACGCTTTCCGGCCACCAGAAGGCGGCCTCGAGATAGACGTTGCGCGTGGCGTCGGAGACGGCGGTGGCGTCGCCGCCCATGATACCGGCCAGCGATTCCACGCCCCGCGCGTCGGCGATCACGCCGACATCGGCGTCCAGCTCGACCGTGCTGCCGTTGAGCAGCTTCAGCGTCTCGCCGGGCCGCGCCCAGCGCACGACGAGCCGCTCGTGGATCTTGTCGAGGTCGAAGATGTGCGACGGTCGGCCGAACTCGAACATCACGTAGTTCGAGATGTCCACCAGGGCCGTGACGCTGCGCTGGCCGCAGCGGGCCAGGCGCTCGACCATCCAGGCCGGCGTCACCGCCTTCGTGTCCACGCCGCGCACGACGCGGCCCGAGAAGCGACCGCACAGGTCGGGTGCCAGCACCTCGACCGGCAGGCGCTGGTCATGCGCCGGCGGCACCGGCGCGATCACCGGTGTGCACAGCGGCGCGCCGGTCAACGCAGCCACTTCGCGCGCGATGCCGAACACGCTCAGGCCATGCGCCAGGTTCGGCGTGAGCTTGAGCGTGAATATCGTGTCGTCGAGCTGGAGCCAGTCGCGCAGGTCGGTGCCCGGCGGCGCATCGGCGGCCAGCTCGAGCAGGCCGGCGTGGTCATCGGCGAGCCGGAGTTCGCGCGCCGAGCACAGCATGCCGCGGCTCTCGACGCCGCGCAGCTTGCCGATGCCGATCCTGAACGGCTTGCCGTCCTCGCCGGGCGGCAGTTCGGCGCCGACGGTGGCCAGCGGCACGCGGATGCCGGGGCGGGCGTTCGGTGCGCCGCAGACGATCTGCAAGGGCCCGTCGGGCGAATGCACCCCGGCGTCGACCCGGCACACGCGCAGCCGGTCGGCCTGCGGGTGCGGCTCGGCGCTCAGGATCTCGGACACCACGACGCCACTGAACGGCGGCGCGGCAGGGCGCAGGTCTTCGACCTCCATTCCGGACATCGTCAGCAGCTCGGCCAGTTGCTGCGTGCTCAGCGGCGGGTTGCAGAATTCGCGCAGCCAGGACTCGGGGAATTGCATGTCGCTTCGTCGTGAGGAGTTGCGGCGCCCGGATCAGGCGAACTGCCGGAGGAAGCGCAGGTCGCCGTCGAACATCAGGCGCAGGTCGTCGATGCCGTAGCGCAGCATCGCCAGCCGGTCGGGGCCCATGCCGAAGGCAAAGCCGATGTGGCGCTCGGGGTCGAGGCCGTAGTTGCGGACCACGTTCGGGTGCACCTGGCCCGAGCCGGCGACCTCGAGCCAGCGGCCGGCCAGGGGGCCGCTGCGGAACGCGATGTCGATCTCGGCCGAAGGCTCGGTGAAGGGGAAGAAGCTGGGCCGGAAGCGGACGTCGAAGTCGTCGGTCTCGAAGAACTGGCGTACGAAGTCGGTGAAGACGACCTTCAGGTCCTTGAAGCTGACGTTCTCGCCGATCCACAGCCCTTCGCACTGGTGGAACATCGGCGAATGCGTCGCGTCGCTGTCGACGCGGTAGGTGCGGCCGGGGGCGATGACGCGGATCTCGGGGATCGGCAGGCCTTTCGCCAGTTCGCGCGCGTGGCGCGCGACGTGCGCCCTCGCGTACCGCACCTGCATCGGGCTGGTGTGCGGGCGCAGGTTCAGCCAGCGACCTTCGGCGTCCTTCACGTCGACGTAGAACGTGTCCTGCATCGACCGCGCCGGATGGTTCTCCGGGTTGTTGAGCGCGGTGAAGCTCATCCAGTCGGTCTCGATCTCGGGGCCCTCGGCAACGTCGAAGCCCATCGACGCGAAGATCGCCTCGATGCGCGCGATCGTGCGGCTGACCGGATGCAGGCCACCGCCGCCGCGGCGGCGGCCGGGCAGCGTGATGTCCAGCGATTCGGCCTGCAGCTGGCGCTCGAGTTCGGCCGCGGCCAGGCTCTCTCGGCGCGCCTGCAGCGCCGCCTCGATGCGCGTCTTGGCGGCGTTGATCTCGGCGCCGCGGGCCTTCTTCTCGGCCGGCGGCAGCGCACCCAGGGTCTTGAGCAGTTCGGTCACGGCGCCGCTCTTGCCCAGGTAGCGGGCCTTGGTGTTCTCGAGCTCGGCCGCGTGCGTGGCGGCGTCGAAGTCCGCGCCGGCCTGCTGCACCAGGGTGTCCAGATCGTTCATGGCGTGTGGCAAAGAAAAAAGGCCGCCCCGAGGTGACGGCCTTTGAGATTGCTGTCAGCCGCCGGGCACCGCCCGGAGGCAAGGCTCGATGGACCGCCCGGCGCGACTCCGGGCAGCCGGGGCATCAAGCCAGCTGGGCCTTCACCTGCGCGACGATGCTGGCAAACCCAGCTGGGTCGTGGATGGCCATGTCCGACAGCACCTTGCGGTCGATGTCGATGTTGGCCTTCTTCAGGCCGGCCATGAACTTGCTGTAGGTGACGCCGAGTTCGCGCGACGCGGCGTTGATGCGCGCGATCCAGAGCTGGCGGAACACCCGCTTGCGGGTGCGGCGGTCACGGTAGGCGTACTGGCCCGCCTTCATCACCGCCTGCTTGGCGATGCGGAAGACGTTCTTGCGGCGGCCGCGGAAACCCTTGGCCAAGGCCAGGATCTTCTTGTGGCGGGCGTGTGCGGTGACACCACGTTTGACGCGAGGCATGTTTCTCTCCTATGGCGCTGGTTGTGGGATCAAAGACCGGCAAAGGGCAGCATCGCGGCGATGTGGCCCATGTTGGTCTCGTGCACGTTGGCCGCACCACGGAGGTGGCGCTTGTTCTTGGTCGTCTTCTTGGTGAGGATGTGGCGCTTATAGGCCTGACCGCGCTTGACGGTACCCCCCGGACGCACGCGGAAGCGCTTCTTCGCGCCGCTCTTGGTCTTCATCTTGGGCATGACTGCTCCTTCTTCGTTCGCTGCTGCAGGCGACCTCGGGTGCTCCGGGGTACTTGCAGGCCTGCAGCCGCTTCTGTTCACCGCCGCGGCGACCTCGTCGCGGCGGTGAAATCCTGATCGTTCCTACTTCCTCTTCGGCGCCAGCACCATGATCATCTGGCGCCCTTCGAGCTTGGGCATGTGCTCGACCATCGCAACGTCGGCCAACTCGTCGCGGATGCGCTCGAGCAGCCGCATCCCGATGTCCTGGTGCGTGATCTCGCGACCGCGGAAGCGCAGCGTGACCTTGCCCTTGTCGCCGTCTTCGGCGATGAAGCGGCGCAGGTTGCGCATCTTGATCGCGTAGTCGCCCTCGTCCGTGCCAGGACGGAATTTGACTTCCTTGATCTCGATGACCTTCTGCTTGCTCTTGGCCTCGGCGGCCTTCTTCTGCTCCTGGTACTTGAACTTGCCGTAGTCCATGAGCCGGCACACCGGGGGGTCGGCGGTGGCAGCGATCTCGACCAGATCGACGTCCAGCTCCCCTGCCATGCGCAACGCGTCCATCGTGCTGACGATGCCCAGGGGTTCGTTCTCCACCCCGTTCAGGCGCACCTGCGGCGCCATGATTTCTCGATTCAGCCTGTGCTTGCGTTCCGCGTTGGGTACGCGACGGTCCATGAAAGTAGCGATGGTTCCAGCTCCTGTTGCAGCCCGAAGGCACCCGGGCCACAGAAAAAACGAACGCGCGCCGAAAGGCGTTCAGGCCTTGGACGTGATGTCGCTCGCGATCTTCTGGAGGAAGTCTGCCAGCGGCACGACGCCGAGATCCTGATGGCCCCGGGCGCGCACGGCAATGGTCCCGTTTGCCTTCTCCTTGTCGCCAACGACCAGGATGAACGGAACCTTCTGCATCGAATGCTCGCGGATTTTATAGTTGATCTTCTCGTTGCGCAAATCGAGGGACACTCTAACTCCTTGTTTTTGCAACGCTTTCGTGACGCTGGCCGCGTAGTCGGCCTGGTGGTCGGTGATCGAGGTGACGACCACCTGCACCGGCGCGAGCCAGACCGGCAGCGCACCAGCATGCTGCTCGAGCAGGATGCCGATGAAGCGCTCCAGGCTGCCGACGATGGCCCGGTGCAGCATCACAGGGTGCCGGCGCTCGCCGCTGTCGGCCACGTAGACGGCGTCCAGCCGCTCGGGCATCGAGAAATCCACCTGCATCGTGCCGCACTGCCAGGGGCGGCCGATGGCGTCCTTCAGCGTGTACTCGATCTTCGGGCCGTAGAAGGCGCCCTCGCCGGGCGAGATCTCGAATTCGCAGCCGCTGCGCCGCAGGCTCTCCATCAGCGCGTTCTCGGCCTTGTCCCAGATCTCGTCCGAACCGATCCGGGCGTCCGGCCGCGTCGCCGCCTTGTAGATGATGTGCTCGAAGCCGAAGTCGGCGTAGACCTTCTGCAGCAGCGCCGTGTAGGCGACGCATTCGTCCAGGATCATGTCCTCGGTGCAGAAGATGTGGCCGTCGTCCTGGGTGAAGGCACGCACCCGCATGATGCCGTGAAGGCCGCCGGTGGGCTCGTTGCGATGGCACTGGCCGAACTCGCCATAGCGCAGCGGCAGGTCGCGGTAGCTCTTGATGCCCTGCTTGAAGATCAGGATGTGGCCCGGGCAGTTCATCGGCTTGAGGGCGTAGTGGCGCTTCTCGCTCTCGGTCGTGAACATGTTGTCGCGGTACTTGTCCCAGTGCCCGGTCTTCTCCCACAGGCCTTGGTCGAGGATCTGCGGGCCCTTGACCTCCTGGTAGCCGTTGTCGCGATAGACCCGGCGCATGTACTGCTCGACTTCCTGCCACACCGTCCAGCCCTTGGGGTGCCAGAACACCGTGCCGGGAGAATGCTCGTCGAGGTGGAACAGATCGAGCTCGCGACCGAGCCGGCGGTGGTCGCGCTTCTCGGCTTCCTCCAGCATGTGCAGGTGGGCCTGCAACTCGTCCTTGGTCGCCCAGGCCGTGCCGTAGATGCGCTGCAGCTGCTCGTTGGCCTGGTCGCCGCGCCAGTAGGCGCCCGCCACCTTCATCAGCTTGAAGTGCCTAAGCTTGCCCGTGCTGGGCACGTGCGGACCGCGGCAGAGGTCTTCGAAGCCGCCCTCGCGGTACAGCGACACGTCTTCGCCGCCCGGGATGCTGCCGATGATCTCGGCTTTGTAGAACTCGCCCATGCGCTTGAAGTGGGCCACGGCCTCGTCGCGCGGCAGCACGCGGCGCACCACCGGCTCGTCCTTCCTCGCCAGCTCGGCCATACGCTGCTCGATGGCAGCCAGGTCCTCGGTCGTGAACGGGCGCTTGTAGGCGAAGTCGTAGTAGAAGCCGTTCTCGATCACCGGGCCGATGGTCACCTGGGCCTCGGGGAACAGTTCCTTGACCGCGTACGCCAGCAGGTGCGCCGTCGAGTGGCGAATGATCTCCAGTCCGTCGGCGTCCTTGTCGGTGACGACGGCCACCCCGGCATCGTGTTCGATGCGGTGGCTGGTATCGACCAGCTTGCCATCTACGCGGCCGGCGATCGCCGCCTTGGCCAGGCCGGCGCCGATCGAGGCCGCCACCTCGGCCACGGTGACCGGCGCGGCGTACTCGCGCAGCGAACCATCGGGCAATGTGATCTTGATCATTTCGGGGCACTCCAGAAAGCAACAAAGCGCGGGAGTCAGCCGCGCTTTGGTGTCGAAACGGGACAGGGTAACGACTGCGCGGCCGGCTAGACCTCGGGGAAGGTGAACGGCGTAGTCCGCGGTGTCATAACCATGCTGCCTTTCTCGCTCTTGCTGGTGGCCAGGAACCCGTGTCCGGATTCGGAGCGCGATTTTATCCGAAACCGGGCTCAGGTCAGCGGCAGCGCGTCGATCGGCCGCGACACGGCCACCCGTTCGGCGAACTCGTCGGCCAGGCGCTGGCTCTCGGCCACCGCGCGTCGCCAGTCGCGCTGGCGCGCCGCGCGGTCGTCGCCGTAGGCCTTGAAGTCGCTGCGGTCAAGCAGCTTGCCGCGCGGCAGCCCGCGCAACCACTCCGCGCCGGGTGCCAGCACCACCACGTTGGCCAGGCTCGGGCTCGCGCGGTGGCGGCGCGGCCAGGGCTTGTCGAGCCAGCCCGGCACGATCCGCGGCTGGAAGTGCGGGTAGAGAACGAGCCCGGGCCCGCCGCCCCAGCCGGGCCGTGCGGCCTCGTCCATCGAGGCGTAGGCCAGGTGCAGGTGGTAGTCGGTGATGCCGCCGTCCCAGTAGGCGCCATGCGGCCCACCGGGGATGTCGTGCACCGCCTGCAGCCAGAACGGGATCGAGCAGCTCGCGAGAATCGCCGGCGCGAGGTTGTCCACCGTCAGCGCGGCGCGCCGGCTGCGGAAGTCCGACAGCGGCAGCGGATCGCGCGGATCGCCGAAGACGACGCGCTCCAGCCACAGGCCCAGTGCGCGACGGCTCGCGGCATTGGCGACGAACGCACCCAGATAGCCCAGCGGTGTGCGCAGGCGCCCTTCGTGCCGAAGCAGGCGACGGCCGTGGCTGGCGAACACCTGCAGCCGGAAGCGCGGATGCGCCAGCACCTCGGCGGCCCGCGCGCCCAACCGCTCCTGCAACTTGCCGCCGAAGGTCGCGCTGACGCAGGTTGGCGTCGGCGCGCGGCCCGGCGCATGGTCGTATCGCAGCGTGATGTAGTCCTCGGCCAGTTGCGCCAGCGCCGCGTCGGCATCGGGCAGGCAGGCGCAGGCCAGCCGCCAGGCGCCGATCGACGCGCCGAGCAGATGGATGTGCTGCGGCGTCTTCGCCAGCCAGTGCCCGAACAGGTAGCGGTCGAGCGGATTGAGCGCCAGGCCCTTGGGGCCGCCGGCAGCCGCCGGGATCACGCGCACGTTGGCCGCGTTCAGGCCGCGCTCGCGCAGCAACGCCCTGGCCCGCGGGCCGGCGAAGATTTGCAGCGCTGACGTGCGCACTGCGCCCGGCCGCGCTCAGGGGCGCCTGATCTGAAGCTTGGCCAGCGCGGCGGCCATCGCGCCCTGCGCCTGCGGCGCGGGCTCGCTGCGGCGCACGCGCTCGTCGCGGGCTGCAGGTCGAAAGGCGCTGCCGCTGGCCGCCGCCGGGCGCGCGGGCGTGTCGAGCTTCATCGTCAGCGAGATGCGCTTGCGCGCTAGATCCACCTCGAGCACGCGCACCTTGACCACCTGCCCGGTGCGCACGACCTCGCGCGCATCGGCGACGAACTTGCTGGCGAGCTGGCTGACATGCACCAGACCGTCCTGGTGCACGCCGAGATCGACGAAGGCGCCGAACTGCGCCACGTTGCTCACCGTGCCTTCGAGCAACATGCCGGGCTGCAGGTCCTTCAGCTCGCCGACACCCTCGTTGAAGCGTGCGACCTTGAAGCCCGGGCGCGGGTCGCGGCCCGGCTTCTCGAGCTCGGCCAAGATGTCTTTCACCGTGACGGCACCGAACCTCTCATCGGCGAAGGCCTCGGGCTTCAGCGCGCGCAGGACCTCGGCGCGGCCCATCAGCTCGGTCACGGGGCGGCCGGTGGCGGCGAGCATGCGTTCGACCACCGGGTAGGTCTCCGGATGGACGCCGGTCAGGTCCAGCGGGTTGTCGCCGTCGCGGATGCGCAGGAAGCCCGCCGCCTGTTCGAAGGCGCGCGGCCCGAGCCCCGACACGTCGAGCAACTGCTGGCGGCTGCGGAAGGCGCCGCGCGCATCGCGCCAGCGGACGATGGCCGCGGCCACCGTCGCCGACAGGCCCGAGACGCGCGCCAGCAGCGGCGCCGAAGCGGTGTTGAGATCGACGCCGACCGCGTTGACGCAGTCCTCGACCACGGCGTCGAGCGATTTCGCCAGACCGCTCTGGTTGACGTCGTGCTGGTACTGACCAACGCCGATGCTCTTTGGCTCGATCTTCACCAGTTCGGCCAGAGGATCCTGCAGCCGCCGCGCGATGCTCACCGCACCGCGCAGGCTGACGTCGAGATCGGGCAGTTCCTTGCTCGCAAACTCGCTCGCCGAATACACCGACGCGCCGGCTTCGCTGACGACGACCTTGTCGAGCTTGAACTCGGGTGCGAGCTGCATCACGCGCTGGATCAGCTCGCCCGAGAGCTTGTCGGTCTCGCGGCTGGCGGTGCCGTTGCCGATCGCGATCAGGCTCACGCCATGGGCGGCCACCAGCCGGCCCAGCGCGCGCAGCGATCCTTCCCAGTCGCAGCGCGGCTCGTGCGGGTAGACTGTGTCCGTATCCAGCACCTTGCCGGTGTCGCTGACCACCGCGACCTTCACGCCAGTGCGGATGCCGGGGTCCAGCCCCATCACCACGCGCTTGCCGGCGGGCGCGGCCAGCAGCAGGTCGCGCAGGTTGTCGGCGAAGACCTTGATCGCGACCGTCTCGGCGGCCTCGCGCAGGTGGCCGAAGAGGTCGCGCTCCAGGCTCAGCGAGAGCTTGACCTTCCAGGTCCAGGCGATGGTCTTGCGGATCAGTTCGTCGGCCGGCCGTCTCGCGTGGCACCAGCCGAGGTGCTGGGCGATGCGGCCTTCGGCCAAGCTCGGTTGACCAGGGACGATGTCCTCGTCCAGCACGAGCTTGGCGTCCAGCCACCCCTGCGTGCGGCCGCGGAACACCGCCAGCGCGCGGTGGCTGGGCACGTTGCGGATCGGCTCGGCGTAGTCGAAGTAGTCGCGGAACTTGGCAGCATCGGCGTGGCTGCCGTCCTTGCCCTCGACCAGCCGGCTCTGCAGCAGCGCCGAAGCCCACAGCCATTCGCGCAGCTTGCGCACCAGCGCAGGTTCCTCGGCCCAGCGCTCGGAAAGCAGGTCGCGCACGCCATCGAGCACGGCGTGAGCGTCGGCGAAGCCGGCGTCGGCGTTGACGAAGGGCACGGCCTCGGCGACCGGGTCCAGGCCAGGGTCGGCAAACAGCCGGTCGGCCAGGGGTCCGAGGCCCGCTTCGCGCGCGATCATCCCCTTGGTGCGGCGCTTGGGCTTGTACGGCAGGTACAGATCCTCGAGCTCCTGCTTGGTCGGGGCAGCTTCGATGGCGGCACGCAGATCGGGCGTCAGCCGGCCCTGCCCGGCGATGCTCTCGAGGACGGCGGCACGCCGGTCCTCGAGCTCGCGCAGGTAGGCCAGGCGGGTCTCGAGTTCGCGCAGCTGGATGTCGTCCAGGCCGTCGGTGGCTTCCTTGCGGTAGCGGGCGATGAAGGGAACCGATGCGCCGCCGTCGAGAAGTTCGACGGCGGCCTGGACCTGGGCCGGCCGGGCCTTCAACTCGGCGGCGATTTGGAGAGCGATCTTGTCCAAGAAATCCGAGTGCGAAGTGCGAGGCCGCGCAGTTTAAGGGCCGGGTCGGCCGGCGCCGACCTCGACGGCAGCCTGCGTCGGCGACGCTTCGAGCCAGCCGGCCGCGCCCTCGCCGGCGACGGCGCCGGTGGCGAAGCAGGCCGTCAGCAGGTAGCCCCCGGTGGGCGCCTCCCAGTCGAGCATCTCGCCGGCGCAGAACACGCCCGGCAGGGCCCGCAGCATCAGGCTCTGCTCGAGCGCCTCGAAGCGCACGCCGCCGGCGCTGCTGATGGCCTCGGCGATCGGCCGCGGCGCCAGCACGCGCACCGGCAGGGCCTTGATCGCGGCCGCCAGCCGCTGCGGGTCGGTCTGCGCTTCGCGAGGCACCAGTTCCCACAGCAGCGCCGCCTTCACTCCGGCCAGGTTGAGGCGCGACTTGAGGTGCGTGGCCAGCGAGCGCGGCCCGCGCGGGTGGGCGATCTCGCGCGCCACCGCCTCCTCGCTGCGCGCCGGCAGCAGATCGAGTGTCAGCAGCGCCGACCCGTCGGCCTCGATCGCGTCGCGCAGCGCGGCCGAGAACGCGTAGACCAGGCTGCCTTCGATGCCGCCCGCCGTGACCACACATTCCCCCGCCTGCCGAACGCCGCCGAAGGCGATCGCCACCGACTTCAGCGGCGCGCCGGCGAAGCGGGTCCGCAGGTGCTCGCTCCAGGCGACGTCGAAGCCGCAGTTCGAAGGCCGCAGCGGGGCAAGATCCACGCCGCGCGCAGCCAGCCAGGGCCACCAGGCGCCGTCGGAGCCCAGCCGCGGCCAGCTCGCGCCGCCGAGCGCCAGCACCGTGGCGGCGGCGCGATGCGACAACTCGCCTGCGGGCGCGGCGAAACGCAGCGTGCCGTCGTCGCCCCAGCCCAGCCAGCGATGGCGCATGTGGAAGCGCACGCCCTGGCCACGCAGCCGGTGCAGCCAGGCGCGCAGCAGCGGCGCCGCCTTGAGGTCGGTCGGGAAGACGCGGCCCGAGCTGCCGACGAAGGTCAGAATGCCCAGCCCCGCGGCCCAATCGCGCAGACCCTGCGCATCGAGCCGCCGCAGCGCCGTGGCCAGTTCCGCGCTGCGCGCGCCGTAGCGGGTGGCGAACAGGGCCGCGTCCTCGCCGTGCGTCAGGTTCAGCCCGCCCTTGCCGGCGAGCAGCAGCTTGCGGCCAACGGAGGGCATCGCATCGAAGAGATCGACGGCCAGGCCACGACCGGCCAGCACCTCCGCCGCCATCAGGCCGGCCGGCCCGCCCCCGATCACCGCGACGCTGTGCATGGCGCGGCACTGTACGGCAGCGGGCGCTGCCGCCACGATGAGCCACCGGCCGCCTGTCAGATCGGACGCCGCGACGCGACCCAAGCCAGTGCCCAACGTCAGGAGTCGATCGCATGCGCACCTCGTTCGTCCTGCTCGCCTGGCTGGCGCTGCAAGCCCTGCCGGTGGGCGCTTGCGAAGCCACTTCGGGCCCGACGATGCAGACCCTGGTCGAGCTCTACACCTCCGAGGGCTGCAGTTCCTGTCCGCCGGCCGACCGCTGGCTGTCGTCACTGAAAGCGCGGCCCGACGTGCTGGCCCTCGCCTTCCACGTCGACTACTGGGACCGGCTGGGCTGGGCCGATCGCTTCGCCAGCCCCGAGGCCACGGCGCGCCAGGCCGCGCTGGCGCGGCAGGACGGCGACGGCAGCGTCTATACGCCGCAGGTGCGCGTCGATGGCCGGGACTGGCGCGGCTGGCCGCAGCTGCCTCGCGGCGGCGTGCCCGGCACGGTGCATCTCGCGCTCGCGCGCGGCGGCGAAACGGTCACGGCGCAGATCCGCGCGCTGAACGGGGCGCCGACCCGGCTCGCCGGCTACTGGGCCGTGACCGAGGACGCGTACGACAGCCGCGTGCACGCGGGCGAGAACGCCGGTGCGACGCTGCACCACGACAGTGTCGTGCGCCTGTACCAGCCCGTCGCCGCCTGGCCCGCGCGCACGGCGCAGCGGCTGCTTCTGCGCGTCTCGCGCGGCGTGCCCGAGCATCCGCGCCGGGTCGTGTTCGTCGTCACCGACCCGGCGACGGGGCGCCCGCTGCAGGCGCTGGCCCTGGGCTGCTGAAAGGCCCCCGAAGGGTTCCAGAGCGCAGTCCCTCGCACCGTTCCCGGTCAGCCCTTCGCCCGCAGCGCCTGGCGCAGCTGCTCGCCGATCTCGGGCCGTGCCGCGAAAGGGTCGGTCGGGTTGCGCAGGGTCACGATGTCTTCCATCCGCGTCTGCACCCCGGCCAGGCTCTTCGGGTGGCTGAAGATGTAGAAGCGGCCCTCGTCCATGGCGTCGAAGACGAACTGCGCCACCTGCGCTGCGCTCACCTTGCCCTTAGTCACCGCCTGGTCGCTCATCGCCTGGGCGATGAGCTGGCTGCGAGTGGCCGGCGTCGAATGCTTGAGCTCGTCCGGCCGGTTGCGTTCGCTGCGGTGGATGCCGGTCGGCACGAAGTACGGGCACACGACGTGGGCGTGGACCTGGTCGCTGACCAGCGCCAGGTCCTGGTACAGCGTCTCGCTGATCGAGACCACCGCATGCTTGCTGGGGTTGTAGACGCCCATGTTGGGCGCGTTCAGCAGCCCGGCCATGCTCGCGGTGTTGACGATGTGGCCATGCCACGCCGGGTCGGCCTCGGCCGCGGCGAGCATCAGCGGCGTGAAGACGCGCACGCCGTGCGCCACGCCCATCAAGTTGACGCCGATGACCCATTCCCAGTCCTTGGCCGAATGCTCCCAGATCAGCCCGCCGGCACCGACGCCGGCATTGTTGAAGACGAAACTCGGCGCACCGAAGCGCTGCAGGGTCGCCGCGCCGAGCGCCTCGACCTCGGCCGCCTTGGCCACGTCGAGCCGGAACGGCAGCACGGGCGCCCCGAGGGACTCGATCTCCTGCGCCGCACGTTCGAGGGCCTGCTGCTGCACGTCGGCCATCACGACGTTCATGCCGCGCGCGGCGGCGATGCGGCTGGCCTCGAGGCCGAAGCCCGAGGCGGCGCCGGTGATCACGGCCGTAAGACCTTGCCATGGGGTCATCTCTTTGCCTCCTGGTGGTTTGGGAATCGCGGGCAGGCCTCGGGATGCCGGCGCCCGGTGTCAGGCCATCTGGGGCCGCAACGCGCGAGCGACGAGCGCATCGACGTCGTGGCGCGCCGGAAGCAGGCCGAAGACGTCGGCGGCACCGGCCAGGCGCGAGTCGCAGAAGGCGTCGAACACCGCCGCCGGCGCCTGGCGATGCAGCAGCGATGCCTGGAGCAGCAGCGCCAGTTCGCGCGCCAGCCCGCGCGCCTGCGCCTCTTCGGTGATGCCGTCGATCCGCGCCAGCACCGCCGCGGCGCCGCGGTCGAACGCCGCATGCGCGCCGCGCACCGGCGCCCATTCGTGCTCCAGCGCAGGCGCCACATCGGCGCCGCGCAGTGCGCGCAGCAGGTCCAGTGCCATGATGTTGCCCGCGCCTTCCCAGATCGAGTTCAGCGGCATCTCGCGGTAGATGCGCGCCATCACACCCTCGCCGCCATCCTCGACGTAGCCGTTGCCGCCCAGGCATTCCATCGCCTCCTGGGCGAACGCGCTGCCCCGCTTGCAGACCCAGAACTTGGCCACCGGCGTCAGCAGGCGGCGCATCACGGCCTCGTGACCGTCGCTCGATGGCCCGTGGTCGTGCCCTTCGCCTCGATGTTCGGTGCGATCGACGGCCACCGCGAGCCGCAACGCGAGCGCGGTGGCGGCCTCGCTCTCCAGCGCCAGGTCGGCGAGCACGTTCTTCATCAGCGGCTGCTCGACCAGCGCGCGGCCGAAGGCGCGCCGCTGCCGCGTGTGGTGCAGCGCCAGCGACAGCGCCTGCCGCATCAGCCCGGCGGTGCCCAGCGCGCAGTCGAGCCGCGTGATCGCGCCCATCGCCAGGATCTGCGGCACGCCGCGGCCTTCCTCGCCCACCAGCCAGGCGGCCGCACCCTGGAATTCGACCTCCGAACTGGCGTTGGCATGGTTGCCGAGCTTGTGCTTCAGGCGCTGGATCGCGATCGCGTTGCGCGTGCCGTCCGGCCGCCAGCGCGGCATGAACAGGCAGCTCAGGCCTGCCGGCGTCTGTGCCAGCACCAGGAACGCGTCGCACAGCGGCGCCGAGAAGAACCACTTGTGGCCCGTGACGGCGTAGCGCCGGCCCCAGGCGTCGGTGCCGGCGAACTCGGCGCGCGTTGTGTTCGCGCGCACGTCGGAGCCGCCCTGCTTCTCGGTCATGCCCATGCCCATCGTGACCGCGGCCTTCTGGTCGAAGGGCACGGAGCGGCCGTCGTAGTCACGGCTCGCGAGCTTCGGACCCCAGGCCGCGTGCAGCGCCGGGTTGGCGCGCAAGGCCGGCGTGACGGCGTAGGTCATCGACACCGGGCACAGCACGCTCGGCTCGGCCTCGGTGAAGAGCATGAACGCGGCGGCGCGCTCGATGTGCGCGCCGGGCCCGGCGGGCCAGGGGGTGCCGTGCAGGCCATGGCGCAGCGCGGCGCTCATCAGTGCGTGATAGCTGGGGTGGAACTCGACCTCGTCGATGCGGTGCCCGAAGCGGTCGTGCGTGTGCAGCACCGGCGGATTCGCGTTGGCCAGCCGCGCGTCGGCCTGCATCGCCGCCGAGCCGGCCTCGGCACCGAGTGCGGCCAGGCGCGCGGTGTCCAGCGCCGGCGCATGCGCCGCCAGCGCGTCGCGCAGCGGCCGGTTGGCCAGGAACAGGTTGAGCCCGACCAGCGGCGTGCTCTGGTTGGTGACTTCGTGGGTCGCGTTCATGTTGCCTCCCGCAGCATCTCGACGTGGGGAATGCCATCCTCGAGGTAGTCGGCGCCGACGCGCGCGAACCCGAGGCTCGTGTAGAAGCGCTCCAGGCGCGCCTGTGCGCTGATGCGGATGCCCTGCCCGGGCCATGCCGCGGCGCAGCGCGCAAGGCCTTCGGCCATCAGCGCGCGGCCGACACCGCTGCCGCGGACCTCGGGCGCCGTGATCACGCGGCCGATCGACGGTTCGGCGTACTTCACGCCGGGGTCCACCACCCGCAGGTAGGCCAGCAGCCAGCCCTGCGCGCCGCGGCCCAGCAAGTGCCAGCAGCGGCGGTCGACGCCGTCGGTGTCGAGGTAAGGGCCCTGCTCCAGGATGAACACGCGACAGCGCAGCGCCAGCGCGTCGTAGAGTTCCTCGACGCCGAGCGCCTCGAAGCGGAGCCAGGTCCAGGCCAGCTCGGTCATTCAGATCAGCTTGACGAGCTGCTTGCCGAAGTTGCGGCCCTTGAGCAGCCCGAGGAACGCCTCGGGCGCGGCGGCCAGGCCCTGGGCGACGCTCTCGCGGTACTTGAGCTTGCCGGTGGCGACCAGGCCGCCGAGCTCGTTGAGCGCCTGCGGCCACAGCGCCATGTGTTCGCTGACGATGAAGCCCTGCAGCTTCAGGCGCTGCGTGAGCAGCAGCCGCGCGTTGCCGATCGCCAGCGACTGGCCCTCGTAGCCCGAGATCATCCCGCACAGCGCGACGCGGCCAAAGGCGTTCATGCGCGAGAGCACGACGTCGAGGATCAGCCCGCCGACGTTCTCGAACAGGCCATCGACGCCTTTCGGTGCCGCGGCATCGAGCGCCGCGGCGAGCGAGGCGAAATCACGATGCGCCTTGTAGTCGATGCAGGCGTCGAAGCCGAGTTCGCCCGTCACGTAGGCGCACTTGTCGGCGCCGCCGGCGATTCCGACCGCACGGCAGCCGCGCGCCTTGGCCAGCTGGCCCACGGCGCTGCCCACCGCGCCGCTGGCGGCATCGACGACGATGGTCTCGCCGGCCTTGGGCTCGATGATGTGGTTCAGGCCGACCCAGGCCGTCACGCCCGGCATGCCGACCGCGCCGAGGTAGGCCGACAGCGGGATGCGCGCCGTGTCCACCTTGCGCAGCACGCCGGGCTGGCCGGCATCGACGACGGCGAACTCCTGCCAACCGCCCATGCCCACGACCTTGTCGCCGGCGGCGAAGGCGGGATGGCGCGACTCGACGACCTCGCCCACCGTGCCGCCGATCATCACCTCGCCGATCGCCTGCGGCGCGGCGTAGCTCTTCACATCGTTCATGCGCATGCGCATGTAGGGGTCGAGGCTGAGGTAGTGGTGGCGCACCAGCGCCTGGCCGTCGGCCAGCGCCGGCACCGGCGCCTCCTCGAGCCTGAAGTTGGCGGCCTCGGCCTCGGCGGCGGGGCGCGAGGCGAGGACGATGCGGTGGTTGATCATGGCTGTTCCTCGGGGGCTGGCGGCGCTGCGGGATGCAGCGTCTTGATGTGGCGGCCCTTGGTGGGCAGCGCACGCAGATACTTGAAGGTCGCCGTGGCGTGCGCGCACAGCCGACCTTCGTCGTCGATCACGCGGCCCTCGCAGAAGGCGAGTGTCGCGGTCCTGTCCAGCAGCGTGGCCAGCGCACGCAGGCGGCCTTCGGCCGGGCGCATGAAGCTGGCCTTCATCTCGATCGTCGCCACGCCGGGACCGTGCGAACCGGACGGCACGGCCGCGCCGGCGGCATCGACCGCGGCGCTGGCCGCGCCGTCTCCGGCGGCCGAGGCGGGCGCGCCGGCGCCGCTGCGGGCGGCATGCGCCATCGCGACGTCGAGCATCGTCATCAGCACGCCCCCGTGCGCCACCTGCCAGCTGTTGAGATGACCTTCGGCGAGGTCGACGCGCAGCTCGGCCTGGCCGCCGGCGAAGGCCCAGAGCTCGAAGCCGAGCTGCTCGACGAAGGGGATGCGCCGCGGAAAGCGCAGCGGCGACGTCGTCATCCGCCGTGCACCGAAGACACGCCGCCGTCGACCGCCAGGATCTGCCCCGTGATGTGCTTGCCCGCGGCGCTGGCGAACAGCAGCGCCGCGCCCTTGAGGTCGTCGTCGTCGCCGATGCGCTTGAGCGGTGCGGCCTTGGCCAGGTTCTCGGCGCCGAACTGCGCCAGCACGCCCTTGGTCATCTTGCTCGGGAAGAAGCCCGGCGCGACGGCGTTGACGTTGATGCCGTAGGGTCCCCACTCGGCGGCCAGCGTGCGGGTGAAATTGACGACCGCGCCCTTGCTCGTGCCGTAGGCGATGAACTTGACGTCCATCGAGCCGCCCAGGCCGGCGATCGACGCCACGTTGATGATGCGGCCGCGCCGGTTGGGGATCATGCTGGCCTTGCCGACCGCCTGCGCGAACAGGAACAGGCTGCGGATGTTGAGGTTCATCACCTTGTCCCAGGCCTCGAGCGGGTAGTCCTCGGCCGGCGCGCCCCACGTCGCGCCGGCGTTGTTGACGAGGATATCGATGCGGCCGAAGCGCTGCATCGTCTCGTCGACCACCTTGTGCACCTGGGCCGGATCGCTGGCGTCGGCCGCGATCCATTGCGCGGCGATGCCGCGTGCGGCCAGGTGCGCCGCGGCCTCTTCGAGCTCATCGGCCTTGCGCGAGGTCAGCATCAGCTTGGCCCCGGCCTCGCCGAGCGCCTCCGCGATCTGCAGGCCGAGGCCGCGCGAGCCGCCGGTGACCAGCGCCGTCTGGCCACCAAGGTCGAAGAGTTTCTGGACGGGGGTGCTCATGAGTGGTCTCCTCTAGCGTGGGGGTCCGCCGCCGCGCGGACCGTGGATTCGGTGCCCGGCACGTCAGCCCGGCGGCGCGGCGTCGCGACGCGCGCGCACGACGATCAGAACCGCGCCGACCAGCGCGGCCAGCGCCCCCGCGATGCCTAGAGGCCATGCGAGCGGGCTGCCCTGGCGACCGAGAAACAGGCTCAGGCAGACCACCAGAAGGCCGCCGTAGATCAGCACCCAGACGAGCTTTTCGAGTGCGGCGTTCGACATCTTCAGCCTGAGCCGGGCCGCCCCAAGCAGGACGGCACCCCCTCGGGGGGCAGCGAGCGGAGTGAGCGTGAGGGCATCATTTCAGAACCATTCCTGGCGCATCGTCCGGCAGACGTCGTTGCGGCTCGCCACCACGGCCAGCCAGGCATCGATTTTCGGCAGGTCGTAGTCGAAGAAAAAGCGCATCGCCGCATGCAGGCCGGCCCGCATCGCGTCGCCGTCTGGGCCGGCGGGCGCGGCCACCAGCGCGATGTCCAGCCAGATCCACGCCAGCACCACGTGGCCGAAGGCCTGCAGGTAGGGCGTGGCGTTGGCCAGTGCCTCCTCGGGCTCGCCGGTGGCCCAGGCCGACCTGGTGGCGTCACCCAGCCTCTGCAGCGCCGCGGCCAGCGCCTGCGCCGGCGCGGCCAGACCCTGCACGTGGCCTGCGCGCTCGATCGTCGCGTCGATGCGCGTCGCCAGCAGCTTCAGGCCTGCCCCGCCCTGCATCACCACCTTGCGCCCCAGGAGGTCCAGCGCCTGGATGCCGTGGGTGCCTTCGTGGATCATGTTCAGGCGGTTGTCGCGCCAGTACTGCTCAACCGGGAAGTCGCGCGTGTAGCCGTAGCCACCGAGGACCTGGATCGCCAGCGAGTTGGCCTCCAGGCACCATTCGCTGGGCCAGCTCTTGGCGATCGGCGTGAGCATCTCGAGCAGCGTGCCGGCCTCGGACGCCGCGGCCCCGTCGCCGGTGTCCTGTTCGTCGACGAGCCGCGCGCAATAGAGCTCGAGCGCCAGGCCACCCTGCACATACGCCTTCTGCGCCAGCAGCATGCGCTTGACGTCGGCGTGCTCGACGATCGGCTGCTGCGGCTGGGTCGGGTCCTTGCCGCTGCCGGTGATCGGCCGGCCCTGCAACCGCTGCTTCGCGTAGTCCAGGCTCGCCTCGTAACCCGCGTAGCCGAGCATCACCGCGCCCAGGCCGACGCCGATGCGCGCCTCGTTCATCATATGGAACATGCAGCGCAGGCCCTCGCCAGGCTGGCCGACGAGGTAGCCGATCGCGCCCGCCCCAAGGCCGTCGAGACCGCCGCCCGACGCCGCACGGACCGGGAACTTCCCCTCGCCGAAGTTCAGCAGCGTATTGATCGTGCCGCGATAGCCCAGCTTGTGGTTGAGCCCGGCCAGCGCGACGTCGTTGCGCTCGCCGGTGAGCGCGCCGCGCTCGTCCACCAGCCTCTTCGGCACGATGAACAGCGAGATGCCGCGCGTTCCCGCGACGGTCTTGCCGTCGGGCCCGGGGATCTTGGCCAGCACCAGGTGGATGATGTTCTCGGCCAGTTCGTGCTCGCCGCCGGAAATCCACATCTTGTTGCCGCGCAGCCGGTAGCGCGGGCCCAGCGGGTCTTGCCGCCAAGGCAACGGCCCGTCGGCGGCACCGCCAGGTGCCTCGTCAGGAACTGCGCGCGTGGCGACATCGCTCAGCGACGAGCCCGCCTGCGGCTCGGACAGGCACATGGTGCCGAACCAGCGGCCGGCGAATTCGTTGCGCGCGAACACCTCGCGCTGCATCGGCGTGCCGTGCGCCATCAGCAGGTTGGCGTTGCCGCTGGTCAGCATCGCGTAGCCGCCCATCGCCACGCTGGCCTTGCTGAAGAACGACTTGGCGGCCATCTGGATCACGCAGGGCAGCTGCATGCCGCCCCAGTCATAGTCCTGCGCCGCGGCGAGCATGCCCGACTCGACGAAGGCGGCCATCGCGTCGTGAGTGGCCTGCGGCAGTTGCACCCTCTCGCCGTCCGGACCTGAGACGACACTCGGCTCCTCGGTGTCGGTCAGCCGGTTGAAGGGCGCGAACTTCTCGCGCGCGATCCGCTCGCAGGTGTCGAGCACCTGGGCGAATGTCTCGGCTGAATGGTCGGCGAAACGCGGCCGGTCGAGCAGCGCCGTGACATGCAGCCAGTCGTGGAGCAGGAAGTCGAGCGTGGCGCGCATGCAGCCTCCGGGTCAGCCCAGGTTCGGCACCAGCGCCATCGTTGCCGAAGCCTTCATCACCAGCGTGCGCTGACCGTCGCCTTCGACCTCTCCCTCGGCAAAGACCTCGGCCTCGGTGAACGTGAGCGTGCGTCCGGCCTTGATGACCACCGCCTCGCACAGCAGGCGCGCACCGCGCGCCGGCCGCAGCTGACTGGTCTTCAGTTCGGCGGTGATGGCATAGTGCGCGGGCGGCGCCAGTGTCTGCGCCGCCGCGCCCATCGTGTGGTCGGCGAGGCTGGCCATCACGCCGGCATGGACCTGGCCGGTGTGCTGCAGCATCCGGGGGGCGACGCGCAGCACGGCACCGACGCGGCCTTCGGCCACCGCCACCGGCTCCACGCCCAGATCGACCATGAACGGCGAGAGGCGGAAGAACCCGCGCAAGGCCTCGAGGTCCAGCGTCATGCCAGCCGGAACTGCTGCAGCGCGGCGCGCGCAACCGGCGCGCCCCACTCGGGCACGAAATGGCCGGCCTCGGGCAGTTCCAGCGGCGGCGGGCAGCCGCGGATGAGCCCGCGCAACGCCCGCATCGCTTCGCCGCCGAGCACGGGGTCCTGCAGGCCGATGGCCATGAAGCTGTCCCCGGTCCAGCGCTCCTGCCAGAACACGGCCGCCTCGCGGCCGATCGCCGCGCCGTGTGCGTTCGCGCCATCGGGCACGAGGTTCGGGAACGCACGCAGCGCGGCCTTGTAGCTGGCGTCGGGGAAAGGCGCATCGTAGGCCGCGGCCTCGGCCGGCGTCATGTCGCGCTTGCCGCGCGCCAGCAGCTTTCCGACAGGGAGGTCGGGCTGCGCGTTGGAGTAGGCGCGCCACTGGCGGAAGCCCTCGGTGACACTGCCGGTGGCCAGCGTCGTGTTCATCACGAGCAGCCGGGTGAAGCGCTCGGGCATCGCCAGCGGCAGGGTCAGGCCGAGGATGCCACCCCAGTCCTGGCAGACGAGCAGCAGCCGGTCCAGCTTCAGTCGCTCGACGAAGTCGATCAGCATGCCGCGGTGGAAATCGAAACTGTGCTCCGACTCGGCCACCGGCTTGTCGGAGCGCCCGAAGCCGACCAGGTCGGGGGCGACCACCCGCAGCCCGGCACCCGTGAACACCGGGATCATGTGCCGGTAGAGGTAACTCCAGCTCGGGTTGCCGTGCAGGCACAGCGCGGTGACGGCGGTGTCGCGCGGGCCTTCGTCGAGGTAGTGCAACCGCAGGCCCTCGTGCTCGGCATAGTGCGGCGCGAAGTCGTAGCCGGGCAGCGCGGCAAAGCGCGCGTCGGGCGTCCGCAGGGCCTGCATGGCCGGCCCCAGTCAGAGAACTTCGAAAACGCCCGCGGCGCCCATGCCGCCACCGATGCACATCGTCACCACGACGCGCCTGGCGCCGCGGCGCTTGCCTTCGATCAGTGCATGACCGGTCAGGCGCTGGCCGCTGACGCCGTACGGGTGGCCGACCGCGATCGCGCCGCCGTTGACGTTGAGCCGGTCCATCGGGATCCCCAGGGTGTCGGCGCAGTACAGCACCTGCACCGCAAAGGCCTCGTTGAGTTCCCACAGGTCGATGTCGTCCATCTTCAGGCCCAGGCGCTTGAGCACCTTGGGCACCGCGAAGACCGGCCCGATGCCCATTTCGTCGGGCTCGCAGCCCGCCACCGCGAAGCCGAGGAAGCGGCCCAGCGGCTTCAGGCCCTTGCGCTCGGCGAGCGTCTCGCTCATCACCACGCAGGCACCGGCGCCGTCGCTGAACTGGCTGGCGTTGCCCGCGGTCACGACGCCGCCGGGCATCGCCGGGCGGATGTCCTTGATGCTGTCGTAGGTCGTGCCGGGCCGCAGACCCTCGTCGGCGCTCACCGTGACCTCCTTGCTGCGCAGGCCCATCACCTTGTCGACGACGCCGGCCGTGACGGTGACCGTGACCAGTTCGTCAGCGAACTTTCCGGCCGCCTGGGCCGCGCAGGCCTTCTGCTGACTCGCCGCGCCGTACTCGTCCTGTCGCTGCTTGGGGATGCCGTAGCGCTTGGCCACGTTCTCGGCCGTCTGCAGCATGGTCCAGTAAATCTCGGGCTTGGCCTTGTGCAGCGTCGTGTCCATCAGCATGTGCTGGTTCATCTCCTGCTGCACGCAGGAAATGCTCTCCACGCCGCCGGCAACGAAGATGTCTCCCTCGCCGGCGATGATGCGCTGCGACGCCATCGCGATCGTCTGCAGACCGCTGGAGCAAAAGCGGTTGACGGTCACGCCGCTGGTCGTGATCGGCAGCCCGGCTGCCAGCGCGATCTTGCGCGCGACGTTCATGCCGGTGGCGCCCTCGGGGTTGGCGCAGCCCATGAGGACGTCCTCGACTTCCGCGCCTTCGATGCCCGCGCGCTCGACGGCGGCCTTGACGGCGTGGCCGCCGAGGGTCGCGCCATGGGTCATGTTGAAGGCGCCCTTCCAGCTCTTGCACAGCGGCGTGCGGGCGGTGGAGACGATGACGGCACGGGTCATGGTGTGATTTCCTTCAACGCGTTCAGGTAAACGACTTGCCTTCGGCAGCCAGCTTGGCGAGCAATGGCGCCGGCTGCCAGAACGAGGCGTCGTCGTGCGGGTTGGCGGCGAACTTCTTCATCGCTTGCACGACGTTGAACAGGCCTTGGCTGTCGGCGTAGCACATCGGCCCGCCGCGGAACAGCGGGAAGCCGTAGCCGGTGAGGTAGACCATGTCGATGTCGCTGGCCTTGCTGGCGATGCCTTCCTCCAGAATCTTCGCCGCCTCGTTGACGAGGGCATAGACCAGCCGGTGCACGATCTCCTCGTCGGATATCTTGCGCGGCTTGATGCCGAGTTCGGCGCGGTGCTTCTCGATCATCTCGACGACCACCTTGGACGGGATCGCGTCGCGCTTGCCCGGCTGGTAGTCGTACCAGCCGGCGCCGGTCTTCTGGCCGTAGCGGCCCATCTCGCACAGCAGGTCGGCGGTCTTGCTGTAGCGCATGCCGGGCTTTTCCTGGTAGCGGCGCTTGCGGATCGCCCAGCCGATGTCGTTGCCGGCGAGGTCGCCCATGCGGAACGGGCCCATCGCCATGCCCCACTTCTCGATCGCCTTGTCCACCTGCTCGGGCGTGCAGCCTTCCTCCAGCAGGAAGCCGGCCTGGCGGCTGTACTGCTCGATCATCCGGTTGCCGATGAAACCGTCGCAGACCCCTGAGACGACCGCGGTCTTGCGGATCTTCTTGGCCAGCGCCATCACCGTGGCCAGCACGTCCTTGGCCGTCTTCTCGCCACGCACCACTTCCAGCAGCTTCATCACGTTGGCCGGGCTGAAGAAGTGCGTGCCGACGACGTCCTGCGGCCGCTTCGTGAAGGCGGCGATCTTGTTGACGTCCAGCGTGCTGGTGTTGCTGGCCAGGATCGCGCCCGGCTTCATGACCTCGTCCAGCGTCTTGAAGACCTTCTCCTTGACGCCCATCTCCTCGAACACCGCCTCGATGACCATGTCGGCCTGCGCGATGTCGGCGTAGTTCAGCGTCGTGGACAGCAGCGCCATGCGGGCGTCGAGCTTGTCCTGCTTGAGCTTGCCCTTCTTGACCTGGGCCTCGTAGTTCTTGCGGATCGTGGCCACGCCGCGGTCCAGTGCCTCCTGCTTCATCTCGAGGATGGTCACCGGGATGCCGGCGTTGAGGAAGTTCATGCTGATGCCGCCGCCCATCGTGCCGGCTCCGATCACGGCCACCTTCTCGATCTTGCGCTGCGGCGTGTCCTCGGGCACGTCGGGGATCTTGCTCGCCGCGCGCTCGCCGAAGAAGGCATGGCGCAGCGCCTTGCACTCGGGCGTGAGCATCAGCGCGATGAAGATCTCACGCTCGTAGGTCATGCCGTCGTCGAACCTGCGCTTGATCGACGCCTCCACCGCATCGACGCACTTCAGCGGCGCGGGGAAATTCCTGCTCATCGCCTTCACGGTGTTGCGCGCGAAGCCGAAGAAGCCGTCGGGGTTCGGGTGCGTGACCTTGAGGTCGCGCACCCGCGGCAGCGGCTTGCCGCCGGCGTGCTCGGCGGCCTTGTCTACCGCCAGCCTGCAGGCGGCGGCGAGCAGGTCGCCCTCGGCGATGGCGTCGAAAAGCTTCTGCCCCGGCTGCGCGGCGAGCAGCTCGCTCTTCACCGGCTCGCCGCTGACGATCATGTTCAGTGCCGTCTCGACACCCAGGACGCGCGGCAGCCGCTGCGTGCCGCCGGCGCCCGGAATGAGGCCGATCTTGACCTCGGGCAGCGCGACGTTGGTGCCCGGCGCGGCGACGCGGTAGTGGCAGCCCAGCGCGAGCTCGAGCCCGCCGCCCATGCACACGCTGTGCACCGCGGCCACGACCGGCTTGGGCGCGTCCTCGACCATCCGGATCAACGACAGCAGGTTGGGCTCGGCGACGGCCTTGGGGCTGCCGAACTCCTTGATGTCGGCGCCGCCCGAGAAGGCCTTGCCGGCGCCGGTGACGACGACGCCGACCACCGCCGGGTCTGCCATCGCGCGGTCGATCCCGGCCGCGAATTCGCGCCGCGTCTCGTAGCCCAGACCGTTGACCGGCGGGTTGTCCAGCGTGATGACGGCGACGTTGCCGCGCTCTTCGTACTTGGCGCCCATGGCGTCTCCTCTTTCAGGCAGTTCAGGCAGGCGAAATAGAACGGTCGTTCAATTCTAGGTCGCACCGATCATCGCGCCTTGTCGCTGGCGTGACAAGGAAAGGGCCGTCCGGTCCGGCGCCGGGCCGCCCCAAGTCGGACCGAGCCCCCTCGGGGGGTGGCGAAGGCGCGCAGCGACAAGCCTGGGGCTCCATTCACACCTCAAGCCATTCGCGGCGAATGTCCGCGTTGGCGCGCAGGTCGGCCGGCGTGCCCTCGAACACGATCTGGCCGTGGCCCATCACCAGGCAGCGGTCGGCGACCTGGAGCGCGATCGTGAGCTTCTGCTCGACCAGCAGCACCGCGATGCCGCGCCGCCTGAGTTCGCGCAGGTACTCGCCGACGAGCTCGACGATCTTCGGCGCCAGGCCCTCGGTGGGCTCGTCGATCATGATCAGCTCCGGGTCGCCGATCAACGTGCGGCACAACGTGAGCATCTGCTGCTCGCCGCCCGAAAGCACGCCGGCCTCGATGTTCTGCCGCTCCTTCAGGCGCGGGAACATGCGGTACATGTCGTCGAAGGTCCAGCGCGGGTTCTTGGCGCCGCGCTTGCAGCCCAGCAGCAGGTTCTGGTGCACCGTGAGGGTGGGGAAGATGTCGCGGTTCTCGGGCACGTAGCCGATGCCGGCGTGCGCGATCTCGAAGGCCTGGCGCCCGAGCACCTCGCGTTCGTTCCAGCGCACCGAGCCCGTGCCGTGGACCAGCCCCATGATGGCCTTGACGGTCGTCGAGCGGCCCGAGCCGTTGCGCCCCAGCAGGGCCACGATCTCCCCAGGGCGGACCTCGAAGCTCACGCCGTGCAGAACGTGGCTCTTGCCGTAGTAGGCGTGGACGTCGGTCAGCGTCAGCATGGTCAATGCCCCGCTGACTGGGCCTGCGCCTCGGCCAGCACAGAGCCCAGGTAGGCCTCCTTGACGCGCGCGTCGGCGCGCACCTTCTCGGGCGTGTCGAACGCGATCACCTCGCCGTAGACGAGCACCGCGATCTTGTCGGCCAGGCCGAAGACCACGCCCATGTCGTGCTCCACCGTCAACAGCGTCTTGCCGACCGTGACCTCGCGGATCAGCTCGACGAAGCGCGAGGTCTCGCTGTGGCTCATGCCTGCGGTCGGTTCGTCAAGCAGGATCACGCTGGCGCCGCCGGCGATGGTGATGCCGATCTCCAGCGCCCGCTGCTCAGCGTAGGTCAGGTTCATCGCCAGCACGTCGCGCCGGCGCTCGAGCTTGATCATCGCCAGCAGTTCCTCGGCGCGCGCGTTGGCGTCGTGGGCGCGGGCCAGGAACTTCCAGATCGCATAGCGGTAGCCCAGGCTCCAGAGCACCGCGCAGCGCAGGTTCTCGAACACCGACAGGCGGTTGAACAGGTTGCTGACCTGGAAGCTTCGCGCCAGTCCACGCCGGTTGATCTCGTAGGGCTTCAGGCCATCGATCTTCTGCCCGTGCAGCAGGATGTCGCCGGCGCTGCTGCCGAAGCGTCCGCTGATGAGGTTGAACAGCGTGCTCTTGCCGGCGCCGTTGGGGCCGATCACCGCCACCCGCTCGCCGGGGCGCACGCCGAGGTTGGCGCCGCGGATGATCTCGGTGCGCCCGAAGTGCTTGCGCACGTCACGCAGTTCGAGCGCGAATTCGGCCGGCGCGCTCATCGGACTGCCCCGCGCGCTGCGCGCTGCGGGACGAGCGCTTCGGACCGGCCGGGCGCGCTCATGCCGTCGCCTCGCGCTGCTGGATCTCGCGCTCGATCTCCTCCTGCACCTGGCCCCACTGGCGCGCGAACTGGCGCCGCACCAGCTCGAACAGCGCCGCCCCGACCACGAGCACGAAGACCGCGCCGAACCAGGTGTCGAATTCATGCGTGTGCAGCCGCAGGCCCATGAACCTCATCCGCGGTCCTATGGCCTGGTTGAGCTGCAGGTGATAGACCATCTCGATCATCACCGAGACCCCCAGCAGCGCGGTGGCCGCGGTGCCGGCCAGCGCCAGGTACGAGGGCAGCAGCGGACGCAGCTTGCCGAACGAGGCCACGCGCAGGTTCATCATGATCAGGCTGGCGAAGCCGCCGGGCGCGACCATCACCATGAACGTGAAGATCAGCCCGAGGTAAAGCAGCCAGGCCTGGGTGATCTCGGACAGCAGCACCAGCGCCAGCACCAGCAGCACGGCTCCGATGATCGGGCCGAAGAAGAACAGCGCGCCGCCCAGGAAGGTGAACAGCAGGTAGCTGCCCGAACGCAGCGCGCCCACGACCTCGGCGGTGACGATCTCGAAGTTCAGCGCCCCCAGTCCGCCGGCGATGCCCATGAAAAAGCCCGACGCGATGAAGGCGAAGTAGCGCACGAACTGGGTGTTGTAGCCGACGAACTCGACCCGCTCGGGGTTGTCGCGCACGGCGTTGAGCATGCGGCCCAGCGGCGTGCGCGTGAAGGCGTACATCGCCGCGGTGCAGAAGAAGGCATAGACGGCGATCAGGTAGTAGAGCTGGATCTGCGGCCCGAAGCTGATGCCCAGGTGCGGACCGCCCGAGGTGCGGTCGCCGCTGATGCCGCCCTCGCCGCCGAAGAAGCCGGGGAACATCAGCGCCATCGCGCCCACCAGCTCGCCCATGCCCAGCGTGATCATCGCGAACGGCGTTCCGGCCTTTTTCGTCGTGACGTAGCCCAGCAGCACCGCGAACAGCATGCCGAAGAGTCCGCCGACGAGCGGGATCAGGCTCACCGGCAGGTGCAGGCTGCCGTCGGCGATCATATTCAGCGCGTGCATCGCGAAGAACGCGCCGATGCCCGAATAGACCGCATGGCCGAAGCTGAGCATGCCCCCCTGCCCCAGCAGCATGTTGAAGGCCAGGCAGGCGATGATCGAGATGCCCATCTGCGAGAGCATCGTCAGCGACAGGCTGCTCTTCCAGACCAGCGGCGCGACCGCCATCACGAGCGCGTAACCGCCCCACAGCGCCCAGCGGCGGAGGTTCAGGCTCTTCAATCGCCCGGACAAGGCGGCATCCGGCATGGCCTGCCTACCCTTCCCGCGTGCCGAACAGGCCCTTGGGCCTGAAGATCAGGATCAGCACCAGCAGCAGGTAGGGCAGGATCGCGGCGATCTGGCTCGTCTTCACGCTCCAGACCACCATGCCGAAGCTCTCGGGCGTGAGATGGAGGCCGAGCCAGCCGAACAGGTCGGCCAGCGAGCGGTCGCTGCTGACCGCGAAGCTGTCGATGATGCCCAGCGCCACCGAGGCCACGAACGCCCCCGCCAGTGAGCCCATGCCGCCGATCACGATCACGGCGAAGACCACCGCGCCCACGGCCTGCGCCATCGACGGCTCGGTGACCCGGATCACGCCGCCGATCACGCCGGCCAATCCGGCCAGCGCGGTGCCGCCGCCGAACACGAGCATGAACACGCGCGGCACGTTGTG
This sequence comes from Betaproteobacteria bacterium, assembly GCA_037443665.1. Classification (GTDB taxonomy): domain Bacteria; phylum Pseudomonadota; class Gammaproteobacteria; order Burkholderiales; family Burkholderiaceae_C; genus Rubrivivax. The sequence goes on from JBBINW010000041.1 coordinate 29,520, forward strand.
GCCCAGCGCTTCGACCGCGTCGGGGTGGGTCAGCGAGGCCTGGATCACGAGGCCGATCCGGGTTCGCGTGAGCAGCAGCCACACCGCGACCAGCATCAGCACGGCCACGCCCATGCCGAAGGCGCGGAACGCCGGGAACTGGGTGCATGAGGCGCCGGCTGCGGTCTGGCACAGCGCCGGCGGCGCGCCCCAGGCCAGGCTCAGCGACGCCGGCAGATCGACGATCGTGAACAGAGGTCCCTGCAGCGAGGGCGGTGGCACGAAGTTCAGCGCCTGCCGGCCCCAGACCAGGCCGACGACCTCGAGGATGATGTAGCTCAGGCCGAAGGTGATCAGCAATTCGGGCACGTGGCCGAACCGGTGCACGCGGCGCAGCGCGAAGCGCTCGAAGGCCGCCCCCATCAGGCCCACCAACGGCGGGGCCAGCAGCAGGCCCCACCAGAAGCCCAGCAACTGGGTGATCGTGTAGGCGACGTACGCGCCCAGCATGTAGAAGCTGGCGTGGGCGAAGTTGAGCACGCCCATCATGCTGAAGATCAGCGTCAGCCCCGACGCCAGCATGAACAGCAGCAGCCCGACCGACAGGCCGTTGAGCAGCGAGATCAGGAAGTAGGCAGTGTCCATGGGGCGACGGGCGCTGCAGGAAAGCGCACGGCGCCGGCCTGGCCGGCGCCGTGCGGAGCGCATCGCAGCGCGGTTACGGGCGCTTCATCGCGCACGACGTTGGCGTGCTCGCGACGTATTCCGGGATCTCCTTGACCATCTGGAAGTTGTAGCCGGTGTTCTCGACCGAGTATGGGTGCTTGGCGTCGGCCTTGCGCCACTCGGAGATGTACAGCGGCATCTGCAGCTGGTGGTCGGTCTTGCGCATCGCGACCTCGCCACTGAAGCCCTTGAAGGTCAAGCCCTCCATCGCCGCGGCGACCTTGACCGGGTCGGTGCTCTTGGCCTGGGCCATCGCGTCGACCAGCATCTCGATGCCGTTGTAGGTCGCGTGGGTGTACCAGTCGTCGTTGAAGCGCTTCTTGAACTCGTCCTCCCATTTCACGATACCCGGCAGGTCGTTGTAGGAGTAGGCCACCATGCGCACCTTGCCGCCGACGCCCGCGGCCATCGCGGTCGGCACGCCGCTGCTCGAAGCGTAGTAGGTGTAGAAGTTGGCGTTCAGGCCGGCGTCGTGCGCGGCCTTGATGAGCAACGTCAGGTCCTGGCCCCAGTTGCCGGTGACCACCGAATCGGCACCCGAGGCCTTGATCTTGGCCACGTAGGGCGCGAAGTCCTTGACCTGGCCGATCGGGTGCAGGTCATCGCCGACGATCTGGATGTCCGGCCGCTTGCGCTTGATGTCCTCCTTGAAGTAGCGCGAGACCTGCTGCCCGTGCGAGTAGTTCTGGCCGATGATGTAGACCTTCTTGACGCTGGGCTCGTCCTTCATGAAGCTGGTCAGCGCCTCCATCTTCATCGAGGTGTCGGCGTCGAGCCGGAAGTGCCAGTAAGAGCACTTGCTGTTCGTCAGGTCGGGGTCGACCGCGGCGTAGTTGAGGTAGACCACCTCGTGGCCCGGGTTGCGCTCGTTGTACTTGGTCACCGCGTCGGAGATCGCCAACGCCGCGCCCGAACCATTGCCCTGCACGACGTAGCGGATGCCCTGGTCGATCGCGGCCTTCAGCACGTTGAGGCTTTCCTGCGGCGAGCCCTTGTTGTCGAAGGGCACGAACTCGAACTTGACCCCGGCGGGGTTCTTGGCGTTGAACTTCTCGGCTATGAACTGCCACGACCTGAGCTGGTTCTGGCCGACGTTGGCGAAGGGTCCCGACAGCGGGTCGATGAATCCGATCTTGACTGTCTGCCCGGCCTGGGCGAAGACGAGGCCCGAGACCAGAGCCATCGAGGCCGCCACCGGGATGCCGAATACGCGATGCGATATTTCCATGATCTGTCTCCTTCGAAGTTTGCAACCCGCGCGAAGGTAGCGGATGTGGGGGGCTGATTCGCTCAGGGACTACCCCGAAGGACTGTCGCCCGGGGGACATCGGCGCGATGACCCCGCGCCCGGCACAACCGCCGCGCCACCGGACAATATGCGCATGAACGCGCCCGGCGCCCTGACCCCATGCATCGCGCCAGCCTGGTGCGAGGATGGATTCGTGCGCGGCCTGGGCCCGCGCTTCGCCGTCGCGCAGCCGCCGCAGCCACTGCCCGATGCGCATTGGGTCGGGCGCAACGAGGCGCTCGCCGACGAGCTCGGGTTGTCCGACTGGCTGCAGGGCGACGGTGCCCTCGCGCTGCTGGCCGGTAACGCCGAGCCCGAAGGGGGCACGCTGGCCAGCGTCTATTCGGGCCATCAGTTCGGGGTCTGGGCCGGCCAGCTGGGCGATGGCCGCGCGCTGCTCCTGGGCGAGGCGGCGACGCCGGCGGGCCGGGTCGAGGTCCAACTCAAGGGCAGCGGCCTGACGCCGTTCTCGCGCATGGGCGACGGGCGCGCGGTGTTGCGCTCGTCGATCCGCGAGTACCTTTGCTCCGAGGCCATGCATGCGCTGGGCATCCCGACCACGCGTGCGCTGGCGCTGGTCGGCTCGCCGCTGCCAGTGCGGCGCGAGACGGTGGAGACCGCGGCGGTGGTCACGCGGGTGGCACCGAGCTTCCTGCGCTTCGGCCACTTCGAGCATTTCACGCACACCGCCGCCGACGTCGCCGCGCTGCGGCAGCTTGCCGACGCCACGATCGCGCGCTACTTCCCCGAACTGCAGGACGCCGCCGGCCCCGGCCAGCCCTACGCCGCGCTGCTGCGCACCGTGGCGCTGCGCACCGCGACGCTGATGGCACAGTGGCAGGCGGCGGGCTTCTGCCACGGCGTGATGAACACCGACAACATGTCGATGCTCGGACTGACGCTGGACTACGGCCCCTTCGGCTTCCTCGACGCCTTCGACCCCGGCCACATCTGCAACCACACCGACCAGGGGGGCCGCTACGCCTGGGCGCGCCAGCCCCAGGTGGCGTTCTGGAACCTGCACGCGCTGGCGCAGGCGCTAATGCCGCTGATTGATGACGCCGACGTCGCGCTGGCGGCGCTGGAGCCTTACAAGGCCGCCTTCGCCGAGGCGATGCTCGGCGCGTGGCGCGGCAAGCTCGGCCTGCGCGCCCTGCCCGGCACGGACGAGGAAGACCGGGTCCTGGCCGACGAACTGCTGCAGCGCATGGCGCAGGACCGCTGCGACTTCACGATCACGTTCCGCCGCCTGGCGCAGTTCGCCCCCGCCGCGATCGCGGACGCTGAGGCCAACGCCGGGATGCGCGACCTGTTCATCGACCGGCCGGCCTTCGACACCTGGGCCGCCCGCTACGCCGCCCGCCTGGCGCGCGAGGGCAGCATCGATGCCGAGCGCGCGGGGCGCATGAACCGCGCCAACCCGAAGTTCGTGCTGCGCAACCACCTGGCCGAGGCCGCGATCCAGCGCGCCCGCGAGGGCGACTTCGGCGAATTGAAGCGCCTGATGAAGGTCCTCGGCCGGCCGTTCGACGAACAGCCCGAGAACGCCGCCGATGCCGGCTTTCCGCCCGACTGGGCGCAACACCTGGAAGTCTCCTGCTCATCATGACCAAGCCCCACGACCACGACGACCCCCGCTACCCGGTGAAGAAGACCGATGCCGAGTGGCGCACCGGCCTCGACCTGTTGCAGTACCAGGTGGCGCGCCACGCCGCCACCGAGCGCGCCTTCAGCGGCAAGTACTGGGACCATTTCCAGGAGGGCAGGTACCTGTGCGTCGGCTGCGGGACGCCGCTGTTCGAGTCGAAGACCAAGTTCGACGCCGGCTGCGGCTGGCCGAGCTACTGGGAGCCGATCAACAGCGAGGTCGTCGAGCGCGTGCGCGACACCAGCCACGGCATGGTCCGGGTCGAAGTCCGCTGCAACAAGTGCGGCAGCCATCTCGGCCACGTGTTCGAGGACGGCCCGGAGCCCACCGGAGAGCGCTTTTGCATCAACTCGGCGGCGATCGATTTCGAGCCGCGCCGCGAATGACGCCCACTCTCGACGCGACGGCGATCGAAACCCGCCTGCGCGCCGCGCTGGCGCCCAGCGCCCTCGCCGTCGAGGACGACAGCCACCGGCACGCCGGCCACGCCGGCGCCCGGGAGGGGCGTCATTTCACGGTGCGGGTGACCAGCAATTTCTTTACCGGCCTGCCCAGGGTTGCGCGACACCGGCTTGTGTATGATGCTCTGGGTTCGCTTGCCGCCCAAGGCGTGCATGCGCTGGCCATCGTGGCCAAGGCGCCGGACGAATCCTGAAAGCGCTGCAGCCGCCGGCCCCTCGGCGGTATCGATTCCCGCCCCGCTGCCCGACCCGGCGGCATCTACCCCTCGAAGGCCTCCCTGCCCATGAAGCTGAAGACTCCTGCCGCGCGCGCGGCCCTGACCCGTGCCCTGCTCGCCCTCCTGCTGCCGCTGGCCGCGCTGGCGGCAGCCCCCGCCGCGCAGGCCCAGAACATCGCCATTGTCAACGGCAAGCCGGTGCCCAAGGCGCGGCTGGACACGCTACTCGACCAGGCGGCCAAGGCCGGACAGCCGATCACGCCCGAACTGCAGACCCGGGCCCGCGACGAGGTCGTCCTGCGCGAAATCTTCATGCAGGAAGCGCTCAAGCGTGGCATGGCCAACTCGGCCGACTTCAAGGCGCAGATGGAACTCGCGCGCCAGGCGATCCTGATCCGCGACCTGTTCGACGACTACAGCAAGAAGCACCCGATCACCGACGCCGAGGCGCAGGCCGAGTACGACAAGTACAAGGCGCAGGCCGGCGGCACCGAATACCGCGCCCGCCACATCCTGGTGGACAACGAAGACGAGGCCAAGAAGCTGATCGCGCAGATCAAGGCGGGCGCCAAGTTCGAGGGAGTGGCCAAGAAGAACTCCAAGGACACCGGCTCGGCGCCGAATGGTGGCGAGCTCGACTTCGCGAAGGCCGAATCCTATGTGCCTGAATTCGCCACCGCGCTCAAGGGCTTGAAGAAGGGCGAGATGACCGCGACGCCGGTGAAGAGCCAGTTCGGCTACCACATCATCGAGCTCGAGGACACGCGGCCGGCGAGCTTCCCCGCCTTCGACGACGTCAAGGACAAGGTCAAGCAACGCCTCGAGCAGGTCAAGATGCAGCAGTTCCAGGAGGATCTGCGCAAGGCCGCGAAGACCGACTACACCTTCGGTCAGGCCGCGCCGCAGTCTGCGCCGACGAGCCAGAAGTAGGCGCCGCAGCGGCCGGCGGCCAGCAGTGCCGCCGGAACCGCCGGTGGTGGTGCTAGGGGATCAGCACCGTCGAGCCGGTGGTCTTGCGCGCCTCCAGGTCGCGGTGCGCCTTCGCCGCCTCGGCCAGCGGGTAGCGCTGGTCGATGCGGATCTTCACCGCGCCACTGCTGACCACCGCGAACAGGTCATCGGCCATCGCCTGCGTCGCCTCGCGGGTTGCGATGTGCGTGAACAGGGTCTGTCGCGTCACGTACAGCGATCCCTTGGGGCCCAGGATGCCGAGCGCGAAGGGCGCCACCGGCCCCGACGCGTTGCCGAAGCTGGCCATCAGACCGAACGGTCGCAGGCAGTCCAGGCTCTTGTCGAAAGTGTCCTTGCCCACCGAGTCGTAGACCACCTTGACGCCCTTGCCGCCGGTGATCTCCTTGACGCGGGCGACGAAGTCCTCCTTCGAGTAGTCGATCGCGTGCGCCGCGCCGTGGTCCAGCGCCAGCTGGCACTTGGCGGCACTGCCGGCAGTGCCGATCAGCTGCAGGCCCAGCGCCCTGGCCCACTGGCAGGCGATCAGGCCGACGCCGCCGGCCGCGGCATGGAACAGCACGAAGTCGCCCGCGTGCAGGCCTTCCACCGGCAGCGTCTTCTTCAGCAGGTACTGCGCCGTCAGGCCCTTGAGCATCATGCCGGCGGCGGTCTCGAAGTCGATCGCATCGGGCAGGCGCACCACGTTGCGCGCCGGCATCACGCGCAGTTCGCTGTAGCTGCCGGGCGGGTTGCTGGCGTAGGCGGCACGGTCGCCCGCCGCCAGGTGCGTGACGCCCGCACCCACGGCCTCGACGACACCGGCGCCTTCCATGCCCAGCGTCAGCGGCAGCGGATTCGCGTACAGGCCGGTGCGCTGGTAGACGTCGATGTAGTTCAGGCCGCAGGCCTGGTGGCGGATGCGGATCTCGCCCGGCCCCGGCTCGCCCACCGGCAGATTGACGAGTTTCATCTGTTCGGGGCCGCCATAGGCGGTGATCTGGATCGCGCTGGGCATGGGAGCTCCGTCGGTCGTTGCAAGGGGATCGAGATTAAGCGATGCCGGGCCGCCTTGCAGCGCGCGGCCCGCGGCAACGCCGGCGTCGCTTCGTGGCAGCATCGGCCGGCCTCATGAAGCGACTCCTGCAAGCCCCCAACCTCGCCCTGGCCACGCTGTGGGCCGACCAGCTCAAGGGCGCCGGCATCGAAGCCAGCGTGCAGCGCGCCTACGCCAGCAGCATCGCCGGCGAGATCCCGCCCGACCAGGCGCTGCCCGAGGTCTGGGTGCTCGACGACGGCGACCTCGACCGCGCCCGCGCGCTGATGGACGAGCTGCGCCGGCGCCCCCACCTTCACTGGCTGTGCCGAGGCTGCGGCGAGACCGTCGATGGCCCGTTCGAGCAATGCTGGAACTGTGGTGCGCTGCGCCAGCCGCCGAGATGAAGCTGACGCCCCGACTCGCGCTGCTGATGACGCTGCCGCCGCTGCTGTGGGCCGGCAACGCGGTGGTCGGCCGACTGCTCGCCGGCCAGGTGCCGCCGCTGACCCTCAACCTGATGCGTTGGACGCTGACCGCGCTGATCCTGCTGCCGATGCGCTGGCGCGCGCTGCTGCCGCTGTCGCGCTTGTGGAGGCGCTGGCCGTACCTGCTGGCGGTGGGGCTGTTCGGTGTCGGCGCCTACAACGCGCTGCAGTACCTGGCGCTGGTCACCTCGTCACCGCTGAACGTGACCCTGGTGGCGGCGAGCATGCCGGTGTGGATGCTGGCGGTGGGCGCCCTCTTCTTCGGCGAACACCCGACGCGGCCTCAGCTGGCGGGCGCGGTGCTGGGCCTGGCCGGCGTGTGCATCGTGATCGGCCGCGGATCGTGGCTGACGCTGATCCAGGTGCACTTCGTGCCAGGCGACTTCTACATCCTGCTGGCCGTCGTCGGCTGGGCCTTCTACAGCTGGCTGCTGGCGAGGCCGCCGGCGCACATGCGCGGCGACCAGCGACCCACGGCCGCCGACGGCTGGGACTGGGCCGGCTTCCTGCTCGTGCAGACGCTGTTCGGACTCTTCGCGGCGGGCATCTTCAGCACCGGCGAGCAGGCGCTGGGCGCGGCGCCGATCCACTGGAGCTGGGGTCTGGCCGCAGCGCTGGCCTACGTCTCGCTCGGCGCCTCGGTCGTGGCCTATCGCTGCTGGGGCATGGGCGTGGCCGAAGGCGGGCCGGCACTGGCATCGTTCTTCAACAACCTGACGCCGCTGTTCGCCGCGCTGCTGTCGGCGCTGCTGCTGGGCGACGCACCTCGGCCGTACCACGCGGCGGCATTCGCGCTCATCGTCGGCGGCATCACGGTGTCGCGGCGGCCGGCGCGCTCGAGACCCTAACGCACGGCGGCGTGCGGCCGCAACAGCGCGCGCAGGTCCTCGGCCAGCCAGCGCAGCGGCAGCTCGTCCACCCGCTGCGGCCGGCTCGTGCCGGAAAGGGCGGCGATCGCGCTCGCCCCTTCGGCGCTCGCCGTGGCCGGCTCGAGCAGCATCGCGGCCACGGCGTCGAGTGCGGCACCGCCGGCCCGGCCGAGCGAAACCCAGGCCGCGGCCTCGGCAGGTTCGGCGGCCTCGGGCACCGACTCGAAGGTGCGCCCGAACAGCGCCACGTCCTGCACGACGCGTGCGGCCACCGCCGCCGCACGCAGGTGCGTTCGACCAGGCTCGGCGCGACGCAGCAGCTTGCGCACGCGGTCGGCACCAATCGCCAGTTCGCCCAGCGCGCGCAGCCGCGCGCGCCGCTCGGTCGCGGAGGCCTCGCGCACTTCGACCGGCCGCGTGTCGGGCTGGCCCAGGCCGCGCATCTGTTCGGCCAGATCACGCAGCAGCGCGGCGCACGCGGCGTCGAACATCGCCGCCGACCGCGTCGCCGGAGTAAGAAACGACACCGCCATGCCGGCCAGCGCACCGAGCCCCACCTCGACGACGCGCAGCCCGGCCACGTGCGCCGACGACATTCCGGCCGCCGCACTGCCCGAGAACACGATCAACGCCGCCAGCGGCGCGCTGCGCCACCCCGGCCGCGCCGCCGAGACGAAGGCCAGCAGGGCCACGACCGGCAGCCCCACCGCCATGACGCCCGGCCCATGATGGCCGACCATGACCGCGCCCATGCCGACAACGCAGCCGACCAGCGTGCCCTTCAGGCGGTCGAAGCCGGCACCGAGCGCCGCGCCGGTGTGCGGCCGTGCCACGATCAGCGCGCTCATCGCCGCCCAGATGCCCTCGGGAAGATGCGCCAGCCACGACAGGCCCCAGGCCAGCAGCACGGCGGCGGCCATCTGCAGCCCGGGGACGATCCAGGCCCTGCCGCCCGCCGCACCGCCGCTGCGAGCCACGGCGTCAGAAGGTGCCGGGGTAGGCACCACCATCGAGCAGCAGGTTCTGGCCGGTGATGTAGCCGGCATGCACGCTGCAGAGGAAAGCGCAGGCGGCGCCGAACTCGGCCACCGTGCCGAAACGCTGGGTCGGGTTGAGTTGGCGGCGCGCGTCGAGCACCGCTTCCACGGTTTGCCCGCTCTTCTGCGCCGTGCCATGCGCCATGCCGCGCACGCGGTCGGTGTCGAAGGGCCCGGGCAGCAGGTTGTTGAGGGTGACGTTGCGGCTGGCCAGCCGGCGTTGCCGCGCGACACCGGCGACGAAGCCGGTGAGCCCCGATCGCGCGCCGTTGGACAGCCCCAGCACGTCGATCGGCGCCTTCACCGCGCCCGAGGTGATGTTGACCACGCGGCCGAACCCGCGCTCGGCCATGCCGTCGACGGTGACCTTGATGAGCTCGATCGGCGTGAGCATGTTGGCGTCGATGGCCGCGATCCAGGCCGTGCGGTCCCAGTCGCGGAAGTCGCCCGGCGGCGGGCCGCCAGCGTTGTTGACCAGGATGTCCACCTGCGGGCAGGCCGCCAGCGCAGCGGCGCGGCCTTCGGTCGTGGTGATGTCGCCGCACACTGCACGCACCTGCACGCCGGGCGCCAGCGCGACCAGTTCCGCCGCGGTGGCCTGCAGCGCGGCATCGCCACGGGCGGTGACGACGACGTTGACGCCCTCGCGCACCAGCGCCTGCGCACAACCTTTGCCCAGACCCTTGCTCGCCGCGCAGACCAACGCCCAACGCCCCTGAATGCCGAGATCCATGATCCCTCCGCTTGATGTTGCACCGATCCTAGCGGGCGCGCCTAGCGGGCGCGCGCCAGCAGCCACACGCCAGCCAGCACCGCCACCGTGCCGGCGAGGATCCAGCCATTGAACGGCTCGCCCAGGATCAGCACGCCCATCATGATCGTCGACAGCGGGCCAATCATTCCGGTCTGCGCCGTCAGCGTGGCGCCCACTCGCTCGATCGCCATCATGACCATCAGCACTGGCGCGAAGGTGCACAGCGTGGCGTTGAGCAGCGACAGCCAGATCACCGGCGGCGCCACCGCCGCCGCCGCCAGCGGGCGCAGCAGGACGAACTGCAGGATGCAGAACAGGCAGGCCACCGAAGTCGCCCAGCCGGTCAACCGCAGTGCGCCGAGCCGCTTGACCTCGCTGCCGCTGTATGACAGGTAGATCGCGTAACTCACCGCGCTGCCGAAGACAAGCAACGCGCCGATCGCGCTGGGGTGCCCGCCCAGGTTGAGCTCGTGGCCGAAGACGAGCAGCACGCCGGCGTAGCTCACCGTCATCGCGAGCAGCTGCCGCGGCCGCACCCGCTGGCCATGCAGCAGCGCGCCCAGCAGCAGCACCAGGGTCGGGTTGAGGTAGAGGATCAGCCGCTCCAGGCTCGCCGTCGTGGTCTGCAGGCCGGCGAAGTCGAGAAAGCTCGCCAGGTAGTAGCCGCTGAAGCCGAGCCCGGCGACCGCGAGCAGGTCGCGCCGGGTCAGCGCCGGTTTGCCCCGCCCGGCCCACCAGGCCAGCAGCACGAACAGCGGCAGCGCGAACAGCATGCGGTACATGATCAGCGTCACCGCATCGACGCCGTGGCGGTACGCGAGCTTGACGATGATCGCCTTGCCCGAGAACGCAATCGAGCCTGCCGAGGCCAGCGCCAGCCCGGGCCAGGCAGCGGCGCGCGGCGGCGCGGCGGCCAGCTCGGCCTGCATCGTCGGCGCGGCCTAGAAGCCGGCAGCCTGGCCGTCGCGCCGTGGGTCGCTGGCCGCGGCGTAGCCGGTCAGTGCGGCTTCGCCCTGGCCCTCGTCGAGGCGCCAGATGAACTGACCGGCGCCGAAATCCTGGTAGCTGTCGCTGAAGGTCTCGACGCGGTGGCCGAGCGCGCGCAGGCCCTCGACGGTGGCCGCGGGCATGCCTTCCTCGGTGTTGACGGCGCCGCCGAAGTAGCGCCAGCGCGGCGCGTCGCAGGCGGCCTGCGGGTTCTGGCGGTAGTCGATCATGCGCACCAGGGTCTGCACATGGGCTTGCGGCTGCATGTCGCCACCCATCACGCCGTAGCTCATCACCGGCCGGCCGTCTTTCGTCAGGAAGGCCGGGATGATGGTGTGGAACGGGCGCTTGCCCGGTCCCACCAGGTTGTCGCTGGGGCTGTCGAGCGTGAAGCCGTGGCCACGGTTTTGCAGGCTCAGGCCGTAGCCCGGCACCACGATGCCCGAACCGAAGCCCATGTAGTTGCTCTGGATGAAGCTGACCATCAAGCCGCCGGCGTCGGCCGCGCTGAGGTAGATCGTGCCGCCCCGGGGCGCATGGCCCGGGTCGTAGCTCTGCGCGCGCTTCGGATCGATCAGCTTCGCGCGGCTGCCGAGATACGCGTCGTCGAGCATCTGCGCCGGCGTCAGCCGCATCGCGCGCGGCTCGGCCACGTACTGGTAGACATCGGCGAAGGCCAGCTTCATGGCTTCGATCTGCAGGTGCTGCGAGGCCACGCCGTCGGCCGGCAGCGATGCGAGGTCGATCCTGTCGAGGATGCCCAGCGCGATCAGCGCGGCAATGCCCTGCCCGTTGGGCGGAATCTCGTGCAACCGCCAGCCGCGGTAGTCGCGGCCGATGGGATCCACCCATTCAGGCCGGTAAGCGGCGAAGTCGGCCGCCGTCATCGCGCCGCCGTTCGCCTTCGCGTGGGCCGCCGCGGCGGCGGCGACCTCACCGCGGTAGAAAGCCTCGCCGCGCGATTCGGCGATCAGGCGCAACGTGCGCGCGGCATCGGCGAAGGTGAAGCGTTCACCGACCGCCGGCGCGCGGCCATGCGGCAGGAAGGCCTGGGCGAAGCCGGGCTGGGTCGTGAGCTCGGGCAGCGCTGCGGCGTTGGCCCACTTCTGCTGCACGATCACTGGCACCGCGTAGCCGCGCTCGGCGGTCTCTATGGCCGGCGCCAGCAGGTCGGCGAACGACAGCTTGCCGAAGCGCTCGTGCAGCGCCATCCAGCCGGCCACCGCGCCGGGCACGGTGACGCTGTCCCAGCCGCGCTTGGGCGGTGTCTTCTCTTCGGCCCCGTACTTGGCGGCGAAGTACGCCGGCGTCCAGGCCTGCGGCGCGCAGCCCGAGGCGTTCAGGCCGTGCAGCCGCGTCCCGTCCCACAGGATGCAGAAGGCGTCCGACCCGAGGCCGTTGCTGCACGGCTCGACGACGGTCATCATCGCCGCGGTGGCGATCGCGGCATCGACCGCGTTGCCGCCAGCCTGCAGCATACGCAGCCCCGCCTGCGCCGCCAGCGGGTGCGAAGTGGCGACGACGTTGCGGGCGAAGATGGGGGAGCGGCGGCTGGCGTAGCCGGTGGACCAGTCGAAGGCGTGCATGGGCTCGAAGCGGTTGGCGCCGCGCCGGTGGCGCGGGATTGGATTGAATGGCACCGGCGGCCGCCGGCCGACGGATTGTGAAGGCTGGCGCGCGCCGCCGCCGTCGCGGTGCCTATACGCCGCGCCGCGGCGGCACGACCGGGCTCGCCGGCATGTCCGCCACGTAGCGCCGCAGCAGCGGCGGCTCCGGCCCGCGGTGGAAAGCCAGGCGCTGCTGGCGTAGCTCGGCGTCGAAGGCGGTGAAGCGCTCCAGACGGCGCTGGTGCTCGACCCAGTTCTCGTCCACGAAGTACTCGATGTAGCGCCCGGGCAGCGCGACGTCGCGGAACAGGCCCCACGACAGCGCACCCTGGCGCAGCCGCGCGCGCCTTGTGCGCTGCATCACCTCGGTGAAGGCCACCGCCTGCGCGGGGTCGATCTGGTATTCCACGGTGACCATCACCGGACCCTCGTCTGCGGCGATCGGGTAGGCGGGCTCCGGGGCGCGGCTGCTCACCGCAGCGGGCGAGAAGTCGAGAGCGACGCCGCCGCGCACCGACAGCCGCCGCACCACCACCAGCATCGCCAGGCCGAACGCCGCCGCGGCCAGCACCGCCTCGCGCACCCCCACCAGCACCGCCACCTGCCCCCAAATCACCGACCCGGCCGCGCTGCCGCCCATCAGCGCCATCTGGTAGATCGACATGCCGCGCGCACGCACCCAGTCGGGCATCGCCGTCTGCGCCGCCACCACCAGCGTGTTGGCCACCGAGATCCAGGCCATGCCGATCAACACCATCGCCGGCAGCGCCACCCACAACTCGGGCAGGCTGACGATCAGGCACGACAGCGCGGCGTGGATCAGGGTGCCGCCGCGGACGAACTGGTCGCCGTCGAAGCGCTCGCGCCAGCGCGGGAAGTACATCGCCGCGACGATCGCACCACTGCCCAGGCACGACAGCATCACGGTGAAGGTGGCGGCGCCGCCACCGTGCAGCAGCCGCGCCACCAGCGGCAGCAGCGCCACCAGGGCCGTGCACTGCAAGAAGAACAGGAAGGTGCGCACCAGGATCGACTTCAGCCGCGGCGACTGCATCGCGTAGTTCAGGCCCACGCGCATCGCGCCGACGAAGCGCTCTCCCGGCAGCGCGCTGGTGCGTGGCGGGTTCTTCCAGCGCAAGATCAGCGTGAACGCGAAGCCCGCCAGCAAGGTGTTGAGGACAAAAACGGCGGTCGGGCTGATCGCCGCCAGCAGCGTGCCGGCCAGCACCGGACCGACCACGCGCGAGATGTTCATCGCCACGCCGTTGAGCGCGAGCGCCGCCGGCAGTTCGGCGCGCGGCACGATCTGCGGCACGATGGCCGCGAATACCGGCCAGCGCATGGCCAGGCCGATGCCGTTGCTGAAGGTCAGCGCCAGCAGCAGATGGGCGCTGAGCAGCCCGGCCAGCGACAAGGCCGATAGTACGAGGGCGTTGACCGACACCCACAGCTGCGTGGCAGCGAAGTAGCGGCGACGGTTGAGGATGTCGGCCAGCGCGCCGCTGGGCAGGCCGAGCAGGAAGACCGGCAGCGTCGAGGCCGTCTGCACCAGCGCCACCAGCGCCGGACTGGTGGTCAGCGTCGTCATCAGCCAGGCCGCCGCCACGTCGTTCATCCACATCGTCATGTTCGCGGCCAGCCAGGCCAGCCACAGACCACGGAAGACGGGTTCCCTCAGGGGGGCGAGCGCGGCGGGTGTCATGGCCAGAGGAAGGCTATCCGGTCTGGCCGACTTCGGGACCGGCGAGATCCCGGGCCCGCCGGCCCGGGTCGGCAGCGCTAGGAGTGTGGGCGGCAGAAGGGAAGACCCGGACATCGTTTCGTGAGGGTGC
>JBBINW010000042.1:0-42867 GCA_037443665.1 Betaproteobacteria bacterium
CGTAGGAGCGCTGGCTCCGCCACACCACATTAATTCGTTGTGCACACAAGTGCATGAGAACGTCATCCGCGGCGGCCAGCCAGGCCGCAGCGCCCAGGGGCGCCGGCTGCAGACCCGGCCGGTGGTCAGCATCGACCGCGGCGTGAGCCTGAACCGTGCGCTGTGGATGCTGGCCGAGGAGATGCGCAAGCTCAAGGCATGAGCCGGAGGAGGGATCGCGCCTGCTCGCGATCCCTCGCCAGCGGGTGGACGACCGAATGCAGATCGGCCGCACGGCCTGCAAGGCCGACCGGCGGGCGATGACATTTCGATGGAAGTCATCGCGTTTGCGGCCGACAGCTGGCCCGACGATCGGGCTGGCTGTCCCGCACGCACCCGAGGAGATTCACATGGGTCACGACACCATTGATGCCGAGATCGCCGCTTGCGATGCGCGATCGCTCCAGGCCACCCAGGCCGGCGCCCAGGCCTTCGCGCGGCTGCTCAAGCTGGCCGAGGAGCGCGGCTCCGGCCAGATCGCTCGCATCGCGCGCTTCCTGGCCGCCGTCTACAACGGTCAGGCGTACCAGTTCGACCTCTTCGAGCTGCGCGCTGTCGACATCGCCATCAGCAACGACATGCTGTGCTGCCTGGACGCGCTGCGCTGGGGCCGCGCCGACCTGCACACGTTGATCCCTGACGGTGACGCCCGCGTGCGCACCGTCATCGACCGCTGGGGCCTGCGCTGGCCCGACGATGCCTGATCGACGAATCTCATCGCATCGGTGGGCTGCAAACTTGCGCGCCGGCTCTCGCCGGCCCGCGGGACTAGCGGCGTCGCGCTCGCCTTCGGCCGCGCGGCGCCCAAGCCATGCACCGCATCACTCCCGTGGCCACCGGGGCGGCTGGCTCCGGCGTCCCCACCTTCGGCCAGCGCTTCTTCGAGGTCCTGACCGCCGCAGAGCACTCCGACGATGGAGGCCGTTCGTACGTCCGCGTCCACGCCGTAGGCAATCATGGTCCGCCCTTGTGGCGGGTGACGCTAAGGGCCCGGCGGGTGTTCTCGCGCGGCACGCCGCGCAGCGTAAAGCACCCCAGGCCCGCGGCGGTCGAGCCCACTGGCACTTACCGTGCCCACAGCATGAGCGCCAGGGTCCAGGTGGCGGCAGATGCCGTCGCGGCGGCTGCCGCGTGCGTCAACCACTGCTCCCATCGGTGTCCCGGTCGCTCGTATAGCGACTGCAGGCGCTGTATGGCGGCGCCGAGGTCGGCGCCGAAGGCGACCCTCGCTGCATCGGCCATGGCACGACTCTGCAAGTCGACCGACTGCCGCGCAGCCTGCTCGGTGCGCGTCAGGATGTGCTTCACCGCTACGACCTTGGCCTTCTCGGTCAGGGCAAGGACCTGGGTCTCGAACGCCGCCAACTGACTGGCAAGCCCGCTGTGGGCATCCGCAAGCGCCTGGCGTGAATGATCCAGGGCCGGCGCCAACGCCTCGACTTGTCGAATCAGCTTGGCAGCCTCCCCGAGGGCCTCGACGATGAGGGCCTCGCGCAACGTGGCTGGGTCCGCCATGGTCAGGAATGCCCGACTTCGCGCACCCGCTGCCCAGTCCGGGGCACCAACGCCATGGCGTCGAAGCAGGCATCGAGGACGGGAACCACACCCTTGGCCAGGCGGTGTGTGGCCAGGCGCCGGGCCAGCGCGATGCGCTGCGCGCTGTCGGCTGTCGCCGCGATCAGCCCCTTGAAGTCGGTCGTGTCGCCAGCCAGGGCCGAGAGCTCGATGCCCGCCCCATTGACCAGGCCGTAGATCTCATTGACGTCCAGACGGCACGCCAGCAGCGGACGGGCCAGCGGCGACCTTTCGAGGAAGGCCAAGAGCGGCTTGAACTCGCGCTCGATGTCGCCGTACTCCTCGAGCATGTTGAACACCAGCCGTACCGCGTCGGCCGGGACGCCCAGGCGTGCCAGCGCCACCAATGTGGCGATGGTGTCTTGCTGCTGCTTGGTGGCCGGCACGGTGGGAACCACGAAGTAGTCGAAGTCCTGGTGGCTGCCGCGGTAGCGGCTCATCAGCAACAGCAAATCCTCGACGTTGCTCGCGCCGATGTCCACCACCACGTTCTCGGCGACCTGGAGGTACTCCTGCAGCGCGGCGAACTGGCGACCCCGAATGATGTCTTCGGCAGCGTCCCCGGCGTTGATGCTCTCGATCGAGACGAGCTTGGCACCCGGGATCCGGGGTGTCAGCAGGTGGCGTGCGATGGTCGTCTTGCCGACGTTGCCGGAGAAGCTGATCACGGCGATCTTCATCCTGATGTCCTTTCAGTGCGGAGGAGGGGGTTGGTGACCTGGCCCTTCATGAAGTCCTCGGCGATCTGCCTGGCGGTGCGCGGATCGTTTGCGTGAGGTCGAGGCGAGAGGGGGCCAGCTTCTCGATCGATCGAAGGAGCCGCCTGTCTAGAGTTCGCCACGGCGGCGGTAACCGTGGTGCGCGTCCGTCTCAGTACGCGCGCAGCCTCCCGCTGCACCGTGCTCCTGCTGACCACAACACCTACGTCGGCCAGCGCCTCGCGGATCTCGTCGCACGTATAGCCGTCAGCCTGCAGCCGGTGGATTTCCGTTGCGAAGGCTCGCACCTTGCGGCTCTTGCGGCCGGGTGGATGCTTGGGTTGCAGTTGCACGGAGTCTCCGAAGGGGCTGACCAATTGTTGGCACCCGGGCCGCAGACCGGTGCGATGACTTCAGCTCGAAAATCATCGAGTCGACTCGGGTTTGTGCAAGTCGCCGCCTTTGCCGTGCGGACCTGCCGAGTCTTGCGCACGGTGGACCGAGATCACCCAGGGCGGTGCGATGCAACGCCATTCGCAGTTCCACTTCTACTGGCCAAGCGCCGAAGTGCTGACTGCGCCTGACCCGGATCAATCGCGCTCGTTCTGGAGCAGTCCGGTGCAACAAACGCTCGCTGCTGATCATCTGGCCGCTCGATGCAGGGCAGGGCGATTCGATCGCGCCCAAAGCGAGTCAAGATCCTGGTCGCACGCAGGTCACCACGACGTCAGTTCGACTCACCTTGATGCAGGCGCGCGCGGTCTTGCCCACCTGCTGCGCAGTCCGGCTCAAGAGACAGAGCACTGTCGCGATGATTCGCGGCCCGAAATCATCGGTCTTGTGACCTCGATCGAGCCCAATACTGAATGCATGGGTGAGTGCAGAGATAGGCGGCGTGCCGCCGGTTTCACAAGCGCTTCGCGCCCCTCCATTCGTCGGTCCATGAACACCACTGCCCATGACTTCGTCACGGTCGATATGCGCGGCTTGAAAGCCGCGCTGGTTGCGCGCGCGCAGGCAGAGCGCGTCAGCGTCTCGGTGCTGGTGCGTGGGGCAGTGGCACGCGATCTCGGGCTTGCAGACGAGGGCGAGCATGGGCACGAGGACGTGGCCAGCGGTGCCGCTTCAGACGCGACCAGCGTCAAGCTGTCGATCCGCATGAGTGCGGAGGAAGCTCGGCAACTTGCCGCCGGCGCGCGCGCTGCGGGCCTTTCGCGGGCCGCCTACCTGGCGGGCCTGATTGCGAACGTGCCCGTGCTGTCGACCGGTGGCGGCCGTGCCGAGCACATCGCCACCTTGATGGCTTCTAGCGCAGAGCTGTCAACCCTCGCTCGCAACGTCCATCGCCTAACGGCGCTGCTTCGCCAGGCCAACGTCGAACCGGCGAGGCCCTACCGAGAGATGCTGGACACACTCGCCGACGAAGTGCGGCGGCACCTTGAGCTGGCTGCCCGTGTGTTGGTCGACCTGCAGCCCCGCAGCCGCAGCCGCAGCGCCGCGTCCTCAGCTCACTCCACTCGATGACGAAAGGATATCGCCATGGCTCAACCGCCCAACATCGACGGCATCTTGATCACATGGGGCGACCGCCTGTTCTACCCCGGCAACCGGGTCGTCAAGGTGAAGCCGCAACCCAAGATGGGCGGAGACGCTGCACGCGTGCGAGCGGCTGCCATCCGCAAACGCATCGAGGCGACGCTGGTTCGGCGTGCACCTCAGGTCATGGTGAAGGTGACCGGTGGCGGTCGCGGCATGAACGCCATCGCTGCTCACTTCCGTTACATCAGCAAGAACGGCCGGCTGGAGATCGAGGACCAACGCGGCGAGACGATGCGGGGGAAGGACACCCTGAGAGACCTGGTCGATGAATGGCGCTTTGGTGGTTCGTTGATCCCCGACGACGCCGAGCCCGGCCATCGGCGCGAGGCCTTCAACATCATGCTGTCGATGCCGCACGGCACGGATCCGCTGAGCGTGCAGCGAGCGACACGGGAGTTTGCGCAAGTTGAGCTGGCCGACCACAAGCACGTGATGGTCCTGCACGACCATCAGGCCAACCCGCATGTGCACATCAGCGTTCGGGCCGAGTCGAGGCACGGCAAGCGCTTGAACCCGCGGAAGGCCGACCTACATCGATGGCGAGAGACCTTTGCCGAGAAGCTGCGCGATCAGGGCATCGAGGCCGAGGCGACGCGCCAGGCCACGCGCGGGCGCGACAGGAACTACGACACCCTGTGGCGGCTGAAGGCCCGGCAGGATGGCCGCCTGAGAACCACGCGCCCGGTGTCCAAGGCCACGGCCGCAGCGCAGGCGACACGAGCGCAGGCCGTCGAGGCCTGGATGCACGTGGGCAGGGCGCTGGCCTCGTCCGGGGATATGGAGGACCGCAAGTTAGCTGGTGCCATCGCGGCGTTCATCAAGGAGATGCCGAGCAGCCAGGCAACTTCGCCGCAACGGGCTGTGCGTGGGCAGGCGATGAAGCCCAGGCCGATCGACATCGGTCCCCAGCGCTAACGCGAGTGCCACTTCAGCGAGACGCGTTCAAAGTCTTGCCCCGTGCTCTTTGTGAAGACACCCGCGGTGACGGCAACGTCGTCGCCTCCCGAAGCACGCCTGGCCACTGGTACGCAGCGGCTACGAAGCCCAGGTTCGCATGCAGTCACGCAGGGAAAGGTCCATGGTTCGCATCCAGGGTCGTACGCCAGCGACGCCTACAAGGTGCGAACCCATACGGCTTTCGCTCGGCGCCGTGGAAGACCCCGGGCCACCTGCACCCCTACACCAACATCGACTGAATTGCGGCCACATCCCATCCAGAACGGGCCAGCGTTAGCTGCCACTTCACCGCGGGCATCAGAGTCCATCGTCAACCGCAGGGTGTCGACCGACTTGATCGCCAGAGTCGGCAGGGCTGACGTTGAGCGGCTTTCGAGACACAAGCTCCAGGCATGCGACATCGTCTTCAGTCGTCGGGGTGACGTAGAGCGCCACGCCTTGATCACCGAGCGCCAGATCGGCTGGCTTTGCGGCACCGGATGCCTGTTGTTGCGACTGGGCGCGGACTGGCAGGCGCCTGGGTTCCTGTCCATGTTGCTGGATGCTGTCCGGGCGCGAACTTGGCTCGTGCAGCACGCGGTCGGCGCAACCATGCCCAACCTGAACACGGGCATCCTGGGGTCCGTACCAGTGGTCCTACCGCCGGAGCGCCTGCTCACCGCGTTCGAAGACCTCGCTTCGGCGACCGAGGAGCAGCGCAGCCGAAATTCATCCTTGGCAGAAACCCTCGCCGCCCTGCGCGACACCCTGCTCCCCCGCCTGATTTCCGGCCAGTTGCGCCTGCCCGAGGCTGAGGCCGTTCTCGAATCCGCATAGAAAGCAGCGCAGCGCCCCCGATGACACTCTGGCCGGTCCGCGCAGGCAAGTACGACGAACATGAGGCGCGGTTCATGAACGACGGCCGCATCTACCTTGCCTGCGACAACTTGGACGGGGCCTGGCGCTCAGTCACGCCTAGAACTACAAAGGCGTCAAGCAGTTGGTGATCGAGACTGACCGCGGGTGAGCCGGTCCCGGCACCGCTCGGCGGCGGATCTGTCCAAAAAAGCCGGCGTTCTTGGCATGTCGCGGCTACCATGCATAGAAATTCGGCTTTTCTATACACGTCGCTCGTCTGCTGCCCGCGTCCCCCGCCCCCATGCCGCCGCTTGCCCCCCTGGAACAGCTGAACCCGGCCCGCTTCGACGCGCCGGCCATCCTGAAGCGGCTGGCCAGCAGCAGCCGGGCGCTGGCCGAGCTGAAGGGAATCGCGGCGTCGATCCCCAACCAGGGCATCCTGATCAACACCCTGGGCTTGCAAGAGGCGAAGGACAGTTCCGAGATTGAGAACATCGTCACCACGCACGATGAGCTGTTCAAGGACGACGTGCTGCCCGAGGCCTTCGCCAACCCGGCCGCCAAGGAGGTGCTGCGCTACCGCCAGGCGCTACGCGTGGGCTTCGAGCAGGTGCGCGCCAGTGGGCTGCTGACCACCAACCACATCATCCAGATCCAGGGCGAGCTGGAGCGCAATAACGCCGGCCTGCGCAAGCTGCCTGGCACCGCGCTGAAGGATGGCGGCGGGCAGACCGTGTACACGCCGCCGCAGGACCCGGCCGAGATCGTGGCGCTGATGGGCGGGCTGGAACGCTTCATCAACACGCCGGAGCTGTTCCCGGCCGACCCGCTGATCAAGATGGCGCTGATCCACCACCAGTTCGAGAGCATCCACCCCTTCTACGACGGCAACGGCCGGACGGGGCGCATCGTCAACGTGCTGTACCTGGTGAAGGAAGGGCTACTCGATATCCCGGTGCTGTACCTCAGCAGCCATATCGTGCGCACCAAGGCCGACTACTACCGCCTGCTGCAGACCGTGCGTGAGCAAGACACCTGGGAAGACTGGGTGCTGTACCTGCTGGAGGCGGTGGAGACCACGGCGCGCCAGGCCATCACCACCATCCACGCCATCAAGGCGGCGCTGTTCGACTACAAGCACCGCATCCGCGACGGCTACAAGTTCTACAGCCAGGACCTGATCAACAACCTGTTCACGCACCCGTACACCAAGATCGAATTCGTGCAGCACGACCTGGGCGTATCGCGCGTCACGGCCACCAAGTACCTGGACGCGCTGACTGACGGCGGCTTCGTGCGCAAGCAGAGGATCGGCCGCGGCAACTACTACATCAACCTGGCGCTGAACGCGGTGCTGCAGCCCAAGCCCGTAGCCACGCTGCCAACCCCGGCCGGGCCGGCAACGACATGACCGAAGACTAGCTGGAACAGGAAGCGCTGGGCTGGCTGGCCGACGTGGGCTAGGCGGCGACCAGCGACATCATGCGGCTGGACATGTCGCCGTAGAGCTCGAAGTTGGCCGACAGCGCGATCAGCCGGCGCTACGTTCCAGGTGCTTCACCTGGAACCAGGGCTGCGCCATCTGCACGCCCAGGTTCTTGGCCTCGTTGCAGCGGGCGATGCACGCGCCGTCGTTGTTGGAAAGCACCACCACAGGCCGGCCGTACAGCGCGGGCTTGAAGACGCGCTCGCAGCTGACGTACATGTTGTTGACGTCGACGAGCGCGTACATCGCTACCCCGACACCTGCTTGATGACGAAGGTGACGACCCCCCAGACCTCGAACCGGTCCCCGTCGCAGGCCTTGATCTCGTGCACGTCGGGATCCGCGGCCACCAGGCAGAGTTCGTTACCTGATCGTTGCAGCCGTCGACAGAGGAACTCGTCGCCCCAGATCGCAATGACGACGTGGCCCGGGCTGGCCTCCATCGCCCGGTCCACGAGGGCCAGATCTCCATCATCGATGCCCGCCTCGCGCATGGCCGAGCCCGTGATGCGCATCAGGAACGCGGCCTGAGGATGGCGGACCAGGATCTCGTTCAGGTCGAGCCGTGTCGCACCGCTCTCAGCGGCGGCGACCCGAAGCTGATCGCCACGCGCGAGCGCGGAGCCGAAGCCGGGCCCGCCGATCGTTCACGCAACATAAGGCGCTACCGGCTGGCCGTTCACGAACACCTGTTCGCCGATGACCTCGATCAGCACCTCACCGAAGCGGCTACGCCAGATCCAGCGCTGCACCCCGTCGCTGCCCAAGGGCAGGGAGGGTGCGACCTGTTCGTCAGGCGACAACACGACGTCGGGTCGAAACGAGTCATCTGCCCCTACGGGCTCGCGCATGTGCATGGTGTCGGGCTCAACGGCGAGATGTCAGAGCCAGGCCCACCGGTGCAGCGCCGGTCGCTTAATGCGCTGGCTGCTGGGGTGGCGGGTGACGCAGTGATGGGCGTGGCGCATGTCGATCTCCAGGCCGGAAGCGTACTGTATAAAACAACAGTTGTCATTCGATCCGTGCGCCAGATGCCGCATGAACGCTGCGCCTCGCGGGGTGCCGGCCGACAATTCCCTGATGCACCCACTCCTTGCAGCGGCCCTTGACGAGGCAAAGCCCCTGGTCGAGTCGCGCGGTTGGGCCTGGCCCACGCCGCCCACACTGGCGGAGGCCGAGCGCCTGCTCAGCCTGACGTCCCGCCATCGGCCGCCGACGATCCAGATCGATGCCGACGGATCGATTCGCCTCGAGTGGGAGGCTGCCGAGGCTGGCTGGCTGACGTTCACGGTCGACGGCAGCGGGCAGCTCAGGCACAGCGCCGTGATCGGCGAGGACGAGTTCGAGCACAGTGAGGAGTTCGCCGATGCCCTTCCGGCGTGGGCCACCACGGTGCTGCAGCGGCTCGTTCAAGTAGGACACTGAGGCAAAGCCGGCGCTCGATCGTCAGGGTGGCGGTGCGCCGGGCGGGTGTGCCGCAGCCAGTTGCCACCACGGGGGCAGCAGCTCGACGACCTCGGCTCGCCCGTAGCGATCATCCAGCAGCCAGAGCCAACCCCGGTCTTCGGGGGTTCGAAGCACACGACCGGCCGCCTGAACCACTCGCTGCATCGCCGGCACCAGATCGGCGTAGCCGTTGCCCGCCCCGAAAAGCTTGTCGAGTCGCGCCTGGATGTGGTCCTGTGTCACCGAGACCGGTGGCAGGCCCAGGGTGGCGATGAAGGCACCGATCAGCATCGAGCCCGGCAGGTCCACGCCCTCGGCAAAGACGCCCCCCAGGACCGCAAAGCCCACACCTTGGCTGCCGGGCCTGAATCTCGCCAGGAACTCCGCCCGCGCCTCGGTGGCCATGCGCGGCTCCTGCCGCCATTGCGGGATGTCCGGACGGCGTTCGGCCAGCAAGGAGGCAGCCGACTTCAGGTACGCGAAGCTGCTGAAGAATGCGAGGTAGTTGCCCGGGTGCTCATCGAACTGCCTTGCGATGACCGCCACCAGCCGCTGCAGTGAACGGTCCCGGTGCGCGTAGCGCGTCGAGATCGCGTGCGCCACGCGCACGGTCAGGTGCTCGGCGGGGAAGGCTGGCGGGACGTCGATCCAGCCCGTGTCCTCGGGCAGGCCCAGTAGACGGATCGCATACGCGGGCGGCGACAGTGTTGCCGAGAACAGCGTGATGCTCTGAAGGGACTGCAGGCGCGGGCGCAGGAAGCACGCTGGCGCGACGTTGCGCACGCACAGCGCGGCGTCGCGTGCCTCCTGCGCCGCCGCGTCGCCTGCATCGACGGCGATGCCAGCGCCCAGGAAGGTCTGCACGTCGAACAGCGAGTGGTCGCTCAAGGCCTCGACCAGCTTCTGGAAGCGCCGCAGCTCGAAGTGGAAGTTCAGCAGGGAGCCGACGTTCAACGGGTGCTGGTTGAAGTGCTCCGACAAGGCGCCTGCCGCTGCCTGCAGGGCCTGCACGAAGGCATCCGGCACGGTGGCCAGCACCTCGTAGGGTGCGGCCGTGTCGGCGACCATTTCCTCCGCCGCCGCGACCAGCGCATCGAGGCTTGCCTTCACGGCGCCGGGGGCGGTCTGCGCCGCGGCGCGGATCTGGCCGATGCACAACTTGGCGCTGTACATGCCCCGCGCTCGCTCGACCAGGTTGTGCGCCTCGTCGACGAGCACGGCAAGTCGCCAGTCCAGGGCCTGGGCCAGGCCCCAGAGCAGGCCGTTGGTGTCGAACAGGTGGTTCACATCGCCCACCAGCACATCGGTCCAGCGCACCAGTTCCTGACCCAGGTAGTAAGGGCAGATGCCGTGGCGCAGTGCGACCTGACGCTGAGCCTGGGCATCGAGCCAGCCCAGGCCGACCGCCTCCCCGCGGGCGGCGGGCAGGCGGTCGTAGAACCCGCGGGCGAGCGGACAGGCGTCGCCGTGGCAGGCCTTGTCGGGGTGCTCGCAGCCCTCGTCCTTGGGCATCAGCGTCAGCACCCGCAATGACCGACTTGCGATGCCCGAGCGCAGCTTGCCCAGAGCCTCGAGGGCCGTGATGCGCCCCGTACCCTTGCAGGTCAGGTAGGCCAGCTTGTCGATGCCTTGCGCCGGCACGGCCCGAAGCGATGGAAACAGCGTGCCGACCGTCTTGCCGATCCCGGTCGGTGCCTGGGCCAGCAGGCGGCCGCCGCGGAAGGCGGTGCGGTAGACCGCTTCGGCCAAGTCGCGTTGTCCGGCGCGGAACGCGCCTTCCGGAAACGCCAGGCCCGTCAGCGCCGTGTCGCGAGTGGCGCGGTGCGCAGCTTCCTGCCGCGCCCAGGCCAGGAAGGCGGCGCAGCGCTGGACCAGGACCGCCTCCAGCTCTTCAGCTCCGAAGACCTGCCGAAGTTCTACCTCGGACTGGCTCGCGACATCGAAGTAGACGAGCGCCAGGGCGATCTCGGTCACGTTGCGGCTGCGGCAGAAGAGTGCGCCGTAGGTTTGCAGCTGCGCCCAGTGCAGCTGCCGCCGGTTCTCCGGAATGTCGTCCGGGTGTCCGCGGATGGTCTTGATCTCTTCAAGGCAGCGGCGCCGCGGGTCATAGCCGTCAGCGCGGCCGCGAACGCGCAGAGCGCCCACTGTGGTGTCCAGCGCGATCTCGGTCTCGTAGTCCTGCCCGCGACGCTGCGCGACCATGCTCTGACCCGCGAGCCCCTCGAGCGCGGTCGCGGCGGGCGTGAAGCGTCGGTCCAGGTCCCCGCGCTTCGATGTGAATTCGCAGAGCTCGCGGACCGCGACGGTGTAGGCCCAGCCGAGCGAAGTCGGAGGATCGGCATCGGGTGCGAGCGGCGCTTCTGGGGACGGCGGATCCGAGAGCATGTGCGCCATTGTCAGCACTGGTTGGCTGACAGCCCGACTGGGGGCAGTCGGCTGGCTCTTGATCGCCAATGTCGGCGAACGCCGAAACTTCAGATCAACCGTGAGGGCTTGGTCGACGCGCCACGACAACAGTTGGGACCGATTGCTGTGGTGCAAGTACATCGGCCTCAAAACTGGCACCAGACTGGCACCAGTTCAACCCAGAAAACAAAAAAGTCAGCAGGCGCTAACCTGCTGACTCTCTGTTTACTTGGCTCCCCGACCTGGGCTCGAACCAGGGACCTACGGATTAACAGGCGGTGAGCGCGAGGACACCGGATGCTGCTCGCGAAGTTGGCCGACGACATTCATGATGCCGAGGACCGGTCAGAGCGTGAGGCGCGCCAATGCAGCTGCCGCATGGTCGGCGCGTAAGTGCCCGTAGTGCCTTTCGATCATGGTCACGCTGGTACCGCTGAGCTGCGCGACAGTGAGCAAGTCCAAGCCGCCAGTGACCAAATCTGTGATCACGCTGTGACGCAGGCTGTAGGCGGTGACGGTTGGTGGCAGTTCCACCTTGGCCGCAGCCTCCTTGATGGGCCCCTTCCATGCGTCCTTGTTCCAGGCCTTTCCGTCCGCGCGGCAGAACATGGGTGCTGCCGACGGCCGGTCATGACATCTGCCGCTGAACTCGGCCGCCGTGGCTTCCGGCAGCTTGATCCGTCGGTCCCGGCCGGCCTTGTCCTGTCCGATCTTCAGTACCGACAGCTTGGCGTCGTAGCTGCCAACCGTCAGTCCCGCCAGTGCACCAGGCCGAAGGGGGATGAGCGACAGTCCTCGCAGCAGCGCTGCCAGGTCAGGCGGCGCTTGGTCGATCAGGGACTTGCGCTGCTGGCGATCGAGGTAAGTGTCCCGTCGGCCGTCGGCATTCTTGGCCGGGCGAAGTGCGACCCTCCATGCCATGTCTGTGGTGACACTGCCGGCATCGTGCGCGAAGTTCAGTGCAGCCCTTAGCGCGGCGATGTCGCGGTTCACGCTACTGGCGGACCTGGGCCTGGTGATCGGGTTCTCGCGCTTGTCGCGGTTGACGACCACAGGCGTCTTGGTCATGGCTGCGCGCCAAGTTTCAATGCGAGTCTTGGTGAGCTTGCCCAGCGCTAATGCGGCCAGGCCGGCATCGGCAAATACCCAGCGCTTGAAGCGCATCTCGAGATCGTCGGCCGGCGTGTCGCCACGCGATTCCCGTACATGATTGACGTAGCGCTCGCAGGCCACGCGTACTGTCACGGTTTCGACCGTGCCACCTTTTCCCAGGTGGTCGAACCACTGTTCGGCAGCCCGCTTGGCGGCGTCGTATCGCTGCGAGGGCGGCATCTCGGCGTACTCGCCGAAGCTGCGCTTCAGTTGCTTGCCGCTTTCGCTCCGGTATCGCGCCAACCAGGTGCCGGTCGACGTGGGCGTTAGCCTACGGTAACCGAGGTAGCAGCCGCTCCTGAGCTTGATCCAGTGCGGCTCATGTTGAGCCTTCAGCTTGTCGCGCGCCTGAACAATTCCTAGTGCGGCCATCGCTTGTCTCCGCTGCAGACTGACCTGAGCCGCGTCAGCCAGAAGTCCGCCGCTGCGCCAGGTGGGGAAAAAGTGGGAAAAACCTGCCTGGAATTTTAGGGGCAACTTTGGACGCTTCACCTATGAAGACCGTGTGTCATGAGGTCCCAGAAAGTCCCCTTTCCCGTCATTCACACGGCAGGGGTCGCAGGTTCGAACCCTGCACCGCCCACCAGCAAAATCAATGACTTACGGCGCTTTCGGGCGCCGTCTTCGCTTCCGGTACTCGAAGTACCGGAAAGAGCATGTAGAAGCTCACTCAAGTCGCTTTCGGGTTCGCGCGTCGAGCTTTGCCCATGCCGCTCAATGCGCGATGTCGCTCCAGGCAAGTCGCACAGGCCCGCCGCGATGGGTCTCAGGCTCTTGGCGGGCATAGCCTCCACCTCGCGCCCGCCGGAAAATTCTCCAGTTTTCTGGACAGCGACCCCGGCTGCTCCGTTTGATCTTCTGTCTTTGCGGTGCGAAGTCAACTTGACAGGTTCGGTTGAGCGTCTGCTTCATCAGACGCTCGACCTCACCTTGTCGGCCAGGTCCGGCCCGTCAGCGCCACCGATCGAGCACTCGTTCCAGACGGGTTCAGGTCGTTCACCGCCGGTTGCTGAGCTCTTGCTAACGGCCAGGTCTGAGAGTTTCCCGAACTCGGGGGAAGCTGGCCTCAATGCTTGCTCAGACGACGAACTTAGGATGTGCGTGATGTCGGAAAGTTTGTCAATCCTACGCAAGTCGCAAAACCACCGACCCGCTAGGCCAATGATTTGATGCGGAAATCAGAGTAATGGCACATTGCATGCATGGTCTTTCTTGAAGCGTGACCCGAAAGTTGCGTCTTGTGCGTACTCACTGTGGGAGATGCGAGATATGACTAAGATCATGAGGGCCAAGTCCAGGCCGACCGGAACATTTCAGATTTTCTTTTCCGCGATGACAGTCGCCTTGGTGACGTACGCGGGAACCACTTATGCTTCCCCGTACCAGATCCCCGGGCTGACGATCGACGCTAAGCAGACCTATTACGACAATTCAAACGGGACTCTTGCCCCGAAGATTTCGCTCGCCTCACTTCCGGCAGGAACCACGCAGTTGGTCTTCGCCTTCAGTGGCGGGGTAATTACGGACGGGTCTAATCAGCTGGCCTCGGCCGACGGCCTCTACAGCAACGGGCAGACGCCGTATAACTTCAGCTGCACGAACTATGGGGCATCCACTTACATGGGCGTCAAGATTGGCTGTACTACGGGCATTGATCCTGCGGTTTTCGGCGTCTTCTTCGACCCCAATTTTAGCGGTACCCCAGCGGACTCTCTCAACTTCCGTTCGGACAGCGGGATAAGCCAAGACCCGCGAACCCTCGACTCTTATTCACCCTCGGTTAATCAGCCCTTCTGGATTGGCGACGGCTACACTGGTAACGACGTTTACGGGGCTGCCGTCTCGGGCACGCAGCAGGTATTCAACATCCCGACGGTTCCTGCGGGTGATTCGCTTTACCTCCTCCTGGGTATTGGTGCAGATATCAACATGGCTGACAACCAGAACTCGTTGGGTCAAGGAGGTTCGTTTAGCGGTGGTGGAAGTGCTCCTGAACCTGGTACCTTCGCTCTTCTCACGCTCGGTTTGGCCGGGGTGGTCGTCTCGCGTCGTCGGAGATACTGATCGTCAGCCGCATCATAAGAACCCTGCTTCGGCGGGGTTTGTTGTTCTCGGGGGGCGAAGTTCTCGGCCTGAGCGCGAACGATTCCTTGCTGCACAGCGGCGGTTCCCGCCGGCCCTTCGTACAAACGCTCGGGGTCGATCGGGAGCCTTCACCGTTCCCTTCGCCCCGACTGACACGGGCAGTTCAGCGCGAATGTCGGCGTCTGCCTCGTTCGGCCTCATCCAGTCGGCCAGTGGACGAAACCGCTCGCGCGGTAGGCGCCGGCGAAGTGCGGTGGTGATTCGCTGCACCCCAGGTTCTGCGATGTTGACGAGCGAGGCAATCCGCCTCGTTCATCGACTGAAGCTGAACCATGGAGGCAACCACCCGTCCAGGCACGCTGCTGCGCCGGCGCATGCTCGAGGACATGCGCATGCGCAAGATGGCCGAGCACACGCAGGAAGGCTACGTCCGCGCCGTTCGCAAGCTCGCCGCCTTCGTCGGCCGCGGCGCGGTCGGGGCCGGAGCGTAGGCAGTGTCGCGGTCCTAGGTAACGGGTGGCCCTATCGCGATTTGCGTTAGTGATAGTCGTCCTCTCGCTGGTGCCGCAGTGCCGATACGGCGACCTCGAACTCGCTGATGATCTCGAACAGCGCCACATAGCCCGCCCCGCCAAACGGTATGACCAACTCGCGCTCAAGCGGATTGCTGCCCGCCTTGCGGCAGGTGTATGGATTGCTCTCCAGGATCCGCATCTCGCGCAGGATGGCATCGACAGCGCGCACGGGCAGGTCGAAGTCGCCGTAGTGCAGCGCCAACTCGACGAGAAACTCCTCGATGCGTTGAAGGTCTTCTAACGCCTCGCGGGTCAAGCGAACCGAATAGCTCACGTCTTCGCGGAGGAGGGCTTCTTGTGCTGCCGGCGATGCTCCTGCATGCGCTTGTCGAGGCGAACGCGCATGCGATCGAGCACTTCTGTCGCGGGGTAAAACTCCCCAGTGCGCTTTGCTTCGGTGAGCGATGCTCGGCCCCGGGCCAGAAACTCCTGCTGCGCCTTGCGCCGACGTGCGGCCTGCAAGGCCGCTGCCTCGACGAACTCAGACAGGCTCTCGCCTGCGTGGAGCGCGTCTTCGATTTCCCGGCGAACTGCGGGCTCGACCCGCACGGGAGGTAGTTGAGCAGTCTTCATGGCAGCGAGTGTAGCGCAAATGCTATGCACCAGATCGGTGATGACTGACCGGTTCGTAAAAGCGAGGCTGGCGAGATTGACGAGGCAACTGCTGCCTCGTGTCCGCAGAGCCGACCGTCAAACCTCACTTTCGACCCCGAAGCGACGCTTGCGCCTCGCGGGCCGGGCATTCACTTCGCCGCGTTGCGGACACTCGATCTGGGCGAAATCCGATCCTCGGCAATCAGACAGCGACTCAGGTCCTGGCGCACAACGTAGCCCCACACGAGCCGGGCCCGGTGGTCTTCGGCCAGCAGCGACTCCAGGTCCGAGGCTCGCAGCTCGATCTGCGTGCGGTTGGGTTGCAACAGCCTGGGTGCTCCCAGGCTGCGTTTGGCCACGGCTCGCGTCTGCGCCTGCTGCAGCTGCGTTGGGCTCGCCGCCGGCAGGTCCTCGAACAACTCCCCGGCCGCAGCGCTGCCCTCGTCACATGCTTGTGTACTCATACCACCTATGACGTTCGAGCCGCCATCGGGTTGACGGGGTAAGCCCGGGTTTGAAAAACTCTCAGGCTCTCAAAGGGTGTAGACGAAAACAACATCTCGCGCGTTGTGCTTTGATTGAGGCATGCGTGGGCGAGGTGTCGGATGGCCAGGAAGGCGCAGGCAGAGCAAGCAGGGCGACCCGGGCGCAAGCCTTCGCTGAACGCGGAGCACACGGCGGTGCTGCGTGCGATCACTCTTGAACAGCCACGGTCCTCGCTGGACGAGGTGACGCGCGAATTGTCTCGGCGCATGGGCGTCAAGGTCAGTACGGTCACCGTGCGCAAGGCCCTGCGCAAGGCGGGCATTGAGCGCTTGAAGCCGCTTCGCCGGGCCGGTGAGCGCGCAGCGGTTCAAGGGGCCGCGCCGGGGCGCTACGGCTACACCGCAGCGCACCGCCGCGCCGATGGAGTCAGCGGCATGAACACCGACCTGACCGATGCCGAGTGGGCGCTGGTAGGTGACCTGTTCGAGCGTGACGGACAGCGCGGAGCGCCGCCCCGGTACGGGCGTCGCGATATGGTCAACGCCTGCTGCTACGCGCTGCGCACGGGCTGCGCGTGGCGGCTGCTGCCCAAGACGTTTCCGCCCTGGCAGGCGACCTACAAGTCCTTCAGCCGCTGGGCCACCGCCGGCGTGTTCGAGGCGATGCACGACCGGCTTCGCCAGCAGTGGCGTGACCGCATGGGCAGAGCGCCCGATCCGACCGCCGCAGTCATCGATGCGCAGAGCACGCGCAGCACCGCGCAGGCCGGCAACACCGGGTTTGATGCCGGCAAGAAGGTCAAGGGGCGCAAGCGCCATCTGGTGGTGGACACCTTGGGGCTGCTGCTGGCCGTCACGATCACCGCTGCTAGCGTGCAGGATCGTGACGCGGCCGCCGACGTCGTTGCGCAGGCCTGCACCAAAGTTCCGGGCCCGAAGAAGCTCTTCGCCGATGGCGCCTAAGGCGGCAAGTGCGCTGTGGCCATCGAGCAGGCCCACGGCATCAGCGTGGAGATCGTGCGCCACCCTGGAAACCGTGCCACCGGCACCTGGCAAGACGCGCAGCAGCCACTGTGGCCCGAGGTCGTTGCCAAGGGCTTCGTCGTACAAGCAAAGCGTTGGGTTGTAGAGCGCACTCATGCGTGGAACGAGCGCGCTCGTCGCCTCATGGCACACCATGACCGATCAAACTGGGCCCCGCTCGCATGGGTCTGGCTGGCCGAAGCGTGTATTCTCGCAACTAGACTGGCAACGTAGATCATTCCGTCTACACCCTCTCAGATCACGCAGCTGGTCTCGCGTTGGGACGCCGGCAAGCCGCTGGTCAAGAACTACGGCCCGCCGCGTCTGCCGTTTGCCCGCCTTTACACGCCCGCCGACGTGGCGCTGCTGGTCGAGGTGGACCGCGCCATGGGCACGCTGTCGGGCCCGGCCACGGCCTGCATGCTGCGCCGCCAGCGCGAGGTCTTCGGCGACGAGCGCTTCGAGCGGCTGGGCTCGAGCTCGGTAGGCCACCTGTACAACCTGCGCAATAGCGCGGGCTACCGCAACCAGCGTGTGGCGCAGACCGAGACCCGGTCGACGAAGAACGCAACGATCGGCGTTCGCAAGGCGCCGGCGCCCGAGGGCCGGCTGGGCCAAGCGACGCGACCATGTGCACCCGCTGTAGGCCGTTCGGGCCAGGATGCGTGGCGACGCGCGACGCGAGCCCTGCCGGCGCGGCGGGTTCAGCCGTCGGCGAAGCCGAGAACCACGCGGCGCGTCATCGCCGACTTCTTCTCGATCTTGGTGACAATCACGCATCCGATGTCGACCGTATTGTCGACATGCATGCCCCCGCAGGGCTGCAGATCGACGCCTTCAATCTCGAGCAGGCGCACGCGCCCCTGGCCGCGCGGCGGCTGCACGCTCATGCTGCGCACAAGCTGCGGGTTGGCGTCAAGTTCGTCCTCGCTGATCCAGCGGTGGCGCACCGGATGCGCCTCGGCCACCAGGCGCGCGATGCCGGCGCCGAGCTGTTGCTTGTCGAGCGGGCCGTTCATGTGGAAGTCCAGCCGCGCGTAGGCCGCGGTGATCGAACACCCGTCGACCGGGTGCGGCACCAGCGCGCACAGCAGATGGGTCGCGGTGTGGAAGCGCCGGTGCGCCTGGCGGCGCGCCGCGTCGATGCTGGCCGTCACGGCGGCGCCGACCTGCAGGCCGTGCAGGTCGGCGCCGGGCACGGGCAGGTGCAGGACCACGCCCGGCCGCTCCTTGTCCCTGCGCGTGTCGGCGATGCCGATCTCGCGCCCGTCGGGCCAGCGCAGCACGCCGGCGTCGCCGGCCTGGCCGCCGCCCTGCGGGTAAAATACGGTGCGGTCGAGCACGATGCCGCCGTCGTCGACGAACACGACCCGGGCGCTGCACTTGAGCAGGTTGGCGTCTTCGCGGAAGAGTTCTTCGGTCATGGGCGGAGCCATCGAGGTCGCCGTCCGGCGCCGACGGCCATGTTTGGAGCGCCTGTAGCCGCATTGTCGGCGCTGGCAGCGCCCGGGCGCCGGTTTCCGGCAGCCGATATCCTTGAGTTCCCTCCGACTGCGACGATTCCCATACCCATGAAGCTGTACTACTCCCCGGGTGCCTGTTCGATGGCGCCACATATCGTGCTGCGCGAGGCCGGCTACACCTTCGACCTCGAGAAGGTCGACATCCCCAAAAAGAAGACGGCCGGCGGCGACGATTTCTGGCAGGTCAACCCCAAGGGCTACGTCCCGGCCCTGCGCCTCGACGACGGCGAGGTGCTGACCGAGGTCGGCGTCATCTGCCAGTACCTCGCCGACCAGAAGCCCGGGTCGGGTCTCGCGCCGCCGTTCGGCACCATGGAACGCTACCGGCTCATGGAAATGCTGAACTTCACCTCCAGCGAGATCCACAAGCAGCTCGGCGCGCTGTTCAACCCGAAGATGACGCCCGAGATGAAGCAGGTCCAGATCGGCGTGGTCGAGCGGCGGCTCAACGCGCTCGAGAAGCTGCTGGCCGGCAAGCCCTACACGATGGGCGATGCGTTCAGCGTCGCCGATGCCTACCTGTTCACCGTGCTCAACTGGGCCGGCATCCACAAGGTCGATCTGGCGGGCTGGCCCAACATCCAGGCCTTTATGGCGCGGGTGGCCGCGCGGCCCGCGGTGCAGGAGACGATGAAGGCCGAAGGTCTCGTCAAGACGTCCTGAGCCGCCACGCCGCCGCGGCCGCGGTGGCGCAGCGTGCGCGGATTCCTGCAAGCGGGGTCGATCCAGGCCTCTACGACCTCGACGACGAACAGCTCGCAGCGCCTGACCAGGTGCGCGCCGACGACGCGGCATCCGAGGTTCGCAAAGCATTCGGCGATTGGCTGCAGCGCGACGGCTGCCGCGGGCACGGCGGTCAGGCCGATCGCCGCGAACTTGTCGATGTTGCGGCCCGAGCAGTTGCCGCAGCGAACGACGAGTGCGGCGATCTCGGCCGTCGGAACATTGATCACGCACTCGCGCGTAGCCAGCAGCGCCGCTTGGCTGAAGTTGCAGGTGCTCATGACGCAGCCGACGAGCGGGAGCTCGAACTCGAGCATCGTGAGCCACGACACCGTCATCACGTTCGGTCGGTCGCGCCGGGCCGTGCTCAGCAGCACGACGGGTCCGGGCTCGAGCAGACCGTAGACCTCGGCCGGCGCCAGCCGCTCGCGGCGCCTGCCAACCGGGCCGGTCGTCGAATACATCTTAATGCGCCTGTCGCTGGGTTCGATCGGCGACGGTGGGGATTGTGCCGCTGCGCTCGCCATCGGCAGGTGGCTGGCGCGCGCCAACGCTGGAGTCCGCCTGCAACGCTCACGTGTCATGGTTGCCGTTCTCGTCGCATTGCTGGTGGGCTGCGCCTCCACCGAAACCGTCAAGGAGGCCCAGGGGCAGGGTGTCGAGCGAGCCTACCCTTATCCCTGCCCGGGCGTCTATGCGGCCACGCTCGCCGCCGCCAAGGCCAGGCAACTCGAAGTCGTCGACAGCGAAGCGGCGCAGGGCTGGCTGATCCTGTCGCACGGCGTCACGAGGTGGAGCTGGGGCGAGCGCATCGCGGTGTTCGCGAAGCCCGCGACGCCGGACGGCACGCCGGTCGAGATCGTGAGCAAGCCCGTGCTGTCGCCCCTCAGTTTCCCGCCCGACTGGCAGAAGATCCTGTTCGACCAGATCGATGTCGAGCTCGGCGCGAGGCCGTAGCGGCTCACCGATCGGCCGGCGTTGCGCCAGCAGATCGCCGAGCGCTTCCTCGTCGCACCGGGCACGGTCCACGATCGCCCGGTCGGCCCGCATGCGAGGCCGATGTACCAGATCCGCTTCGACGTCACGACCTTCGCGACGCTGGTGCCCAGGCCGATGCTCAACCGAAGCGGGCTGCCCGTTCGGGTCCATCCCGACGCCACGCGAGGAGGCGGCGGCCACCTGGTGCGTGCGCAGTGGCTGGGCGAGCCGCTGCCGATCGTCGACGCCGAAAGGCAGCGCGACGACGCCGGGGCCGACGCTCCGCGCCCGAAAGACATTCGAGCGACCCGGCCCTGACCGGTGCCGCCTGCGCTCAGGCCTGCTGGCGGCGCTGGCGCAGCGCCGCGGCCTGCAGATGGCACCAGGCCGGGCGCAGCGGACCGGGGTCGACGCCGGCGGCGCGCGCGCGGTGGAGCATGTCGCCGACGATGTGCGCCGCCTCGGTGCGGCCGCCCGACTCGAGGTCGCGCAGCATCGACGCCGTGAGAGTCGACGAGCGGTCGGCCAACATCGCCCTGAAGTTGGCAAGCGCCGCCTCGCGCGGGGCGAAGCCCTGGGCCCGCGCCGTGCCGGCGCAGGCGTCGAAGGCCTCGCTGATCAGCGCCGCGCCGTCCTCGGTGCCTAGGATGTCACCGACCGCGCTGCGCATCAGGCAGGTCATCGCCGCCAGCGCGGTCAGGCCGACGAACTTCTCCCACAGCGCCAGCAGCATGTCGGCGGCCAGCTCGCAGGGCACGGACGTCGATTCGAACGCGCGCTGCAGGGCCTCGAGCTTGGGCTGCGCCGCGTCGCTGGTGCCCGGCAAGGCGCCGAGGACGATGCGATGGAAGCTGCCCATGTGCACGACGTCGCCCTGCTCGTCGAGCATGGCCGGGATCGCACAGCTGCCGCCGGCGACGCGCGCGGCGCCGAAGGCCGCCTGGAGCCGTTCGATGTGCGCGACCCCGTTGAGCAGGGGCAGCACATGGGTCGATGCGCCGACGGCCGGCGCGACGGACGCGATGGCGCCGTCCAGGTCGTAGGCCTTGCAGGTCAGCAGCACGAGGTCGAATGCGGGCGCCACCGGCGCGCTCGAGACGCACTGCGCCGGCACCGTGAAATCGCCGTGGGGGCTGCGCACGACAAGCCCGCGCGCGCGCAGTTGCGCCGCCCGGCGCTCACGCACCAGGAAGGTCACGTCGGCAGCGGCCTGCACTAGCCGGCCGCCGAAGTAGCCGCCGATCGCACCGGCGCCCAGAACGAGAATCTTCATCGACCACTCCAGCAGGGTTGTGGCCGGCGCGCGGCGCGCCGGTTGCGCTTTAGAGTATTGAACACCCGTCGACCCTGGGGCTAAGGCCGTCTCCCGCGCGCTTGGGCAGCGACCCCGCCGATTCGCGAGCCCGCACGCGAAGTCGGGATTGGTGGCCGCGAAGTGCGCTGCCGTGCCCCTTGTCGCACCCGCTGCGGACCTCACGGCGCATAGGCGGCTCGAACGTCATCTGCATGGCCGACGGCCGGCCGAGCCCGACAGCTGACGCCGACATGGTGGCCGCAGAGGGAGGGCGCCGTCGATGCTATGGCGTTGAGCATGTCGGAAGTAGTCCGTTGTTGCGCGTTGCCCTGGGGTTTTGCCCGAGCGGTCGCGCCTCCGAGCGCCACCCTAGTACTGCGTTCCATCAAAACGCTGACGATTAGGTCATTTGCACGTCGAAGTTCTTCCACTGGAACCTGACCGGATGGGCGTTCATTTCTTCGATGCCCTTGAGGATGCGCAGTTTCAACTCGTCGAGCGAGCCGACGCGAATGTGTCGGAGGAAGCTGCGCGCCATCTTGGAGAAGGCGGACTCGACCAGGTTGAGCCAAGAACCATGCTTGGGCGTGTGCACGTACTCGAAGCGGCCGGGCCTGCTCGCCAGGTACGCCATCGTTTCCCGAGAGATGTGCGCGCTGTGGTTGTCCAGCACGACGCGGATGATGGCCTCGGGCGGGTAGTGCTCATCGAGCCGGCGCAGCAGCGCGACGAACTCCACGCTGCGGTGGCGAGACTCGACGTTGGCGATGACCTCCCCGGTGTGCAGGTCCAGCGCCGCAATGATCGACAGCGTTCCGTGGCGGATGTATTCGTGATCGCGCGCGATGCCGGGATGCTTGCCCGGCACCGGCGGCAGGTCTGGCGCTGTCGTTCCCAGCGCCTGCACGCCGGGCTTTTCGTCCACGCTGACGGTGTACACCGGCAGCGGGCGTGCATCGTGCACTGCCTCGGCAAGGTACAGACTCACGTCGCGATAAACCATCAGCACCTCGGCCATCTTGCGTTCGAACTGCGCATCGCGCTGTTCGAGGTAGTAGCGCACGCGATACGGCTTGAGTTCGTGCGCATCCAGGATGCGCCAGACGGTGCTCTTGCCTGCGCTGGACAGCCTCGGGAAACCTGCGGCTGCCGCGTTGGAGGCCACATGCGCAGCCAGCGCCGACACCGTCCACAGTTCAGCGGCCAGGCCCAACGACTTGGGCTTGCGGCACGCCAGATCGATCACCCAGGCTTTGGCCTCCTCGCTGATCTGCGGGGCGTGCGGTCGGTGGAATCGGTCGCGCAGTCCGGTGCTCACGCCGGCAGCCAGCGCCTTGTCGATGCACTTGTAGATCGTCGGCCGCGACACGCCGAGCAGGCGTTGTATCTCGGTGGGCGCCTTGCCCTGCGCATAAGCGAGCAACACCTTGGCGCGTTCGACCTCGCGCAGCGGTGCCGCCCGCGATCCGGCCAGTTCCTCCAACATCGAGCGCTGCTCGGTGTTCAGCGCCAGCGGCGCCCGTCGCGACTTTCGAGCCATGCCAGCCTCCACAAGGAAATGCTGGACCAGCATGATCGCAGACCAAGGACGTTAAGTAAATGTTTTAGTGGAACGACGTACTAGAGACCCTTGGCGCAGGCCATCCCTGCGCCCCTTGAAGTCAGGACGCTCGGGCGACCAAAGTTGGGGGCTTACGTGAGTCTGGATCAGGCCGCTTGCGACGTCGGGGCCCGGGCAGGCGCCCGTGGCGTCGCCCGCGCCGGCAGCCCAAGGTGTTCGAGGATGCGCTCGATGACCGGCGTATCCAGTCGCGATGAACGAAATGCCTGCCGCCGTTGGCAGATCAAGCTCCTGCAGCAGCGCCGAAGGGAACATTCGCCCGGCCCATAGCGACTGCCGCGGAAGGATCGGTAAGTACGCAGTCAACGTCTGCTGACCGCATATCTTGCGGGGCACTGCCGGCCGAAGGTCAGCTCCCCTTGTCGGCGAGCAGCCGGACCCGGCCAGGAAGGAGCGGTCGAGATGTGCAGGCGACCGTCTGCAGTAGCTGGTAGCAGACGCTCAACTCGTAGATGATCTCACTCCACGGGTACCAACTCCGTGACCCCGCCGCTGCGCACCTCCTGAGTGCCTGGCACCGAAGATAAACACAGTAGGTTCGACAAAATTCATACCGGCCAGCAGGTGAACCAAGTCAATCTTGATTAGAAACACTCGGCGCTCAGGGCGACGGTACGTAGAGCGCGATGAATCCCTTCAGCGACTGCGGTGCACTAGGCCTGGGCAATCCCATTTCGATCAAGGCCTGCCTGCCGGCGCCGTCAGCGAAGATGCGCCAGTACAGTTGCATGGGCCGTAGCGGATCGGCCGTCGTCGCAAATCCACTGTTCGTGAGCATCGCCGCCATCTGCATTGCCGGCACGACCTGGCTGATGACGTTGAAGGTGGTCCCGGGGTTGCCGTCATACACGTTCTCGGCATAGCTCCCGTCCGCCTGGGCGGTCAGCAGCGATGACGGAGACGGCGCCCCCTCGGGCTTCACACCACAGTTCTCCCAGCCCGTCAGCACAGCACCCCGCTGTGCCAACGCGGTCCATGCGCCGGCTGGGTCGGCGACCGGGCTCCAGCCCGCGTCAAGCAATACGGCCGCGCTCTGGGAAATGACGCCGAGGTTGATGGGTGAGATGACGTTGGTGCTCTCACCGTCGCCCGAGACGCAGACCTCGAGCGCGCCTGGCAATGAGGCCTCGGCATGTTCGGCCACCAATGGCGTGGTCCCGATCGGCAGCAGGGCCGATGACACCGATGAGGTGACTTCGGCCGGGGTCGTCGGCCCGGCCACGGTGTACGTTATCGCCTGACTTGCCCAGCTGCCCAGACCGACGCTCTTGGCATACAAGGTTTGTGTCGGCGTCGTGCCGCCACCGCCACTGCTGCTGCCGGCACCCCCAGCGGGGTTGGCCGCCGGGGGCTGTGCACCTGTGCCGGCACCACCACCGCCGCAGGCGCTCAGCAGCAAACACACAGCCCCCAGGATTTCCTTCGCTCGCGCCTCAACCATCAAAGGGTCCGATCATCGGGGCAACGGTCCAAGGCATTCAAGATCAGGGGTTGGCAATCAGCGCCGGCGAGATGGTCGTGGCCCCGACCTTGTAAATGTAGTCGGCGTCGAGTTGCGTCAGGAACCCCTGCGAGACGAGCGCGTCGGCCGCTGCGCCGAACTGCGCAGCGTAGTTGGCGCGCGTCGGATACAGAGCATCCAGCGAAGCCCGCGGGTCGGTGGCGCTCTTGGCCGCGGCCGTGACCGCGAACGGAATCGCCGAGCCCGTCGAACTGCAACCCTCGCCGATGGCGTGACCGGCCCCGCGCAGGTTCCAGCCGGCATAGGTGGCTACCGGCACCTTCAACTCGGGCATCAGGATGCCCGCCACGTCGTTGCCGTTCGCGTCGACCTTCGGCACCAGCAGCTTGTATTGCTTGGCCAAGTTGGCCACCGGTACCGCCTGCGAGTAGTCGGTCACCAGGACCTCGTTGTAGATGCCGGCATAGGTGAAGTTAACGGGCGTCGGCGTTGCGGTCGGACCGCTGGGCACCATCAGGCTGGACGTGTTCGGAAAGCTGAGCAGCGCCGGCGTGACCGCGGTTCCTGAAGCTACGGTCGGATACTGAGACGCGGGTGGCAGGGCACCGTTTACGACCCAGTTCTCAAGCGCAGGGATCAAGGCGCGCTCGACCGGTGTCTCCGACACCGGGCTGGGGGCAAACTGACACAGGCTGCCCGCCGCGGGCTGAGTGACGATGCCTGTCGATACGCCTGCCCCGCCGCCGTGCTGGGTGCCGGACACGAGGTAATAGCGAACGTTGGAGGGCAGGCTGATGTCGTTGCCGGCGCCGTCCGTGACGACCAGCGATGCACGACCGCCCCACCATTCAAATGCCCCGTCGATCTGCATGATGTCCGGGCAGGTGCTGCTGACAAGACAGTTCTTGAGCAACCCGTCGGAATTGCCGGTCAGTGGGTCGGTCGTCACGGCGTAGGTGAACGGGAACTGGTCGCCGGGCATCCAGTGATCCTCATGCTGCTTCGACCAGCGACCGCCTTGCGAGAAGCGCTCATTGACCCAGGTGCGTCGACCTGCCGAGATGATCGACATCATGCCGTCGAACACCTTGGTGCCGTTGGCGCCCTTGTTGA
Source organism: Betaproteobacteria bacterium (assembly GCA_037443665.1). Taxonomy (GTDB): domain Bacteria; phylum Pseudomonadota; class Gammaproteobacteria; order Burkholderiales; family Burkholderiaceae_C; genus Rubrivivax. Next base: position 25,672 of record JBBINW010000042.1, read on the forward strand.
AGCCCTGATAGAGGAAGTCGCGCAAGAAGCGTCCTGACTGGGAGATCCCCTCACCCAGCGCGACATCGAAGTTGGTGCTGGGATTGGCGGCGCAATTGACGCCGCTGGCGCATTGCGCCGTCTTCATGTCGCTCAGTGGGTTGGCGTTGCCCTGGCCGTCCGTGCTCGCAGTCTTCAGGAACGTGATCAAGTCGCGGACCGCGGCGAATCCGATCCCGTTGACCGTCGGCTGGCTGGCGCGGTAGACGAAGCTGTAGATGGTTCCGGCATCGGGGGGCACCATGGCGCCGGCCGCGTTCGGTACCGCTGCCGGCGGTGTGAACGTCACCGAATAAGTGCCATTCGCATTGGCCACGTAGCTCCAGGTCGTCACCGGCACCGAAGGTACGGCGTAGTCTTCCTGACCGTTGCTGTTGAGCCAGGACTGTCGCGCGGTGAACGTCACCTCGGAGAGATCGGTCGTCGAAGCCGGCGGGTAGCTCAGCGGGATCGTGGTCGCGCTTCCGCCGGCGTAGTCGGGGATGAACTCCTCGCGACTCAGGCCGGTGATCGCGCTGCCGTCGGCGTTCTTGGCGATCGGAAAACTGGTGCCGACAGCGGCGGTGGCGCCGTTGCCCGACTGGGCGATATTGCCTTGCCAGCCGCTCCAAACCACCGTGTAGCCGCGCCTGAGGATCGAGGGGAAGCTTGCAACCGGCGCGGCGCCGGTGTTCAGGGCGCCACCCCCCACAAAGCTGCTCTGGCCGATCTTGTTGCCCCGATTGACGACGTCGTAGAAAAGGACGCGACGCGCGTTGGCCGCGCTTTTCGGACGCAGAATGACAACATCGGTCGTGTAGTCGACCATTCCGGTGGAGTCGACCGGCGCGTTGGACAAGTCGACGATGCCGGCGTTGTCGGCGTTCTTCGGATCGAGCTTCCCGTGGACGATGCCCGAGATCACGACGTATGGTCCGGCGGCGCCGGCTGGGGTGGCCCCGCCGAAGGCATCAACGCTCGAGACCACTTGAAACTGGTCCACGGTCCCGGCGGCCGTGGGGGCGGGTGCGGGCGCAGGCGCCGGCGCTGTCGAACTTCCGCCACCTCCGTTGCAGCCGGCGAGTGAGACAACCGCAAACAATAGACCTAACTGACGCTTCATCTCATCTCCGATTTCGATCGAGTAGGCAACGCCGCCATCGACAGCAGGCAGGCATCGCAGGGTTGAATTCCACAGCGAGCTTCTTGTATGCACGTTATAGCCATACGCATTCACTCGGCTGTAGGCATAATCCACTACGGGTCGCGGATCGGATACACACGTGGAGGCATCTGGGACAATTCAGGGTCGAGCTTCGCACCGCGAGCGGGCTTTGCGCCCTCCTGACCCCGTAGCAATGAGCAATCTGTCCGAGCACCTAAGAGAATCGATAGAGGAAGAGATCACCACCGGCAAGCTTCTTCCCGGCACTCGCCTCGATGAGGCCGAACTGGCAAGCCGCTTCGGGGTGTCCCGCACCCCGATTCGGGAAGCGTTGAGTTCTCTGGTCGGTGGCGGCTTGATTGAGAGTCGACCCCGCCGCGGCGCGGTCGTCGCGCAGATCACGCCACAGCGGCTGATAGAAATGTTCGAAGTGATGGCCGAACTCGAGGCCATGTGCGTGCGGCTCGCTGCGCGTCGGATCAGCAGCGAAGAACTGGCCGGGCTCGATGCCACCCATGAGGACTGTCGAGCCGCCGCGACAGCCAACGATCCCGACGCGTATTTCTACGCGAATGAGCGCTTCCACTTTGCGCTTTACACCAGCGCGCACAATGCTTTTCTGTACGAACAGGCCGTGGCCCTGCAACGAAAGCTGCGCCCTTACAGGCGACTTCAACTGCGTGTCCGAAACCGAGTTCCGCGGTCCTTCGCGGAGCATCAGAGCATCGTGGATGCCCTGCGAGCAGGCGATGCTGAACTGGCCATGACCAATGCTCGAAACCACGTTGTGGTTCAGGGAGAGCGCTTCGCAGACCTTGTCTCATGCCTCAAGCAAATGACGGCTGCTACCTGAGCGACACCGAGGCGCAGCCCTGGACAAGGGCGGCGGCCCCATCCAATCCGAGTCCACCCCAAGCCCGCCGCACTACCTGTGTATCCACCGTGCGGCTGATTTCAGCGCCGGCTTGTGCGCAGGATGTCTACGAATTGGCTGATCCAACTTGGCGGCTCACTAACTCTGCGAAGTGGACGTTCATAGGGCGCGGCGCCAAGCTTCACTTGGGGTCGAAAGTGACCAGAGAGGCTTCCCTTTGTGCCCCCGTCGCGCGCCCTTCCTCGGTGAGCAGCCCGCAGCCGCCGCTCGTCAGCGGTCGCTCGCGCGCAGCCAGATCGCCGCGATCAAGGTCGCGAAGGCCCCCAAATGCCCGGTCTCGAGATCCGGACGGAGCCCGTGCGCCGAGGTGAGCACCCAGGTGTGGGCAGAAAGCGTACGGTCACGCTTCACTTCCGGCCAGGTCCGGACCGTCGCGCTCGCCGGCCGAAGGTCAGCAACAGGCTCAGCGCGGCCTTTGGGTGCACCGGTCTTCCTCACCAGCGAGATTGCGCTGCCGGCGCTGATGGTCAATCGCCATTGGAGCCAGGGGCCGCCATCCTTTAGGCGCCACCGGGTCGATACTCAGGTTGCCCGCCGCCCTCGCGGCCCGGGCACAGGCACCGCCCAAGGCGTCAAGGCAGTGCGCGACCGGTGGGTTGCCGGTCCGCGCGCGGTGCCGTTCTCATCTTGACCCGGGGCTATTTGCTCACCTTCACCAGGTCGGCTGCGATGAATTGCCCCTGATCGCCGTCCCTTTGCATCGTGCCGGCCACGCTCAGCACGACGGCATTGCCCAGCGGCAGTCCGCCAAGCTGGCTCGTCGGGAATCTGGCGACCACGCTGCCACCATCCCCCGATAACCAAGTCGAGGCCGCGGCGACACCGTTTAGCGTCACGCCGCTGATCGCCCAGTCCGCTAACCTCCGCCCCGAAGTCGAGGTGATCGTGGCCGTGACCCAGCCATTGCCCTTCAAGTTGAGCGATTGGGGATTGATGCTTACCTCGACGGGCGGCAGGCACAAGCCCGCATTCGTGCTGCCGCGCAGCACATTGCGGCATGGCGTCATGTTGACCACGCCAGTCGCAGGGCTGGCGGGCCAGGGCAGGACGCTGACGTGGTTGATGCCCTTCTTCGACCAGTCGCAGACACCGTCCGGGAAGATCGACTGCAGGCGCGACCATTCGGCGGCCGTGAAGTTGACTGAGTAGTCGCTCGGCGCGAGCGGCTTGAGCTCGCACTTGAGGATGTCGGCGGAAAGCGGGCCGCCCGCCACGTAGCGCGGGAAGGCGTAGGACGGCATCAGCGTGTTGCACGTCGTGTTCGGCGCGCTGTTGAAGGTCTGCGGTTCTTCGACGAAGGTCGCCGTGCTCGGGCCGGTGAAGCAGCCGTCAACGGCCCCGGCGGGCTTGTCGTCGATCACCTTCTGGCGCTGGGTATGGTTCGACGTGTCGGCCTTGTAGGCCTCCATCCATTGATCGAACAGCACGCGCGCCGGCGCGTCCAGCGCCAAGGTCGCCGGGATCGCGCGCCACATGACGTGGTTGCCGCTGTTGCCGTTGGCCTCTCTCAGCCGCTCGCGCGATGCGAAGTGTTCCCACTGCAGGTGGTAGTTGGTTGTGGTCTCGCTGTAGATGCCGGTGAAGTCGACAAAAGGTATCGACGACAGCCCGCCCTGGCCGCCCAAGTTAAGCCCCGCATGGTGCACGCGCCGGATCGCTCCGACGTCGCCGACGGTGCGCTGCGGGGTGTATTGCTCGTCCTGGTTGTAGCCCCCGATGTACTGGTTCAAGTCGAGGAACTGCGTCGTCGTGATGGCCCCGGAATTGAGCGCCGCAAGTCCGTACTGCACTCCAACGTTGTCGAAGGTGCGCAACGCGAAGCCGGTTGCCGGATCCTTGCCCCAGACGTTGGCGTTCTCGTCGTAGACCGTCGGGCGCGCGCCGGTGGGGTTGTAGACAGGGTCGTAGCGCAGCGCGGCGGGGACCACGGCATTGAAGGTGCCGGGCGAATAGCCTGGAGCCGATGGGTCGACGTGGGCGATCGGGTCGGTGCGTCCCGACTGGTTGGCCGCGGCGAGCAGCGTTGTCGGGCCCGAATATCCCGAGATCGCGGCCTTCTGTGCGTCGGTGTAACCCGGATAGTTGTAGAAGAAGTGCGTCAAAAGGTGCCCGTCCTGCGCCGAGTAGGCGATCGCGAACGGGTCGGGGAACGTGCAGTCGATGAGGATGCCGTCGAACAGGCCGGGAAAGGCGTCGGCGACCTGCTCGCTGGTGTACGAGCCACCGGAACAGCCACGGCTGACGGTGTAGTACGGTACGCCGAACGTCTTGATGAAGTGCTCCTTGCCCATCGCCGTGACCTCGCCGGCGAGGAAGGCGTTGCAGCTGTTGGTCGGGTGGTTCAGCGTGTTGATGAACATGCCGAAGCCGCGGCCCAGCAAGTCGGTCTGAGCGAGGATGTTCTCGCCCATTGCCGCGCCCTGGATGTACCAGCCGTTCGGGCAGCCGACGCCGTGCAGCCCCTGCAGGCGCCCGTTCCAGCCCTTGGGCGGCGTGAACGGTGTTGGCGGCGGCTCGGTGGTCGGGTCGTGCAGCACCGCGTTCTGGTAGATGCCGCGATCCATCGTGCCTGTCTCGACGCGCACGACGAAGGGCACGGTTACGCCGCTGTCCGTCGTCGTCATCGCCACGTCGGCGGGCAGCACCGTCGTGTTCGGCATCGCCTTCAGTGCCCCGCCCGCGGTAGATTTATAGACGTACTGAACGACCGTTGGCGCCGAGCAAGTGGTCGGGTCCGTAGGCGCGCCAAGGAAGGTGCCATCGGGAAGTTTGAAGCTCTGCGTCTGGCAGATGAAAGGCGACTGACGCGGGCCCGAGAGGATCGGCCCTTCGATCGGGTAGTTGACAAGCGTAGCCTGAGCGTCGGGTTGGCCGTCGGCCTTTGCCTTGGCCCAAACCTGCATCACGTTGGCGCCGGTCACCAGCCCGTTCACCAACCCGGTGTAGCTCTGCGACTTGTCGTCGTGATGGTCACGGTGACCGGGGTTTGCCGCCGAAGGATCGGCATGGAACGCAGCTGTCACGTTCTGCCCATTCAGCATGACGGTGACCTTGCCCTTGTGGGGAGGATCCGGCACTTCGACGCGGACCAGAACGTTGCCGCCGCTGATCATGTCGGAGCGCGACGACAGCGTCGTGATGGTGGCGCGGTCGTCGTCGTGCGCCAGCACCGGCACTACCGCGGCGAGCACGATGCCGTTGAGCACCAGCGCTGCAGCAGACTTCCAGTTCGTCTTCATGTTGCCTCCATCGCCATCGCCATCCACACGGCGTTCGGGCTTGTCCACCGCGGGCACACATCGAGCTACCGTCTTAGACGTACCGCGAAAGGCATTGGACTCGCGCCGCACCGCGCCAAACAATTCGCGCTAACCCAGTCCCTAGTTTGTCGCCCCGGTCACGTGTGTCGTCTGCACGCGGCAGGCATGTGCCCCGCCCAGCCAACCCCAGGCGAAGGCCGCCGGGGCGAGGGGCCGCTGAGGGTCGGGAGCGCCAGTAGGGTCCTGGCGACTGCAGACGTCCAACCAAGGTCCGCGGCTTGCTGGGGCGCCTACCAGGCTGAATGACCGCAATGGAGATTTCACCGCCGCAGACGGGTGACGGGCTACTTCGGTTGTACTTTGGAACCGGTCGTTGGCGAGGCGAACTTCTGGCCGATCGGATGACCCAAGTGGCCGGAAGTGAAGCGTGACCGTACGCTTTCTTCCCACGCCAGAGTGCTCACCTGGGTCGACGTGCGATGCGCGGATCTCGAGACCGGGCGTTGCTGGCTTGCGCGATCCTGATCGCGGCGATCTGGGCGGCTCCGAGCGACCGCTGACAAGCGGCGGCTGCGGGCCGCTCACCGAGGCGGGCCGTGCAAGCTGGGCGGAAAGCGATGCTTCACCGCTCCAAATCGACCCCGTGCTGACCGTCGCTAAGGTCGTCCTGGGCGTCGGCCATGCAGCGGTTGCCGGCGTTCAAGGTCCGTCGGCGAACTTGGGCTGTTTCCCTCCATGGTGGATAGGCGCGTTGTGCAGACCTTTTCCCGTAGCGGCGTAGCATGTCCTGCATGAATGTCCCGATCCGCTTGGAGCCCATCTGTACCATTCCGGCCTTCCACGCGCCCGAGGGCGGCGCGACCCTGACGCTGGCGCAGCGCTTGGTCAGTCACGACCGAACCCTGCTGGCGGCTTTCGGCGTCGAGGCCGGCACCCTCCGGGGCGCTGGCATCCCCGGCATGACTTGTGGCACGGGCTCTATCGGTCGGGCGCACCGGGCCGATGAGTTCGTGAGCCTGGAGCACAGCTGGCGCGCTGTGACGCCTTCGTGACGACGCTACACGGCGGGCCCTGTTGAAGACAGCGGCGTGAGCACCGGTGCAAGTGACACCAGGGCAGAGGCTGCGCCTCCGGCACGGCCCTCGCTGCTGCACTGGCTGCTGCTGGTCATCGCCATCTGCGCCGAGGTTGCCGCCACCACGTTGCTCAAGAGCACCGAGGGATTCACGCAACTGCGGCCCTCGGTGATCGTCATCTGCTGTTACGAGACCGCCTTCATCTTGCTGGCGCTGAGTGTCAAGCACATCGCGGTGGGCGTGGTGTACGCCCTGTGGTCGGGCGTAGGCGTAGCGCTGGTCACCGTCATCGCATGGTTGTGGCTCGATCAGCCGCTGGACGGTCCCGGGCTTGTTGGAATCGGCCTCATCGTCGGCGGCGCGGTGGTGATACAGGGTTTCTCCAAGTCCACCCACGCCTAAGTAGGATCCCCACATGCATTGGCTGATCCTCTTCGTAGCCATCTGCGCCGAGGTGATAGCCACTATGGCGATGAAGCTGACCGACGGCTTCAAGAAGATTTGGCCCTGGGCCTTTGTGATGGCGGGCTGCTTTGGCCTCGCGCTGTACCTGCTGTCGCGGACACTCGACACGCTGCCTGTGGGCCCGGTGTACGCCATCTGGAGCGGGTCGGGCGTGGCGCTCATCACTATCGTCGGCCGGTTGGTGTTCAAGCAGGTCATGGACCGGCCGGCGCTGATCGGCATCGGGTTGATCCTCGCCGGCGTGGCAGTGCTGCAGCTCTTTTCCGCGGCGGTTCCGCGTTAGTTTCTGCTGACCTAGCAGCGGCTCGAGTCGGTGGCCCTCCGGCGACCTGACCCTCACACTATTTCCGGCAGTACTTAGTCTTCGCTGTCAGACGGCGTGTTTCACGCGGTCCAATGTTCGGACGCGAACGTCAATAACCAGTCTGAAGTGAATGTTCGACGGGCGGCGCTGACGGTCCGGACCTGGCCGGGACCGGGTTTTCCCGGATGCCGCCGCGAGCTGACCTTGGTCGGCCAACCCCAGCCAGCGAAAGTCAGCTTCTTGGCCTGGCTGCGAGCTCACAGTCCTGTTAAGGGTTGTGGGATACCTGCCCGGCGCGCGCAGCCGCACTTCGAGTCGCCACGAACTGAGGGCGGGTGTCGCACAAGCCTCGAGGGAGGAAACCGCGGCGAACGCCACGGGGGCGTTCAAGGCGCCGTCGCTATGGGCATTTGGGCGTCGGCGTTGTCGCTTGGTCGCTGATGGAAACCGCGTAGCGCGGCGAATGACGGAAGGAGCTGGCCCGGCCGATGCGATTGCAGCACGTCGAGACCAGGGTGAGCACACTGCTGCGGCGGCCGAAGCTGTCGCAGGCGCGAGCCGGCGCCGCCGCAGGCCGAGTCCTAGGGCGCCTCGGGGGTTAGCGGCGCAGGCTTCATCACGCTCGCCGGCATGCTTGCGGCCGTCCGGCCGGAACTCCTTCCGGGCATGGCGATCTTCCTCGGCATTGACAACTTCATGAGCGAATGCCGCGCACTGACAAACATCTGTGGCAACGGGGTGGGCTGCGTGGTCGTCTCTTGGTGGGAGCACGAACTCGACCGCGACAAGCTGAAGGCGGCGCTCAACCGGGACATCGATCCGTCGGACGTGCCGACTGCGTTGACGACGGGATGACCCCGGCACGGCCTCGGCGCGGCCCGGACGCCGGCGCCTGCCGGTGCCTCGAGGTGGGATGGCGTGGCCCGACGAACGCCCAGCGGATCGGGATGCTCATTGGCAGTTCAAACCCCATCGCCCGAGGCGGCGGCGCTGCCGATGTGCCAATCCGTTCCCCTGGCGCCGACATCGCGGCTACAGAGCGCGACCCTGATCGATGGCATGGCATTGAGCCTATCGGGAGCAATACGTTGTCGCGCGTCGTCCTGGGGTTACCAGCGCGATCACGCTTTCGAAAGCAACCTAGAAACTCCGGATGCAGGACGACTCCCCCGGCCCTGCAAGTCACGATGCTCGGACGACGAGAACCGGGGCGGTACGTTGGGCCGCCTGCGACGTCGGGGCACAGGCAGCTGACCAACACCTTGTCGACCTTCGCGCTGGCGGGCTCGACCAGTCATTGTGGGTCGATCAGGATCCTTGACGGCTCCCTGCTCGGCTCTCGACATGGCCGCGGCGGCCGAGTGGATGTCCGCTTCGGCCAGGGCCAACCTCGCCTACCCGGCCAGGAGTCGCTGTTCGTGCCCGCCCATACGAACGTTCCGTTCGGCCTGTATCGCCGACACAGGAATCCCCGTCGATCTTTCCCGGGCGGAACCACCTGCGCGCTCGGCTTGACGTTGGGCACCAGCACGCCATGCGAGTGGATCAGGTGCGGTTTCGGGCAGGGAACCAGGGTCGCCAGCCGCTGCATGTACTCCAACGGGGACATCACCAGGTGCGTCGTGCCATCGCGCCACGGCGTCTTCAGCTTCAGCACCACTCGGCCCGCGGCGATGCACTGCACCCGGTCGTAGGGCCAGAGCGGGACGCGTGAATTAACGGCACAGAAGCTCCAGCGCTTGGCGGTCGTCAGCTTCGCAGCGCACGGCGGGCGTGCAGACTGAACCCGTCGATGTCGGCGCACAACGTCTGCTCGAAGTCCGTCTCCCTGGGCATTGCACCTTGCAACGTCAGCACCTTCTGGCCGGCGCGAGGACCGAAGGTGATCCGATAGGCGCGCGGCCACCCGCCTATTGTTCAGTTGGGTGGCGCGGACGGTGACGCTGTTGCAGGCCAATCGCGAGGACCAGCTGCGCTACCGGGTATTCGAGCCGAGCCGCCGCGTCACCCTGCAGAACGGGATCCCGCTGGAGAAGTTCTGCGCTGCGACCGAAGTGCCGCTCATCGGCGCCGAGGGCCGCTTCGATTGCCAGAAGCAGTTCAACCTCCTCATCGACACAATGCCGGCGCTGCTGCTCCGGCAACCCAAGTCCCGACTCTTCCTCCTCCTCGTCGGCAGCGAAGACCTCGAGGCCAAGCTGCGGGAGCAGGCCACGGCGTTCGGCGTGGGCGCGAACGTGCAGCTCCTCGGCCACCGGGTCGACGGGCCCGAATGCCTGGCCGCGTTCGACCTCCTCGGCCTGCCGGCGCTCGTCGAATCGCAGCCGCTGGCCTTGATGGAGGGGATGGCCGCGCACACCGCCATCGTCGCCGCCCGGCTCGACGCGTTCTCGGAGATGGACGCCGGCTCCGGCGCGTCGCTGTCCGTCGACCCCACCCGGACCGCCGAGTTCGCTGGCGCGATGGCCACGCTGCTCGAGGATGCGGCGGGCCGCGCGGAGATGGGCGCGGCCGGCCGCCTCCGCTCCCGGCACTACTCTTCGGCCTCCAACGTCGAGCGGACCTGCGCGCTGTATGCGCAGATCTGGGCAGAACAGCGCTGACTCACGATGCGGCCAGCGACGCTCGGGCTGGCATCATGGACAGGCCAGGGCGTCGCGGCCTTTAGAGCTGCTGGAGCGCGTCCTTCACCTTGGCCACGTTCGGACCTTCCCGGGCCCCCTCATAGAACGAGAGATCCTCGCCGATCCCGACCAAACGCAGGCACTGGCCGCCGGGCGCCTGGAAGTAGAGGTGCGGGTCGGGCACCTCGAGCTTCCGCACGAGGCCGGACTCGAGGATCCGGCGCCGCGTCGCCTCCACGTCGTCGCTCTTGAGCTCCAGCCACGCCGCCCTGGCGCTGCGCAGGAACGCGCTCGCGTCGTGGACGTCTTCATAGAGGAACGCGATATAGAAATCATCTCCCCGGCGGACGAAGTCCCGGTCAGGATCGGCCCGCTTGAGCTCGCCGCCGAGAACTTCACAGTAGAAGCGGCGAATCCGCTCGCGGTCTCCCCGCGGGACGAGCACCGACGAATGGTTCCCGAAGATCACCCGTGCCATGTTGGCTCCTTGTCGTGAGTGACGCCGTGGCGTCACAACCTGAAGAGGAAACGACCGGTGCTTCTCCCAAGAGCAGGGGCCCAACCCCCAGAGCCCAAAGTGACCAGCATTTTGGGTGCTAACTAATGCCGGGACAGGGACGTAAGGGCGACCTGCCCCGTCTCGAGCAGCGACTTGAGGTTCGAGAGGATCGCCGGCCAGCCGCCGGACACCACCGTGATCAGCTGGGACTCGGGCCGCTCGATCTCGTGGGTGACGGTGAGCTTGACCGCGCCGTCGGCCGGCTCAAGCTCGAACGTGCAGCGGCTCGGCCCCTCGGCCTTGAGCTCCGACTTCCACTCGTTCTGCCAGCGGATGACCATGCGCCGCGGCGGATCGATCTCGAGGATCTCGCCCGTGTCCGTCACGGTTCCATCGGAGCGGGCCATCTTCCATGGCGAGCCCTTCTTCCAGCCGGACTCGATGGTCATGTCGAACCAGTACTGGCGGATGAACTGCTGCTCGGTCAGCGCCGCCCACAGCTTCGCGGGCGTGGTGCGGATAAAGGTGACGTAGATGAAGTGGCTTCGGGTTGCGGTCACGGCGTTGCTCCTGTGGGTGGTGCGGGGTCACTCGCCGCCGTCTTTCTCCAGACGGCGCTTCAAGTCGCGCAGGGCCTTGAGGCGGGGGCGCTCGAACTTGCGGATCCAGCGGTCGTAGATCTCGTGCAGCGGGACCGGGTTGAGGAAGTGCAGCTTCTCGCGCCCGCGCCACTGCACCGCGACCAGGTTCGCTGCCTCGAGCACGGCGAGGTGGTGCGTCACGCCTTGCCGGGTCATGTCCAGGTGCTGGCAGAGCTCGCCCAGCGTCTGCCCGTCTTGGGCGTGCAGGCGGTCCATGAGCTCGCGTCGCCCGGGGTCCGCCAGCGCCTTGAAGAGCCGGTCCGCGTCATTCATGTCACGCATATTATGCAAGCAATGACTTGCATGTTAAGTCCGGATGTGCGCTGGGGCGCCGGCCGCCAAGTGCAGCGCTGCTGCTGGACGGCAGCGGCACGAAGTGCGATGGGATGCCGATGAACCTCGCGCTCGCTGCGCTGCTGCTCGCTTCGCTCGGTGCGGAACGGGACGTGGCCCCTCCCGTCCCGTCACCGGGCCCAACCTCGGCAACACCGAGGTCGACGCGCTGGTGCCGTGCGCGGACGGCTTCTCGCTCACTTATTACGACGGCCGGAACACCGACCCGCTTAGCCGCTACGAGAACCCGGTCGGCTACCGCTTGATGCGGCTGGGGCCGGCGCTGCAGTTCCTCGACCCGACCGGCGTCGCGCTGCCGATCCCGGCCCAGGCGCAGGACTTCGCGGTGGCGTGCGACGCAAGCGGCGTCTCGATCGCCAGCAACGAGCCGGCCAGCGCGGCCTCGGGGATGTTCCAGTCGATCCTCTTCCGGCGCGTCGACGATACCGGCGCGCTGCGGGTCGGCCCCCTCACCGTCGACTCGGTCACCACCGGCAACGTGTTCGGAGAGGATCTGCCGCTCACCGGCATCCGGATCGACCTCGACGGGACGCACGCGGTGCGCGCGTGGCTCGAGGCCGCGCCGGGCGGGAGCACCTCGGCGCGCATGGCCGCGATCGCCGCCGACGGCGCGGTGAGCGGCCCTTGGACGATCACGACGGGATATGTCTCCAAGCTTGCGCTCGCGATGTCGGGCGGCGACGCGCTGGCGCTCCGTGAAACCTATCGCGGCTGCGGCTCGACGCCCGACACCTCGCGTCTGTGGGCGCTCGTCAATCCAGTCCGGGCCGGAGCGCCCTATGCGGTGGACCTTGGTTGATGTTCAGCCGAGGGTCAAGAAGTCGGTGTCGGCATCTGCTCGTTCCGCCGGCTGTAGCATCAGTTCGAGTCGAGCAGCGGGTCGAGTACGACATTGGTGGCGGTCGTGACGGGGGAGCTCGCTGAGGCCCCCGCGATGTCAGCCGCCGCAAGGTGTTCGTCTTCGCGCGCCCCCTCGGCCCCGCCAGTGATGCGAGGCTTTGCAGCGGCTGTTCCGGTGCGCAGCTGGGGCTTGTGCTCCCGTTGCCGCCGCGCCGGCGGACCTGCCGGCGCCTCAGCGGCTGCAGCTGAGCACCTCTGACCGCAGTCCAAGCGCGGGCCACAACATCGGCGCCAAGTGACCGGCCTTGTTGTGCCGTTGGCGTGGAGGATCGCGTTTGAACAGTCTTTGCGCCGCCGTGCGGTGCGACGTCGACGACCGCCATCGTATGGAGCGAATGCGTCGCTACATCACACGCGCGGCGCTACCCTGCGAGCGCGTGCAATGAGATGCCGCCGAGCAGGTGGTGCTGAAGCTGAAGACACGCTGGTGCGACGGCAAGATGCACCAGGGGATGTCGGCGCTGGATCCATGCACTGGCTGGCTCTACTGGTGACGCTGTCCACCTCTGCCTGACAGCATCCCCGACTTCACACCGGTGAACGGCCGCTCTTCGGAAATGGAGCAAGCGAGTGGCAGTTCAGGCTGGGGTCGATCTGCTCCAGCCGGCCTGCGAGAACTCGGCGCCCAGAAGCGGCCAAAAGCCCCGCCGAGCCGGTGATCGCGCCATCCGCAGGGAAGGACTGTTTGATGGGCTGGCTGCACTTGTCCCTTGCGCTCGTATTGGGCACGTCAGCCGATCGATCCCATGGCGCCGGGGTAGCTCACTTCTTCAAGCTTCCCGGTGTCCACGTCGTAGATGAATCCGCGCACCGTCACTGCGTCCGGCCCGCTGGTGGGAATCCAGGGATGGTTGAGGATCGCCGAGATCCCGCGCCGCACATCCCACTCGAGGCGTTCGGTCTGCTTGGCGCTGCGCGGAGCGTCAAGTGGCTCGAGCGGGCCGCGAAATGCGTGAAACTGGGACGGGGTCGACGCACACTTCTCGCAGCTCATGAACGGACGCGCCGTCGCCTGGCCCAGCAGCTTCTCGGCCGCGGGGTCGCCCTCCAGCCCGGCTTTGAGCAGGTCATCAGTGAAGGCGAGCATGCCGCATCGCGTGTGATGGATCAGGATGATCTCGTTGGTGTTGAGCAGGTGATGCGAAATGATCAGGCAGCGGATTGCATCGTCGGTCACCACGCCCCCGGCATTGCGGATGATGTGCGCATCCCCGGTCTGCAGGCCAAGCAGGTCCTCGACATCGATGCGTGCATCCATGCAGGCGACGACCGCCACATGCTTGGCTGGGTTGATCGGCTGCTTGCCGGGATGGTTGGGCTTGTGCACGGCCTGCCCGCTTGCGTACTGCTTGTTGTTCTCCAGGTACCTATCCGTCATCTGGTTTGCCATGATGTCTCCTGTGTCTGCGTTTCTGGTTGGCTGCGGTGAGAGCCTCCGCATCGGCGCAGCCGCCGACTTGCACGGGGGGGCAAGAAATGCTACTCCTGCCAGGCTCCCTCGGAGCAATCAGATTCATGACCGCCCCGATGGGCGGTCGATGGCGGCTCGGCGCATTCATCACACGCGCCATCTGCGAGTTGCTCGAGCCGTGGCGCTGCGAATCGCAGCTGACGCGTAGCGCAGCGATCAAGCACACGGCGGACGATGACAGCTTGGGTGGTGAAGTCCGCGATGTCTGCTTCACGGCTGGCAATTCAGTGTCCTGGCCGGCAACCGTGGGTCGAGATTGCGCCCTCACCGTCAGCTCCGAGGACACACAGCATCCACCGTTGGGGCCGCCGCACCGGTTAGCTGCAGGCCTGGTGCGACCTGATTCGCCAATACCGCTGCCTGGCACCGCACGCGGTTATCGGCCTACGCCCCCGCCGATGGTGCGACCTTGCGCTCAACACGCTTCGCGACGCGGGCCGTTGCCGCAGCGCCGATCTCGACGCCATGAGCTGCAGCACGTGCGCCTACCTTGACGCCATACACTGCCGCGTGCGCCCCAACCTCGACCCCGTGAGCTGCGGCCTTGGCGCCCCGCTCGACCCCGTCGGCGACGACATGGGCTACGTGCAAGGCCTTGTGCTCGGCGCGGGTCGGCAGCGACTCGTCCGCGAAGGCGCTGACGGCGCACAGGCCCAGGGCCAGGATCGCGATCTTGTGGGTGTCGTTCATCATACGTGCTGTTGTCTTGGCTGCAGACAGAGGCATCCCGACATGATCGACGCCCTGCCGATCGGGTTCCGGGGCAATTGTGACTTTTCGTTGAGGCGACGAGGTCGATGGGTCTGGCTCGCGATGCCCAAGCGCTGCCGGATCGGCCCGCGCGCAAGCCGGCACCGGTGAGCACCGCCTGGGGGTCGACGGCGGCATCCCGGCAGTTGCGCGCGATAGAGACCTGATCCTCTACCGGTCGGTCATCCGATGCCGCCACGATCCTCCGCGCCTCTGCGTGTCGCCCGCTTCTCACAGCATCATGGGAGGTAATCCATGTTGCGCGCCGCATTCCTACTGCTCTGCCTGCTCGCCTTCACGTCGTCCCGAGCGGACGACATCCCCGACTTGGGACTTACACCCGGTGCCGTACGTGCGGGCCTGACCAAGCAGACGATCTGCTCGATCAAGTGGGGCAGGGATGAGCGGCACGTCACCGAGGCCTTGAAGCGGCAGGTGTTCGCTCGCTACGCATACACTGGCTACGACGACCCGCGATGTGTGCCTGCGGGAAATCGCACATGCGAGGTCGACCACTTGGTCAGCCGCGAACTTGGCGGCGCTGACGTGGTCAGTAACCTGTGGCCGCAAGCCTACGGGAGGAGTCCGTGGAATGCGGCCCTCAAAGACAGGCTGGAGAATCGTCTCAACAAGGAGATGTGCGCCGGCCACATTGCGCTCAAGGCCGCGCGCGCGATGCTCGTCAACGATTGGCGAGCGGCGTACAAGAAGTATTTCGGCCAGCCGTGAGTGCGCAAGGAAGGTCGGTCATGTCACCGGCGGACCGTACGCATTGACGCGTTCGACGGGTGGACAAGACTTCGCTGCTGGGCGCTGCTGGGCGCTGCTGTGGCGTCGGATGCAAGCGGCGATGTCACCTCTCGTCACGGATCAGCGCCTGAAGGCCGAGTTTGATTAGGGGTAGACGATCGGCTTCGCCCGACGGATCATCATCCGCCATCCGTAGCCTGGCCGAGGTTGCCGAGGACCTCGCGCTCGATCCCGGTTTCGATGCTCGACGCCGCGGAACCGCTCAACCCGAGGAAGCATCATGCCCAACTCATCGAAGCGACACGTCCTGGTGGGCAGCGAGCGGCAGGCCTTGCCTGGCGCGAAGTCGGTCGGGGTGGTCAGGCCCGACGAACGCATCGAAGTTACGATCCGCGTGCGGGCCAAGGCGCCGCTGCAAGCCCCGGAGGCGCGCGGACTGGCCGACGATCGCCACCCTGGCCAGCGCAAATATCTCAGCCGCGAAGAGCAAGCCGCGGCACACGGCGCCGATGCGCCGGACATGGCCAAGGTCGCCGAGTTCGCGAAGGCGCATGGCCTTGCCGTCGTCGAGTCGAGTGGCGCCCGTCGCACCGTCGTGTTGTCGGGCGACGCCAAGTCCCTGAGCGCGGCGTTCGGGGTCACGCTGCATCAGTTCGAGCACGAGGCCGGCAGCTACCGCGGCCGCACCGGTCCGATCAGCCTGCCAGCCGACATGGCCGGCATCGTCGAGGGCGTGTTCGGCCTCGACAACCGCCCGCAGGCCGAGCCCCACTTCCTGCGCCACGATCCCTCGCGCGGGCTGATGCCTCGGGCCGCCACGTCTTTCACGCCCGTGGACCTGGCCAAGCTCTATGGCTTCCCGGCCGGCCTGGACGGCAGCGGCGAATGCATCGGCATCATCGAACTCGGGGGCGGCTACCGCCCGGCCGATCTCAAGGCCTACTTCGGCGCACTGGGCTTGCAAGCGCCCAAGGCCAAGGCGGTGCTCGTCGATCATGGTCGCAACCAGCCGACCAACGCCAACAGCGCCGATGGCGAAGTGATGCTGGACATCGAGGTCGCGGGCGCGATCGCGCCAAAGGCCGCGATCGCGGTCTACTTCGCGCCGAACACCGATCAGGGCTTCCTGGATGCGGTCACGACGGCCGTGCACGACAGCGTCAACAAGCCCTCCGTGATCTCGATCAGCTGGGGTTCGGCCGAGTCGAACTGGACGGCGCAGGCGATGACGCAGTTCGACCAGGTCTTCCAGGCGGCGGCGTCCATGGGCGTCACGATCTGCGTGGCTGCCGGCGACAACGGATCGAGCGATGGTGCCACCGACGGCAAGCCCCACGTCGACTTTCCGGCATCGAGTCCGTACGCGCTGGGTTGCGGCGGCACCAAGCTGCTGGCTTCGGGGAGCAGCATCAGCTCGGAGGTGGTCTGGAACGAGGGCGCCAACAGCGCGACGGGCGGCGGGGTCAGCGCCTTCTTCGCATTGCCGAGCTACCAGGCCAGCGCCAAGGTGCCGCCGATCGCTGGCGGCAGCCACACCGGGCGCGGTGTGCCGGATGTGGCCGGTGACGCCGATCCCGCCACGGGATACCAAGTCCGGGTCGACGGCCAGAACCTGGTGTTCGGTGGCACCAGTGCCGTGGCCCCGCTTTGGGCCGGCCTGATCGCCTTGATGAACCAGAAGCTGGAGCATCCGGTCGGGTTTCTCAATCCGCTCCTGTACGGCTCGCTGTCGGGCCAAGGCCTCCTGAACGACATCGCCAGCGGCAACAACGGCGCTTACGCGGCCCGCAAGGGCTGGGACGCCTGCACTGGCTGGGGGTCGCCGAACGGAGGCAAGCTGCTGCAGGCGCTGGCCGGTTGAGTTCGCCGATCAAAGTTCAGCGCCGTGCGGTGCAGCCTATTCGACGGGCGCATCGCCGGCGCTGATGCGGTGTTTGATGCCCGTTGGTAGTCGGCCCTGAACAACCCGTCCGGCGCACTAAGTT
>JBBINW010000043.1:0-42445 GCA_037443665.1 Betaproteobacteria bacterium
AAGTTGGTCACGGCGCCCGGCAACGACATCGAGGTCATCGTCGGTGAGCTTGCCCCACTCCTCCCGGGCCTTGCCCGTCACTTGCTTCCAATTGCCTTTGATCTGGTCCCAGTTCATTGCGATCTCCTTCGCTCGTGAATTGAATTCACCTTGATGTCGCGTAGCTCAGGGCCGCAGGGCGATCGCGTCCTCGACTTCAGTGGACATATTGACCTTCCGCGCGATGCCCTCGCCGGTGGTCCGCTCGGTGGCGCCGCTCGCGATGCCAATCGGGTCAATAAAATCAATCCCTTCCGATCAAACCACTGAAACAAAGCTTCATTTGCAGTCTGAAGCCAACAGCGGCGCCGGTCCGTGCGCTGCCGAACATTACTGGCGTGCGACGGTTGATCGGCCTCAAAAAGGCGACATTACCGGGGCATTCGACGCCGCCGGGACGCGTGCGGCACTTCGCTCATCGGCGAAGTCCGCCTGCGTCGCCATGTGCGGCCGGGGCGCAGCGCTCAGGTCGGCGCGTCGTCGGCGCCGGGCTTCGGTCTGCGCACGCGCAGCGACTTGCGCGATTCCGGGGCGAGGTCGGGCGCGGCCTGCTCCAGGACCGACAGCGGGTCGGGCGTGACCCCGTCGTCGGTGACCCCGGCCGCGGCACGGTCGGCGTTCGCGGCGTCGGTGAGGGCACGGGTGTACGGCGCCAGCAACTGCACCAGCTGCCCATAGACCTTCGGGTTGCCGGCCACGACCTCGCGCTGGAACAGGAAATCGGCCTCGCCGGTGAAATTGCCGACCAGGCCGCCGGCCTCGGTGACGATCAGCGAGCCCGCGGCCAGGTCCCAGGGGTGGAGGCCGCTCTCGAAGAAGCCGTCGTAGTAGCCGGCTGCCACGTAGCACAGGTCGAGCGCGGCGGCGCCGGGTCGGCGCAGGCCGGCGCAGCTCTGCATTACTTCCTCGAACATCTTCAGGTAGCGCTGGAAGTTGTCGCCGCGGCGGAAGGGGAAGCCGGTGCCGATCAGCGAATCCGCCAGGCGGGTGCGCTTGGACACGCGCAGCCGGCGGTCGTTGAGGAAGGCGCCGCGGCCGCGCGAGGCGAAGAACAGGTCGTTGCGCGTCGGGTCGTAGACCACCGCCTGCTGCACCGAGCCGCGGTGTGCCAGCGCGATCGACACCGCATAGACGGGAAAGCCGTGCAGGAAGTTGGTGGTGCCGTCCAGCGGGTCGATGATCCAGGTGTACTCGCTGTGGCGCGCGCCATGCTCGCGGCCGGATTCCTCGGCCAGGATGCCGTGGCCGGGGTAGGCCTCGAGCAGGGTGCGGATGATGATGTCCTCGGCCGCACGATCGACCTCGGAGACGAAGTCGTTCGGCCCCTTGCGGCCGACCTTGAGCAGGTCGAGATCGAGCGCCGCGCGATTGATGATCGCCCCCGCCGAGCGGGCCGCCTTGACGGCGACGTTGAGCATGGGGTGGAGGGCTTGCGACATGGGCGGCCTGGTGCGGGTTCGGCGATGGGAGCGGGTAAAGAGCGGCGCGGGGACAATCCACGCGAATGAGTGCTCGATTTTACCGGGGATGAGCGTCGCCACAGCCGCGACCCAGGCCGCCGCGACGCAGGCGCCGGCGGCCGATCGCACGCGTTTCGTGCTCGTCGGCACCAGCCACGCCGGCAACGCCGGCGCGGCGGCGCGGGCGATGAAGGTGATGGGCTTCACCGAGCTCGTGCTGGTGCAGCCGCGCTGGTCCGACCTGGCGCGGCGCGACGAGGCGCTGGCGCTGGCCAGCGGCGCCACCGACATCCTGGCTGCGGCCCGCGTCGCAGATTCGCTGGCCGAGGCGCTGGACGGCATCACCTGGGCCTGCGCGACGGCGATGACGCCGCGCGACTTCGGGCCGCCGACCTTCGCGCCGCGCGCCCATCTCGAGACCCTGGCCGGCAGCGCGCACCGCGTGGCCTTCGTCTTCGGCCCCGAACGGACGGGGCTGGCCAACGACGATGTCTATCGCTGCCACGCCTGTGTCTCGATCCCGACCGACCCAGCCTACGGCTCGCTCAACCTGGCGCAGGCGGTCCAGCTGATCGCGTACGACTGGCGCCAGGCGTTGGGCGGCTTCGCCGTACAGCCGCGCACGACCGACCCGGCGCTCGCCGACGGGCAGGCGATCGCAGGGCTGCTCGCCCATTGGGAGCAGGTGCTCGTGCGGATCGGGTTCCTCGACCCGGCGGCGCCGAAGAAGCTGCTGCCGCGGCTGCATCAGCTGCTCAACCGGGCCCGGCTGTCGCAGCAGGAGGTGCACATCCTGCGCGGCATCGCCCGCGCGGTCGATGGCCGCGCAGGACCACCGTCGAGCCAGCGCGATTGAACGGCCGCCGCTACACTGCCTTGCATGTTCCGCCACCTGCGTGAAGACGTCGCGTGCATCCTCGAGCGCGACCCCGCCGCCCGCTCGACGTGGGAGGTGCTCACCTGCTACCCGGGCCTGCACGCGCTGGTGCTGCACCGGCGCGCGCACTGGTGCTGGCAGCGCGGCTGGCACTGGCTGGCACGCTGGATCTCGCATTGGGCCCGCTTCCTCACCGGCATCGAGATCCATCCCGGCGCGACCATCGGCCGCCGCGTGTTCATCGACCATGGGATGGGCGTGGTCATCGGCGAGACCGCCGAGGTCGGCGACGGCAGCACGATCTACCAGGGGGTGACGCTGGGCGGCACGTCCCTGGCCCGCGGCGCGAAGCGCCATCCCACGCTCGGCCGCGACGTGATCGTGGGCGCCAATTCGCAGGTGCTGGGCGGGTTCACGGTCGGCGACGGTGCGCGCATCGGGTCGGGTGCGGTGGTCGTCAAGGCGGTGCCGCCGGGGGCGACCGCGGTTGGCAACCCGGCGCGGGTGCTGCAGGCCGAGGCCGACGCGGCGCGCGAGGCGGTCGCCGCGAAGATGGGCTTCTCGGCCTACGGCGTGACGCAGGGCGACGACCCGGTGTCGCAGGCGATGAAGGGGTTGATCGACAACGCCTCGGGGCACGAGCACCAGATCGCGCTGCTGTGGCACGCGATCGAGAAGCTCTCGGCCCGCGCGCGCGAGCTGCCGGCGGAAGAATGCGTGCCGCAGGATGCGCAGACGACCGAGGTCTTCGACGCCGAACGGCTGAACCGGCTGGTCAAGTAGCCTGCGCCCGCAGCGCCGACTTGGGCCGGAAGGCCTTGCACACTGCCTCGTCGGTTTCCAGGTAAGGCCCGCCGATGAGGTCGATGCAATAGGGCACGGCGGCAAAGATGCCCGCCACCGGCGGCGTCGCCGTCGGCAGCCCTTGCAGCGTTTCGGCGATCGCCTTCGGCTGCCCCGGCAGGTTGATGATCAGCGTGCGGCCGCGGATCACCGCCACCTGGCGCGAGAGGATCGCGGTGGGCACGAAGGCCAGCGAGATCTGCCGCATCTGCTCGCCGAAGCCGGGCATCACCTTGTTCGCCACCGCCAGCGTTGCCTCGGGCGTCACGTCGCGCGGCGCCGGGCCGGTGCCGCCGGTGGTCAGCACGAGGTCGCATCGCTGCGCGTCGACCAGTTCGCACAGTGCGGCGCCGATGGCCTCCTGTTCGTCCGGGATCAGCCGTTCGTGCCACTGCACCGGATTGCGCAGCGCGCGGCCCAGCCAGTCCTTGAGCGCCGGAATGCCCTTGTCCTCGTAGACGCCGCTGGAGGCGCGGTCGCTGATCGAGACCACGCCGATGCGGACCGGGTCGAAATCGCTCATGGCTCAGGGCTCCTGGCTCAGGTGGGGGCGGATGAACTGGAACAGCTCGCGGAAGCTCCTGGGCTGGCGCGCCTCGGGCGCCAGGCCGGCGGCGTCGCGGCGTGCCGCACGCACCAGGCTGCGCAGCTGCTGGCTGTCACTGTCGGGATGGGCCTGCAGCCAGCGCGTCAGGGCGTCGTTGCTCGCGATGAGCTCGGCGCGCCAGCGCTCGGCCTCGTGCAGCGACAGCGTCTCGCGGGCCGAGCCGATCGTGGCCGCGGCCACCGCCTCGCGCAGCGCGGCCTCGTCGGCGCCGCGCATCAGCTTGCCCACATACTGCATCTGGCGCCGCCGGCCTTCGTGCGAGCTGGTGCGGCGGAACTGCTCGATCGCCTCGCGCAGCGCGTCTGGCAACTCGATCGCCGCCAGGCGATCGTCCGACAGTTCGGCCACCGCCGCGCCCAGCGCCTGCAGGTCGTGCGACTGCTGCTTCAGCCGCGTCTTGCTCGGCCGCAGTTCGGCGCCTTCGGTGTCGTCGGAGGTGCCGCCGTAGTGAACGTCGATGCCGCGGTGCGGGGCGGCGCGTCGGGCCATGGGGTGAGATCTCGCTCGAAGCGCTCGCCAGCGGGAGGGGCAAGTATCATAAGTGCCCTCTCCAACCGCTGCCTTGCGGCCGATCGCCACCGATGAGTTCCCACCGAACCGACCCGGGCTTCGCGTACCGCACCGAGCAGTTCCAGCAGATCGTCGAAGACACCCTGGCGCTGGCGCGCCGGCTCGGCGCCAGCGACGCCGGCGCCGAAGTCTCCGAAGGTGTGGGGCTGTCGGTCTCGGTGCGCAAGGGCGCACTCGAGAACGTCGAGCGCAACCGCGACAAGTCGCTCGGCGTGAGCGTCTATCTGGGCCAGCGCCGCGGCAACGCCAGTACGTCGGACTTCTCGCCCGCGGCGCTGCGCCAGACCGTGCAGGCGGCGTTCGACATCGCGCGCTTCACGGCCGAGGACCCGGCCGCCGGCCTGCCCGAGGCCGAGGACCTGGCCAGCGCCCAGGAGGCCGCGCGCGACCTCGACCTGTTCCACCCCTGGGACGTCGACGCCGCCGCCGCGGCCGAGATCGCGCGCCGCTGCGAGGACGCCGCGATGGGCGTCGATCGCCGCATCACCAACTCCGAGGGTGCCGGCGTCTCCGCGCAGCAGGCGCATTTCTGGGCCGGCAACACGCGCGGCTTCCGCGGCGGCTATGCGAGCTCGCGCCACTACATCTCGGTGTCGCCGATCGCCGGCACCGGCAAGGCGATGCAGCGCGACGCCTGGTACAGCTCGATGCGCGACGCCGCCGACCTGGCGCCGCCCGAGGCTGTCGGACGTTATGCCGCCGAGCGTGCGCTGGCGCGGCTGAAGTCGCGCCGCGTGGCCACCGCCGAGGTGCCGGTGCTGTTCGAGTCCACCGTGGCAGCCGGCCTGCTCGGCGCCTTCGTGCAGGCGACCTCCGGCGGCTCGCTCTATCGCAAGACGAGTTTCCTGGTGGACAGCCTGGGCCAGCAGGCGCTGGCCGAGCACATCGACATCGTCGAGGACCCGCACGAGGCCAAGGGCAAGGGCAGCGCGCCCTTCGACGACGAGGGCGTGCGGACGCGGGCCCGCACCGTCGTGCAGGGAGGGATCGTGCAGGGCTACTTCCTGTCGAGCTACTCGGCCCGCAAGTTGGGCCTGCGCACCACTGGGAACGCCGGCGGGTCGCAGAACCTGCGCATGACCAGTCGCCTCACGCAGCCCGGCGACGACCTGGCCGCGATGATCCGCAAGCTCGGTCGCGGCCTGTTCGTCACCGAGCTGATGGGCCAGGGCGTCAACTACGTCACCGGCGACTACTCCCGCGGCGCGGCCGGCTTCTGGGTCGAGGGCGGGCGCATCGTGCACCCGGTGCATGAGGTCACGATCGCGGGCAACCTGCGCCAGATGTTCAAGGGCATCACCGCCATCGGGGCCGACGTCTACACGCAGGGCAGTAAGTCGGTCGGCTCGCTGCTGGTCGAGCGCATGAAGCTCGCGGGTGGCTGAAGCGCCCGCCCGCAGCGGCCTCGCGGGACCGTCGTTCGAGCGGGAAAACCCCGGCGACCGTCGCCGAGACCACCTCCTAGGGGTCGCGGTCAAAGCCATCGAAGTCTTGACCGACCTCTACCTGCACTGGCCCGCACGCCCCGTAGTGTCTTCCATGATCCAGGGCGCAACCCCCAGTCAAGAAAGTTAGCGCAGCGCCGGGCCGGAACAGCCGTTTCAGAACGCGTTTTCTCTCCGGGCATTCCCGGAGCCCCGGTGCTCAGAGCCTGCTGGCCGCCTCGTACAGCCGGGTCGATCGCGCGCCCGAGCGGCAGAACGCCAGGATCGGCCGCGGCAGCGTGGCCAGCAGTTCGGCGAAGGCGGCGATCTCCTGCGGCGACTGGTAGCCGCCGGCCACCGGCAGGTGGCGGTAAGTCAGGCCGGCGATGCGGGCGGCGGCTTCGATCTGGGCGCTGGTCGGCTGGTCGGGGCCGTGCTCGAAGTCGGGACGGTTGTTGATGACGCTGCGAAAGCCCGCCCGTGCCGCCTCGGCCATCGCCTCGGGGGTGAGCTGCGGCGCGACGCAGACGTCGGCGGCGATGGCGCGGGCGGGCAGGGTGCTCATGGCCGTCAGCCCGCCAGCGCCTGCTTGACCGCCGCCGAGACCAGGCCCATCTCGGCCTTGCCGGCCAGGCGCGCCTTCGCCGCGGCCATCAGCCTGCCCATCTCCCCCGGACCCGGCCGGCGCCCGATCTCGGCCGCCAGCGCATCGATCATCGCCGCGACCTCGGCCGCGATCTCGCCGGCCGCCAGGCGTTGCGGCAGGTAGGCTTCGAGCACCAGGAGTTCGGCCCCTTCCTTGGCGACCAGATCGGGCCGGCCGCCATGCTGGAAGGCGGCGATCGAGTCCTTGCGCTGCTTGATCAGCTTGTCCACCAGGGCCACGACCGCGGCGTCGTCGAGCTCGATGCGCTCATCGACCTCGCGCTGCTTGCAGGCGGCCAGCAGCATGCGGATGGTGGACAGGCGCGCCGCGTCCTTGGCGCGCATCGCGTTCTTCATGTCTTCGGTGATGCGGTCTTTGAGCTTGCTCATCGATGGCTCCAACAACAAAACAAGCCCGCAGCGGCGTCCCGCGCGGGCTTGCTGCAGCGCCGGGTGACGCCGGCGGGCCGGGATCTCAGTACAGCTTCTTGGGCAGCTGCATGCTGCGCACGCGCTTGAAGTGGCGCTTGACCGCAGCCGCCTTCTTGCGCTTGCGCTCGGCGGTGGGCTTCTCGTAGAACTCGCGCGCACGCAGTTCGGTCAGCAGGCCGATCTTCTCGATCGTGCGCTTGAAGCGGCGCAGGGCGACGTCGAACGGCTCGTTCTCTTTGACGCGGATGGTGGTCATGTACTTGAGGAGTCCCGAAGATGTGTGCTCGTTGCTCGCCCGGGCCCGAGGGCCCGGGTCCGGCTTCCGACCTTGGCGGCCGTCAGCGGTCCGGGCGACTCGGGGCGGCTCATGCGGGCCATGGGCCGCCGCTGCAAGGCAAGTCGAACAATGGTTTGCCAGCAAAGCCGAGAATTATAGCCCGTGACCCGGCAACCGCCGCAAGCCGGGAGAACCTCGCGCGTTGCGGGCGTGCCGCATCTCAGCCGTTCGATGCCCGCTAGCGGCGGCAACCCAGGCGGCCCTTGCCGGTCGACCTGCCTGCCGCCCGGTGCGCCGCGGATCGGCCGGCGTCCGATGAACGCCCGCGGTCGGGCGCGGGGCTGCCTTGCGCGCACCAGGGACGGACGCGCGCTCCTTCACGCGCTCAGCTCGAGCGCGTCCCGGCGTTGCTGCAGCGCCGCCACCGCGGCCACGACGAGTGCCGCCTGGCGCACCAGCGTTGGTGGCGCGGGCCGCGTGCCGCTGAGGACTTCCTGCACGTAGACAGCCGTGCTCGCCGCGTCGATGGTGCGCGGCAGCAAGGGCAGCTCGGTGAGCACGCCCTCCTGCGCCGGCGCCGAAAGCTCGGGATGCAGCGTCCCGGCCAGCCAGGTGTCGATGCGCGGCTGGCGGCGTGGGTCGGCCACCGGCTCGCCTTCGGTGCCGCGCAGCAGCATCGCATCGGGGCCTTCGCGCTGGGCCCAGGCGCTCATCAGCGCGCCGAACTCGGGGTGGGTGTGGTTGACCAGGCGCAGCGCCGGCGCGCCGTGGATCGGGTTGATCATCTTGGCCACGGTGTGCCCGGGGCCGCGCAGCCCGATGACGCGCCGCAGGTCGAGCAGGGTCTGCAGCGGCGGACAGAGCACGCCGGTGGGCGCGAAGGCCGGCTCGCGGCGCGCCCAGGCGCGCGCGATGTCCTGCGGGTGCAGGATCGGTGGCAGCCCGAGGTCCGACAGGACGGCAGCGCTGGTCACGCGTGTCGGCTCGGCCAGCGGCCCGTGCACGAGCACGTGCAGCCCCTCGCGTGCCAGCCACAGCGCCAGCAGCGGCGTCAGATTGGGCAGTTTGCGCGAGCCGTTGTACGATGGAATCAGCACCACCGGCCGGGTGCTGGGCACCGGCACCGAGCGTTCATGAACCGCTTCCAGAAAGCCGACCAGCTCGTCGAGCGTCTCGCCCTTCATGCGCATCGCCATCACGAACGCGCCGATCTCGGCGGCGCTGGTGCGACCGTCGAGCACCTCGCCCATCGCCGACTTGGCGGCGCCGGCGTCGAGCGCGCGCGCGCCGTTGGCACCACGGCCGATTTCCTTGAGATGAACAGCGATGCTCATGCGGCTGGTTGTCTCCCACGCAGCACTCCGCAAGTTCCGGGCCCACGCTGCAGCGTTGCTAGGGATGCGACCGTGACGTCCGCAACCCCCTGGCGGCGCGGCTCAACTTAGGGGCCAGAATGTCGATCATGCTTGTACAGCGCCTTGCACGCCACCAAGATAGGGCATCGGCAGCAGATTGGTGCAGCAAGAACGCGCTCATCCCCGGCCCGCCATGAACACGCCCCTCGATCTGCCTTCGACCCCGCTGCTGAGTTGCGGCGATTTGCGCCGGCTGCTGGCCAGTGTTCTGCCCGCGGTGCTCGACCATTCGGGTGCACTGCTGGCGATCAAGGACCTGCACAGCGGACACTATGTCCACCTCAACGGGGCGATGGCCGACTTCCTGCGCCGGCCCATGGCCGGTACGCTCGGCTGCGGTGATGCAGAACTCTTCGAGCCCGCTGTGGCCGCCGCCATGCGTGCGGCCGACCAGACGGCGATCGCGCAGCGCGCGCCGCTGGTCACCGAGCATCGCTTCGAGCGTCACGGCGGCCGGCAAGAGTTCTCGGTGCTGCGCCTGGTCGTCGCCCAGGACGACCAGGGACCGCGCTGGCTGTGCAGCGTCTGGACCGACCTCGCCGCCGAGCGTCGGCGGCAAGCCCAGCTGCACGCTGCGCTGGCACAGATCGAGCAGCAGCAGCAGGCCCTGGAGATGCTGCGGCGCGAACTCGCGGACCAGGCGTCGCGCGACCCGGCTTCGGGCCTGTACCGGCGTGCCAACTTCGAGGACCAGCTGAGGCGCGAAGTCGATCTGTCGCTGCGCGAGCATCGCGAGTTCGCGATCGTCTTCATCGAGCTCGACCCGCCGAACGAGAAGCTGCGAGCGCTGGGCGATGCCGGCCACCAGCGTGTCCTGGAGGCCCTGGGCCGGCTGCTGCGCAGCGGCACGCGTGCGATGGACGCCTCGTGCCGTTACGACGAGCGGCGCTTCGCGGTGCTGCTGTCGGGCGTGGGCCTGGCCACCGCGCATTCACGCATGGAGGGGTTGCGCCGCAAGTGCGCGACCGAGATCGTCGTCCATGAAGGCCAGGACCTGGGCTTCAGCGTGGCCATGGGCGTGGCCAGCTTCCCGCACACGGCGAGCACGCAGGAGGCGCTGGTCGAAGCCTGCGACGCGGCCCTCGCCGAGGCCCGTCGCCGTGGCGGCAACCACGTGGCGCTGGCGGCGATCCGCTTCGAGCCAGCCTGAGCTGCCGCCCGGCCCGTGGCGTTCAGGCTGCGAAGGCGCGGTGCAGCATGCTGCCCGCCAGCACCAGCAGCAGGACCGCGAGGAGCCGCCTCAGCAGCCGCGTGTCGATGCGTTGGGCGGTGCGCGCGCCCAGAGGTGCCAGGCTGACGCTACCCACGGTGACGATGGCCATACCCGGCAGGTACAGATAACCCAGCGCGCCGGGCAGCGCGGCCGGCAGCCGCCAGCCGCTGACGAGGTAGCCGAGCGTGCTGGCCAGCGCGATCGGAAAGCCCAGTGCCGCGCTGGTGCCCACCGCGTGCCGCGGCGAGACGTTGCACCAGGTCATGAAAGGCACCGAAAGGAACGCGCCGCCGGCGCCGAGCAGCCCGGAAGCGAATCCGATGCCCGCGCCGACCAGCGCCTGCCCCGCCGGCCCGGGCATGACGCGCGCCGGATGGGGCTTGCGATCGAGCCACATCTGCACTGCCGAGTAGCCGACGAAGGCGGCGAAGAGCAGTGCCAGACCCTGACCCTTGATGACCGCGAAGGCACCGGCGCCCGCGACCATCCCGCCCAGCAGCAACCCCGGCGCCATCGAGGCCACGATGCGCCAGCGCACTGCGCTGTGCCGCTGGTGCGCGCGCACGCTGGATAGCGACGTGAACACGATGGTCGCCATCGCGGTGGCGATCGCCATCTTCACCGCCAAGCCGCCCTCGACGCCGCGCCCGGCGAGCAGCCAGGTCAGCACCGGCACCATCATCATGCCGCCGCCGATGCCCAGCAGCCCCGCCAGGAACCCGGCCACGACACCCAGCGCGAGCAACTCCGCGATCAGCGACGCGCCGAGGTTCAACCGCGCCTCAGTCGCCAAGCAGTGCGAGCACGCCCTGCCACTCGGCATCGCTGACCGGCGTGATCGACAGCCGATTGCCGCGCCGCAGCACCTGCATCGTGGCCAGCGCCGGGCTGGCACGCATCGCGGCCAGCGGCAGCAGCTGGGTCTTGCGTACCAGTGCGACGTCGATCGCCAGCCAGCGCGGCCGCGTCGGTTCGGCCCGGGGGTCGAAGTAGGGGCTGGCGGGGTCGAACTGCGTGGGGTCGGCGCGGAGGTTGCCCGCGATGCGGGCCAGCCCGGCGACGCCGGGGTGCGGGCACGACGAGTGATAGAAGAGCACATCGTCGCCGGGCCGCATGGCGTCGCGCATGAAGTTGCGCGCCTGGTAGTTGCGCACGCCGGTCCAGGGCAGGGTCTGGTGCGGGGCGCGGGCGAGGTCGTCGATCGAGGCCTCGTCGGGCTCGCTCTTCATCAGCCAATGCAAGGACATGACCTGGGGCCGGCGATAAGGTGTCCGTCGTGAACCGTGAACCGCATTCCTGAACCCTCAGGGAAGTTCAGGTGGGCGAGGTCAGCCAGGCTTCGGGTTCATCTGACGCGAGACGATCACACCAGCCAGGCGATGTTCCAAGCCCTGGCTCAATGAGCATCGGTTCAAGGAAATATTGAGCCCACGCGAACACGACGGACGATGTCATTCTAGGCCGGCCGCGTGACCTTGCGTCTGCGCTGGAAATCACAGCAGCTGCCCGTCGTCGCCGAGTGCCGCATCGACGCGGCGCAGCAGCCCGTCGAGATCGACCGTCTCGTCGACCTCGACCTCGGGCTCGCCGCGAAGCCGCCGGGCCGGCGTCGCGGCGGCCCGCTCGGCCAGCTGGTAGGCCAGGTTGAGCGCAGCCAGAACAGCAATGCGTTCGCGCGCGCGGACTTTGCCGGCCTCGCGGATGGTGGTCATCTCGCGGTCGACGCTGGCCACCGCGGTGGCCAGCAGGGCTTCGCCGCCCTCGGGGCAGCCCAGCATGTAGACCTGGCCGAGGATCGTGACCTCGACCTGCTTCATGGCGCCTTGCCTTTGGCCGGCGCCGCCTCGGCGGGCAGCCGCTCGAGCAGGGCATCGATGCGCGCGCGTGCGGCCGCCAGCCGCGAGCGCAGACTGTCGCGCTCGGCCGAGACCGCCGCCAGTTGCTGCTCGATCAGCGCACTCGTGCGCTTGAGCTCCTGGTGCCGCAGCACCAGGCGGTCCACCCGCTCCGCCAGATCTTCGAGCTTGCTCATGACTCAGCTGGTCTCGTCTCCCCGGCCGGCATTGTAGGAGCGCCGAAGTCGCAGAAGCGGCGCACCGCGCATTCGGCGCAGCGCGGCTGGCGCGCCAGGCAGACGTAGCGGCCGTGCAGGATCAGCCAGTGGTGGGCGCCCTCGAGATAGCGCGGTGGCACGCGCTCGAGCAACCGCATCTCGACTTCGTGGGGCGTGCGCCCGGGCGCCAGCCCGGTGCGGTTGGCGACCCGGAAGACATGCGTGTCCACCGCCATCGTCAGCTCCCCGAACGCGACATTGAGCACCACGTTGGCGGTCTTGCGGCCGACCCCGGGCAAGGCCTCGAGCTCGGCTCGCGAGCGCGGTACCTCGCCGCCATGCCGCTCGACCAGGATGCGACAGGTCGCGACCAGGTTCCTGGCCTTGGTCCGGAACAGGCCGATCGTTCGGATCAGCTCGGTCACGCGATCGACTCCGAGCTCGATCATCTTCTGCGGCGTCGGGGCCAGCGCGAACAGGCGCAGCGTCGCCTTGTTGACGCTGACGTCGGTGGCCTGCGCCGACAGCAGCACCGCGGCGAGCAGCTCGAATACGCTGCTGTACTGGAGCTCGCTGCGCGGGTGCGGATTGGCCGCCGCCAGGGTGGCGAAGAAGCCCTCGATCGCCTCAGGCGTCATGGCCGTCGCGGTCGCTGGACACGGCGGTGGCCTCCGTCACCCGGCGGGCGCGCTGCAGGGCGGCCTCGATGACCGCGCGCTTGGCGGCCAGCGCCGCCGGATCGGTGAGCCGACTGTGGGTGGCCAGGTCGGCCAGCTTGGCGCGGGCCTTGGCGGCCAGGCGCTCGTCGTTCTCGCGCTGTTCGCGCACCAGGCGCACGCCGTGCCAGGCGTAGCGGGCGCGTGCCTCGTCAGCCTGTGCCGGGCTCCAGGCCTGCCAGCCCGTGCGATCGCCGGTCAAGGGCGGCATCGCGATGCAGTCCACCGGGCAGGCCGGCACGCACAGTTCGCAGCCGGTGCACAGCGCGTCGATCACCGTGTGCATCAGCTTGGCCGCACCGACGATGCAGTCCACCGGGCACGCCTTGATGCACAGCGTGCAGCCGATGCACCACGCCTCGTCGATCACGGCCAGCTTGCGTGGGCCTTCGGCGCCGCATTCGGGGTCCAGCGGCAGCGGCATGCGGCCGGCGATGGCAGCCAGGCGCTGCACGCCCTCGGCCCCGCCCGGCGGGCAGCGGTTGATCGCGGCTTCGCCAGTGGCCATCGCTTGCGCGTAGGCGCGGCAGTCGGCATAGCCGCAGCGCGTGCACTGCGTCTGCGGCAGTGCGGCGTCGAGCCGGTCGGCGAGGGCGGCAACGGGTGCGGACGGGGGCGGGATCACCGCCCGATTATCAGGCGCGCTTGCGGCGCGTGCCCTGTGCCGCGGTGGCGGTGTCCTCGGCCGCGGCTTCGGCGTCGAAGCGGGCGATGAAGTCGCGCACGTGGGGATAGACCTTCTCGCGCCAGCGGCGGCCGGAGAAGATGCCGTAATGGCCGGCGCCGGCGGCGTCGTAGTGAAACTGCCGTGCCCTGGGGATCCCGGTGCACAGCCCATGCGCGGCCCGGGTCTGGCCGGCGCCGGAGATGTCGTCGAGTTCGCCCTCGATCGTCAGCAGCGCGGTGCCGGTGATGTCCTGCGGCCGCACCAGATGATCCCGCACCTTCCAGGTGCCGTTGACGAGCGCAAAGTCCTGGAACACGGTCTTGATCGTGTCCAGGTAGTACTCGGCCGGCATGTCGAGCACGGCGTTGTACTCGTCGTAGAACTGGCGGTGCGCCTCGGCGCTGTCGTCGTCGCCGCGGATCAGGTCGCGGAAGTAGTCGTAGTGGCTCGACACGTGGCGGTCGGGGTTCATCGCGACGAAGCCCGTGTGCTGCAGGAATCCCGGATAGACGCGTCGCCCGGCGCCGGGGAAGTTCGGCGGCACGCGAAAGATCACGTTGTTCTCGAACCAGCTGTGGCTCTTGTTGGTCGCCAGATTGTTGACCGAGGTCGGGCTGTTGCGGGCGTCGATCGGGCCGCCCATCATCGTCATCGTGCGCGGCGTGCTCTCGCCGGCGCTGGCCATCAGCGAGATCGCGGCGAGCACCGGCACCGTGGGCTGACACACCGAGATCACGTGCACGTCGGGCCCGATGTGGCGGATGAACTCCTGCACGTAGGCCACGTAGTCGTCCAGGTGGAACGCGCCTGCCTGCAGCGGC
Source organism: Betaproteobacteria bacterium (assembly GCA_037443665.1). Taxonomy (GTDB): domain Bacteria; phylum Pseudomonadota; class Gammaproteobacteria; order Burkholderiales; family Burkholderiaceae_C; genus Rubrivivax. The sequence goes on from JBBINW010000043.1 coordinate 14,060, forward strand.
ACCATGCGCGCGTCGGTCCAGTCGGTGATGAACACCTTGTGGCTGTGCAGCAGGCTCTTGACCGTGTCGCGCAAGAGCGTCGAGTGGTGGCCTGACAGCGGCGCCACCACCAGCACCTTGGGCTGGCCCTTCATCTGCTCCAACGCCTTGGGGTTGTCGGTGAAGCGCTTGAAGCGCAGCAGCCGACAGAACGGCTTGTGCAGCGCCACCTGTTCCTGCACCGCGACATCGACGCCGTTGACGGTCGCCGTCGTGATCGCGAACGGCGGCTTCTCGTATTCCTTGGCCAGCCGGTGCAGGAGATCGAAACTGGCCGACACGCGCTGCGCCAGCGGGGTGTGCGCAAACGGCGACAGAGGATGGCTGTAGAGCTTGGCCGATGCGCTGGCGAACTCCGAGAACGGCGCCATCAGTGCGCGCTGCGTTTCATACATCTGGTAGAGCATCGGCTGTCTCCGTGCGGATCGTCGGCGGAGTCTGTCGCAGCCGCGCGAGGTGGCTGCGAGTCCACCGTGACATGAAAGGTAACACGAATTTTGCTGCAATGCAGCATATATTCGGTCTCTCATGACTGTGCCTGCGCCGAGGGCTCTCCGGTAGCGCGAAAACACCGCCTGGAACCAGCGATTTCGCACTCCCTGTCGCCTGCGCGACAGCGGCTGCGGCCTCGAGCGGGCCTGCGCCGCGCGCCGCGTCAGCCGCGCATCACCTGCGCGAGGGCCTGGGCCACGGCGTCGATGTTGCGGCTGTTGAGTGCGGCCACGCAGATGCGGCCGGAATCCAGGCCGTAGATGCCGAACTCGCTGCGCAGGCGCCGCATCTGCGCCTGCGTCAGGCCCGAGTAGCTGAACATGCCCTTCTGCCGCGTGATGTAGTCGAGGTTGCCGGTCACGCCGGCCGCCCGCAACCGCTCGACCAGCGCGCGGCGCATCGCGCGGATGCGCTCGCGCATGCCTGCCAGTTCCTGCTCCCACTGCGCACGCAGCGCCGGCGTGCCGAGCACCGTGGCGACGAGCTGGGCGCCGAAGCTCGGCGGGCTGGAGTAGTTGGTGCGAACCACGACTTTCAGTTGCGACAGCACGCGAGCGCAGGCGTCCTTGTCGGCGCAGACCACGCTGAGCGCGCCGACGCGTTCGCCGTACAGCGAAAAGCTCTTGGAGAACGAAGTCGAGACGAAGAAGTCGATGCCCGCGGCCAGGAACTGCCCGACCACCGCGCCGTCCTCGGCAATGCCTTCGCCGAAGCCCTGGTAGGCCATGTCCAGGAAGGGCACCAGGCCGCGCGCCTTGCAGGCAGCGACGATCGGCTGCCACTGCGCCGGCGCCAGATCGCAGCCCGTCGGATTGTGGCAGCAGGCGTGCAGCACGACGATAGTGCCCGGGGCGGCGGCATTCAGCGCCGCCAGCATGGCGTCGAAGCGCACGTCGCGCGTTGTGGCGTCGTAATAGGAGTAGGTGGCGACCTCGAAGCCCGCGTTGGCGAACAGCGCCCGATGGTTCTCCCAGCTCGGATCGCTGATCAGCACCGTTGCCGAAGGCGTCAGCCGCTTCAGGAAGTCGGCACCCAGCTTGAGACCCCCGGTGCCGCCAAGCGCCTGCACGGTGGCGATGCGCCCGGCCTTCACCGCCTCGCTGTCGGCGCCAAAGACCAGGCCCTGCACCGCCTTGTCGTAGGCGGCGATGCCATCGATCGGCAGGTAGGCCTTGGCCTTCGGCGCCTCGAGCAGCTGCCGCTCGGCGGCGGCGACGCAGCCCAGCACCGGCAGCTTGCCCTGGTCGTCGAGATAGACGCCGACGCTCAGGTTGACCTTCGCGGGGTTGGGGTCGCCGTTGAATTGTTCGGTCAGACCCAGGATCGGGTCGCGGGGCGCCATGGCGACGGTAGCGAAGAGCGAGACGGACATGAGGTGTTTCCTGCGGCAGGGGATATCGTGCGACCCGGGGCCGGCGCTGCACGGGCCGGCCCGCTGCGCTACGCTTGGCGGTTGCCTTTAAGCCTGATCCGGATTCTAGTTGGCCGCCCCGGCCGCCCGGCCCCGAACGAAAGCCCCGCATGACCGCTGTTGCCGAAGCCGTCGCCGACCCTGACCACGCGGCCAGCGGCGAGTTCGTCTCGTTTCCCGGCTCGCCCTTCCAGCTCTTCCAGCCGTATCCGCCCGCCGGCGACCAGCCGGAGGCGATCCGCCGGCTGGTCGAGGGCGTCGAGGACGGCCTGGCCTACCAGACGCTGCTCGGCGTGACGGGCTCGGGCAAGACCTTCACGATGGCCAACGTCATCGCCCGGCTGGGGCGGCCGGCGATCGTCTTCGCGCCCAACAAGACGCTGGCCGCGCAGCTGTACAGCGAGTTCCGCGAGTTCTTCCCCAGGAACGCGGTCGAGTACTTCGTCAGCTACTACGACTACTACCAACCCGAGGCCTACGTGCCGCAGCGCGACCTGTTCATCGAGAAGGACAGCGCGATCAACGAGCACATCGAGCAGATGCGCCTGTCCGCGACCAAGAGCCTGCTCGAGCGCCGCGACGTGATCATCGTCGCCAGCGTCAGCGCGATCTACGGCATCGGCAACCCGGCCGACTACCACCGGATGGTGATGACGCTGCGCGTGGGCGACAGGATGAGCCAGCGCGACGTGATCTCACAGCTCATCCGCATGCAGTACAAGCGCAACGAGATCGAGTTCGGCCGCGGCTCATTCCGGGTCCGCGGCGACACGATCGACGTCTTCCCGGCCGAGCACAGCGAGCTCGCGCTGCGCATCGAGCTGTTCGACGACGAGATCGAGACGCTGCAGTTGCTGGATCCGCTCACGGGTCGGGTGCGGCAGAAGATCCCGCGCTTCACGGTCTACCCGAGCAGCCACTACGTGACCCCGCGCGAGCGCGTCGTCGACGCGATCGCGACGATCAAGGACGAGTTGCGCACGCGGCTGGACGAGCTCGTCAAGGCCGGCAAGCTGGTCGAGGCGCAACGGCTGGAGCAGCGCACGCGCTTCGACCTCGAGATGCTGCAGGAGGTCGGCCACTGCAAGGGCATCGAGAACTACACCCGGCATCTGTCGGGCGCGGCGCCGGGCGAGCCGCCACCGACGCTGGTCGACTACCTGGCCTCGGACGCGATCATGTTCCTCGACGAGAGCCACGTGCTGATCGGCCAGTTCGGCGGCATGTACAACGGCGACCGCGCGCGCAAGACAACACTGGTGGAATACGGGTTTCGGCTGCCGAGCGCGCTCGACAACCGGCCGCTGAAGTTCGAGGAGTTCGAGCGCAAGATGCGGCAGGCGATCTTCGTCTCTGCCACACCGGCCGCCTACGAGCAGTCGCATGCCGGGCAGGTCGTCGAGCAGGTCGTGCGCCCGACCGGCCTCGTCGATCCCGAGGTCGAGGTCCGCCCCGCCAGCACCCAGGTCGACGACGTGCTGCAGGAAATCCGCGACCGCGTGACGCGCAACGAGCGGGTGCTGATCACGACGCTGACCAAGCGCATGGCCGAGCAGCTGACCGAGTACCTGTCGGACAATGGCGTCAAGGTGCGCTATCTGCACAGCGACATCGACACCGTCGAGCGGGTCGAGATCCTGCGCGACCTGCGGCTGGGCGTGTTCGACGTGCTGGTCGGCATCAACCTGCTGCGCGAGGGTCTGGACCTGCCCGAGGTGAGCCTGGTGGCGATCCTCGACGCCGACAAGGAAGGCTTCCTGCGCGCCGAGCGCAGCCTGATCCAGACCATCGGCCGCGCGGCGCGCAACGTCAACGGCCGCGCGATCCTCTACGCCGACAAGATGACCGACAGCATGCGCGCGGCGATCGGCGAGACCGAGCGCCGCAGGGCCAAGCAGGTCGCGCACAACCTGGCGCTGGGCATCACGCCCAAGAGCATCAGCAAGCGCATCCGCGACATGATCGACGGCGCCGTCTCCGACAAGAGCGCGAAGGACGACCTGAAGGCGGCGAAGGCCGCGGCCGAGGTCGAGGCGATGTCGGAGAAGGACCTGGGCCGACGCATCAAGCTGCTCGAAAAGCAGATGCTCGAACACGCCCGCAACCTCGAGTTCGAGAAGGCGGCCCGGGTGCGCGATCAGCTGGCGCTGTTGCGCGAGCAGGCCTTTGGCGCGGCCGGCACCGACAGCAACGTCGTGCCGCTGGCGCCGACGGCGCCAGCGGCGGCCTGACCGCCCGCTGCAGGCGCTATGCTGGATCGCATGTGGCCCTTGTCGAGACGTGCCGAGCACGAACCCGCCGACGCCTTGCGCGTGCTGATGGTCTGCACCGGCAACATCTGCCGCTCGCCGACCGCCGAGGGTGTCCTGCGCGCCAAGCTCGGTGCGGCCGGGCTGGACGGGCGCGTCGTCGTCGGCTCGGCGGGCACCACCGGCTATCACGCCGGCGAAGCACCCGATCCGCGCGCCCAGAGGCACGCGCTGCAGCGCGGCTATGACCTCTCCGGCCTGCGCGCGCGGCGGTTGGCTGCCGAGGACTTCGATCGCTTCGACCTCATCCTGGCGATGGATGGCGCCCATCTCGAGCATCTGCAAAGTCGGGCGCGCCAGCCGTGTCGGGCGCGGGTGCAGCCGCTGCTCGCCTACGCCCGGCGCTTCGCCGACGTCGCCGAGGTGCCGGACCCTTACTATGGCCCGCCGCAGGGTTTCGAGCAGGTGCTCGACCTCGTCGAGGACGCCTGCGAAGGCCTCGTCGCCGCGCTGGCCGCGGAGATCGAAGTCCGGCGGTCAAAGGTTGACTGAATCGCTCCGCCTCCTTATACTCGACCAAATCAGTCGGGTTCGACGGTGGCGTGGTCGCCCTCGCCGCAGCCCAGGTGCCGACCGCACCTCGTCTTCACCGAACCCAGCAGGAGGTCCCATGCGTCTAACCACCAAAGGCCGTTTCGCCGTCACCGCGATGATCGACCTCGCGCTGCGCTCGAATGCCGGCCCCGTGGCCCTGGCGGCGATCAGCCAGCGTCAGCAGATCTCGCTGTCCTATCTCGAACAACTCTTCGGCAAGCTGCGCCGGCACGAGCTGGTCGAGAGCACGCGCGGGCCCGGCGGTGGCTACTCGCTGGGCCGGCCGGCCGCCGAGATCACGGTCGCCGACATCATCGTCGCCGTCGACGAGCCGATCGACGCCACCGGTTGCGCCGGCAAGGAAAACTGCATGGGCGACGACGGTGGGCGCTGCATGACCCACGACCTGTGGGCCAGCCTGAACGCCAAGATGATCGAGTTCCTCGACTCGATCTCGCTGAAGAAGCTGGTCGACGAGCAACTCGCCAAGGGCGTCTCGGTGGACGCCGCGCCAGTCAAGCGCGCGATCTCGACCACGCCGGTGGTCAAGCCGATCAAGGTCACGGCGCCGAATTCGGTGTTCGCCCTCGGCAACGCGTTTTCCAAGTAGGAGGCCGGGCGCTCGGCGACCACGGCCCCTGTCCACATTCCACTTGCTGCTCTTGCCATGACACCGCACTTCCCGATCTACATGGACTACGGCGCGACCACGCCTTGCGACCCGCGCGTGGTGGACGCGATGATTCCCTGGCTGCGCGAGCATTTCGGCAATCCGGCATCGCGCAGCCATGCCTGGGGCTGGGAGGCCGAGGCGGCGGTCGAGAAGGCGCGCGCCCAGGTCGCAGCGCTGATCAACGCCGACCCGCGCGAGATCGTCTGGACCAGCGGCGCCACCGAGTCGAACAACCTCGCGCTCAAGGGCGCGGCGCACTTCTACAGTGCCCGCGGCAAGCACATCGTCACCGTCAAGACCGAGCACAAGGCGGTGCTAGACACGACCCGCGAGCTCGAACGCCAGGGCTTCGAGGTGACCTACCTCGACGTGCAGGAAAATGGCCTGCTCGACCTCGACAGGTTCAGGGATGCGCTGCGCAAGGACACGATCCTGGTCTCGGTGATGCTGGTCAACAACGAGATCGGCGTGATCCAGGACATCCCGGCCATCGGCACGATGTGCCGGGAGCGCGGGATCATCTTCCACGTCGACGGTGCGCAGGCCACCGGCAAGGTGACCATCGACATGACGACGTTGCCGGTCGACCTGCTCAGCCTGGCCTCGCACAAGACCTATGGCCCCAAGGGCATCGGCGCGCTGTACGTGCGGCGCAAGCCGCGGGTGCGGCTGGAGGCCCAGATGCACGGCGGCGGCCACGAGCGTGGCATGCGCAGCGGCACGCTGCCGACGCACCAGTGCGTCGGCATGGGCGAGGCCTTCGCGATCGCGCAGTCCGAGATGGGCGCCGAGATCGAGCGCATCCGCATGCTGAGCAAGCGGCTGATCGACGGCATCAGCGGCATCGAGCAGGTCTTCATCAATGGCGACCTCGAGCACCGCGTGCCGCACAACATCAACGCAAGCTTCAACTACGTCGAGGGCGAGTCGCTGATCATGGGGGTCAAGGGGATTGCGGTGTCCTCGGGCTCGGCCTGCACCAGCGCCAGCCTCGAGCCCAGCTACGTGCTGCGCGCCCTGGGCCGCAGCGACGAACTGGCGCACTCGAGCCTGCGCATGACCATCGGCCGCTTCACGACGGCCGAGGAGATCGACTACGCGGTCAGCACGCTGCAAGACCGCGTGGCCAAGCTGCGCGACCTCTCCCCGCTGTGGGAGATGTACAAGGACGGGATCGATCTCAATTCGATCCAATGGGCGGCACACTAGACATTCCAGGAGATCGAGACATGGCCTACAGTGAAAAAGTTGTCGAGCATTACGAACACCCGCGCAACGTCGGCTCGTTCGACAAGGGCGACGACAGCGTCGGCACGGGCATGGTGGGCGCGCCGGCCTGCGGCGACGTGATGAAGCTGCAGATCAAGGTGAATCCGGCCACCGGGCTGATCGAGGACGCGCGTTTCAAGACCTACGGCTGCGGCTCGGCGATCGCATCGAGCTCGCTGGTCACCGAATGGGTCAAGGGCAAGACGCTGGACGAGGCGGTGACGATCAAGAACACCCAGATCGCGCAGGAGCTGGCGCTGCCGCCGGTGAAGATCCACTGCTCGATCCTGGCCGAGGACGCGATCAAGGCCGCGGTGCAGGACTACCGCGCCAAGCACGCTGCGCCGGCGGCGCCGGCCGAGCGCGCGGCCGCGGCCCATTGATCCGCGGGCGACACGGCTGACGAGAACATGGCGGTCACTCTCACCGAAGCAGCGGCGCGGCACGTCACGCGCTACCTCGGCCGGCGCGGCAAGGGCGTGGGCGTTCGCCTGGGCGTGAAGACCACCGGCTGCTCGGGCCTGGCCTACAAGCTCGAGTACGCCGACGAGATCGCGCCGGAGGACGTGATCTTCGAAGGCCACGGCGTCAAGGTGCTGGTCGATCCCAAGAGCCTGCCCTACATCGACGGCACCGAACTCGACTTTGTCCGCGAGGGCCTCAACGAGGGCTTCAAGTTCCACAACCCGCGCGAGAAGGACCGCTGCGGCTGCGGCGAATCGTTCCGCGTCTGAGCGGCGCCGCTGTTCGCCGCTCCGGCTGCAGCGCGCCGGTTGCCGGCGCCGCGGGCGGCCCGAACCACTCGACGCGACCGTCCCTGCAGCGCCCGGCGCTTCCCCTTCCATCGATGCCCGACGCGATCGTCATCATCTGCCCTGGCGGCCTCGATCAGCGCGAGGTGGTCGCCCCCTTGGCCGCGCCGGAACTGCGTGCGGCCCCGACCTGGCCGCACCCGCCCGGGGCCGGGCGGGTGCCCGGCGGCGAATCAGTCGACGACATGTCGGTCTTCGGCGGCGAGCGGTGATGAAGCTCGCAGACGACGACTTCAGCCTGTTCGGCCTGCCGCAACGCCAGGCGCTGGACCGCGCCGAGCTCGATGCCCGCCGGCGCGACCTGCAGGCCCGCGTCCACCCGGACCGCTTCGCGTGCGAGGGTGCGGCCGCGCAGCGGCTGGCGATGCAGTGGGCCGTGCGCGTGAACGAGGCCTACCAGCGTCTGAAGGATCCGCTGGCGCGCGCCGCCTACCTTTGCGGGCTGCGCGGCGTGGCCGTGGATGCCGAGCGCAACACCGCGATGCCGGTGGCCTTCCTGATGCAGCAGATGCAGTGGCGCGAAGCGCTGGCCGATGCCGTCGGTGCGGCCGAAGTCGATGCGCTGGACGCCCAGGTCGAGCGCGAGGAGCGCGCGATGCTGGCCGAACTCGAGCGGCTGCTCGACGAGCGCAACGACACCCCCGCCGCGGCGGCGCAGGTGCGCGCGCTGATGTTCGTCGCGCGCTTCCGCCAGGACATCGAACGCCGGCTCGATGCGATCGCGCCCGGCCGCTGAACAACCCCCGACAGAACAACCCGACGATCCCGGTCATGGCCTTGCTCCAGATCTCCGAACCCGGGCAGACGCCCGACCCGCACCAGCGGCGCATCGCGGTGGGCATCGACCTGGGCACCACGCATTCGCTGGTCGCCGCCGTGCGCCACGGCGTGGCCGAATGCCTGCCCGACGCGCAGGGCCGCGTGCTGCTGCCGTCGGCCGTGCGCTACCTCGAGCGAGGGCGGCGCGCGATCGGCTTCGAGGCGCTGGCCTCGCAGGCCGACGACCCCGAGAACACGCTGGTCTCGATCAAGCGCTTCATGGGCAGGGCGCTGGCCGACGTCCCCGGGCGCGAGAAGCTGCCGTACCGCTTCGTCGATAGGCCGGGCATGCTGGCGCTGGCCACGCGAGCCGGCGAGAAGACGCCGGTGGAGGTTTCGGCCGAGATCCTGGCCAGCCTGCGCCAGCGTGCCGAGGACAGCTTCGACGCCGAACTGTTCGGTGCCGTGATCACCGTGCCGGCCTACTTCGACGATGCCCAGCGCCAGGCGACCAAGGACGCGGCGCAGCTCGCGGGACTGAACGTGCTGCGCCTGATCAGCGAGCCGACGGCGGCAGCGGTGGCCTATGGCCTGGACAACGCCAGCGAGGGTCTGTACGCCGTCTATGACCTCGGCGGCGGCACCTTCGACATCTCGCTGCTGCGCCTGACGCGCGGTGTGTTCGAGGTCGTGGCCACCGGCGGCGACGCCGCGCTGGGCGGTGACGACATCGACCACGCGCTGGCCGACTGGGCGCTGGCGCAGGCCGGCGTCGCGGCGGCTTCGCCGCAGGACAAGCGCGCCGCGCTGGTGGCCGCACGCGCTGCCAAGGAAGCGCTGAGCGATGCCGACGCGGTGACCTGGCAGGCCGAGATCGCAGGCCGCGTGCTGCGCGTGGAGGTGAAGCGCGCACAGCTGGAGACGCTGGCGAGGCCGCTCGTCGATCGCACGCTGGCGGCGGTGCGCAAGGTGCTGCGCGATGCCCGTACTGCGCGCGACGAGGTGCAGGGTGTGGTGATGGTCGGCGGCAGCACGCGCATGCCGCTCGTGCGCGCTGCGGTCGGCGAGTTGTTCGGCCGCGAGGTCCTCACCAACCTGAATCCAGACGAGGTCGTGGCGCTGGGCGCCGCGATCCAGGCCAACGCGCTGGCCGGCAATTCGCGCGACGGCGAGCTGCTGCTGCTCGACGTGATCGCGCTCTCGCTGGGCCTGGAGACCATGGGCGGGCTGGTCGAGCGCGTGATCGAGCGCAACACGACGATCCCGGTGGCCAAGGCGCAGGAGTTCACGACCTTCAAGGACGGCCAGACCGCGATGGCCATCCACGTCGTGCAGGGCGAACGCGACCTGGTGAGCGAATGCCGGTCGCTGGCACGCTTCGAACTGCGCGGCATCCCGCCGATGGCAGCCGGCGCGGCGCGCATCCGCGTGACCTTCCAGGTCGATGCCGATGGGCTGCTCAGCGTCTCGGCGCGCGAGCAGGCCTCGGGGGTGGAAGCCGCGGTGACGGTCAAGCCGAGCTACGGCCTGGCCGACGCGCAGATCGCACAGATGCTGCAGGCCGGCTTCGCCCATGCCGAGCAAGACATGGCCGCGCGCAAGCTGCGCGAGGCGCGGGTCGAGGCCGAACGCATGGTGCTGGCCACGCGCGCCGCGCTGGCGGCCGACGGGGCGCTGCTCGACGCGGGCGAGAAGCGCGCAATCGAGACCCAGGTCGAACAGACGCTGCAGGCCGCGAGCGGCGACGATGCCGACGCCGTCGAGGCTGCCGTCAAGGCGCTGGCCGAGGGCACCGAGGCCTTCGCCGCGCTGCGCATGAACCAGGGCATCCGGCAGGCGCTGGCCGGGCGCCGCCTCGAGGAAGTCTGAGCCGCCTATGCACGACCGCCACGCTTACGTTCGATCCCTGCCCCCCGGGGGGACGCGGGCCTGCCTCTGGGCAGCCCGGCTGGAGGCCTGATGCCCGTCATCCGCATCCTGCCGCACGCCGAGCTCTGCCCCCAGGGCGACCTCATCGAGGCGCCCACGGGCACCTCGGTGTGCGAGGCGCTGCTCGACAACGGCATCGCGATCGAGCATGCCTGCGAGATGAGCTGCGCCTGCACGACCTGCCACGTGGTCGTGAAGGAAGGTTTCGACTCGCTGGGCGAGATGGACGAGAGCGAGGAAGACCTGCTCGATCGCGCCTGGGGCCTGACGCCCACATCGCGGCTGAGCTGCCAGGCGATCCTGTCGGACCGGGACGTGACGATCGAGATCCCCAAGTACACGATCAACCAGGCCCGCGAGAACCACTGACAGCCGGCGCGGTCCGGGCGGGACCGGCCCCGCGCCGGCTGGCGCTCAGGTTGCGGGCTTGTCCGACAGCGCCGTCAGGTTGTCCTTGAGCTCCTGGCTCATCGGCGCGTTCAGGTTGATGCCCTTGGGCGGGATCGGCGAGGTGAACCACTTGTCGTACAGGCGCGAGAACTCGCCGCTCTTCATCAGGCCGGCGAGCACGCCGTCGACCAGTTTCTTGATGCCGGGGTCGTCCTTGCGCACCATGATGCCGTAGGGCTCGACCTGGATCGCGTCGCCGACGACGGCCAGCTCGGCCGGGTTGCGCGAGCTCGCGCGCAGGCCGTAGAGCAGGATGTCGTCCATGCCGAAGGCCGCGGCGCGTCCGCTTTCCACCAGCAGCGCCGACTCCGAATGGTCCTTGGCGCCGATCAGCTCGATCGGCAGCTTCTTCTCGGCGATCAGGTCGCGCAGCAGCCGGTAGTTGGTGGTGCCGGTGGTGCTGACCAGAACCTTGCCCTTGAGGTCCTCCAGGCCCTTGATGCCCGAATTGCTCTTCACCAGGAAGCGGGTGCCGGTGTAGAAGTAGTTGATCGAGAACGTCACCTGCTTGGCGCGGGCGCTGTTGTTGGTGGTCGAGCCGCACTCGAGGTCGATGGTGCCGTTTTCCAGCAGCGGGATGCGGTTGGCCGAGGTCACCGCCTGGAGCTGGACCTTGAGGTCGGCGTGGCCAGTCTCCTTCTTGATCTCGTCGACGATTCGGTTGCAGATGTCGACGCCGAAGCCCACCGGCTGGGCCTTGTCGTCGAGGTAGGAGAACGGGATCGACGACTCGCGGTAGGCCAGCGTGATGACGCCGCTGGACTTGACCTTGTCGAGCGTGGAGTCGGCCCGCGCCGGCGAGGCGAGGCCGATCGCCAGCGCCGCAGCGGGCAGGAGGACGCGGGCAAGCAGGGTTTTCATGTGGTTGGACTCCTGGTTGGGCCGCGGACCGATCCGCAGCAGGGTGTGGATGTTAGCCACCGTGCCTTCGGCCGCCCAGCCCTGCGGCTTCGACGGCGAGGCAGGCGTGCACCGGTTGGGGCGACGGGGCGCACCAAGTCGAACCGACGGCAGGCGACTGCGGCACCAAAAAAAGACCTCCCCGTCGTGAAACGGGGAGGTTGGACTAGGGCTTTGGCCCTGCTGAGGAGATAGACAGACACCGGACGAAGGTGTCGCGCAAACAGTTGCAAGCGCCGTGCCCGGGGGTGACGGGCGCGATATCTCGAGCCGCCGACCGGCACGCGCGGGCCCGCACCGTAAACTGACCGGGTGAATGTCCTCGGCATCGAATCGTCGTGCGACGAAACCGGCGTGGCGCTGGTGCGCACGCGTGCCGACGGCCCGCCGCGACTGCTCGCCGACGCGCTGCACAGCCAAGCCGGGATGCACGCGGCCTATGGCGGCGTGGTCCCCGAACTGGCCTCGCGCGACCACATCCGACGCGTGCTGCCGCTGGCGCGCCAGGTGATGGCGGCGGCCGACTGCACCCTGCAGCAGATCGACCTGGTGGCCTACACGCGCGGCCCCGGCCTCGCCGGTGCGTTGCTGGTGGGCGCCGGGGTCGCGGTGGCGCTGGCGGCGGCGCTCGGCAAGCCGGCGCTGGGTGTGCACCACCTCGAAGGGCATCTGCTGTCGCCGTTCCTCGGCGAGGTGCCGCCGCAGTTTCCCTTCGTCGCGCTGCTGGTCTCGGGCGGCCACACGCAGCTGATGGCGGTGCGCGGCGTGGGCGACTACGAACTCCTCGGCGAGACCATCGACGACGCCGCCGGCGAGGCCTTCGACAAGAGCGCCAAGCTGCTCGGGCTGGGCTACCCGGGCGGGCCGGCACTGGCGCGGATGGCCGCCTTCGGCAACCCCGAGGCCTTCGCGCTGCCGCGCCCGCTGCTCCACAGCAAGGACCTGGATTTCTCGTTCGCCGGGCTCAAGACCGCGGTCATGACGCAGGCCCGCAAGCTCGGGCCGAACATCTGCGAACAGGCGCGCGCCGATCTCGCCGCCTCGACGCAGGCGGCGATCGTCGACGTGCTGGTGGCCAAGGCGCTGCGTGCGCTTGCCGCCAGCGGCATGGACCGTCTGGTGGTTGCGGGCGGCGTCGGCGCCAACCTGCGCCTGCGCGAGCGACTCGATGCCGGCGCCGCGCGCGTGGGCGCCAGCGTGCACTACCCACCGCTGGCGCTGTGCACCGACAACGGCGCGATGATCGCGCTGGCCGGCGCGCTGCGGCTGCAGCACGGCCTGGCCGACTTCGCCCGCGACGGCTCGTTCAGCGTCCTCCCGCGCTGGCCGCTCGACACGCTCGCACGTGCCGCCGCCAGCGCGGGCCAGTCCGGCCCCGCCGTCAGCTGATCGTGATCTGCGCCCCGGCGCGCGGTCCGCGCTTGGGCAGCGTCAGCGTCAGCACGCCGTGCTCGAGCTTGGCCCCGGCTTCGGCCTGGTCCACCTCCGCCGGCAGCGTGAAGGTTCGCGCGTAGCTCGCCAACGAACGCTCGCGATAGACGACGCGGTCGCCTTCCTTCTTCTCTTCCTCTCGCTGGCTTTGCGCCTGCACGTTGATCTGGCGGCCGTCGATCGAGACCTTGACGTCTTCCTTGGCCACGCCAGGCATCTCGAGCTTGACGGTGTAGGCGCGGTCGGACTCGGTCACGTCCAGCGCGGGGCTGCGCGGCGCATTGGTTTCCGGCTGCGTCAGGCCGCCGAAGAAGCGGTCGAACGTATCGTCGAACAAACGCGAGAGTTGCCGTGATTCACGGCCCATCGGAACCAGGAACATGGTGCACTCCTACAATGTCGGCTTGCGATAGCTGCGCCTGCTCACCATCATCGCGGCGGCGCAGCGCCCGTGGTCGTCAAATGACTCCGGCCGCCGCAGTTTCAAGACCCCCCCAACGTGAATCAGACACGACGCGCCATGCTGGCGCCGCCGATGACGCGTGGCGTACGGCCGGCCGCAATCGTGCGGACCGCGTCGGCCACCGCCCGGAGAACCTCCATGCGCCAAGCGATCCAGTCCCTGCCCGGCTCCAAGATCCGCGAGGTCGCCAACGCCGGCCTCGGGCGCAGCGACGTGCTGGCCTTCTGGTTCGGCGAAAGCGACGAGGTCACCGCCGAGCCGATCCGGCAGGCGGCGGCCGAGTCGCTGGCGCGCGGCGAGACGTTCTACTCGCACAACCTCGGGTTGCCCGAGTTGCGCGCGGCGATCGCGGCGTACACGAGCGTACTGCACGGGCCGGTCGATGCCGATCGGATCGCGGTCACCTCGGCCGGCGTCAGCGCGCTGATGATCGCGATGCAGCTGCTGCTGGACGCCGGCGACGAGGTCGTCGCCGTGGTGCCGGTTTGGCCCAACCTGACGGCGCAACCGGCGATCCTGGGCGCCCGGGTCACGCGTGTATCGCTGCGCCCGCAGGCTGGGGCTTGGCGGCTCGACCTGGATGCGCTGCTGGCGGCGGTGACCGACCGCACCCTCGTGCTGCTGGTCAACTCGCCCAACAACCCCACCGGCTGGACGCTGAACCGCGCCGAGCAGCAGGCGCTGCTGACGCATTGCCGCCGCACCGGCACCTGGATCGTCGCCGATGAGGTCTACGAGCGCATCCACTTCGGCGCTGCCGATGCACCGCCGGCCGCCGCGTCGCCGTCGTTCCTCGACGTCGCCACACCCGAAGACCGCCTGATCGTCGCCCACAGCTTCAGCAAGAGCTTCCTGATGACGGGCTGGCGGCTGGGCTGGCTCGTGCTGCCGCAAGGGCAGATGGACGCCGCCGGCAAGCTGCTCGAGTTCAACAGCTCCTGCGCACCGGTGTTCGTGCAGCGCGGCGGCCTGGCGGCGCTGGCGATGGCCGACGAATTCGTGCCGGCCCTGGTGGCGCGGCTGCGGGCCTGCCGCGACCGCCTGCTGCCGGGGCTGCAGGCCCTGCCGGGTATCGGTGCGGCCAGCCCACCCGGCGGCCTGTATGCGTTCTTCCGCGTCGCCGGCGAGGACGACTCGCTCGCGCTGGCCAAGCGCCTGGTCGTCGAGCAGGGCCTCGGACTGGCGCCGGGCGTGGCCTTCGGACCCGAAGGCGAAGGCTGGCTGCGCTGGTGCTTCGCGTCGCGCGACCCGGAACGGCTCGACCTGGGGCTGGCCCGGCTGCGTCTGGGCATCGGTCTATAATCAATAGCTCCCGAGCATTCGGGGGTCTTCAGCACGGCGCCGGTCGGTTTCACTGGCGTTCGCAAGTCAACCCGGAAACCCGCGGCCAGGCGCGTCGTTCACGATTCGTGCCGGGCAAGGCGGTTTCCACGATTCCAGAGGAAATCGCATGCCGCTCACCACCGCCGCCACCGCCGAGGTCGTCAAGGCCCACGCCCGCGGCCCTGCCGACACCGGCAGCCCCGAAGTGCAGGTCGCCCTGCTGACCACGCGCATCAACGAGTTGACGCCGCACTTCAAGACCCACCTGAAGGACCACCACGGCCGCCGCGGGCTGTTGAAGATGGTCAACCAGCGCAAGCGCCTGCTGACCTACCTCAAGGACACGGACGCCGAGCGCTACACCGCGCTGATCACCAAGCTGGGATTGCGCAAGTAAGCCCACCTGCCGACGGGCCGCCGACCGGCGGCCCGCTACTTTCCCCATCATCCGGGCCGCACTGCTGTGTCATTCCAAGGACGCCTTCGCGACAGGCTTCGCTGGAATGGCATTGCGCTGCCCACTTCAACCAAGGAAGACGCCGCATGAGCATGTTCAACAAGGTCACCAAGTCGTTCCAGTGGGGCCAGCACACCGTGACGCTGGAGACGGGCGAAATCGCGCGCCAGTCCACCGGCGCCGTCCTCGTCAGCGTGGAAGACACCGTGGTCCTGGCCACCGTGGTCGCCAAGACCGAGGCCAAGGCCGGGCAGGACTTCTTCCCGCTCACCGTCGACTACATCGAGAAGACCTACGCCGCAGGCAAGATCCCGGGCAGCTTCTTCAAGCGTGAAGGGCGTCCGAGCGAACTCGAGACGCTGACCAGTCGCCTCATCGACCGCCCGATCCGGCCGCTGTTCCCCGAAGGCTTCTTCAATGAGGTCCAGGTCGTCGTCCATGTGCTGAGCCTGAATCCCGAGGTCCAGGCCGACATCCCGGCGATGATCGGCACCAGCGCCGCGCTGGCGATCAGCGGGATCCCGTTCAACGGCCCGATCGGTGCCGCCCGCGTGGGTTACGTCAACGGCGAGTACGTTCTGAACCCCGGTCAGACCGAGCTGAGCTTCAGCAAGCTTGAACTGGTGGTGGCCGGCACCGAGGCCGCCGTGCTGATGGTCGAGTCCGAAGCCGACCAGCTCAGTGAAGAGATCATGCTCGGCGCGGTGGTCTTCGGCCACGAGCAGGGCAAGGTCGCGATCGCCGCGATCAACGAGCTGGTGCGCGATGCCGGCAAGCCAGAGTGGCAATGGACGCCGCCGGCCAAGAACGAGCCCTTCATCGCCAGGGTCACCGAACTGGCCGAAGGCCCGTTGCGCGCGGCCTACCAGATCCGCAGCAAGCAGGCGCGCACCCAGGCCTGTCGCCAGGTGACAGCCGACGTGATGGCGGCGCTGAAGGCCGATGGCATCGCGTATGACGGCGTCGAGGTCGAAGGCCTGCTGTTCGAGATCGAGTCACGTATCGTGCGCAGCCAGATCCTGGCCGGTGAGCCGCGCATCGACGGCCGCGACACGCGCACCGTGCGGCCGATCGAGATCCGCTCGGGCGTGCTGCCGCGCACCCACGGCTCGGCGCTGTTCACGCGCGGCGAGACGCAGGCGCTGGTCGCCGCCACGCTGGGCACCGAACGCGACGCGCAGCGCATCGATGCGCTGGCCGGCGAGTTCGAGGACCGCTTCATGCTCCACTACAACATGCCGCCTTTCGCGACCGGTGAGACCGGCCGCGTCGGCAGCCCGAAGCGGCGCGAGATCGGCCACGGGCGCCTCGCCAAGCGCGCGCTGATCGCGGTGCTGCCCGACAAGGAGGATTTCCCGTACACGCTGCGCGTGGTCAGCGAGATCACCGAGAGCAACGGCTCGTCGTCAATGGCCAGCGTCTGCGGCGGCTGCCTGAGTCTGCTCGACGCCGGCGTGCCGCTGAAGGCGCACGTGGCCGGCATCGCGATGGGCCTGATCAAGGAAGGCAACCGCTTCGCCGTGCTGACCGACATTCTGGGCGACGAGGACCACCTTGGCGACATGGACTTCAAGGTCGCGGGCACCAACGGGGGCATCACGGCGCTGCAGATGGACATCAAGATCCAGGGCATCACCAAGGAGATCATGCAGGTCGCGCTGGCGCAGGCCAAGGAGGCGCGGCTGCACATCCTGGCCAAGATGGTCGAGGCCGTCGGCGGTGCGAAGGCCGAGGTCAGCCAGTTCGCGCCGCGCCTTTACACGATGAAGATCAACCCCGAGAAGATCCGTGACGTGATCGGCAAGGGGGGTGCCACGATCCGCGCGCTGACCGAGGAAACTGGCTGCACGATCGACATTGGCGAGGACGGCACGATCACGATCGCGTCCACCGACGGCGACAAGGCCGAGTTCGCGAAAAAGCGCATCACCGAGATCACTGCCGAGGCCGAGGTCGGCAAGGTCTACGAGGGCCCGGTGACCAAGATCCTGGACTTCGGTGCCCTGGTCAACATCCTGCCCGGCAAGGACGGCCTGCTTCACATCAGCCAGATCGCGCACCAGCGCGTCGAGCGCGTCGAGGACTTCCTGAAGGAAGGCCAGATCGTCAAGGTCAAGGTGCTGGAGACCGACGAGAAGGGCCGCATCAAGCTCAGCATGAAGGCGCTGCTCGAGCGGCCCGAAGGCATGGCCGAAGAGCGCTACGAGCCGCGTGGCGATCGCGGCGACCGTCCGCCGCGGCGCGACCGCGACGACCGTCCGCGCCGCGAGCGCAGCGAACGCGATGATCGTCCGCGCCGCGAGCCGGTGGCGGCCGAGGCGGGTGTCGAAGGCCTGGCGCCGGCCGAGCACGCACCGGCCGGGGCCGACGAGGCGCCGAAGCAGCCCGAGTGAGCGCCGCGATGCGCGCCATCGAGATCAGCGCCCCGGGTGCGCCCGCGGTGCTGCGTCCTTGCGAGCGGCCGGTGCCCGAGCCGCGAGCGGGTGAGTTGCTGATCGCGGTGCAGGCTTCGGGCGTCAACCGGCCCGACGTGCTGCAGCGCAAGGGCCTGTACCCGGTGCCGGCGGGTGTCTCCGACCTGCCGGGTCTGGAGGTCGCGGGCACCGTCGCCGCCGGCTCCGCCGCAGATCTGGCGGCGGCGGGCCTGGCCGTCGGTGACGCGGTTTGCGCGCTGGTGGCTGGCGGCGGTTACGCCGAGTTCTGCGTCGCCCCGGCGGGCCAATGCCTGCCGGCGCCCAAGGGGCTCAACATGGTCGAGGCGGCGAGCCTGCCCGAGACCTTCTTCACCGTCTGGCAGAACGTGTTCGCGATCGCCGGCCTGCAACGCGGCGAGACGCTGCTCGTGCAGGGCGGCAGCAGCGGCATCGGCGTGACCGCGATCCAGCTCGCCAAGGCCTTCGGTGCGCAGGTCGTCGTCACCGCCGGCAGCGACGAGAAGTGCGCCGCCTGCGTCTCGATCGGCGCCGACCACGCGATCAACTACCGGACGCAGGACTTCGTCGCCGAGACCCGGCGCCTGACCGCCGGCCACGGTGCGGACGTCGTCCTCGACATGGTCGCCGGCGGCTACATCGCGCGCGAGCTTGAATGCCTGGCCGACGATGGACGCCTGGCGGTGATCGCGGTGCAGGGCGGCACGGCGAGCGCGCTCGATGCCGGCCTGCTCCTGCGCAAGCGGCTGACGATCACCGGCTCGACGCTGCGACCGCGCAGCGTGGCCTACAAGACCGCGCTGGCGCAGCAACTCAAGGCGCAGGTCTGGCCGCTGATCGAGGCCGGCCGCGTCAAGCCCGTGATCCACCAGGTCTTCCCGGCGGCCGGTGCGACCGACGCGCATGCGCTGATGGAGTCGAGCACGCACGTCGGCAAGATCGTGCTCGTCTGGCAATAGCCGGCCGGCCCAAGCACCAAGGACCATCGATGCAACGCAAGCTCGTCGTCGGCAACTGGAAGATGCATGGCAGCCGCCCAGCCAACGCCGAGTTGCTGGCCGCGATGCTTGCCTCGCGGCCCTTCATGGCCGAGGTGGCGTTCTGCGTGCCCTTCGTCTTCATCAACGAAGCCGCCGCCACGCTGGCCAGCAGCGATTTCCGCTGGGGCGCCCAGGACGTGTCCGAACACGCGCAGGGCGCCTACACCGGCGAGGTTTCGGCCGCGATGCTCGCCGAATGCGGCTGCCGCTACGCGATCGTCGGCCATTCCGAGCGCCGCGCCTACCACGCCGAGGACGATGCGCTGGTCGCGCGCAAGGCACAGGCCGCGCTGGCGCACGGCGTGACGCCCATCGTCTGCGTCGGCGAGACGCTGGCCGAGCGCGACGCCGGGCACACCGAAGCGGTCGTCAAGCGACAGCTTTCGGCCGTGATCCACCAGCTTGCGCACTGCGCCGCCGAGATGGTCGTCGCCTACGAGCCGGTGTGGGCCATCGGCACCGGCCGCACCGCGTCGCCCGAACAGGCGCAGGCGGTGCACGCGGTACTGCGCGCCCAGCTGCAGGCGGCCACCGGGCGCGCCGCTGCGATGAAGATCCTCTACGGCGGCAGCGTCAAGCCCGACAACGCGGCCTCTCTCTTCGCCCAGCCCGACATCGACGGCGGGCTGATCGGCGGCGCTTCTTTGAAGGCCGTCGATTTCATCGCCATCTGCCGCGCTGCAGCGCAAGCCGTAGCGCGCGCTTCCTGAACCGATTCCCGGAGTTCCCCCATCATGCAAATCTGGATGACCGTGATCCACGCCGTGCAACTGCTGTCGGCACTGGCGATGATCGGCCTCGTGCTGATCCAGCACGGCAAGGGCGCCGACATGGGGGCGTCGTTCGGCAGCGGCGCTTCGGGCAGCCTGTTCGGCGCCAGCGGAAGCGCCAATTTCCTGTCCCGCTCCACGGCGGCCTGCGCCACGGTGTTCTTCGTCTGCACGCTGGCGCTGGCGTATCTCGGCACGACCGGCAACGCGCGCTATTCGCAGGGCGGCGGCAGCGTGCTCGACCGGCCGGCGCCCGCGGCCCCGGTGGCGGCCAGCGGGGCCGCCACCGGGTCGATTCCAGGCGCCGCGGCGGACGCCATTCCGGGCGCGGCGAAGACCGTCTTGCCGGCAGCGGCATCGAGCGCGTCGGCGGGCATTCCGAAGTAGCCCGCGCCGGGCTCGCGCGAGGCAGGAGGGCGGCTGTTTCGGGCTAGAATTCAAAGCTGTTCGTGGCGGGTAAGTCCTCCTGAGAAGGGGACCGCCGCAGACGGCGAATGACATCGAGCCGACGTGGTGAAATTGGTAGACACGCTATCTTGAGGGGGTAGTGGCGAAAGCTGTGCGAGTTCGAGTCTCGCCGTCGGCACCAAGAACAACGGAGCGCGTCGCGCAGGCCGGCATCGGACCGGCCGCGGCAGTGCACCGACCCCATGCGATCGCGCTGGAGACAAACGGAGGGCGCGCCCGTGGCCGCCGCGGCATCGCGGCGCGCGAGGCGCGCTTTTTTGTGTTCCAGCTTGAGTAGACAGGAGCCTGACGAGACCATGGAGCTGCAACCCTACCTGCCCGTGATCTTGTTCATCCTCGTCGGCGTCGCGGTCGGTGTGGCGCCCCAGCTGCTCGGCTTCCTGTTCGGGCCCAACCGGCCCGACGTCGAGAAGAACAGCCCCTACGAATGCGGCTTCGAGGCCTTCGAGGACGCGCGCATGAAGTTCGACGTGCGCTACTACCTCGTCGCCATCCTGTTCATCCTGTTCGACCTCGAGATCGCCTTTCTCTTCCCATGGGCGGTCTCGCTGCGCGACATCGGCGCGTCAGGCTTCTGGGCGATGATGATCTTTCTCGCCATCCTCGTGGTGGGCTTCGTCTACGAGTGGAAGAAGGGCGCCCTTGACTGGGAGTGAATCTGCGGCCGCGGCGGCGGCCAATCGGAGCAAAGCGCGATGGGCATCGAAGGCGTTCTGAAGGAAGGCTTCGTCACCACCTCGGTGGACAAGCTGATCAACTGGTCGAAGACCGGCTCGCTGTGGCCGATGACCTTCGGCCTGGCCTGCTGCGCCGTCGAGATGATGCATGCCGGCGCCGCGCGCTACGACCTCGACCGCTTCGGCGTCGTGTTCCGCCCGAGCCCGCGCCAGTCCGACCTGATGATCGTCGCCGGCACGCTGTGCAACAAGATGGCGCCGGCGCTGCGCAAGGTCTACGACCAGATGGCCGAACCGCGCTGGGTGCTGAGCATGGGTTCGTGCGCCAACGGCGGTGGCTACTATCACTACAGCTACTCGGTCGTGCGCGGCTGCGACCGCATCGTGCCGGTCGACGTCTACGTGCCGGGCTGCCCGCCGACGGCCGAGGCGCTGCTGTACGGCATCCTGCAGTTGCAGGCCAAAATCCGGCGCGAGAACACCATTGCGCGCTGACCGTGCCAGCCGACGACGCACCCGATGACGCAGAAACTCGACACCTTGCAGGCCGCGCTGCAAGCCGCTCTCGGCGATCGCATCCAGATGCTGGTGCGCGACCGCGGCGAGATCACGGTCACGGTCGGCGCGGGCGATTACCTGGACAGCGCCACGACGCTCCGCGACGATCCGGCGCTGAAGTTCGAGCAGCTGATGGACCTGTGCGGCGTCGACTACGCCGACTACCGCAACGAGCCGCGCGACGCTCTGCGCTATGGCGTCGTGTCGCATCTGCTGTCGATCGGCCACAACTGGCGCGTGCGGCTGAAGGTCTTCGCGCCCGACGACGAACTGCCCGCGGTCGCCTCGGTGACCGATCTGTGGACCGCCGCCAACTGGTTCGAGCGCGAGGCCTTCGACCTCTTCGGCATCGTCTTCGAGGGCCACACCGATCTGCGCCGAATCCTCACCGACTACGGCTTCATCGGCCACCCGATGCGCAAGGACTTCCCAACGACAGGCAACGTCGAGATGCGCTACGACGAGCAGACCAAGCGCGTCATCTACCAGCCGGTGTCCATCGAGCCGCGCGAGATCGTGCCGCGCGTGGTGCGCGAGGACGACTACGGCGGTTTGCCGTAGAGCGCTGACCATGGCCGACATCAAGAACTACACCCTGAACTTCGGGCCCCAGCACCCGGCCGCGCACGGCGTGCTGCGCCTGGTGCTCGAGCTCGATGGCGAGGTCATCCAGCGCGCCGACCCGCACATCGGGCTGCTGCACCGCGCGACCGAGAAGCTGGCCGAGAGCAAAACCTTCATCCAGGCCCTGCCGTACATGGACCGGCTGGACTACGTCTCGATGATGTGCAACGAGCACGCCTACTGCCTGGCGATCGAGAGGCTGCTCGGCGTCGAAGTGCCCGAGCGCGCGCAGTACATCCGCGTCATGTTCGCAGAGATCACGCGGCTGCTGAACCATCTGCTGTGGCTGGGCGCGCACGGGCTGGACTGCGGCGCGATGAACATCTTCATCTACTGCTTCCGCGAGCGCGAGGACCTGTTCGACATGTACGAGGCGGTATCGGGTGCGCGCATGCACGCCGCCTACTTCCGCCCGGGCGGCGTCTATCGCGACCTGCCCGACGCGATGCCGCAGTACAAGCCGAGCCGGATCAAGAACGCGAAGGCGATCCAGGCCCTGAACGACGCCCGCAGCGGCAGCCTGCTCGACTTCGTCGACGACTTCACGAAGCGCTTCCCGAAGTACGTCGACGAGTACGAGACCCTGCTCACCGACAACCGGATCTGGAAGCAGCGCACGGTGGGCATCGGCGTCGTCACACCCGAGCGGGCGCTGAACCTGGGCTTCTCGGGGCCGATGCTGCGCGGCTCGGGCATCGCCTGGGACCTGCGCAAGACCCAGCCCTACGACGTCTACGACCGGATGGACTTCGACATCCCGCTCGGCGTCAACGGCGACACCTACGACCGCTACCTGGTGCGCGTCGAGGAGATGCGGCAGAGCAACCGCATCATCCAGCAGTGCGTGGCCTGGCTGCGTGCGAATCCGGGCCCGGTGATCACCGACAACCACAAGGTGGCGCCGCCCAAGCGGGTGGACATGAAGTCCAACATGGAAGAGCTGATCCACCACTTCAAGCTCTTCACCGAAGGCATGCACGTGCCCGAGGGCGAGGTCTACGCGGCGGTCGAGCACCCCAAGGGCGAGTTCGGCATCTACCTGGTCAGCGACGGCGCGAACAAGCCGTACCGGCTGAAGATCCGTGCCCCGGGCTTTCCGCACCTGGCCGCGCTCGACGAGATGGCACGCGGCCACATGATCGCCGACGCCGTCGCGATCATCGGCACCATGGACATCGTGTTCGGCGAGATCGACAGATGACGACGCCCCCGAAGCGGCTTGCGGCCTTCGCAGCGTGGAACAGCCCCCCGGACTGTTCCACGTCGTGCTCGGCCCCCCCGGGGGCAACGCCAGCGGCCCGGCCAAGCCGGTTGCGCGGTTTTTGCTTGGAAATTTGCTGTGTGGTGTCGGAGTTCCTGGCATGAGTTTTAGCGAGCAGACGCTGGCGCGCTTCGCGCGCGAAGTCGCCAAGTACCCGGCCGACCAGAAGCAGTCGGCCGTGATGGCCTGCCTGGCCATCGTGCAGCACGAGCAGGGCCATGTCTCGCCCGCGGCCGAGGACGCCGTCGCCGCTTACCTCGGCATGGCGCCGATCGCGGTGCACGAGGTCACGACCTTCTACAACATGTACAACCAGCAGCCGGTGGGGCGCTACAAGCTCAACGTCTGCACCAACCTGCCCTGTGCACTGCGCGACGGCGACAAGGCCCTCGAGCATGTCTGCCGCCGACTGGGCGTGGAGCCTTACGGAACGACCGCCGACGGTCGCTTCACTGTGCAGCCCAGCGAATGCCTGGGCGCCTGCGCCGACGCGCCGGTGATGCTCGTCAACGACCGCCAGATGCTCAGCTTCATGAGCCCCGAGCGGCTCGACGAGCTGGTCGAGACCCTGAAGGCCCGCGATGCTTGAGCTGTCGAAGTTCCGGGCCAGCGGTCGCGAGACCTGCTTCCACGACCGCCACGTCGGGGCGCAGATCTACGCCGGCCTGGATGGCGCCAACTGGCACCTGCAGGACTACGTCGCGCGCGGCGGCTACAGCGCGCTGAAGAAGATCCTGGCCAAGGACGGCGTGGAGGGCAACGCCGGCATGACGCCCGAGCAGGTGATCGCCGAGGTCAAGCTCAGCGCGCTGCGAGGGCGCGGCGGAGCCGGCTTCCCGACCGGGCTGAAGTGGAGCTTCATGCCGCGCATGTTCCCGGGGCCGAAGTACCTGGTCTGCAATTCCGACGAGGGCGAGCCCGGCACCTGCAAGGACCGCGACATCCTGGCCTACAACCCGCACATCGTGATCGAAGGCATGGCGATCGCCGCCTATGCGATGGGCATCAAGACCGGCTACAACTACATCCACGGCGAGATCTTCGAGGTCTACGAGCGCTTCGAGCAGGCGCTCGAGGAAGCCCGCACCGCGGGGCTGCTCGGCGACAAGATCCTGGGCAGCGACTTCAGCTTTCAGCTCCACGCCTTCCACGGCTTCGGCGCTTACATCTGCGGCGAGGAGACGGCGCTGCTCGAAAGCCTGGAAGGCAAGAAGGGCCAGCCGCGCTTCAAGCCGCCGTTCCCGGCCAGCTTCGGCCTCTACGGCAAGCCGACGACGATCAACAACACCGAGACCTTCGCCGCGGTGCCCTGGATCATCAACCACGGCGGGCAGGCCTACCTCGACTGCGGCAAGCCGAACAACGGCGGCACCAAGATCTTCTCGGTGGTCGGCGACGTGAACATGCCGGGCAACTTCGAGGTCCCGCTGGGCACGCCATTCGCGAAGCTGCTCGAGCTCGCCGGCGGCGTGAAGGGCGGGGTGCTGAAGGCCGTGATTCCCGGAGGGTCCTCGGCGCCGGTGCTGCCGGCCAAGATCATGATGGACCTGACGATGGACTATGACGCCATCGCCAAGGCCGGCTCGATGCTCGGCTCGGGCGCGGTGATCGTGATGAACGACACCCGCTGCATGGTCAGGAGCCTGCTGCGCCTGAGCTACTTCTACCAGCACGAGAGCTGCGGCCAGTGCACGCCGTGCCGCGAGGGCACGGGCTGGCTGTGGCGCATCGTCGACCGTATCGAACACGGCAAGGGCCGGGCCGAGGACCTGGCGCTGCTCGACAGCGTCGCCGACAACATCAAGGGCCGCACGATCTGCGCCCTGGGCGACGCCGCCGCGATGCCGGTGCAGGGCATGCTCAAGCATTTCCGCGACGAGTTCGCATACCACGTCGAACACAAACACTGCATGGTCGGCGCCGTGGCGCACGCCTGATCGCATCCCCACCGCCATGATCGAAATCGAACTCGACGGCAAGAAGGTCAGCGTGGCCGAAGGCAGCATGGTCATGCATGCGGCCGACGCGGCCGGCACCTACATCCCGCACTTCTGCTATCACAAGAAACTCAGCATCGCGGCCAACTGCCGCATGTGCCTGGTCGACGTCGAGAAGATGCCCAAGGCGATGCCGGCCTGCGCCACGCCGGTGACCAACGGCATGGTCGTTCGCACGAAGTCCGACAAGGCCACCAAGGCGCAGCAGAGCGTCATGGAGTTCCTGCTCATCAACCATCCGCTGGACTGCCCGATCTGCGACCAGGGCGGCGAGTGCCAGCTGCAGGACCTGGCGGTGGGCTACGGCGGCAGCGCCTCGCGCTACCGCGAGGAAAAGCGCGTCGTCTTCCACAAGGACGTCGGCCCGTTGATCTCGATGGAAGAGATGAGCCGCTGCATCCACTGCACGCGCTGCGTGCGCTTCGGCCAGGAGGTGGCCGGGATCATGGAACTCGGCATGATCCACCGCGGCGAGCACAGCGAGATCACGACCGTCGAGGGCCGCACGGTCGACAGCGAGCTGTCGGGCAACATGATCGACATCTGCCCTGTGGGCGCGCTCACGAGCAAGCCGTTCAGGTATTCGGCCCGCACCTGGGAGCTGAGCCGTCGCAAGAGCGTCAGCCCGCACGACAGCACTGGCGCTAACCTCGTCGTGCAGGTCAAGGCCGACAGGGTGATGCGCGTGGTGCCGCTGGAGAACGAGGACGTCAACGAGTGCTGGATCGCCGACCGCGACCGCTTCTCGTACGAGGCGCTGAACGGTGACCTGCGGCTGACGCAGCCGATGCTCAGGCAGGGCCGACAGTGGCAGTCGGTGGACTGGAAGACCGCGCTGGCCTATGTCGCCGACGGCATCAGGCGGGTGAAGGCCGAGTTCGGAAGCGCGCAGATCGGTGCCATCGGTCATGTCTCGTCGACGGCCGAGGAACTGCACCTGCTGGCCAAGCTCGTCCGCGGGCTGGGCAGCGAGAACATCGACCACCGCACGCGCCGCGCCGACTTCGGCGACGGCGCCCCGGGCGGACGTGCGCGCTGGCTCGGCGCGTCGATCGCTTCGCTGTCCAGGCTCGACCGCGCGCTCGTCGTCGGCTCGTTCCTGCGCAAGGACCACCCGCTGTTCGCGGCGCGGCTGCGCCAGGCGGCGCGCCATGGCGCGCAGGTCCACAGCCTGCACGCGGTGCACGAGGACTGGCTGCTGCCGCTGGCCGAGCGCGTCACCGCCGCACCTTCGGCTTGGGCCCAGGCGCTGGCCGGCATCGCCGCCGCGGTCGCCGCCGCGCGCGGCGTCGCCGCCCCGGTGCAGGCCGAAGTCACCGCCCAGGGCCAGCGCATCGCTGCGTCGCTGTTGCTGGGCGAGCGCAAGGCCGTGCTGCTGGGCAACGCGGCCGCGCAGCACCCTCAGGCTTCGGCGCTGCTGGCGCTGGCGCAATGGATCGCCGAGCACGTCGGTGCGACGGTCGGCTACCTTGGCGAGGGCGCGAACGCGGTCGGCGCCCAGCTCGTGGGCGCCGTGCCAGGACCCGGCGGAATGCATGCCGGCCAGATGCTGACGCAGCCGATGAAGGCGCTGCTGCTGCTGAACACCGAGCCGGTACTCGACAGTGCCGACGCCGCCGCCACACGCGCCGCGCTGGGGGCGTCGGGGCTGGTCGTCGCGATGACCGCGTTCAAGGATCTGGACGGCAGCCTGGCCGACGCCGCGGACGTGCTGTTGCCGATCGCCCCGTTCACCGAGACCGCCGGCACCTTCGTCAACGCCGAGGGCCGCGCGCAGAGCTTCCACGGCGTCGTCAAGCCGCTTGGCGAGGCGCGGCCGGCCTGGAAGGTGCTGCGGGTGCTGGGCAACCTGCTGGATCTCTCGGGCTTCGACTTCGATACCGCCGAGGACGTGCGCGCCGACGCGCTGGGCGATCTCGCGCTCATTCCGCAGCGGCTCGACAACCGCGCGACCGCGCCGCTCGCCGCGGGCGAGCCCGCCTGCGGCCTGGAGCGCATCGCCGACGTGCCGATCTATGCCACCGACCCGCTGGTGCGCCGCGCCGCCTCGCTGCAACTCACGGCCGATGCCCGCGATCCGGTCGTCGGTCTGCCGTCGGCGCTTTGGCACCGGCTCGGACTTCAGCCCGGCGCGACGGTGCGCGTGTCGCAGGGCGCCGCTTCCGCGGTGCTGCCGGCGCGCGAAGATGCGAGCCTGGCCGCCACCGCGGTGCGCCTCGCCGCCGGCCACCCGCGCACCGCGGCGCTGGGCGCGATGTTTGGCGCCGTCACGGTGGAGAAGGTCTGAGCGCTATGTTCGACACACTCAACCAAGCCGGCAGCGCGCTCCTCGGGGCCGGCCTGTGGCTCGTCGTCTGGAGCCTGGTCAAGATCGTCGTCGTCGTGCTGCCGCTGATGATCTGCGTCGCCTACCTGACCTTGTGGGAGCGCAAGGGCATCGGTTTCACGCAGATCCGCCTCGGCCCCAACCGAGTCGGCCCGCTCGGGCTGCTGCAGCCGATCGCCGATGCGGTGAAGCTGATCTTCAAGGAGATCATCCGCCCGACCGCCGCGGCCAAAGGCCTGTTCTTCCTCGGCCCGGTGATGACGATCATGCCGGCGCTGGCGGCCTGGGCCGTCGTGCCCTTCGGCCCCGATGTGGCGCTGGCCAACGTCAACGCCGGACTGCTGTTCCTGATGGCCATCACCTCGATGGAGGTCTACGGCGTGATCATCGCCGGCTGGGCCAGCAACTCGAAGTATGCCTTCCTGGGTGCGCTGCGGGCCAGCGCGCAGATGGTCAGCTACGAGATCGCGATGGGCTTCTGCCTCGTCGTCGTGCTGATGGTCAGCGGCAGCATGAACATCAGCGACATCGTGATGTCGCAGGGGCGCGGCACGTTCGCCGGCATGGGCCTGGGCGTGTTGTCTTGGAACTGGCTGCCGCTGCTGCCGATCTTCGTCGTCTATTTCATTGCTGGCCTGGCCGAGACCAACCGCCACCCGTTCGACGTCGTCGAGGGCGAGAGCGAGATCGTCGCCGGCCACATGATCGAATACTCGGGCATGGCGTTCGCGATGTTCTTCCTCGCCGAGTACGCCAACATCATCCTCGTCAGCATGCTGTGCACGCTGATGTTCCTGGGCGGTTGGTTGTCGCCGTTCGGTGGCTGGTTCCAGCTGGTCCCGGGCTGGATCTGGCTAGGTGCCAAGGTCTTCGCCGTCGCCACGATGTTCCTGTGGGTGCGCGCAACCTTCCCGCGCTTCCGCTACGACCAGATCATGCGCCTGGGCTGGAAGATCTTCATCCCGGTGACGCTGGTCTGGCT
>JBBINW010000044.1:0-42081 GCA_037443665.1 Betaproteobacteria bacterium
GAAATCCCCTTCGAGGCGCGAACCGAGCTGTCGGTCGACTGGGCGACATCGGCTGACGGCGGCAACGCCGGATCGGCCGAAATCCAAATGACTCTCAGCCTCTGAGGCCGCGAATGCACCGACGCTCCGATCGTCGCCGCGGATACCGTCGCGAGCGGTCCGGCGAGCCGCTCCTGCCACCCCGATGTCGTGACCTGAGCGTCGCCGCCGACACCTCTCGAAAAGCCTGACGCCGCGCGGCTCATCCGCTGCCGATCCGCGCGGCCCCGCGCCGCGCTGTGCTGCCCGGAGTGCTTGTCACCCATGATCGATCCCTCCGCCTTCGAGCGGCTGCGCGGCATCGGCCTCGCGCCCGCGATCGTCCAGCAACTGTCCGGCCTCGAGCCGCTCGGCGCCGATCCGGCGCTGATGAGGGTCGTCGAAGTCCAGCGCGAAAGCGTTCACCTACACGATGGCGTAACCGAATCGTCGGCGAGTCTGCTGCCGACCCTGCGTGCCGTGCTTGCGGCCGACGGCGATGCCCTTGCCGTCGGCGACTGGGTGCTGGCCGAGCGCAACGACTTCGGCCAATGGTGGGTCCACGCGCGCGTGCCGCCGCTCAACCAGTTCGCGCGCCGCCTGCACGACGGACGCGACAAGGTCACGCGTGCCGTCATCGTCAGCAACATCGATACCGCGCTGCTGGTGATGGGGTTGGACCACGACTTCAACCTGCGCCGACTCGAGCGCTACGCCGCGCTGGTGCGGCTGGCCGGCGTGACGCCGCTCGCGGTGCTGACCAAGGCCGACCTGTGCGCCGACGCCCGAGCGCGCCGCCGCGAGGCCGAGGCCGTCCTGCCGGCGAGCACGGTGGCGCTGGCAGTGGACGCGCTGGGCGGTCAGCCGGCCACGGCGCTGGCGCGCTGGCTGCAGCCGGGCCAGGCGCTGGCGCTGCTGGGCTCCGGCGGTGCCGGCAAGAGCACGCTGACGAACGCGCTCACCGGTACCGCGACGCAGGCCACCGGTGCCAACCGCGGAGGCGACGGCCGCGGCCGCCACACGACCACCGCGCGCTCGCTGTACGTCACGCCGCACGGGGCCTGCATTATCGACACGCCCGGCCTGCGAGCGCTGCGCCTGAACGGCGAGGCCGACGCACTCGGCGCCGTCTTCGACGACATCGCGCGACTCGCGCCGGACTGCCGCTTCCGCGACTGCCGCCACGAGGCCGAACTCGGCTGCGCGGTGCACGACGGCGTGGCCGGCGAGCGGCTGCGCAACTGCCACAAGCTGCTGCGCCAGGCCCGGCGCGACAGCATCAGTGCGCTCGAGCGCAAGGCCCAGGTCCAGCAGTGGAAGGCACGCGGCCGGACGGCCCTCCAGCGCCTGTCGGCCAAACGTGGATGAAGGCGCCGGCCCGCCTTCGTCTGCCCTTCAGGCCCGTGCTGCGGCAGTGCCGGCCTGGAGCAAGGCGTCGCGCCGTGCAAGCGCGGGAAAGAGCGGCAGCCAGAGTGCCGCCACCGCCAGCGTGGCCAGGCCGCCGAGCACCACCGAGCCCACCGGCCCGAGCCAGGCCGCGGTGGCGCCCGACTCGAACTCGCCGAGCTGGTTGGACGCACCGATGAACACCGAGTTGACGGCGCTCACGCGGCCGCGCATCGCATCGGGCGTCTCCAGCTGCACCAGCGTCTGCCGGATGACGACGCTGATCATGTCGGCCGCGCCGGTGACCGCCAGCGCCAGCAACGAAGGTGCGAAGGTCCTGGACAGGCCGAAGCCCAGCGTGGCTGCACCATAGACCGCGATCGCGCCCAGCAGCAGAGGCCCGGTGTGGCGGCGCACCGGCCAGCGCGTGAGGGCGACCGACATCAGCAGGGCCCCGACGGCCGGTGCGCTGCGCAGCAGGCCCAGGCCCCACGGGCCGGTGCGCAGGATGTCGCGCGCGAAGATTGGCAGCAGCGCCGTGGCACCGCCGAACAGCACCGCGAAGAGGTCGAGCGAGATCGCGCCCAGCACCACCTTGTGTGCGGCGACGAAGCGCACGCCGGCCAGCAGGGTGTCTAGCGTCACCGGCATGCTCGGCGGCGGCGCGTGCTCGTAGCGCAGCGGGGCGACGAAGGCGCAGGCGATCGCGAACAGGGCTGCGCAGCTGCCGTAGGTCATGGCGGCGCCGCCGGCATAGATGAGGCCGCCGATCGCGGGCCCGGCGATGACCGCGCCCTGGAACCCGGCCGAGCTCAGCGCCAGCGCCTGCGGCAGCAGCGCCTGCGGCACGAGCAGCGGCGTCAACGCCTGCTGCGCCGGCATCTGGAAGGCGCGCACGGCGCCCAGGACCAGCGAAGCCGCGAACAACAACCCGCGCGAAGCGAAGTGCGCGGCGCTGCCGGTGGCGAGCAACGCGGCCACCAGCACCTGCACCGCCAGGCAAAAGGCCACGATGCGGCCGCGGTGATGTCGGTCGATGACGTGCCCGGCCACCAGCGCCAGCGCCAGCGCGGGAACGAACTGAAGCAGCCCAACCAGACCCAGGTCCCAGGCCGAGCCGGTTAGGTCGTACATCTGCCAGCCCACCGCGACCATCAGCATCTGGCCAGCGGCCACGCTGGCCAGCCGTGCCAGCCACACCCGCAGGAAGCCGCGATGCGCCAGCAGCTGTTGGATGTCGCTCATGACAGCATTCGCGTCCCGACGCCGGCGCGGCGCTCCGGGCAAACGAAGCGGCGGGCGCGGCCCGGGGTTTGCGGCGATTTCACGCGTCGGTATCCCTGCTAAGCTGACAAATTCGATGTCTGCCGAAGCACCTCGTGAATTTGCCGACAGTCCCGGCGCCTTGCCCATCGGCACGCAGGCGGGGACGGTCGCGTTGCACGGAGTACCCGGCTTCGGTGGAGTCGGGATTGTCCATCCGGCCTTCGATCGTGCCCTGACGCGAGCGATCGCAGCCGAGGCGTCGATGCCGGGTGACGGTCACGCTCGATGACACTGCCGCCGATCGCCGCCACATCCATCTACCCGCCCTCCGGAGTTTGCGCCTTGTTCACCGATGCCGTCGCCCCGCCCGCTACCTACTGGCCCGCGCGCCTGCCGCGCACGCTCGTCATTCCCGAAACCACGCTGTGGTTCAACCTCGAGGTCAGCGCGCGGCGCTACCCGGACAAAACCGCCTATCTGTTCTTCGGCCGCAGCATCGGCTTCGCCGAGCTCCACCGCCTGGCCGAGGCGCTGGCCGGCTGGCTGCAGGCCCAAGGCGTGACCAAGGGAGACCGGGTGGCGCTGTTCATGCAGAACTGCCCGCAGTTCGTGATCGCGTTCTATGCGGTGCAGCGGGCCGACGCTGTGGTGGTGCCGGTCAACCCGATGAACCGCGTCGAAGAGTTCGGCCACTACATCACCGACCCAGGCACCAAGGTCGTCATCACCACTGCCGACCTGGCCGGCATCGTTGCCGAAGCCGACGCCCGGCTGCCGGCTGAACAGCGCCTGCGGTCCATCCTGGCGACGCGCTTCAGCGACGCGATGCCGGCCGAGATCGATGCTGCGGAGATCCCGGCGCCGGCGCTGCTGCAATGGCTACTGGCCGACCCGCCGCTGCCCGCGAGCACGGTGCGCTGGA
The DNA here is from genome assembly GCA_037443665.1 of Betaproteobacteria bacterium. GTDB lineage: Bacteria > Pseudomonadota > Gammaproteobacteria > Burkholderiales > Burkholderiaceae_C > Rubrivivax. The sequence goes on from JBBINW010000044.1 coordinate 3,593, forward strand.
CCGATGCGCTGGCCAGCGGCTACTGCCCGGGCCCGCCCCGCGCCGGCCCAGACGACATGGCGCTGCTGCCCTACACCTCGGGCACCACCGGGCTGCCCAAGGGCTGCATCCACACCCACCGCACGCTGATGCCCAATGTCATCGGCGGCGGCCTGTGGGGTTACAGCAGCGCCGAATCGGTGAGCCTGGCCGTGGTGCCGATGTTTCACATCACCGGCATGCTCTATGGCGTGCTCGCGCCGATGTACACCGGCAGCACCAGCATCGTCCTACCGCGCTGGGACCGCGAACTGGCGGGGCGCCTGATCTCGCGCCATCGGGTCTCGCACTGGACCTGCATCCCGACGATGATCATCGACCTCTTCGGCAGCCCCAACTACAAGAGCTTCGACCTCGGCAGCCTGCGCTATCTCTCGGGCGGCGGGGCGGCGATGCCGCACGCGGTGGCCGAGCGCCTGCAGCACGAATTCGGCCTCACCTTCGCCGAAGGCTACGGTCTCACCGAAACGGCTGCGCCCAGCCACGCCAACCCGCCCGAGCGGGCCAAGCTGCAATGCCTGGGGATCCCGCTGTTCGGTGTGGACAGCCGCATCGTCGACCCGGACACGCTGCGCGAACTGCCTGTCGGCGAGGTTGGCGAGATCGTGACGCACGGGCCGATGGTCTTCAAGGGCTATTGGGGTCACCCCGAGGCCACGAAGACGGCGTTCATCGAGATCGACGGCAAGCCCTTTTTCCGCACCGGCGACCTCGGCCGCCGCGACGAGGAGGGCTACTTCTTCATCACCGACCGCCTCAAGCGCATGATCAACGCCAGCGGCTACAAGGTCTGGCCAAGCGAAGTCGAACTGCTGCTGTTCAAGTGTCCGCTGGTGCAGGAGGCCTGCGTCATCGGCACTCGCGACGCCTACCGCGGAGAAACCGTCAAGGCCGTGGTGGTGCTGCGCGCCGAGGCGCGCGGCAAGGCGACCGAGCAGGACATCATCGACTGGGCGCGCGAGCACATGGCCGTCTACAAGGCACCTAGGGTCGTCGAGCTCGCCGATGCGCTGCCCAAGAGCGGGGCCGGCAAGGTGATGTGGCGTTCGCTGCAGGAACGCGAGCAGGCGTCGGCGCGATAGGGCGCCGCCGCCATGCCTAGGCCGCTTCGGCCACCCGCAGCAGCGCGCGCTGCAGTGCGCGCGCGTCGTTGCTGGCGCGGTGGCGCGTCAGACCCATCTCGAGCGCCGCGTCGCGCCGGGCCCCGTCCAGTTGCGCAAGATGCGGTTCATCGAGCAGCGCGCCCACCGACTCGAGCTTGAACGCAGGCTGCATGGCGGCCGCCTCGAACAGCGCGGCCAGCCAGCTGTAGTCGTGCGCCCAGCCGTCGCAATAGACGGTCAGGCCGGCGAGGTCGCGGTTGAGGGCTGCCGCCACGTCCTTCGGCGCCCGTCCGTGGGCGGCCAGCATCGCGCGGGTGATGCCATGCACCTTCTCGGCTGTCTCGTCCCAATGGGTCCAGCCCGCCACCGGGCGTACCAGCATGCAGACGGCGCGACCGTCGGGCAGCACGTACCCGACCTCGATCGGGTAGCTGCGGCCGCCGAAGCCTGATGCCTCGATGTCGAGCACGCAGGGCAGGGGGCTGGATGACGGCATCGATCGGGCGCGGCGGTTGGGCGGATTCTGCGGCCGGCTGGCGGTCCGTGGGCGCCCCGAAACGGGACATATTAGACGCCGCGGTCCCCCGCGGCAGGGGCGTATGCTGAGCGGGTCACGACGCCCGACAAGGAGGAGCCATCATGACACTCTGCCCGATTGCCATCGTTGTCGGCTGCAAGAAATGCCCGGCGTTCTCGGTGTGCCCGCTGAAGTCGGTCATCGGCGACGCGCCGCCGGCCGAAGCGCCGAACAAGGCCGCAGCCTTGGGGCCGAAGAAGAAGCCCTGAGATCGCTCCTGCCCCGGTGCGCCACTGCGTTCAGGCTAGCGCCTGAGTTGCGCCATCGCGATCATGATGGCATCGACCTTCTGGTTCAGCAGCGCGAGTTGCTGGCGGACATCGTCGGCGTCGTCCGGGTTGCCCTGGCTGTCGTCGGGGGCGGATGCCACGTCCTGCGAATCGTCGGCGGGCTGCAGCATGTCCTCGTGGATCTGGTGCAGGCTGATGCCTATCCACACCAGTGCGGCCAGAACTGCCACGCGCCACAGTCCGTCGAGGAAGGATCTTTTCATCGGGGTTTCCTGCAAGAGCCGGTCATCGTAATCCAGGGGTGGATTCTGAGCCGAATCCCCGTCGGCGCATCGGCAAGCGGCCGTCGCCGGCCGCTTGCGTCATCGCAAGCGTTGCCGGTCCCGGCTGACGCATCATCGCCAGGTCGTCATTTCCGCCGCAAGGCCTGGCACCGTGAGCATCCGGCATCTCGATTCGTTGTTCGACCCCCGCTCGGTGGCCGTAATCGGCGCCAGCGATCGTCCCGCGAGCGTCGGTGCCACCGTCTGGCGCAACCTGCGCGAAGGGGGCTTTGCCGGCCCGCGCTGGGCCGTGAACCCCAAGCACGCGAGCCTGGACGGCGAGGCGGTCTATGCCGACGTCGCCAGCCTGCCCGAGGCGCCGGAGCTCGCCGTGATCTGCACTCCGCCGGCCAGCGTGCCGCGCCTGATCGAGCAACTGGGCGAACGCGGCACGCAGGCCGCGGTGGTCCTCACCGCGGGGCTCGACGGCGCCGTCAAGCAGGCCATGCTGGCCAACGCCCGCAAACACCTGCTGCGTATCGTGGGCCCCAACTGCCTGGGCCTGCTGTCGCCGCGCGCGCGGCTGAATGCGAGCTTCGCCCACACCGGCGTACAGCCCGGGTCGCTGGCCTTCGTCTCGCAGTCGGGTGCGCTGGTGACCGCGGTCCTCGACTGGGCCAACGGCCGCGGCATCGGCTTCTCGCACTGCGTCTCGCTGGGCGAGCATGCCGACGTCGATTTCGGCGACCTGCTCGACTGGCTGGCCAGCGATGCCCACACGCGAGCGATCCTGCTCTATGTCGAGTCGGTGGAGGCGGCGCGCAAGTTCATGTCGGCTGCACGCGCGGCGGCGCGCAACAAGCCGGTGCTGGTGGTCAAGGCCGGGCGTTCGCTGCAGGGCCAGGCCGCGGCGGCGTCGCACACGGGCGCGCTTGCAGGGTCGGACCTGGTCTATGACGCCGCGATCCGCCGCGCCGGCATGCTGCGCGTGGACACGCTGACCGACCTGTTCGTCGCCGCCGAGACGCTGGCCCAATTCCGCGGCCTGCCGTCGGACGAAGACGCCGAATGGCTGGAGCGCCTGACCCTGGTCACCAACGGCGGCGGGGCCGGTGTGATGGCCGCCGACGCGGCGGCACTGGCCGGCGTCGCGCTCGCGCCGCTTTCCGACGGCCTGCGCGTCCAGCTCGACGCCGCGTTGCCCGCCAACTGGAGCCATGCGAACCCGGTGGACATCATCGGCGACGCGCCGGTGGCGCGCTACGTGCAGACGCTGCGGGCCCTGCTCGCCGAGCGCAGCAGCGGCACCTTGCTCTTCATGCACTCGCCGACGGCCATCGTGCCCAGCGCCAAGATCGCCGCGGCCCTGGTGCCGGTGGTGCAGGCGGCGCCGGGGCGCGTGCTCGGCTGCTGGCTCGGCGACGCAGCGGTGCAGCAGGCACGGCGCAGGTTCCGCGGTGCCGGCATCGCGTGCTACGACATGCCCGAGGAGGCGGTGCGCGCGTTCTCGATGCTCGTCACCTACCGCCGCAACCAGCAGTTGCTTCTGCAGACGCCGCCGGCGCTGCGGCCGCAGGCGGTGCTGGACCTGGGGCGCGTGCGCGCGCTGGTCGACGCGGCGCTGGCCGAAGACCGCGAGATGCTCAGCGAGCCCGAGGCCAAGGACCTGCTCGCCGCCGCGGGTGTGCCGGTGGTGGGCACGCGCGTCGTGGGGCCCGACGCGCAGGCCGTGGTCGAGGCGGCGCAGGCCATCGGCTACCCGGTGGTGCTGAAGGTGCTGTCGCCGCAGATCTCGCACAAGAGCGATGTCGGCGGTGTCGCGCTCGGTCTGGCCGACGAGGCCGCGCTGCGCGAGGCCGTCGCCAGCATGCTGCGCCGTGTGGCCCGGCTGCGCCCCGACGCCACGCTGGCCGGCTTCACGGTGCAGGCCATGGTTCGCCGGCCGCAGGCCCAGGAGCTCATCGTGGGCACCAGCGTGGACCCGCTGTTCGGCCCCGTGATCCTGTTCGGGCAGGGCGGCACCGCGGTCGAGGTGCTCGCCGACCACGCGATCGGTCTGCCGCCGCTGAACGCGCCGCTGGCGCGGGCGCTGATCGCGCACACCCGCGTCGCCAGGCTGCTGGCCGGCTGGCGCGACGTGCCCGCGGCGGACCTGGACGCCATCATCACGGCGCTGCAGTCGGTCTCCGAACTGCTCGCCGCCGAGCCGCGCATCGCCGAGATCGACATCAACCCGCTGCTGGCCGATGCGCAGGGCGTGATCGCGCTAGACGCGCGGGTGCGCGTGAGCGCGAAGGCCCCGGGCGGCGCCGAGCACTTCGCAATCCTGCCGTACCCGGCCGAACTCGCCGAGACCTGGGACTGGCAAGGCCGGCAGATCACGGTGCGGCCGATCCGCCCGGAAGACGAAGCCCAGCACCGGGCCTTCCTGGAGCGGCTCGACCCGGTGGACCTGCGCATGCGCCTGTTCTACAGCCGGCGCAGCATCGAGCACAGCGAACTGGCGCGCCTGACGCAGATCGACTACGGGCGCGAGATGGCCTTCATCGCCACCGTGCCGACGCTGGACGGCGGCGAGGAGACGCTGGCTGTCGCGCGCGCCATCTGCGACCCTGACAACGTCAACGCCGAATTCGGGATCATCGTTCGCTCCGACCTCAAGGGCGGCGGCCTGGGCGAGCGGCTGATGCGCAAGCTGATCGAACATTTCCGCAGCCGCGGCACGCAAAGGCTGGTTGCGCAGGTGCTGGCCGAGAACCAGCGCATGCTGCAGCTGGCGGCGGACCTCGGCTTCGTGCTCGATGGCGGGCTGGACGAGGCGGGTCTTCGCAGCATCCATCTCGACCTGAAGTGAGCCGCCCGACGATGGGCCTGGAATTGACCGCCGAAGAGCAGGCGCAGTGGGTCCGGGCACTGCGCCGCGGGCTGGCGGGCGGCGGCGCGGAGGTCGAGTTGATCGAGACCCACATCTCGTTCGTGCTCGTCGGCCGCACGCACGCCTACAAGATCAAGAAGGCGATCCGCACAGGCTTCCTCGATGCCTCGACGCTGGCGCTGCGCGAGCGCGCGTGCCGCGAGGAGCTGCGGCTGAACCGCCGCCTGGCGCCCGATCTCTACCTGGACATGGTGCCGCTCACCGGCACCCTCGACGCGCCGGTGCTGGGTGGCGAGGGCGAAGCGATCGACTGGGCTGTGAAGATGCTCGCCTTCGACCAGGAGGGCCTGTGGGACCGGCTGGCCGCGCGCGGCTTGTTGGGGCCGGCGCAGATCGACGAATTGGCCGGCTTACTCGAACCCTTCCACGCCGCCGCGGCGGTCGCCGATCCGGCCGGGTGGCTGGGTTCGCCCGCGCAGGTGCGGGCGCCGTTGCTGGAGAGCCTGGCCGACCTGCAGGGCCTGCTGCACGCGCCCGCCGACCGCGCCGCGCTGCAGGACCTTGGATCCTGGGAGGCGCAAGCGTTCGGCTGCCTGGCGCCTGCGCTGGCCGAACGGCTGGCGCGCGGGCGCATCCGCGAGTGCCACGGCGACCTGCACATGGGCAACGTCACGATGATCTCCGGCCGCACGACGGTGTTTGACGCGATCGACTTCAACGACGAGTTCCGCTGGATCGACGTCGCGAGCGAGATCGCCTTCATGGCGATGGACCTGCACGCGCATGGCCTGGCCGCGCTGGCACACCGGTTCGTCGATGCCTACCTGCAACGGGGAGGCGACTACGACGGCGTGCGCGTGCTGCCCTATTACCTGGTGCACCGTGCGCTGGTGCGCGCCAAGGTCGCACTGCTGCGCGCGGCACAGTGCGGCGCGGGCTTGGCCGACGAAGCGTCTGTCCAGCGCCGATCCGCCGCCCACTACCTCGAACTGGCGCGCGAGTTCTGCCGCCCGGTGTCGCCGGTCCTGATGCTCACGCATGGCTTCTCGGGTAGCGGCAAGTCCACGCTGACGCAGGACCTGCTCGAGGCGACCGGGGCCGTGCGCATCCGCGCCGATGTCGAGCGCAAGCGCCTGGCCGGACTGCGCGCCGGGGACAGCAGCCACTCGGGACCGGACGCCGGCCTGTACTGCCCCGCGATGACGGCCGCCACCTACGCGCGGCTGTGCCAGCTCGCGGTGCCTGTTCTCGATGGCGGCCGGCACGTGATCCTGGATGCGACCTTCCTGCGCCGCGAGCAGCGCGATGCCGCGCGGCGCCTGGCCGAAGACCGGGGTACGCCTTGGCTGATCCTCGACTTCGACGCCGAACCGGATGTGCTTCGCCAGCGCCTGCGCTTGCGCCAGCGTGGAGCGCGCGGCGACGACGCGTCGGAAGCCGACGAGCGCATCCTGGCCCTGCAGCTGCATACCGCCGAAACGCTGCAACCCGAAGAACGCGTCCGCGTGTACCGGTGTCGGCCGCTGGCCAGCTCGCCCGACGGCACGCCGCAGGCGGACTGGGGACCCTTGATCGATCGGCTGGTGCGCGGCGACGGCGGCTTGGCGGCGGACTGACGCGCCACCACGCATCGCACCGCCCACGGCGATCGATGCCCCCCGGCTGCGCCGGCGCCACGTCGGCTCATGTGCTGCCGACGTAGGGGTTGCTGCGGCGCTCGTGTCCGAACGTGCTCTCCGGCCCATGCCCGGGGACGAAGACCGTCTCGTCGCCCATCGGCCACAGCTTGCTGGTGATGCTGGCAACGAGCGTGTCGGGATCCCCGCCCGGCAGGTCGGTGCGGCCCACGCTGCCGGCGAACAGCACGTCGCCGACGAAGGCGAGCCGGGACTCGGCGTCGTGGAAGACGACGTGCCCGGGCGTGTGCCCGGGGCAGTGACGGACCACCAGCGTGCTCTGCCCGACCTGCACCGTGTCGCCGTCGTGCAGCCAGCGCGTCGGCACGAACGACTCGGCGGCCGGCAGTCCGAACATCTGTCCTTGCTGCCGCAGCCCTTCGATCCAGAACGCGTCGGCGCGGTGCGGGCCGACGATCGGCAGCGCCTGCTCCCGCGCCAGCGCCGCCGCGCCGCCGGCGTGGTCGATGTGGCCGTGGGTGAGCAGAATCTGCTCGAGGGTCACGCCCAGGCGCCTGGCTTCGGCACGGACCCGCGGCAGGTCGCCACCGGGGTCGATGACCGCGCCCTTCATCGTCCGGTCGCACCAGACGATGGAGCAGTTCTGCTGAAACGGCGTGACCGGGACAGTGTGGTGGCGCAGCATGAGGAGGCGTCGGAGTCGTGGTCGTCGCGATCCGCGCGCACGCTTCGGATCGGCTGCAGGCTGGGTCAGTCCGCCGGTCCGTCGAGTTCGCGGTAGCGGCGGAAGATGCCCTGGTTGTTGAACGGCACGCGCCGGCCCGAGGCGAGATAGCGCGCGATCCGCGGCCTGGCGAAGACTTCGTCGTGCAGCGCCTGCAGTCGTGGGCAGTCGGCAAGGGCCCGGGCCGTCGCGGCCGGAAAGGCGTAGCGCAATCCGGCGACCACCTGTGCCATCGACAGGTCCGCGTAGCCTATCCGCTTGCCCACCATGCCCGGGCCGCAGGCGCGGTTGCGGTGCAGGACGCGCTCGAAGTAGCCGACGAACTTCGGCAGCCGATGGGCCGCGAACTCGCTCGACCGGCGCCGCGCGGCCGCCTTCTGCTGCGCGTAGTAGAGGCCGGATCCAAGAGGATGATGGGTGTCGTGGATCTCGGAGACGAAGTCCATGATCGTGAGCTGCAGCTGATGGGTCCACTGGCGGCCCGGGACGTCCTTCGGTGCAAGGTCGTGGCGGCCCCCCAGGTAGAGCAGGATGTTGGCGGTCTGCCCGATCAGCTGGCGACCCGCGCGCAGGAACGGTGGCGCGAAGGGTGGCCGTGCGACGTCGTCACCGTCGAGGAAGCGGACCATCGCGGGCACGCCACCGCCTTCGCTCTCGGGAACGAGCGCGACGTCCACGTAGTCGGCTGCGCCATCCTCGAGCGCGAGGCGCACGAATTCACCGCGACCCTGGATCCCGGGCCAGTAATGGAGCTCGTAGCGCACGGCGATCTCCTGAGCAAGGTCGACATGATGCCCGATGGGCCGCTAAGGGTCGCCGCCGTGGGTTCCCCGGGAGGAAAGTCTCCTCCAATGTGCGGGTGAAGCAGCCAGGCCTTGACTTTGGACAACTTGATCGGCGCGGCGGCGCCCCAATGTCACCTGCATGGAGGAAGCCATGGTATGAATACCGTTCGCCCTGCTGCCGTTGCCGGAACGTTCTATCCGGCAGACCCGCTCGATTTGGGGCGGTTGGTGGCGAGTCATTTGGCCAGTGTTGCGGCGTCCGATGCCGAGGATTTTGATCGGCCTCCAAAGTTGCTGGTGGTGCCGCATGCCGGCTATGTTTATTCGGGCGATGTCGCCGCGCTGGCCTTCGCGCGGCTGGCGCGTTGGCGAGGTGTGATCAGTCGTGTCGTGCTGCTGGGGCCGACGCACCGCGTGTTGGTGCGGGGCCTCGCGGCACCGACCGTGGGTGCCTTCGAGACTCCGCTGGGGTGCGTGCCGCTGGACGAACGCGCGCTGGCTTTGCTCGCGGATCTGCATCAGGTGGTTCGCGCCGACCTGCCGCACGCCCGCGAACATTCGCTGGAGGTCGAGCTGCCGTTCCTGCAGAGCGTGCTCGGCAGCACCTTCAAGCTGGTGCCTCTGGCGGTTGGCCAGGCCAGCCCGGCTGAGGTGGCCGAGGTGCTCGAGCGCCTGTGGGGTGGCGACGAGACCTTGATCGTGATCAGTTCCGACCTCTCGCACTACCTGCCCTATGCGCGCGCGCAGGCCGCCGACCGCGCGACCGCGCAGCGCATCCTGCAGTTCGCCGCCGACCTGCAGGGCGAGGAGGCTTGCGGCGCCGCACCACTGAACGGCGCGATGCTGGCGGCCCGCCGCCATGGACTGGTGCCGCGGCTGCTGGGCCTGCGCAATTCGGGCGACATCGCTGGCGGGGAGCGTACGCGGGTCGTTGGCTATGCTGCGATCGCCTTCGAACCGAGCCCCACGGTGGCAGGCAGCGACGACAGCGCATTCGGAGAGACTCTCGTGGCAGCGGCGCGCCGCGCGATTGCCGACGGTCTCGGGCTGCCCGCCGACGCGGCGCCGGCTGCCAGCGACCATCCGGGGCTGCACGAGCCGGGAGCCAGTTTCGTGACGCTGCACTGCGCCGAGGGACGGCTGCGCGGATGCGTCGGCCGCCTCGAGGCCAAGCGCGCACTGGGCGACGACGTGCGTGCCAATGCCCTGTCTGCCGCGTTCGACGATGAGCGCTTCCAGCCGTTGCGGGTCGGAGAGTGGGCCGGCCTGCAGGTGGAGGTGTCCGTGCTCGATGCGCCCGAGCCGCTCGCCGTCCGCGACGAGGCTGAGGCCCTGGCCGCCTTGCGCCCGGGCGTCGACGGCGTGATCTTCGAGTGGCGCGGTGCCCGTTCCACGCTGCTGCCGCAGGTCTGGGAACAGTGCCCGCTGCCGGAGCAGTTCATGGTGGCGCTTAAGCGAAAGGCCAGGCTGCCGTCCGACTTCTGGGCCGTCGACGTGCGCCTGTGGCGCTACCGCGTGCGCAGCTTCAGCGACCGCGGCATGCCTCCGTCAGAGGCGTAGGCCACGTGAAGACGGACGACGACCGCGTGGGGATTGGCTCCGCCGCGCAGGCGCTCTGGTGGCATGCGTTGCCCGACGGCCGCATCCAGTGCGACCTGTGCCCGCGCGACTGTCGGTTGCAGGAAGGCCAGCGCGGGCTATGCTTCGTGCGTCAGCGTGTCGGCGACGCGATGGTGCTGGCCACCTACGGCCGCAGTTCGGGCTTCTGCATCGACCCGATCGAGAAGAAGCCGCTGAACCACTTCCTGCCGGGCTCCAGCGTGTTCTCGTTCGGCACCGCGGGCTGTAACCTGGCGTGCAAGTTCTGCCAGAACTGGGACATTTCCAAGAGCCGCGAGATGGACCGGCTGATGGACGTCGCTTCGCCGCGGCGCATCGCCGAGGCTGCCCAGGCCAGCGGTGCAGCGAGCGTGGCCTTCACCTACAACGACCCGGTGATCTTCGCCGAGTACGCGATGGACACGGCCGACGCTTGCCACGCGCTGGGCGTGAAGACGGTGGCGGTGACGGCGGGCTACATCCACGCCGAACCGCGGCGCGCGTTCTTCGACAAGATGGATGCCGCCAACGTCGATCTGAAGGCTTTCACCGACGAGTTCTACCAGCAGCAGACCGGCTCGCACCTGGCGCCGGTGCTCGACACCTTGCAACACATCCGGCATGACACCGGTTGCTGGCTTGAGATCACGACGCTGCTGATCCCGGGCCTGAACGACAGCACGCCGGAACTCGAGGCGATGACGCGCTGGATCGCCGACCACCTGGGGCCCGACGTGCCCTTGCACTTCAGCGCCTTTCACCCCGACTACAAGATGGGCGAGGTGCCGGCCACGCCGAAGGCGACGCTGGCGCGGGCGCGTCGGATCGCGCTGGCCAACGGACTGCACCACGTCTATACCGGCAACGTGCACGATGCCGACGGTGACACCACGTTCTGCCCGGGCTGCACCACGCCGTTGATCCGGCGCGACTGGCACGCGGTGCTGCACTACGGACTCGATCCGCTCGGCGGCTGCCCGCACTGCGGTACCCGGATCGCCGGACGCTTTGCGTCGAAGTTCGAGGGTGGGTTCGGACGGCGGCGCATTCCGGTCAGGGTGACCCAGTAGAAGCCAGGTCGGCGGCGCGGCCCGCAGGGCGCGTTCGTCTGAGGACCTGACCCCGGCTGCGAGTGATCGAGCCGGGTGAGGCCGGCGCCCGGCGTGGCGTCGCTCGCGGCGCGCCACGAGCCTTTCACGCCGACAGCGAACGCATCAATGGCTGGGCACGACCACGGCCGTCCCATCGAGCAGCGCCTCGGCGTTCAGCCAGTCCTCGAGTGCGTGGCCGGGCTCGCACCCGCGCGACTCGTACAAGCCGTAGGCGACCACGCGGATCCGCTCTTGGCGATCCTGTGGTTCGGGGCCGGGCGCAGCGCCCGCGGCTTTCGCCTCGGTGTGGGCGTCGGCCGATGCCGTGCGGGAGGCGACATGTTTGGCGTGGCGTTGCGATGCGGCAGCGGCATGAGCTGAGGTGGACACGCGGTTTCTCCTTCAAGAGTCACTCGACAGCGGAAGCGGACCCACTTGCCTGGCACGAGGCAGGCTCGCCCTCCGGAGCGCGAAGGTTAGGAGCACTTCACGCGACGCGATTGAGCGGGCTCAATGGCAGCGACCGTCGGCCGTTGCGCGGGCGACTCCTCGCCGGCTCACGCGCGAATGCCCGGTTGAGCGGGCTCAACGCCGATGGCCGCCGGCAGGCCATGATGACCCGAGGCAGTTGGTGGAGATAGTGATCGTGATGGTGACGAATTCTGAGACCGTGCGCAGCGGTGCCGGGGCGGCGCCGGGTGAGTTCGCCCCGATGCCTGGCGCGCCCGGTGTCGTGGTTTTCGTCCACGGCGTTGGCGGCGACGACCTGCGCGGGCACGACGAGCGCGTCGCTGGGGTGCTGCGCAGCCACCGGCTGGCAACCCTGCGGCTGGACCCGACATCGCCCGCCGAGGCCGCACAGCGCGAACTGCTCACCAGCATCGCCGGGCGTGCCGACAGCGTTGGTCGGGCGCTGGACTGGCTGCGCTCGCACGCGGATCTGGAACCCCTGCGGGTAGGGCTGCTGGGTGCGGGCCTCGGCGCCGCGGCCGCACTGCTGGTAGCGGCGAGGGATCCTTCCCGGGTGGCCGCGCTGGTGCTGCGAGGCGGCGCCCCCGATCTCGTCAGCGCCTGGCTTTCACGCGTCCGCGCACCGACCCTGCTCGTCGTCGCTGGCGAAGATACCGAGGCCCTCGATTCGTGCCGGCGTGCAGTGCGGCTGCTGGAATGCAAGAAGCGGCTCGAGACCGTTCCCGGTGCGACGCATCGGTTCAACGAGCCGGGCGCGCTCCGCGCCTTGGCCCATCTCTCGGCAAGCTGGTTCAGCGAGCATCTGCGCCACCAGACCGCGGCCTGACCGCGCCGGGCACGCTCAAGGCGCCAGCCGGCCGGGTACGGTGTCTTCGGCGTCGAGTCCGGATTCCATCCCGTAGCGGATCAGCGCGGCCATCGTCGGCAACTGCAGCTTCTCCTGGATCCGACTCTTGTGCGTGCTAACCGTTTTCACCGACAGATGCAGTGCCTCGGCGATCTCGGCCGGTCGTTGGCCGGCCACGATGCGCCGCAGCACTTCGAGCTCGCGGTCGGTGAGTTGGGCATGCGCGGGCGCGGCCGCCGAGCCGTTGAGGTGCAGCACCACACTCTCGGCGAGGTCTGCCGGCACGTAGGCGCTGCCGGCGGCCAACTTGCGCACGGCATTGACCAACTCCGTCGCCGCGCCGTCCTTGGTGAGGTAGCCGCTCGCACCGGCCTTGAACGCGCGCAGCGCGTACTGCTCCTCGGCATGCATGCTGAACGCGAGCACCGCGATGGTGGCGAATTCGGCCTTCAGCCGCTTGATCAGGTCCAGCCCGCTCATCCCCGGCATCGAGAGGTCGACGATCGCCAGGTCGATCGGCTGCCGGCGTGCCAGTTCCAGGGCCTGGAACCCGCTGCTGGCTTCGGCGACTGTCCAGTCCTCGCCGACCGCTTCCAGCATGCGCTTGACGCCTTCGCGGACGATGGCGTGGTCGTCGGTGATCAGCAGACGCAGGCCTCGAAGGTTGGCGGCGGCAGCCATGCGCGGCACCTATCGCGTCCTTGCCGGGTCCGCGGCCCCGGCCGGCCGGCCCAGCGGGACGCGAACCGTGAGCCGGCCGCCGCCCCCGGGCGGGTTGTCGATTGCCAGACTGCCGCCGAACATCATCGCGCGTTCCCGCATGCCGAGCAGGCCGAACGAACCCTGGCGTTGCAGCGCGCGCGCCGGGAACCCGATCCCGTTGTCGTGCACGCTGAGCACCAGGTCCGCGTCGGAAGCGTTCAGCACCACCCGGACCCGGCTCGCTCGCGCGTGACGCGAGACGTTGGTCAACGCTTCCTGGACCATGCGGTAGATCGCGATCGCCAGTTGCCCGTCCGGCGCCGGGTCCAGTTCGATCACCTGCACCTCTATGGCGATGCCCAGGCGGCGGGAGGCGTCCTTGGCCAGCCACTCGATGGCGGCACTCAGGCCCAGGTCGTCGAGCATCAGCGGGCGCAGGTCCGCGGAGATGCGTCGCAGCGCGGCCACGGTCTCGTCGATCAGCGACAGCATCTCATCCACGCGCGCCTGCCGGGCCGCCGGATCGGTGCTGTCGGCCAGGGTGGCCACATCCATCTTCAGCGCCGTCAGGCGCTGGCCGAGTTCGTCGTGTAACTCGCGCGCAATGCGCCGCCGATCGGCCTCGCGGGCCTCGACCGCATTCGCAGACAGCTGGCGCAGCATTTGGCGCGAGCGTTCGACCTCGAGCGCGGTGCGCCGGTTCTGCGTCAGGTCCGAGACCACCATCTGCACCGTGGTCCGACCGTGATCGGGTAGGGCGGCCAGGGCGATCTCGACTTCGCGCAATTCGCCTTTCGCACCGACGAGGCTGCCTTCGAATCGCGCCGGCGCGATCTCGCCGCCGAGCACGCGATCCACTTGCTGGCGCAGTGTGTCGTGCGAAGCGGCGTTCACCATTTCGTAGATCGATCGCCCGCTGAGTTCGCGTCCGTCGCCGACCTCGAACAGTCTGGCGGCGGCGGCATTGGCATAGACCACGTGGCCGCCATCGGCGATCCAGATCGCGACCGGCGACAACTCGAAGACCGCACGCTGGCGGCGCTGGAGGTTGTCGAGTTCGGTCGCCAGCGCCTGCACCTCGCTGAGATCGCGCATCAGCGCGGCGAAGTACCGGCGTGGCCCGCTCGAGTCCACCAGATCCACCGTGGACAGCATCACCTCGACCGGGATCTCGCGGCCATCAGTGCGCAGCGCGGTGACCTTGCGCATCGCGGCCATCCTGGATTCCTGGCCGCCGCCGGCGATGAAGCGCCGCATGAGTTCGCCGTGAGCGCCGCGGTCCCGCAGCGGCACGAAGCGGTCGAGCGGCCTGCCCAGGGCCTCCTCGGACGAGCAGAGGAGCAGCCGCTGGGCCGCGGGATTCAGCGCCACGACGCGACGCTCGTCGTCAGTGATCACGATCGCCTCGTGGGCCGCATGGACGATGTTGGCGCCGCGGATGCCGAACAGCCCCGACGTCGGTATTGGCGCGGCGATGCGCAAAGGCACGCCGACTCCTGGGGTACCAGGAGCCTCTTCGTCCCGATCCGTCACTGCGGCCATGTCTCTCCCCAGGGCTGTCCGATCCATGCCCAAGCCCCGGCGACGATCGTAGGTCGTATCCGGGCCGGCCATGTCGTCGCAGCCTCGCCTGCGCTTGAGGGAAGTCAAGCCGGGCGCGCATGAAGCGCGGCGTTGTGCGTCGGGCTCTTCGGAAAATTCCGATCCGGGCACGGCGCAATCGCAGCGTCTGGCCAGGCGTCGTCCGAGCTTGGACGATGCACGGGGCCGATTGCCGGCAGAGGGCCTTGCGGCAATCCTGGATGCCTCCGCGTGGCCTTGTTGGAGCACGGCGGAACAGGCCGAGACCACAGCTGAGGAGAAGATCTTGCTCACCCCCCACGCTCAGACTTCGATATCCGCCTTGACGCAGGCTGGGCCTGGCCCGCAGCGCAGCCGGGTGCTTGCTGCTGGCTGCTGCCGACGGTTGTCCGATCTGCTGTTCCTGCTGGGGGTCGCCGCCAACCCGCCCGCGACCGGAGCCGACGATCCGGAGGTGCCGGTCTGGCAGCTGCGGGCGGGCGCGACGCTGTTCCACGAAGGCGCGCGCGCCAACCATGTCTACGTCGTGCGCAGCGGCACCTTCAAGTGCTTCAGGACCGCCGAGGATGGCTACACCCAGGTCCGGGCCTTCGCCGCACGCGGCGACGTGCTGGGCTTCGAGGCCTTGTGCAGCGACCACGAGACGCTGGCCGCCGTGGCGCTGGAGGAATCGACTGCGTTCGCATTGCCTCTGCATGGTCTGGACGATTGGCGCAGGCGGTTTCCGGCCCTCGATCATGCGCTGCAGGTCGCGCTCAGCGCTCAACTCGCGAATGCCGGCGTGGCCGCCGAGATGCTGGCGGCGGTTGCCGCCGAGGTGCGGCTGGCGCGGTTCCTCGTCTGGCAGTCGGCCCGCATGGCCGAGCGCGGCCAGTCGCCGCGGCGACTGCGCCTGACGATGACGCGGCGCGACGTGGCCAGCCTGCTGGGCGTGGCGCATGAAACGGTGAGCCGCTCGTTTGGTGTGCTGGCCGACTGGGGTCTGCTGACGGTCCATAACCGCGAAGTCGAGATCACCGACCTGGATGGCCTCGTGCGCTGCTCCCGCATCACGCGGCCGACGCTAGGCGAGGTCAGCCACTGTGGCGTGCGATTGTGCGAACCCGCCACATCCCACGCGCTGCGCTCGCCAGCGCCAATGGCCCAGAGCGCGTGACCGGCGGTCGCCCGGCACGCGAGCTACGCGCCGGCGGCGATCAGAAGCTGCACAGAACGTTCGTTGCGCCGCGACGTCACTCGGACGGAGTTCCGTCTCCTGAGGGGTCAGCCTGCGCGGGCGACGGGGTCCAGGCGGTCGCGGTCGGTCCACCCGGCCAGCGAAGCCAGCAGCAACAGCAGGGCCAGCCAGCCGAAGGCGGCCTCTAGGTGGCTCAGCCAGCGCATGGCGTCGATCCAGGGCGATCCGGCAGGCCAGCGGCCCGGCAGGTCCAGGCGCAACAGCGGCAGAAGACGGTCGAGCGAGTAGGCGAAGGGGCTGAAGGCAACTTCGGCGGACGAGGCTGCGGTCGGCCTCGTGCCGAACTCGACGGCTGCCCAGTAGGCGCCGCCGCACAGCAGCCAGACGGCCGCCATCCAGGCCACGAGCCGGCCGGGCCGATATCCGTAGCCGGCGAGCAGGCCCAGCATCAGGTGCCCCGCCCGGGGCAGCCAGCGTAACGCAGGCGGCGCCCACGATCCGACCCGGCCGATGCGGCGCAAGCGCTGCTCGCGCCGCAACGCGATGCTCCCGGCGTGGCGTTCATGCCCCATGCGACGCAGCACCCGGATCAGCCGCCGCCACGGCTGCACGCGGAACTGGGCCCTCAGATGTGCCGGCTCCTGGCGCTCGAGCCAATCGATCCGGAACACGGTGTCCAGCGGCGCGCCTTCGCCGAACCGGCCATAGGAGAAGCCGTCCAGCACCAGGCGCTCGCCCCAGGTCGTGGCGTCGTCGGCCAGGGTGCCGACGCGCGCGCCGACGAACGAGGCATTGAGCAGCGGCGCCCGAAGGTCGCGCAGGATCAGCGCCCCGTCGATGCGGGCACGATCCAGCACCAGCGATGTGCCGTCGCCCCATGCCGAATCGCCGAGCCAGTCGAAATTCGCCCCGGTGGCGTCGAGATCGCCCCCGATGCGGGCCCGGCGCAAGGACACGCAGCCGGCAGCGCCGAAGCCGCCATCGAACTGCATCGAACCCGCCAGCACGATCCGGTCGAGCACGAGCGCCGCGCCGCGCCCGCCCTCGCCCACCAGGTTGCCGTTGAACTTGCCGCTGGCACGGAAGTCGCCATCGACGCGGGCTCCAGTGAACCGCACCTCGCCGACAGCTTGGAAGCCGTCGGCGAGCCGCACGTCGCCGGCGACCTTGACGGCGTCGGCCAGCAGCGCGCGGCGCGACGGGCCTGGATCGTCGCCACCGCTCAGATCCAGGCGCGAGCAGTCGAGATCGCCGCCGATGCGAGCGCGGCTCAAGCGCAAGGCATCGCCGACGGTGCAGCCGGCGCTCAGCGCCAGGTCAGCTTCGATTGAGCAAGCCTCGGCCAGCAGGCCAGGCAGATGGCAGCCGGCAAAGGTCACGGCGCCCGCCACCTGCGAGCCGTCGAGGAGCACCGGCGAATCGAAGGTGCAACGGAAGAACCACAAGCTGCCCGGGATCGAGGCACCGCCGAGGTCGAGGCGGCCCTCGACGTAGGCACCGAGCAGATGCAGGTGCCGGTGCCGCAGTGGCAGGCCGCCGCGCAGGACGAAGGCCAGCAGGGACGCCCGTATGCTGACGTCGGCAGCGGTCTCCTCAGGCCTGCGCAGACCGACCTTGGCGATGTCACCCGAAGCGCAGGCCTGCACCAGCAGCCGCTCGGCGCGCCGCAACGGGCCGAACCCGGCCAGGGCTGTTGCTGCGAGGTCGTTCGACGGCGAAGGCATGTTGACGGGGGCCGGGGCTTGGCCGCGCGGCATAGGATGTCTGCGGCGCGATTCTGAACGGGCGGGTCCGCCTTGCGCTGCCGATGGCCCCCCGCGACCGTGGGGCTCGGCACCGTGATGCGGAGCGTCTCCCCCGTGGGTCGGGGGGGGATTGCCGCCGGTCGAGCCCCTCGTGGCCGCTGCGCTGTGAGGGACTCGAACGATCTCCGGAGAGCCGCGCAGATGCTTGTTTCGGCAGGTCGGATCTGAGTTTGTTCCCCCGGTCTGTTGACCTGTTCTGGAAAGTCACCTCTTTTCAGCCGCCTCGCACTGCTTCACTCCCGGCGCCGTTGGGCCCGGCAGTCTACGTCGCCCAGATCGCCGACATTCGCTATCCAGGCGTCGAGCAGTACGGGATCGAACGTGGTACCCATTCCGCTGGAACGGAAGCGGACTGCGCACAGAGCGTCTGCGCATCGGCGGAAGAGCTCGCGCGTGGACTCACCGAGCCGGTCCAGGCGATCGCGTCCGTAAGCAGTTTGGCCCTGAAGAAGCGGGCGGCGAACTCCTCCTCGGCCGACTGCTTCTTTGAAGGCCAACGAGATATTCCTGTCATCGCCCACTCCGGCCCCGCGGCGGCGTGCTGGCCGCTGTCAATCTCGCGGACAACGATGTCGGCGCCGAGCGACCTGCCCGGCAGTGCCATTGGCAGGGCGGGTGGCGTTTGATCGCGCGATGCGCCGCGGGGTGCAGTGTCGCGCCGGTCACCGCACCGTCACAACTCGGCGATAGCGTGAGGTCGGTCATTCACTTGGCCCTCGATGCCATGAAGACACTCACCCGCCTCGCTGCCCTTGCGCTGCTGGCCGTGCCGACGGCTTCGGTCTTCGCGCTCAACATCCTGCTGTGCGACGACGACGGCATCACCGCAGCCAACATTCGTGCGCTCAAGCAGCAGCTGGTGGCGGACGGACACAGCGTGGTCATCACCGGGCCGATTGACAACCAGTCGAGTACCGGCGGCTTCATCCGCTTCCTGCAGCCCATTCCCGCGCTCACCGGCGCCGAGCGGGGCGCTGTCGCACTGGGACTGCCAGCAGGCACGCCCGGGGTCGGCCACGACCCGACCGATCCCAACGTCTTCTACGTCAACGGCACGCCAGTGATGGCCTGCCTCTACGGCATCGACGTCGAAGCCAGCAAGGTGTGGGGCCAGCCGCCCGATCTCGTCATCTCGGGCCCGAACGAAGGCAACAACACCGGCCACATCGACAACAGCAGCGGCACCTTCAACGCCATGGTCTACGCGGTGAACCGCAAGCTGACGGCGATCGCGGTCAGTGACTACGCGTCGGTCCAGGTCACCTGGAGCCCCAACCTGCCTGCCGACAGTCGGGCTTTCGAGGTCGCCGGCATCTTCGTCAGGATGGTGGGCCGGCTGGCGAAGCAGGCACGTGCAACGCGCTCGGAGCTGCTGACTGTCGGGCTCGGTCTGAACGTCAACGTGCTGGCCTTCGCCCCCGGTGCCGGCTCGAGCCTGCCGATCAAGCTCACCCATGTCGGCTTCGCAACGGCCTATGCGCCGGCGTTCTACGAAAGGCTCTCCGACAGCCCGGTGGCGGTCGGCTACAGACTGAATACCCGCTGCCGGGTATCTGCCTGGCGACCAGCGGCACCGTGCTGCCCAGCGGCGCCGTGATCCCGGTGGACAATTCGGCCGCGTCCGAAGGCAACGTCATCGCGCGCGGCACGGCGATCACGGTCTCGCCGGTGCAAGGCGTGCCCGAAGCGACGGGCCTCTTCCTGACCCGTCTGCGTGCCGGTCTGCCGGCCGAGCGGCCGATGCCCGGACCGGGCCGCTTCGCGCCAAGCATTTGCCATCGATCGCTGGCGAAGCCGTTGCCATGGTTGAGTGGGCCAGCGGCGACCCGTCTCGAGCCTGGCATCGCAAGCCTGCCGGGGCCTTGGCCTGTCGAATGGGCGTCGCTAGAATCTGCGTCGAATTCAGCCCGAGCGATTCCGATCGATGCTGTCGGCGTCCGACCTCGCGTCGCCGATGACGTCGAGCAGCGCATCGACGAATTTCGCCTGCTGCTTGAAGCCATAGTCCAGCGTCGCCGCGCCTTCACCGACCATCGCCTCGGCGTGCGAGGCCAAGGTGTCCTGCGGCAGCAGCAGGTACGCGTCCGACTCGCCGTGGCTGTGTTCCACCTTCGCGCCCGCGTTGCGCGCGATGCGCAGCATCGCGGTGTTCTCGCTCAGCGCGTGGATGTAGATCGTGTTCAGACCCCGGTTGCGGATGTGCAGCATCGCGTGCTCGAACAGCCGCGTGCCAAGGCCGCGGCCGTGCAGGTGCGGCAGCACCGAACCGCCGAATTCAGCGGTATGGATGCCCGCCAGTTCGCGGTCGGGGTAAGCGACGTGGGCCAACACGACGATCTCGAGCTTGCGATCGAAGACGCCGAAGATCTCGTCGCGGTCGAAGTCCATGCTGTCGACGTAGCACCGGATCTGCTCGTCGGAGGCGCTATAGCCAAAACGCAGGTAACGGTCGTGGTCGGGCAGCGCAATCAGGTGTGCGAAGGCGGCGTCACGGTGGTGCGCCATGAGCGAGCGGATCGGGATCCAGGGCCGCAAGGTGTGGGCCCCAGGGGTGGTGACGGTCCGTTCGTTGGGGGTGTCGGACACGACGGTTCGAAGGTCGTTGCCTTGATCCTACTCAATGGCGTTGCAGCCATCATGCGCATCGCGGCGCTGCTGGGTCGCGCTTCGGCGCGCGGCCGCCGAATGCCGCCGGAGCGCCGATGGGGTGCCGATCGAGCGCCTGATCACGTCACAGGCTCGTCGTTCGGCACGCGAGGTCGATCGCAACGGACCTCGAGCATGTCGCGCGGCCGGCAAATCTGCCAACGGTTCGCGGTCGCATCTTGAAGCCGCGAGGCGGCCCTTGATCCTGACCTTGATAGGTTCCGGTGTCGGCGCCTGGGCCCTGGGTATGGGCGCAGTCGCAACGATCCAGCGCCGGATCATCTTTCGCAGGCCGACGCGCATCCGAGAACTTCCAGCGGGGCCGTGGGTCGACGGATACGAGATCGAGCCGCTCGCCCTCGAGGTCGCCCCCGGCACGACGCTGGAGGGCTGGCGCTCCCTGCCTCGCGCCGGCACCGCGCAGGGAGCGCTGCTGTACTTCGGCGGCCGCGGCGAGAACACCGCCTGGGCTCCCCACATGAGTTCGTACCTGCGCGGCTGGTCGGTCGTGGCCTTCAACTACCGCGGGTTCGGCGCGTCGACGGGCCGCGCCACCGAGAAGACGGTCACCAGCGACGCCATGGCCGTCTACGAGCGATACCTCGCCTGCGGACGCGGCGCAACACGAATGGCGATCATGGGGCGCAGCCTGGGCACGGCGGTTGCCCTGCACGTGGCAAGGCACACGCGGCCGCGCGCGCTGGTCCTGGTCTCGCCGCTGTGCAGCGTCCAGGCCCTGGTGCAGGCGCGCCCGGTGCTGGCGCCGGCGGGATTTCTTCTGCGCTATCCGATGGACGCGCTGTCCCATGCCGGGCACGTGGCGTGCCCGGCGCTGGTCCTCGTTGCCGACGCCGACCGGCAGGTTCCGAATGCGCACAGCCTGCGACTGGCCGGGCGGCTCGCCGGGCGGGTGACGGTGAAGACCGTGTCAGGCGTAGACCACCGCAGCTTGCCGCGCAGCGTCCGTGTCCTGGAGTCGATCGCCGGCTTCGTCGCGCGCGAGGCCTGAACCAGGCCCGGTGGCTCACGAACTATCGGCTGCCGGCACCGGCTCGGTCAGGTCGTGGAAGAAGCGCAGCATCGATACGTCGTGCCTGGAGATTCCGTCCGGACACCAGAGGTCGAACCGGGCAGGGCCGTCACCGAGATCGAGCATGCCGATGCCGACGAGCTTTTCGCCGATGCGAGCCTGCATGGCGTCTGGCAGCACGAAGGCCGTCGACGGCATCCACAGGTGGCGTACGCCGGCGAAGGTGATGTCGAGATACTGGTGCAGGTGTCCCGAGACCACCAGCCGCAGCGACGGCCGCAGCGCGCCGTCGAGCAGACGTTCGCACGCCTGGCGTTCGACGTAACGGCCCCGGCGAGCGAATTCGATGCTGCTCGGGCGCCACGCTGGACGATGCAGGAACAAGGCCGACCGGACGTCGGCTCCGAGGCCCTCGGCCTGGCCTTCGAGCCAGTCCCACTGCGACCGCTCCTGGGCCGAGTCGCTGCCCAAGAGCTGGGCGTTGATTCCGAGCAGCTTCCAGCCGCCGGCGCTGATCGCCCAGCGGTCGGGACCGAACGCCGTCTCGTAGGCGCGGAGCAGCCGCGGCTCCAGCGGCACTTCGCCCGACCCGTCCCCGAGGTCGTGATTGCCGGGCACGCATCGGCACTCGCTCGGCCACTGGCTCATCAGCTGGGCGGCAAAGCCGAGTTCGTCGCTGCGGGACTGACCGTCGAGGGTGATGTCGCCGAGGTGGATGGTCAGGTCCGGCGCGAGGCGTTCGACGGCCCGGCGCGCGGCGTGCCAGTTGGCGACGCACTCTGGCGAGCGGCTCGACAAGTGCGTGTCGGCGATCAATGCAATGCGCATGAGATTCCGCGCCAGTGGCTCATCGACGGATCAAGCAGGGACTCTAGATCCCAGGGATGACAGGCCAATGTCGCGGGCGGGACCTGGCAGTCAAATCGTCGATTCGTCGCGGCGCAAGTCTCGTCGCCGAAGCCGCGAATCGCCCCAAGACCCGGTTCGTTGCCGCCGCGGGCCACGACTTGCGCGAGCCGCTTCACGCGATGGTCTACAGCGACAGATGCACCGGCTGATGGTCGGAGGCGCGCGTCTGCAGGTCGACCTCGACGTGGCGCACGCTTCTTGCCAGTTCGTCGCTGATGAAGACGAAATCGCAGGCGGCAGGCTCGGGACCGTAGGTGCGGTCGAACAGGCGGAAGGTGGCGGCGTGGGGCGCCGCACCGTGTACCAGCGGCCAGGCGTCGCGCAGGCGTGACCCAGAGAAGGGCGCCTGGATCGCGGCATATTCCGGGTCGCTGGCAGCCAGGTTGAAGTCACCGCACAGGATGGCATGTGGCGTGTGCACCTTGGTCTGGAACGGCGACTCGCGGTCGCCCGCCAGCGGCGGTGCGGCGGCCAGCGCACAGGCTTCGACGTGCAGCGCCCGCAGCGCCACGGCCTGCGCCATGCGCTGCGGCTTGGAGTAGTACTCGAGGTGCGTGGTCATCACGCGCACGGCCCCGATCTGCGGGTCGAGCACGGTGAGCACCGTGCACATGCGCGGCATGCTGAGGACGCCGGGGTCGGCCGGCCAGGGCAGCGCATGGTGCTGCACGCGCGCCACCGGCAGCCGCGTGGCGATCAGGTTCCCGAAACGCTGGCGCCGGCCGTCGCTCGCGAATTCGTCGACCGCGGCGCCGAAAAAGAGTCGGTAGCCGGGCAACAGGGCCTGCAGTTGCGCCGGCTGGTTGCCGGGCGCACCCGGCATCGTGTCATAGCCCTGCGCGATCTCCTGCAGGCACAGTACGTCGAAGTCGGCCAGCGCGTGCACGCCGTCGACGATGCGCTCGGGGCTCACGCGGCCGTCGAGGCCGCGGCACCATTGCGTGTTCCAGGTGACCAGTTCCATCACTTGATGCCGGCGCGCATGAAGCTCTGCACGAACTGGCGCTGAAAGAGCAGGAAGGCGACCAGCAGCGGCGCCGAGGTCATCAGCGTCGCGGCCGTGATGATCGACCAGTCGACACCCTGGTCGACCGACGAGAAGACTTGCAGCCCAACTGTCAACGGCCGCGCCTTCACGCTGTTGGTGACGATCAGCGGCCACAGGAAGTTGTTCCAGTGAAAGCTCACCGACACGAGCGCGAACGCCGTGTACATCGGCCTGGCCAGCGGTACGTAGACGCGCCACAGCGTCTGCATCGCACTGGCACCCTCGACCCGCGCCGCGTCATCGAGCTCCTTGGGGATGCCCATGAAGGTCTGGCGCAACAGAAAGATCGCGAAGGCCGATGCGAAATAGGGCAACCCGATTCCGAGCAGCGTGTCGACCAGTCCCAGCGCGGCCATCGTCTTGTAGTTCTCGACGAGCAGGATGTCGGGCATGATCATCAGCTGCAGCAGTACCACCGCGAACGCGATGTTGCGGCCACGGAATTCATAGCGCGCGAAGGCATACGCGGCCAGCGTACCCAGCACCAGTTGCGTGGCAAGGATCATGCCCGCCAGCAGCATCGTGTTGATGAAGTAGCGCGCGAAGGGAGCGGCTGCCCAGGCGCGGCGGAAGTTGTCGAGCGTGAGCGGCGCCTGCACGCTGAAGCGGGTCGAGTACTCGGGTGCATGGAATGCCGTCCAGACCGCGTAAACCAGGGGCAGGATCCACACCATCGCCAGCAGCCAGGCGGCGAGGGTGTCGATCCAGGTGGGTTCGTTGAACGCCAGTCGTTGCGGCGCGCCGCACCTCATTTGTAGTGGACACGCTTGTCGAGCACGAAGAACTGGAACAGCGCCACGCTGGCCAGCACCAGCACCAGCACGACCGTGATGGCCGAGGCGTAGGCCGTGTCCCAGAAGCTGAAGCCGACCTCGTAGAGGTGATAGAGCAGCAGCGTCGACGCATTGTCCGGCCCACCGCGCGTCAGCACGAACAGGTGGTCGACCATGCGGAAGGCATTGATGAATGCGTTGACCAGCACGAACAGCGTCGTCGGCATCAGCAGCGGCCATTGCACGCGACTGAAGAAGTACCAGCGCGATGCGCCTTCGATCGCCGCCGCCTCGCGCAGGCTCGGGTTCAGCGACTGCATCGCTGCCAGGAAGAAGATCATGAAGAAGCCGGCCTCCTTCCAGATCGCCACCAGCGTGATGGCCCCGAGCGCGGTCGACGGGCTGCCCAGCCAGTTGTGCGACGGCAGCCCGAGCGCACCCGTGATTCTCTCCAGCAGACCGTACTGCGGCGTGTAGAAGAAGAGCCAGATGTTGGCCACCGCGATCATCGGCAGCACGGTCGGCGTGAAGTAGGCCATGCGCAGGAACGCGCGGCCCGCAATGCGTTCGTTGACCCACAGCGCCATCGCAAGCGCCAGACCGATCGACAGCGGGATCGTCGCGCCGGCGAACCACAGGTTGTTGCGCACGGCCTTCCAGAAGACCGGGTCGCCGAACATGACCTGGTAGTTCTCGAGTCCGACCCAAACGCTGGCGCGGCCGTTGCGCGGCGTCGAGTAGAAGCTGTCGATCAGCGTCGACAGCGCCGGCCAGTGCGTGAAGGCCACCAGCAGCACGAGCGCGGGCAACAGCAACAGCCAGGCGTGCACCGCGCGCAGCACGTCTTGCCGCGCGCGCGCCGGCGCCCTGGTCGGGTTGTCGCGCTGCGGTGCCAAAGCCGCGCCGCGCCTACTTGTAGGCGCGCAAGATCCGGTCAGCTTCTTGCTGCGCGTCCTTCAGCGCCTGCGCCGGCGCTTTCGTGCCGGTGAGAGCAGCCTGCAAGGCATCGTTGAGTACCTTGGTCACGTGCTGGTTGTCGTGCGTCGAGAATTCGGCCACCGAGAACGGTAGCTGGTCGCGCGCCACTAACGCGGGCGGAAACTCGGCGCCGTACTTCTTCAGCGCCGGCGTGTCGTAGGCGGCCGGCGACGTGGCGACATAGCCGGTGTCCATGCTCCACTGCGCTGCGCGCTGAGGCTGCGTCACCCACTTGATGAACTTGAAGGCCGCTGCTTGCTGCGCCGGTGTCGACTTCTTGAAGATGTAGAAGTTGCCGCCGCCGGTGGGCGAACCCCGGCGCATCTGCGCCGGGATCATGCCGACACCGAAGTCGAACTTGGCGTTCTTGCGCACGTTGGTCAGGTTGCCCGTGGTCGTGAAGATGATCGCCGCCTTCTTCTCGAAGAAGTCCTTCGGCGTCGTGCCCCACTCGACCACGCCCGGCGGGTGGACGCCGGCCTTGCCCAGATCGACCCAGTACTGCAAGGCCTCGACCACTTTCGGATCGTCGAACCCGACCTGCGTGCCGGTCTCGTTGGCCAGGATCGCGCCGTTGGTCGTGGTCAGCGTCTGGAACAGCCAGTACGGGAAGCCACTCGAGGGGATCTCCGCTCCCCATGTCGTCACGTTGCCGCTGGCGTCCTTCTTCGTGAGCTTGGTCGCGGCGCTCTTGAGCTCGGCCCAGGTGGCGGGGGCCTTGTCGGGGTCCAGGCCTGCCGCCCTGAACAGTTCCTTGTTCCAGTACATGACCACGGTCGAGCGCTGGAACGGGATGCCCCAGGTCTTGCCGGCGGTCTGGCTGTTGAGCATGAAGGCCTTGTAGAAACTGCTCATCCAGGCCTTGTCCTCGGCGGTCTTGGCGAAGTTGTCGAACGGCACGATGGCGTCCTCGTCGATCAACGTGAACATGTCGGTCGACAGCAGCACCGATGTGACCGGCGGCGTGCCCGACTTGTGCGCCGTCAGCGCCTTGACGATCGTCTCCTGGTAGGTGCCGGCATAGATCGGCGTGACCTTGATGCCCGGGTTCTCGCGCATGAAGTCCTGCGCGAAGCCGTCTATGGTCTGCGCGATGGCACCGCCGACGGCAACCGGGTAATAGAAATCCACCGCCACAGGTGTTTGCGCAAGCGCCGGATGCATCGCGCCGGCGAGCAGCGCGCAGCCAGCCATCCAGCGCGAGAACAAGGAGCGCGGGGAAGTCTTCTTCATCGTCGTCGTCCTTTCGGGGAAGAAAGATCAGTGGATGCGGTTGCCGGCCGCGTCGAATCCGTGGGCGTCCCGATCGCGCCAGTGCAGATGCACAGTGTCGCCAGGCTTTGTGTCAATTTGCCCCGCGGCGCGCACCAGCAGCGTCTCCGTACCGATGGCACAGCGCAGCACCAGGTCGGCGCCCAGGTATTCGACACTGCGAACGAGCGCGCTCACGCCCTGCTCGGGTCCGAGCGTGATCGACTCGGGCCGCACGCCTAGCGTCGCAGCCTCGAGGCCCACCGTGACTTCGCTACCCGCGACGCGACCCTGGGCAAGCGTCACCAGGTTCATCGGCGGCGTACCGACGAAGCGGGCCGCAAAGGTGGTCGCTGGACGGGCGTAGAGATCACGCGGCGCACCTGCCTGCTCGACGCGCCCGCGGTTGAGGAGCACGACCTGGTCGGCCATGCTCATCGCCTCGGACTGGTCGTGGGTGACATAGACGACGGTCAGGCCCAGTTGGCGCTGCAGCTCGCGCAGGTCGAGCCTCATCTCCTGGCGCAGCTGCGCGTCGAGGTTGGATAGAGGCTCGTCCATCAGGCACACCTTGGCCTGCGCAACGAGCGCGCGGCCCAGTGCCACGCGCTGCTGCTGACCGCCCGAAAGCTGACCGGGCCGGCGCTGGAGCAGGCTGCCCAGACCCAGCAGCGCTGCCGTCTCCTCCAGCCGCCTGGTCCTCTCGGCCGCGGGCGTCTTGCGCACCGAGAGGCCGAAGGTGATGTTGTCGGCCACGTTGAGGTGCGGAAACAGTGCGTAGTTCTGGAACACCATCGCGATGCCGCGGTCGGCCGGTGGCAGGTCGGTCACGTCGCGCCCGCCGATATGCACGCGGCCGGCAGTAGCGCTTTCGAGGCCCGCGATGATGCGCAGGGTTGTCGATTTGCCGCAGCCCGAGGGTCCGAGCAGCACACAAAAGCTCTGCCCGTCGACACGCAGGTCGATGGCGTGCAGGCCGACGCTGTTGCCCCAGGACTTGGCTACACCCTCGAGCACGATCGACGACATCGGATCAGTATACGAAGACGCCTCTTGCACGGTCAGCACGATGCCGAGCGCGCGCTGGGTTGGACAAACCCAGACAGAAGCGGGCTGGCCCCCGTCATCGACCGCAACATGGCTGCATGGTGTCCGGCAGCACGAGGGCGGCCGACGGCGTCCGCAGGTGGCGCACGCCGGCGACGGCGATGTCGAGATATGGGTGCCGGAACAAGGGTTGGCCAGGTGCGCGGCGACGCGAGGCTGCTGCTCCAGGTGCAAGGCAGCGCGAGTCCCACATCGCATCCGGCGGTTCGTACCATCGGCGAACGGGCGCCGTCGCCGCTGGTCGTGCCCGCGCGGTCAGCGTTGAGATGACATCGTATGACATCCCGCGATATCTCCGTCCGAAACCGCCCATGCCGTCATCAGACGTACATGCGCCGCGCATAAGGTTCTTGGCGCGGTCGGCTTCGACGTCGCGACGACGGTCTCCGTTTGAGACCTGCCCATCCCAAGGGGGCTTGACCATGAAACCGATCTTCAGACTGACCGCCACGGCGCTGGCCGTGGCAACAGCGACTTTCGCTTCGGTGGTCCACGCCGGCGGCTCGGGCGACGACTCGCACGGTGGCTTCGGCGGCACGACACCCCGCACCCGCCTGCCCAGCGGCCAGTGGATCACGCCGACCGCCGCCAGCGGCGCCGTCTACCAGCCGCTGATGCCCGGGCTGAAGGACATGCCGTCGCTGCCGGCCGGATACGCCCAATCCGAGGCGCTGAGCCCCGACGGCAAGACGCTGCTCGTGCTGACCAGCGGCTACAACTATGTCGTCGACGCGAACGGCAAGTTCCTGCCCGCCGACTCGACCCAGTTCATCTTCGTGTTCGACGTCAGCCGCGGCGCGCCGAAGCAGAAGCAGGTGCTGCAGGTCTCCAACAGCTACGTGGGCATCGTCTTCGCCCCCGACGGCAAGTCGTTCTACGTGCCGGGTGCCGGCGAGGACAACGTCCACGTCTTTGCCCTGCAGGGCGGTGCATGGGCCGAGTCCGGCTCGCCGATCCCGTTGGGCCATGCTGCCGGCAACGGACTGGCGCAGGGTCCCACGGCCACCGGCATCGCCGTCACCGCCGACGGCAAGCGCGCGCTCGTGGCCAATCGCTACAACGACTCGGTGACGGTGGTCGACCTGGTGCACCGACTGGCGCTGGCCGAGCAGGACCTGCGCCCAGGCAAGAGCGGCGGCGCCAGCGGCGTCGCGGGCGGCGAATATCCGAATTCGATCGCCATCGTCGGCAACCAGATGGCCTATGTCAGCAGCGAGCGCGATCGCGAGATCGTCGTCCTCGACATCGGCGGGTCGGTTCCGTCCGTCAAGGCACGCATCGCAGTCCAAGGCAATCCGAACAAGATGGTGCTCGACAGGGTGCAGAAGACCCTCTACGTCGCTTCCGACAACGCCGACGTCGTCTCGGTCATCGACACCGGCAGCAACACCGTCACCGCGACGATCTCGACCCTCGTCCCGCCCGGCCTGCTGCCGGCCAGCGAAGCGCGGTACAAGGGCGCGTCGCCCGACGGCCTGGCGCTTTCGCCCGATGGCAACGCGCTGTATGTCGCCAATCGTGGCACGAATGCGGTTGCCGTGATCCCGCTGCGGGGCCGGCAGGCGAAGGTCGCGGGCTTGATTCCGACCGGGTGGAGTCCGTCCGATGTGCGCGTCAGCGCCGACGGCCAGACGCTGTACATCAGCAACGCCAAGACCGTGCCCGGCCCGAACCCGGGCAACTGCCTCGGCTACGAGACCGTGCCGTGCCCGGTGCCGGGATCGCAGGTGCAGTTCGCGCCCAACCAGTACGTGCTGAATCTCACCGGCTCGGCATTGCTGAGCCTTCCGGTGCCGAGTCCGGAGCAGCTCCGGCGGCTGACCGAGGTCGTCGCCGACAACAACGGCTTCGACCGCCAGGTCGACCGCGATGCCGCACGGACGATGGCAGCGCTGCGGCAGAACATCCAGCACGTCATCTACATCGTCAAGGAAAACCGCACCTACGACCAGATCCTCGGCGACCTGGGCAAGGGCAACGGCAGCCCGAAGCTGGCCGAGTTCCCAAGGACCACGACGCCCAACCTGCACGCCATGGCGGGCAATTTCGTGACGCTGGACAACTTCTATGACACCGGCGATGTCAGCGGCAACGGCTGGCCCTGGAGCACCGCCGCCCGCGAATCCGACGCCGGCGCGAAGATGCTGCCGCCGAACTACGCCGCCAACGGGGGCGGCGGTTCTTACGACTGGGAAGGCACGAACCGCAACGTCAACGTCGGCCTGAGCGGCGCGGCGCGTATCGCAGCGAATCCGCTTTCGGCGGCCCTCGACGCAGACACGCTGCCTGGCACCGCCAACGTCGCCGCGCCCGACGGCCCCGACGGGCAAATGCAGCAGGGCTACCTCTGGAGCGCCGCGTTGCGCGCCGGCAAGTCGGTGCGCAACTACGGCTTCTTCATCGACCTGACGCGGTACCGCCTCGTCGGCACACCCTACGCCGCGCTTCAGATCCCGCTGGAGCGGGACCCGGCTTCCAAGAACCTGCCCGTGGCGTACAGCGCCAACCCGGAGTTGCTGCCGCTCACCGACCCGTACTTCCGCGGCTTCGACGACTCGTTCCCGGACTTCTACCGCGAGCGCGAGTGGGAGCGCGAATTCGCCGGCTACGTCGCCAACGGCCAGTTGCCGAACCTGAGCCTGGTGCGCTTGATGAACGACCACACGGGCAGCTACGGTGCCGCAATCGACGGTGTCAATGCGCCTGACATCCAGGTCGCCGACAACGACTACGCCGTCGGTCGCCTGGTGCAGGCGGTGGCTGACAGCCCCTATGCCGGCAACACGCTCATCTTCGTCGTCGAGGACGACGCGCAGGACGGGCCCGACCACGTCGACGCGCATCGCAGCACCGCCTACGTCGTCGGGCCTTACGTGAAGAAGGGCGCGGTCGTCAGCAAGCATTACACGACGGTCAACGTGCTGCGCACGATCTCCGACGTGCTGGGCATCGACCACCTGGGTACCTTCGATGCCCACCAGCGCCCGATGGCCGAGGTGTTCGACCTGGCGCAGACGAGCTGGAGCTTCACCGCGACCGCATCGAGCCTCCTGAAGACCACGGCGCTGCCCCTGCCTGCCGGCACCGTGTACGCGGCAGCAGCCAAGCCCGCACGCAAGGCTGACTACTGGATCGCGAAAACGCAGGGCTTCGACTTCAGCGCAGAGGACCGCGTCGATGCGGTGGCCTACAACATGGTGCTTTGGGACGGCCTGATGGGAGGCCGCGCGTACCCCGCCAACGGGGGGCGCGCGGGGAAGAAGGGGCCGACGGTGGCGACAGCCGCTGCGGTGGTCCGCAAGCCGAATCGCGACGACGACTGAGCACCCGCGTGGGCGGACGCGGCCGGGGCTTCGCGCAGCCAGTGCGCGACTCTGGATCCACTGCGGCCGCTGCGAGCCGAATCGCCGCAGCGGCCGCTTCCTCCTGATCGACTCGACACTTTCCTTGCCTTCACGGCCCGAACATTCCGGGCGCCATCAACGCCCGCGCGCCCAGAGCACCTTCGCGCTCGGCCTGCTGCTGTCGGCGGGCGTCGCCTGGGGCGATGCGTCTGCTCCAGCGGCACAGACCGTCACCGTCACCGGTGCCACCGAGAGGCACGATCCGGCGCTGACCACGATCACCCTTGATCGCAGCAGCCCGTAGAGCCAGCTCACCTCGCAGGCCATCGCCGAGATCGCGACGCCGTTCTCGGATTTCGGCACCCTTGCCACGCTGACGCCCAGCTTCATCAGCCGCACGCCGAACGGCATCGGCTTCGACGCGGCGAAGAATATGAGTCTTCGCGGGTTCGCCGAC
The DNA here is from genome assembly GCA_037443665.1 of Betaproteobacteria bacterium. Taxonomy (GTDB): domain Bacteria; phylum Pseudomonadota; class Gammaproteobacteria; order Burkholderiales; family Burkholderiaceae_C; genus Rubrivivax. The sequence goes on from JBBINW010000044.1 coordinate 34,642, forward strand.
GGCCAGTTCAACGTCACGCTGGACGGCATTCCGTTCCAGGACCCAGACGGCTTCTCGCACCACTCGACCTCGGTCTTCCCCGCGGCCACGATCGACCACCTCGTGATCGACCGCAGCCCGGGTAGCGCCACCGACCTTGGCTACGCCACCATCGGCGGCTCGATCCAGATCGCGACGGTGCAGATTCCCGCCGGTGCCGGGGTCCGCGTCTACGGCGCGTACGGCACGTTCGCAACCGGCCAGGCCGGGTTCCGGCTGAACACGGCACGGCCGACGGCCGACGGCCAGACCGGCGTGCTCGTCAACGTCGACCACATGCAGAGCGACGGCGCGATGAGCGACGCCAACGGCCGCAAGGACGACCTGCTGCTGAAGACGGAAACGCGTCTGGGCGATTCGCGGCTGACCGCGCTGGTTTCGTACGACCGCTGCCACTTCGACAACCCGCCGAGCGTGACGACGGCGCAGCTGGCTCAATTCGGGTCCAGATTCGGGTTCACCGACGCGCCGGGCGTGCCGAGCTACTACGGCTGCGCCGACACGAACCGCCATACCGACTTCGGCTACCTGCGCTGGCAATTCGGGGCCGTTCGTGGCTGGCGGTTCACCGAGACGGTGTACACCTATTCGTATGCCAACGTGGATGCCAACGTGGGTCTGAGCCTGAAGGGGGATGCATCGTCGGCGACCTCGTCGCCGGTCGGCAGCGGCTTCGGCGTGCCCGCCACCGACATCGCCGGCCGCCTGAGCAACGAGGCGTACCGCTCCTGGGGCAACATCGTGCAAGCCGAACATGCCGACGGCATCGGCACCTTTCGCGGCGGACTATGGATCGAGCGCAGCCGCCAGACCTACTACCGGCTGGCCGAGGACCTGACGACCGGCGCCGAATACAACATCAACAAGACCGCCAATTCACCGACGCTGTTCGACTACACGAGCACGCTGCATACCGAACAGCCGTTCGCCGAGTACGAGTGGACGACGAGCCATGGGCTCACGCTGCGCGGCGGCCTGCGCTACCAGCGCGTGCGGCGTGGATTCGACCCCAGCGTCGTGCCGAATTCGTTGCCCGGCGCGGGCGGCGAGATCGGGCGCAGCGTCGGCAGCACGCTGCCCACTATCGACGCGCGCTACGCCTTCGATCGGCAGTCGCAGGCCTACGTCCAATGGTCGACTGGCGCGCTGGTGCCGAACCAGAGCTTCTTCTACACCACGTCACCAGCGGCGAACAACCAAGCCGAGCCCGAGACGTCGCGCGCGCTTCAGGCTGGCTACACGCGCAAGGCGGGTGCGGTCGACGTCACCGTCGACGCCTACACGATCGACCTGAAGAACTACTTCTCGTCGGCCACGGTCAGCGGCCCGAGCGGAAGCACGACCGAGTACCTCAACAACGGCGACGTGCTCTACCGCGGCGTCGAGTTCGAAGGCAGCGCCCGGCTCGGCGGTGGCTTCAACGCGCTGGCCCAGTACAGCCTGATCCGTGCCCAGTACCAGAACTCTGGCGTCACGGGCCCGAACTCGCCGCAGAAGGCCGGCGCACGATCCCGCTGGCGCCGTCGTATCTCGGGCTGCTGGGCACGCTCTACAGTCTAGGCCCGTGGAGCGGCAGTCTGATCACGAAGTTCGTCGGCGGCGAATACCAGGGCAAGAACGGCAGTGCAGACGGGCCCAACTTCTAGGTCCCGTCGTATTCCTACACGAACCTGACGCTGGCGCGGACCGTCGACGACCTGCTCGGCGTCCGTCACTCTCGCCTTGCGATTCAGGTCAGCAACGTCGAGAACCGGACGCCGGTGACCGACACGGCCGGACCCTCGGTCGCTGGACCCCTGCTTGTCAACGTTCTGGCACGCCGCAGCCTGCTGTTCACTTTCGGTTGCGACCTGTAGGCACGAAGCCTGAGCGCGGTCGCCGGCGCCGCCTGGACGTCGGATGACGGAGATCAATGGTTGCTTGCCGGGTGGCTGCGACCATTCCAGCGTTGCGCGATAGCGCGCGGGCGGATTCCATCTGTATATGATCGAAACTTGTGAACAGCGTGTCCGGTCAACGGGCGGCAGGCTGGTGCTTCAGCAGACCGTGGGCATCTCGCGGCGCATCCTGATCGAGTACATGCGCCAGCGCCGGACCTTGATCTTCTGGGCGGCGTTTCCGGCCCTGATGCTCTTGCTGTTCGGAACGATCTACGCCAGGAACCCGACGATGCCCGGCGGCGGGACATGGGACACGACGCCGGCGGGCATTCTCATCGGCGCGGCCCTGTTCTTCAGTTGCCTCGGCGGCACGGTGTCGATCATCGTCGCCGAACGCGAGCGACGCACGCTGCGGCGGCTGCTCGTCTCGCCCCTGAGCCCGGTGGCGTACTTCCTTGGCATCGTGCTGGCGCTGTCGGTGGTGGCCCTGTTCCAGACCGTGATCGTCTATGGCATCGCCTTCGCGATGGGCGCCCACTTCCGCGGCGACGTTTCGCTGGGCGTGGCGATCGTCGCGCTCTCTGTGTTCGCCTTCGTCGGGCTCGGTTTCTTCTTCGGCGCCCGCTTCGCCAAGCGGGCCGAGGACGTCAACGGTCCCGTGGCGGCCTTCGGCGTGCCGCTGCTGGTGCTCGCCGGAACCTGGTTTCCCGTCTCGCTGATGCCGCGGTTCCTGCTCCAGATCGCGTGGTTCGATCCGGTGTTCCACATGAACGAGGCGCTGAAGGGTGTTGCCGGGCGCGGGCTGGGGTGGTCGGACCTGTGGGCCAGCCTCGTGTTCCTCGCGGCGTTCGCCCTGGCCTCTCTGGCGCTGGGCATCGCCTCGTACCGGCGCATGCTCGTCGAGGAGAAGCACTCGTGAGTACCTTGCGCTTCGCCGATGTCAGCAAGGCCTTCGGCGACAAGCGGGTGTTGCAGCACCTGGACTTCGCAGTCGGGCGCGCCGAGGTCTACGGACTGCTGGGCCCGAACGGATCGGGCAAGTCGACCGCCATCAACATCCTGTGCGACCTGCTCGACCCGGACAGTGGCGGCGTCGAGATCGACGGCAAGCCGGCGGCCCGGGTGGCTCGCACCGCCATCGGCGTTTGCCCGCAGGAGATCGCGCTGTACCGCGACCTCTATCCGGCGGAGAACCTGCGTTTCTTCGCTGAACTGTACGGTCTGCGTCGCGCCGAGGCGGCCCGACGCGTCGGCGAGTTGATGCAGCTCTTCGGCCTCGAGCCCTTCGCGCAGACACCGGTGGCCGCGCTCTCGGGTGGGTGGCAGCGGCGCCTGAACATTGCAGTCGCGATCGTGCACTCGCCAGCCGTCGTCGTCCTCGACGAACCCACCTCGGCCGTCGACGTCGAGGCTCGCCACGAGCTCTGGGAGACGATCGAGGCGCTGAAGCGCTCCGGCATGACCATCCTGCTGACGACCCACCACCTCGACGAGGCCGAGCAACTCTGCTCTCGCATCGGCATCATGAAGGACGGTCGCATCGCCGAGGAGGGAACGGTCGCCGAGCTTCTGTCGCTGGTCCCGGCGCGGGCGGTCGCGCTGGTCGAGGCGCCGGATTCGCTTACCGTCGAATCGCGCGCTGCCTCGCTGGGATGGGGCATCCGGCACTACGCGGGACGGGTTGCCTGCCTGCTGCCGCACCAGATCTCTCTCGAGGAACTCGTGCGCGACCTCGGCGGTGTCGGCGCATCTTCGGTCAGCCTGCAGCGTGTCTCGCTGGAACATGCCTACCTCGAGGTGATGCATGATGGAAGCTCGAATGCGCCAGAAGATCGATCGGGAACGGCCCATCCCGAGCCGGCGCGCGCATCGACTTGAAGCCGCAGCCCGGAGCCATCTGCGATACCGAGCGCCGTCAAGACCCCGGACCGAAGACTTCTTCCTGATTCCGGCTCACTGCACCGGCAGCGCATGCATCAACCCGCCTTCTGTCCATAGCGCGTTCAGCCCACGCGGCAGATTCAGGTTGGCTCGGGCGCCCACCGTCGCCTCGTAGATTTCGCCGTAGTTGCCCATGGCCCCGACCACCTGTGCCGCCCAGTCCTTGGCCAGGCCAAGTGCACTGGCTGTCGCCCAATCGGCCCCGACCAGCCTTTGGACGACCGGGTCATCGCCGGCGGCCCGATGCACCGAGTCCTTGGTCAGTCCCAGCGACTCGGCCAGGACCAGAGAATGAACCGTCCAGTCGACGATCGCGCCCCAGCGAGGATCGCCCTGACGGTAGGCGGGTGCGACGGGCTGCAGCGTCAGCGTGTCGGACAGCAACTGGAATTTCTCGGGGTGGTGGAACCCGGCTCGGGTGGCCGCGAGCTTGGAGAGGTCGGCGCTGATCGCCTGGCAGTGGCCCGCCAGTAGCCCGTCATCCATCTCGCCCTGCTCCTGAAACGGCATCGGGACCAGCGGAATGCCTGCCGCAATAGTGCGGGCCTGAAGCGTGCGCTCCAGGTCGGTGCCCTCGATGTAGCAGACGGCCTTGCCGCCCAGGTCATGGACAGACCTGATCTGGGCATCGCGCCTGACCAGGAAGCCCTGGGCATCGTAGAAGACAGGCGGCCCGAATTCGATTCGGTAGTGCATCAGGGGCGTGACGCCGGGCGTGACCCCGACGGCGACATCGACCTCGCTGTGCTGCAGCGCAGCCTCGGCATCCTGCTCGCCGGCGTAGCGCGCGAGGTCGACCTGAGCCTTGGGTCCGAGGGCGGCCACGGCCACTGCCGCACAGATCGCGGCGTCCAGTGGTGCCAGCGGCCCGTGCAGATCGACCTTGTTCCAGTCCTCCGCCCCGACTACGACGCCGCACCTCAGATGCCCACGCGCCCGCACCTGATCGAGCGTGTCGGCCCGTGCCAGCGCCGCCGCGATCACCAGCACGCCAGCGCACAGCCACGGCAGCAGACGCGGCATCGCTGTCTTCAATGCCGATGCCTTCATCTCTTGGCTACCCCCTTCGCTGGAAGCTGAAAGAAGCAGGGGCCGCCGTGGCCGGCGACCCCCAACCCGATCGCGCAGACGAACTCAATTCGGCCACGGGCCGGTGGAGGTCCCGCCCGTGTTGTTGTTGGTGTTCAGGTACGGTACCCCTGGGCTTTGCGTCGGGCGCGGGTTGAAGTCTAGCGGTGGCGGGTCAGACTCCATGCCGAAGCCGTAGCCGTGGGGGTAGTCGGTCGGCGTGATGTTCAAGGCCGTGCAGGCCTGATTGCCGTAGTGCGGGAGGGCCTTGATCGCGCTGGCGTCGATCAGCGCGTATTGGCGCGACAGTGGCCTCTCGAAGCCAAGCAGGCGGTCGTTGTCGAAGGCTTCCAGCAGGTCGCCCATGTGCACCCCGGCGTCGGCCGGCCCGAGGTGCGTCTGGGGCCCGTTCGGTCCGTTGAAGGCCGGATTGCTCGCGCCCGCCTCGAGCGCCGCCTTCTCGTCGGGCAGCTCGGCCAGCGGCACGAGCCCGAACAGCTCGTTGACGAACTTGATGACCGAGCTGTGCTCGCTGTAGACATGGCTGACGGTGTGGGCGGCGGAGTAGGGCGAGATCACGATCGTCGGGATCCGCGGGCCGCCGGTCTCAGGCAGGCCATCGGGGCCATAGGTGCGGAACCTTTCGGGCTGGTGGTCGTACAGGCCATCGGATTCGTCGTAGGTGATGATGATGGCGCTTTCGGGCCAGTACGGACTGTTCACGATCGAGTTGACCGAGTCGGCCACCAGGGCCTCCGAGATCTGTGCGTCGGAGTAGTTGGGGTGATCGTCGTTGCCCGGAGTGGACAGCTTCACCGTCGGGTTCGGGTCGATGGGGGTGAGGCCGTCGTTGTTGTAGTAGCCGCCACGGATGTAGTACACGCCACCCTTGGGGTTGAGCTTGCGGTTGGCCACGTCGGTGTAGAACTGCTGCAACCCGTGCTGATGCGCGAGTAGTACCGGGTTGTCACTCAGGTAACCGAAATACTCAGGGCCGTTGTGGTGAATGATGTATGAGGCATGCTCAGGCGCCGCCGCATAGACGAATCCCTTGCCGTTCTCGGAGATCGGCGTGCCGTCGAAAGGTTCGGGCCCGAAGCCCTGCTGGTACCAGCCCCAGTCCACGCTGGGGTTTTTCTTCGCGATCACCTGAATGTCGTTGGCGACGTCGGCCAGATCGCTGGTCATGTGCTGGTCGGAAGTGACCACGGTGCCGATGTCCTTGCCGGCGAAGGAGAGCATCTGGGTGGCGAAGGTGAGATTCACCTGCGGCGTGCGCGACGTGAAGGGCCCGGTCGGCGAATTGCCGTTGGTCGCCTCGTCCGGTCCGTACGGCGGCTGGATCGCGGCAGTGTCCTTCACGCTGCCGGGGAACGGCGCCGAGTCGGTCAGGTTGGGCAGGGTCTGGCCGGTCGGGTCGGCCTGCTCCGGATGCTTGACCCACTGCGTGTCGCCGACCTGCCCCGCGATCATCGCGATCGCGTTGGGAGTCGACGGCCCGGTCGCGGTCTGGTGCATGTTGTCGAGCAGCGTGAAGCGGTCGGCGTACTGCCACAGGAAGGGAATCGTGTCGCAGTCGATGTGCGAGATCACAACCTCGGCCTTCTGCTTGGACTGCAGCGACGGCTTGGCCGTCGGCGTCACGTTGCTGCCGTTGACCACGGTCGATGGGTCGGACGTATCACCCGCGAAATGCAGCCCTTCCTGATCCAGCGGGTAGCCGTCGTTCAGCGGATGCGACTTGGTGGCGGCGTCGTAGTGGAAATCGCGCTGATAGCCGGAATGGCTGTGGTCCACCGAATACGTGTCTTCGGGATAGAGCTGAACCGTCGCCCCGGCCTGGTTCACGATGGCGCGCGGGATCAGGAACGGCGAGATGGTCTTGAAGCTGCCGTTGGTGTCCTGGATCACCGAGTTGAAGCTGCCGAGCTTCGATGCGGGCTGCGAGTACGAGTTCGACGGGTCGGCGCCCTCGAAGGTCGAGAAGAGACCGTTCGCACCCGGGTAGGTTCCGAAGTAGTGGTCGAACGAGCGGTTCTCCTGGAACAGCACGAAGACGTACTTCACCTTTTGTCGGAGCAAGGCGATCTTTGCCGCGGTGGAGAGGCGATGGAATCGTGACGGGTCGCGCGCCGCGCGCGCGCCGACCGAGTTTGTCGAGGTCGCAAGGGTCAGCGCCGGCTCGCGATCCTGATCTTGCTCTCGATCACCCTGCCACCCGGGCGGCATCGCCCAGACAGGTGGAACGATCGAAGCAGCGACGGCCAATGCAGTACAGCGCTTAAGCATCGATGTGCGCATGAGGAAGCCTCTGGGGTGAGATGACAACGTCATCGATTGAACCGAGCGGCTGCGGCGTGCCAGTGACAGCTACATTTCTTTGCAAGTGCGTCGTTTTGCGTAGCGCCATGACGAGGGCGCACCCGGGATGCCGACCTCGACGAGCCTCGACGCGAGTTCGCTAGGCTGAAGTTCCTCCGCCGCCGGCCCGAGTTGCCCTTTCCCATCAACC